>NZ_JAAXPR010000001.1 GCF_012396585.1 Streptococcus ovuberis
CCAGCAGGTTTAAAGTTTGGACTAGCTTGCTTTTTCTCTACTTTGCTTTTGCGTGGATAAAGCATCTCAGATGGTGCAATCCCCAAGTGTCCGTGGTGAATCCAGTAGTAGATGGTGGAAATTGGCGTAGAAATACCTTTAGCCTTGACCATCATCTCAGGCGAATATTTCTGTCTCCAGTAGTGGACAATACGCTCTTTCAATTCCTTAGTCAAGGTGACTGGCCGAACAGATTTAGTTCTGTTTTCCTCGTAAGTAGCTTGCGCTGCATCAGCCCGATAGACCCTCTCAAACTTTCCTTTACGCACTTGTTGCCTAACGAGTCCTCGTTTGATTTCGTTGTGAATCGTTTGCGGGGCTTTTCCAAGTAAAGCGGCAATCTGACGATGACTGATTCCTTCAGATTTCCATCGTTCAATCAAACGACGTTCTGTTAGTGTCAAATGTTTGCCTTTTGTAGTATAATGGTTTTGCATCTCAGAGTTCCTTTTAATGTGTTTGTGGTGAACTACATTATATCTCTCTGAGATGTTTTTGCATACTCTCAACTGGCTAACTTCATTTTAGAACTTTCTCTTGCCCAACCATCCGTTATAGAGACCACTACGGACTTGTCAATAAGCTATTTTTTGAGGTAAAACAATTTAGCAATCCTATACCTGATGGAATAGTTAACTAATAGGGTAGACGCCATCTGTGCTAGCTCTTTCATAACTGTCTGGACAAACCAATTGCCAAATCCCCCTCTCTTAAGCCTAGCCTCAGTCTGTTGAGCCAATAACTATCTACCCAGCTTGATTGGATAGGGGAAAGTCTCCCTCTCACGAGAGATTGACAGGCATGCCTGCTTCTAGGTTATTATCAAAGCTTTGGATCTAAAGGACCGCAACAGCTTCAGTAATTGCTGCCTGGGTCAATGTTACCTAGACGCATAGTACAGAGCTTCGGCCTCGGTATCCAATACGCTATCGTAGACTATTCAGAATTCTATCTCAGGCTCAACTACCAGCCCTTAATTGCCCACCATCCAAGAAATGACATGCGCTGCAAAACTCACTTTCAAAAACGCTATTGCTTTGCCTTCCAAAAGTTTGGAACATTTTCTGAACAAGGCCTAACTCAATGAGTAGCTTATTCCCCAGTCTCTCAGTAGCTACTTGTCACCATAGAAAATCTCGCAAAAATCCCGCCATATGCTAAAAATAAGACAAATCTGAACGACTGATAAAAGCCTTACACAGAGAAAGAAGATGTGTGTACAACTTCCCCTTCGTGACAAGGCTTCAAAGTCTTTATAAGCCTATTGCGTCTATACTTAGCTAACGAGTGATGAAACCCTAGCGAGCATTAAACTGTTTCATGGTGCGTTTAAGATCACGGTCTTGTTCCCGTTGCTTAATTGACTCGCGCTTATCATAGTCGTGCTTGCCCTTAGCTAGCCCTAAAAGAACCTTGGCAAAACCATCTTTAAGGTAGACCTTCAAGGGAACCAAGGTCATACCTGATCCCTTTAATGCTTGTTCCAATTGATCAATTTGCTTGCGACGTAAGAGAAGTTTACGTGTCCGTATGGGATCTTGGTTCCAGATATTCCCCTGTTCAAAAGGGCTAATGTGAACATTAACCAACCAAGCTTCTCCTCGCTTGATTTGAGCAAAACCGTCCTTGAGCTGAATCCGTGCGGCACGTACACTCTTGATTTCCGTTCCAGTTAGAACGATTCCCGCTTCAATGGTATCAACAATCGTATAGTCATGACGTGCTTTCTTATTTTGCGCGACGAGCTTTCCTTCGCCCTTTGCCATGTTGTCCTCCTTTTTTAGCGACTTCCTTGTAAAATGGTTTTTTCCCTTTAGTAGAATGAGATTTCTTTTTGCTAGATACTTGCCTTTCTTTGGAGGCTCGTTTCCGTGTCGGTTTCGGCTTATCTCTAAGGGCCTTTTGAGGCTTGTCAAACCAATCAAGTTCAGAAGCCACCCATTCAAAATCAATTTCTCCTGTGGCCTTATCTGCCTTGGTCACCCTCACTCGGATAGGTTGGCCTACTTTAAAGACCAGACCTGTGCGTTCTCCTTGTAACGTCAGAGTCCGCTCATGATATTGGAAATACTCTGGCAGATTGGTCACATGAATCAAACCTTCGACAGTGTTTGGGAGTTCAACAAAGAGACCGAACTTGGCAATGCTAGACACCACTCCATCAAAGACCTCTCCGACATAGTCTGTCATGAATTCTGCTTTTTTCATCGCTTCAACTTCGCGTTCAGCATCAACTGCTCGCCGTTCCAAGCGACTGGATTCACTAGCAATTTCAGGTAAAATTCCAGCAAAATGCTCTGCTACTTCTTGCTTAGTTCCTCGCATGTAATCCCTCAGCATGCGGTGAACCATGAGGTCGGGATAGCGCCGAATCGGACTGGTAAAGTGGGTATAAAATTCAGCCGCAAGCCCGTAATGCCCGTGGTTTTCCTCAGAATAACGGGCCTGTTGCATGGACCGCAACAACATCATAGACAGAACCTCACTGTTTGGCTGACCAGCCACCTTAGCCATGACATCCTGCAAGGCTTCCTGACTGATTTTCGCTGCTGTGCCTCTTATTGGAATGCCAAAAATCGAGGCATAGTCGATAAATGTCTGTAATTTTTCAGCCTTTGGCTCTTCGTGAATTCGATAGATAAAAGGGAGGTTTAATCTTGCAAAATGCTCTGCAACCGTTTCATTGGCAACTAGCATGAAAGATTCAATCATGCGTTCGGCAATTCCCCTTTGGCGAAGTGCAATATCAACTGGTTTTCCAAGGGCATTAACAAGAATTTTGGCTTCCTTGGTGTCAAAATTCAAGGCTCCCCTTCGGTAACGCATGGTCTCTAAAATGGTATGTAGTTCTGCCATGTCCTTGACGGATGGTGCAATTTTCGCATAACGTTCCAACTTTTCCGAATCTCCAGCGAGCATGTCATTGACATCTCCATAGGTCATCCGATAGGTTGTCTTAATCACACTTTGAGCCAATTGGTAGTTGACTACCTGCCCTTTAGCATTAATTTCCATGATGGCTGACTGGGTCAAACGATCCACTTGGGGATTGAGGGAGCAGATACCGTTAGACAAACGTTCAGGAAGCATGGGAACTACACGGTCTGTCACATAGACAGACGTTCCCCGACGCAAGGCTTCCTGATCCAGTGCTGAGCCTTCGGTCACATAGTAGGACACGTCAGCAATGTGGACTCCCAACTCAAAGTTGCCATTGGGCAACTGCTTGATATGAACAGCATCATCCAAATCCTTAGCGTCAGCCCCGTCGATGGTAAAGGTCACTTCACCGCGGAGGTCCAAGCGTCCTATTAGATCTTCTTCCGTTGGTGCTTCCGCAATAGCTTGCGCTTCTTGCAAAACAGCATCTGGAAAACTAGAGACGATCTCCATACTCTCTAACACTTCCAGCACATCAATCCCTGGATCATCGATACGACCGATAATATCTCTTATCTCAGCCACAAAGAAATCACGTTTGGCGCTTGGGTAATCCACAATATCAACCTTGACAACTTCGGTTCCATCCATTATCAAGGCTGTCGGCCTTAGATAAATCAATTGGGAAATTTTCTGATTCTTGCTTCGGATATAGCCGATAAAATCCGACTTTTCATCATCCAGAACAACCGCGCCAACCGCAGTCGTCAGTTGCCGTTCAATGACATCAATAATTCGACCTTCAGCAACAGTCCCTTTCAAGCGATTAGCAGGCTTGGTGATGATAAGTTCTACTAAGTCACCATCAATGGCATGGCCAACATCATTGCGACCAATAAAGAGCTCTTCACTACCATCTGACAAGCTTACAAAACCAAACCCATTTTTATGGGCAGAAAAACGCCCCTTCAGCGTTAAAGATTGATGTCTGACTTTAAGAGCAACTCGCCCATCCTCATAAAATTCAATCTCTTTCTTATGTTCTAAGTTAGATACTGATTTCACTAAATGTTTAAAATCACTAGCAGTATCTATACCTAGAGCCTGGGATAAGTCTGTCATCGTGACGGGTCCCGCTTCCTTTAGGTAAGCGATAATCTGTTTTTTCATAATTCCTTTCCTAGACGATTCGGTAAAAAAGAAAGGACCTTGCGGTCCTTGTGATTATCGACTGGACAAGATAGCCAAGATGAGTGCAATCGCTAACCACAAGAAGATAAGGATAGCTGTTAATCGTTGCATCACGGCTTCAAATCCACGCGCCTTACTGCGCTCAAAAAGCGCTCCAGAACTAGCATCAAAAACGTTTGATGACTGGTTTTTAGTCGGCTGCATAAAGATTACAATCACGAGAAATACCGATAAAACTAATAATGTTGTTAATAATAAGTTATACATAATCGTCACTTTCTATAATCAATTCTCTCTATTTTACCATAAAGATTATTTACTTTCAATATGTAAAGCTACTTTTCTTTCCTTGGGACAGTATTTCAAGACCTCTATCTTATCTGGATGTGTCTTATTGTTTTTACTGGTCAGGTAGTTGAGTTGACCACAACTACTACATTTTAAATTGACCTTAATGCGCATGGTCACTCCTTTCCTGCTAGAATCGTTTGCATTTTTATAAATGGTGGAAGACTCTCTACCAAGCTGCTGAGAGTCTTAACCAATCGTTTTCACCTGCCCATTATATCACAAAATAAAAGGACAAGCCATCACAAAGATGACCTGCCAACGTTTTCTCACTAGCGTTTTCTCAAGCTACCAAAAATCCCACGCACCAACTCGCGGCCGACAGCTCGGACTGCAGAATTGATAAAACTATCGGCAGCTTTTTCAACAGCTGATTTTGGTCGACGGGCATTGGCACGAGCGACTTTTTCAGCCTCCTTGCGTGCCCGTTCTTGTTCCTTGGCTAAGGCTTTTTCAGCTTTTTCTTGAGCGTCAGCCATAGCCCGAGCTTCCTTTTCAGCTTTTTCTTGAGTCAATTTGGCTTCCAAGACCTCATAGGCTGACTCGGCATCCAAGCTTTCAGCGTACTTGTCGTAGAAAGGCGAAGCATTAACCAACCCCTGTATGTCTAAGCCTGTGAGAGGGGTAAAGCTGGATTGTGGTGGATAGATAAAAGCCCTCTCCACCATACTCGGCTGAGCTCTTTCGTTGAGGAAGGACACCAAGGCTTCCCCCACTTCCAATTCTGTGATGACAGTTTCTATCTCTAAATCTGGGTTCTGACGGAAGCTTTCCGCGGCTGACTTGACGGCTTTTAGCTCCTTAGGTGTATAAGCACGAAGTGCATGCTGAACACGGTTACCCAGTTGGGCTAAGATAGGCTCAGGGAGATCCGCCGGATTCTGCGTAATAAAGAAGATTCCCACCCCTTTTGAGCGAATCAATCGGACAATCTGCTCCACCTTATCCACAAAGACTTTTGGCGCATCTTTGAAGAGTAGGTGAGCTTCGTCAAAGAAGAAAACTAGCTTAGGCTTATCCAAATCCCCCACCTCAGGCATGTTTTCAAACAGCTCTGCCATCATCCAAAGAAGGAACGTCGAGTAAAGGGTCGGTGAGTTAAAAAGCTTGGTAGCAGTTAGGACGTTGATAGTGCCTCGGCCATCCTGATCATTCTGCATAAAGTCCGCCAACTCTAGGGCAGGTTCCCCAAAAAAGATATCACCACCTTCTTGTTCCAGGACCAAAAGACTGCGCTGAATGGCAGCAACAGAGGCCTTAGCAATATGCCCGTAGTCTTGGGAATACTGGCTAGCCTGCTCTGCTATTTCGCGTAAAAGAGCTTTCAAATCCTTGAGATCTGTCAAAAGCCAACCGTTATCATCAGCCACCTTAAAAGCGATGTTGAGAATGCCCGTCTGGGTGTCATTAAGGTTCAGGAGGCGCGCCAAAAGTGATGGCCCCATCTCTGAAACAGTCGTACGGATAGGCACACCAGCTTCGCCAAAGACGTCCCAGAGACGAACTGGAAAGGCCTTTGGCTCATAAGTGTCAGTCAAGCCTAGCTTGGTCAAGCGTTCAGCCAGCTTCTCCGTTACCTCACCCTCACGCGCCAAATTGGCTAAATCACCCTTGATGTCTGCCAGAAAAACAGGCACGCCAGCCTGACTCAGCTGTTCAGCAAGAACCTTGAGGGTCACCGTTTTCCCCGTTCCAGTCGCACCAGCGATTAAACCGTGACGATTAAGCATATTGAGCTGGAGGGCAACGGGATTAGTTCCCTTAGCGATGGTTAGTTGTGTCATTTTAGTCTCCTTTTTTGGACAATTGCAGAGCAGTTAGGCTCTTGTCGAGTAGTCATCTGTCAGGTTGGTTAGGCAACCGTATGAGCTCACCCTCTCTCGAGCATCATTGGGACGATGAAGGCCGATGAATGAGAAGAGTTTAACGCCTCCCCTTCGCCAATGCCTGCAAGAACTGGTCAATCTGCGCGTAGGTCACTGACAAGTCCCCTGTGTTGTCAATCACTCGGTCAGCGCGCGTTTGCTTCTCAGCCAGCGACATCTGGCTCTGTAGACGTGTTTGAGCTTGAGCTAGCGTATAGCCATTGCGGGCCATGAGGCGTTGTAATTGTGTCTGTTCATCGACCGCCACCAGCCAGACCTCATCGCACCAGCTAGCATATCCCTTTTCAAAAAGCAACGGAATATCCAGCACCACCACATCATGTAGCGCAGCCAAGCGGACCTTCTCTTCTGCCAAGGCCTGACGGATCATCTCGTCCTGCAGTTCAGAGGACGTCGCCAACTGTTCTGGACTGGAAAAAATTAACTCTGCCAACTTCGGACGGTCAAGCTCCCCATCTAGACGCAAAATCCCTGACCCAAAATGGTCAACCAAGGCCTGATAGAGCTTGCCTCCCTTGGCCTGCAAGTTATGCACCAATTGATCGGCATCAACCACTGCTACACCTTGGCGTCTCAAGTAAGCACTCACCGTCGATTTCCCAGAGGCAATCCCGCCTGTTAGTCCAATAACCCTTGCCATAATCGCTCCTTGTTTTCTTTCATTGTACCATAAAAGGCTAGGGAAATAAACTCCCTAACCTGTACCAAAGTATCTTGAACTTCTATTCGTTTAGTTCTCCAAAAATTTCTCAATCACATCCCGGAAAACATAGCGGACGATATGGGCAGCGATAAACACTGTTAACGCCGTAGATAAAACACTGATGATCATAGCAATAATGCTAAAAACTCCTACATTAGCCACAATAGATACCTCCTGTTATTGATTAAGTCTATTATACCATAAATCAGATACTTTCACAAAATCACAATCTTTTCTGACACCTCGGACAAAAATGACTGCCCCGACCTGCCACCTTGATTTTGACGATGTCCCGTCCACATCTGGCACAGGGCTGCCCCGTCTTCCCATAGACCTGCAAGTACTCCTGCATGGTCCCGTCCATCCCCAAAGCATTGCGATAGGTTCGGATGGTCGAGCCGCCCTTTTCAATCCCCAGCTGCAAGATCCGAATGGTCTCATGGTGTAGACGCTTGATTTCAGCTTTTTTCAGGCTGCTAGCCACACGCTCAGGATGCACCTTCGCCGCCCAAAGCACTTCGTCCACATAGATATTGCCCAAGCCCGCTACCAAGGACTGGTCCAGTAAGAGCGGTTTGATTGGCTTTTTACTAGCAGCTACCGCCCGCTCAAAGCTCGCATAGGCAAAGACGCCTTTTTCAGGCTCTGGTCCTAACTTTTTCTTGGTAAAATAGCCGAGCAGATCAGCTGTTTTGACCAATTCCAGCGTGCCAAATTTCCGGACATCTTGATAGACGAGGGTCTCGTTCCCATCTAAGTCAAAAAAAGCATGAAAATGCTTGTTATCAGGGATTTGGTCAGATGGAAAGAGCAACCACTTGCCCTCCATTCTCAGATGAGACACCATGGTCATCTGACCGAGACCAAATAGCAGGTACTTGCCCCGACGCCCCATCTGCTCAATAGTCGCACCAGTCAAACTGGCGACAAATTCATCACGGTCTGTCACAACCAGCCTCGGATAGCGGATCCTCACACGCTCAATCCGACGACCGACTACCAAGCGCTCCAGCCCTCTTCTGACCGTCTCCACCTCTGGTAATTCTGGCATAATGCTCCTTTACAACTTGATGCTTAAATTGGCCAAATAATCACTGCCATAAATTGATAGGCGATGCTGGCTATTTTTTGATTCATAAAAATCAATTACGGCAAATCCAGCACGCAGCTGACCGCCAATCTGCGCGTCAAGGGTATGGCTAAATTCGTAGCCGTAGTCGGGATTGATAGCTAACCGCCCAGCCTGTTCCAACTGTCTAGCATTAAAGGGGAGCGGATAGATCAACAGAAACGTTTGATAGAAATCTCAAAACAGCACAGCTCTAAAACAAGGCTTCTGCAATCTTGGTATATTCCCCTGTTTTGGAGCCATTCGAAACAGCACAGCTCTAAAACACAGAAGCTGGAGGTAGGAACTATCTGCTAGTTTTGGAGCCATTCGAAACAGCACAGCTCTAAAACAAAGCCTTCCGCAAACCTAAACTGCTTATAGTTTTGGAGCCATTCGAAACAGCACAGCTCTAAAACACTCTTTGCGCCAATCGATACTAAATCGATGTTTTGGAGCCATTCGAAACAGCACAGCTCTAAAACACGCCGCATTTTCTTTTTGCAAAGCATAAAGTTTTGGAGCCATTCGAAACAGCACAGCTCTAAAACAGGCATTGTTGATTTGATTGTCTTGTCAACGTTTTGGAGCCATTCGAAACAGCACAGCTCTAAAACAGTCTCAAAGGCAAGGTCGTGGCCAACTATGTTTTGGAGCCATTCGAAACAGCACAGCTCTAAAACAAGGACAAGTTCAAACCTGTTGAAAAAGCAGTTTTGGAGCCATTCGAAACAGCACAGCTCTAAAACAACATTGTTGCTAAGGGTATCGAGATCATCGTTTTGGAGCCATTCGAAACAGCACAGCTCTAAAACACTAGAGAAAATCGACAGGAAGCCACACTCGTTTTGGAGCCATTCGAAACAGCACAGCTCTAAAACCCAATCAGTTTCGTTTACTTTACCATAAATGTTTTGGAGCCATTCGAAACAGCACAGCTCTAAAACCTCGGAGGCTTTTTTGCCTATAAGATTTCGTAATCGCACTGTTCGTCTCAGCTAGACTTCAGTTTCGTCTGGCTCCTTTATAACCACTATTATAGCATATTTTCTGTGATTAGGAAGTAATCATCATCTAGGACATACTGAGGTAGGTCATATAATCGCCTTGGCTCTAAAAAAAGTACCGTCATCTGATTTAGGTCAATGTATTCTTTCAGCCGAGCCAATTCCTTACAACTGAAATAGGCACCACTATTGACCAAGACCAGCAGTCTCTTTTTAGCTAAATACTTGACAATTTGAAGAATCTCAAAGCATTTTTCAAAAATGGTATCATTCGCTGTTTCAACGCGGACACCTAACGCTTTAATAAGCTCCAAGATGGTCACCTCATCGTACTCGAGGTCCAGTTCGTTTTCGAGACATTCATAAGCAATCAGTTCAGTGATGGTAGACGATAGCTTATCAATCATTGACTTGACCTCTGGTTTATTGTTAAGCTGTTGTTCAAGGTCTGCATGAATAAGCTTTAAAACACTAGGCGCATTAACATCAAATCCTAAAATATCTGTCACTAGCATCACCTCTGCTTCCTTCAATGACCGACTTTTTTGATCAAACAGGCGAAGCTCTGAGGTCTCGTTGTACTGATAAAACAGCTGGACAAGACGGGCAAAGACAGCCGTCGACTCAACAGTCAAGATAGTTAAACCAGATAAGGCTATCGGCTCATCAAAAATAGGTAGATTCAGCTTCATCAAATCCTTCTCCTAAAAAGACAACTCGGGCATCAGAATTGGCAACCGACTGATCCCTTTCTCCATGCAGATAGACCATTCGCGCAAACTGCTTTTCGGTCACCGTCAATAAAGTAATATGCCCCTTTTGGGGATTATTTTCCTTTAATCGTGCCAACATGGCATTGCTAGCGGTATTGTTGAGTAAAAGCTTACTGTAAACCGAAAATTGGTGCATGATGAAGCCCTCACTCAGCAAAAATTTTCGAAATTTCCGATAAGCCTTGCGCTCATCTGCCGTCTCAACAGGCATATCAAACATCAATAACATTCTCATATAGCGATAACTCATATCCTAAATTCGGGAAGCTCCTTTCCTTGACTGTTAAGTGCCTTAACAACTCTCTTCGTATAGTCGCTCACAATATTGGTCAAGTACATCTCTTTCCCTCTATAAGAGTAGGTTTCTGAGAAAATACTGAAGAGTTCGCGTTTAATGCCAATAAAGGACTTCTCTCGATTCACATAGACGATTCGGTCAATAATCGGACGAAAAGGTTCCATAATATCACTGGCAAAATTAAAGTGATTAAACTGATTGGCATGTTTAAGCCCCAGTTGTGTCATGCAACCACAGACCACCACCTCTCTCGCAAACATGCTCAAGAGCAAGCTATAGCCATAGTCCAAACCTGCGTTGACAGGGTTATCCTGCTCCCGCGAAAAATCATTCCCAAAGAGGGTGTTAAAGTAGGTTCTAGCAGCATGTCCTTCACGGTTGCTAGGATCAAACATTTCCAAACCATGATAAAGCTCCATGACCGCTTGCGCCTTCTCAAAAAACTGACAGTCGCCGAGAAAAGAGGCCTGATTGAGAATTTTCTGGGCAATGATTTCTGTCCACACCCTTGCTTTGAGATCCTCTGCCCAACCAATCTGACGAGACAGCTGCAAACTCGAATCATGCCGAGCCGCAAAAGGCATAAGCTGAGCAATAGGGAGGCGCTTATCATCACAAAAAATCAGCAAAATATTCTCATCAACCAACCGCTTCACCAACATGGTAGACAAGACAATATCCGTCGTTTCCAGTAAGAGAATATCCACCTCGGACAGATGAATCAACTCTGTCCGAGTGGCATCCTTGAAAATCAGATGGTTGTTTTTATACGATAATTTTGAGTGGGTATTGACCACTACTGTCCGCCAGCCCATCAGTCATCTCCCAGCTTAGATAAATCAATCCGTGTCTCATAAAGACCCGTCACTGATTGGTGCACTAGGATAGCAGAGAGACACTCTGTCACCGTCATGTAACGCTGACGAGGAATGGTCTTGCCTAGGAATTTCAACTCAGCAGGTGCTCCGTATGCGGTGAATTTCAGGAGCTCAAGAAACGATTTGGCCAGCTCCTTGAGATCACTCGTCTCTTTTTTCTGGGTAAATTGCTCTATTAAACTCTCCACAGCCTTTGGTTTTGACACAAACCGTTGGGCATTCGCCACAATCATTTCAAACAATTCATCAAATAAAGCCCGATGCTCCTTCAAATAAGTAAGATGATCGCCAGCATTTTTTCCGTCTACTCTCTGAGCATGGTACAAGAGAGTTACTAGATGATGTGGTAAAACTAGCTGATTGCCTTTTTGCAATTCACCAGAACTAGCGAGTAAGCGTCGACGACCATTTTCAAACTCAAACAGACTATATTTTGGCAATTTAATCATGTGATGATTTTGAATCTGGCGATAACCTTTTGCTTCTAAAAAGGCTATCGGATCTTTTTCAAACTGCTGGCGCTCCATGATGGTCACACCAACCAAGTCCTTGACCTGCTTCAGCTTTTTCGCCTTGCCTTTTTCAACAGAAGCCACCACAAGAACGGCATAGGCCACCGTTGGACTATCCACACCCCCATATTTTTTAGGATCCAGGTACACCTCCTTGGTTTTTCGAGCAATCAGCTTGTCTGAATCCCCTTTTGGTAGCACCGTTTCTTTCGTGAAACGACCGCTCTGGATTTCTGTCTTCTTAACAATATTGACCTGCGGATAGGATAAAACCTTTTTAACAGTGGCCATGTGTTTCTTCTTATTCCAAGCAATTTCGCCAGTTTCTTCATTGATTTCCACCATCGGTCGCTCGATGATAACATCATTTGACAAACGAATGGTTTCTTGGAACATGTTCATGAGGTTGGAGTAGAAAAAGGTTTTTTCGGTAGCTTTAGCATCAGTTATTGACCGTTTTCTTACGTGATACTCCCCATAGACAAACTCTGGAGCCAGTTGAGGATATCGGGTCAAAAGGGCCTTACCAATCACTGCATTGAGATAGGCATCATGGGCATGGTGATAGTCGTTGATCTCCCGCACCTTGTGAAGACCAAATAGCTCTCTAAATTGTGAGGTAAGACTGGCTTTTAAGGTCAACACCTGAACGGTTCGCTGACGTTTGCCATCAAGGACTGTTGGATTGAAACGCTCATCCAGCAAGCGAGCAACATGCTTGGTGATTTGCCGTGTTTCCACTAGCTGACGCTTGATAAAACGGGCCTTGTCTTCCTCTGTCAACCCACCACGACTAGCTTTTGTCAAATTGTCATATTTGCGCTTGCTGATAAGACGAGAACGGTACAGCTGCTCCCAAAACGGTCGCATCTTAGCAACAACTTCCATTGACGGTACATTATCTAATTTTTTTCGGTTTTCCTTAGAAATCGTCAAAACGCGGTTATCCAGAGAATCGTCCTTTATAAAGCTCCGTGGAATAATATGGTCGATATCGTAATCCGGTAATTTATTAACATCTAGTGCGTCACCTGTATACATATCCGTTCCATTTTGGAGATAGTAAAGGTAGAGAGCATCATTTTGCAAATGATGGTTTTGAACGTCACCCTCTATATAATCAGGCTTCTTTTCCTTAAGGATGGCACTTCCCAAACCTCCTAAAGCCTCTTCTAAACGTTTCAACCGTTCCTGAGCATTTTTTCGTCCCCTGGCTGTCGTCTGGTTTTCTCGTGCCATTTCAATGATGATATGTTCAGGTGCATATCCCATGACCTTCACCAACTCATCAACGATCTTGATACTCTGCCAAATCCCTTTTTTAATGGCTGGGCTACCTGGCAAATCAGCAATGACCTGCTTGATATCTTCGCTATCATGCTGTTCTTGGGCGTCCGCAATGTATTTTTTGAAACTCAACCCATCATCATTGATTAACTGCATAAAGTTACGATTACTATAGCCATCATCAATCAAATAATCCAAAATGGTCTTACGACTGTGAGCGTCCCTCAACCCATGAATGAGTTTGCGCGATAGGCGTCCCCAGCCAGTATAATGGCGACGCGCCAGCTGCTTCAGAATAGTCCCCGAAAAATGCTGAGACAACCGCTGTTTAATCATCTCCTTGTCTTCAAAAACCGTTAAGGTATGAACAAGCTCTTCCAATACCTCTTGGTTATCCGGCTGATCCAAAAAGTCACGTCCCAATATCTTTTTCAAATCATGGTAGGTGCTTAAGGAGGCATTGAAAGCGCCTTTTTCATTATCTAAGCCAATAAGACCCGTTATCCGAAACTGTGGAAATTCATTATCCAAATGAGCCATTAAGACCTTCTGGGTCACCTTACGGTGCTCCTTGAAGACATGGTCGACAATCTCCTGCTTCATGTTGGCACCAAAGAAACGTGGTTTTTCTTGACCTTCTGCCTCGTAACGAATCTTGGTCAGCTCGTTGTAAACGGTAAATTCTTGGTAAAGTAGACTGTGCTTGGGGAGGACCTTTTCATCTGGTAAATAAGTATCTCGATTGGTGAGCTTGTCGATAAAGGCGGTCGCTGACGCTTCCTTATCAACAATCTCATCAAAATTCCAAGGACGGATCTTGTCATCCGATTTCCGTGATAACCAAGCAAACTGGCTCTGACCATTCGCCAACGGTCCCACATAATAAGGAATCCGGAAGGTCAAAATCTGCTCAATTTTTGCCTTGTTTTCTTCAAGAAACGGATAGTGTTTCCCTTGACGGTTTAGAATAGCCCGCAATTCCTCCAAGTGAAGCTGATGTGGGATAGAGCCATTATCAAAGGTCCGTTGCTTACGAAGGAAATTATCTTGCTCAATTTTTTCTAGGAAGTACTCACGCCCCTCAACAGCTTTCAAAATGCCCTTCAGGTATTTGTAAAACGCATCCTGAGATAACCCCTGTTCAATATAGGCAGTATAGCCTGTCTTGCTCTTGGCGCTAAAGACTTCTCTGTAAAGGTCACGCGACGTTTCCTTCAAACAGTCTTTCAGCTTTTGTAAATCGTCCTTGTGGTCCTGATAACGCTTGACCATAACCGCCGATAATTTGGCGTGAGTCGCCTCATTTGTGGTTAGAATCCCTGACAAGACGATAGCATCCGACAGCTGTTTCACCACTTGAAACAGCTCTTCATAGCGACTATCTCCCAGCTGCGTCAACAAGCCTTGCAAATCATCCTCATAGGAGTCCTTCGATAATTGCAGCTTCACATCTTCAGGCAAGCTAAAAATCGAAGTAAAATTAGCCTGCAAACCGACCGTCAAGTTCAGAAATTGTTTGAGAGCTGCTTTCGTCTCTTTATCCAGTCCTTGTGTCAAGGCCAGAACCTGCTCCACTTTTTTCGACTTGCTGAGCTTTGCAGTTAAGATATCCTTAACCATTAGGGGTTGACGGCTTAGCCCTGTCCCCCGTAGCCCATCAAACACTTCCAGAAATTGCTCAAATAAAGGTTGAACATCCGTATGCTCAGAGGTCAATTTCCCTTCATGTAGAAAATGCCCGCGGAATTTGATGATATGTGCCAAAGCCAAATAAACCAGCCGCAGGTCTGCTTTTTCAGGACTATCCGCCAAGTGTTGGCGCAAATGGTAAATTGTTGGGAAAGTCTCATGATAAGCTAGCTCCTCTGCTAGCGTTCCAAAAATAGGGTACTTATGCCACTGCTTATCCTCAACACGCAGAAAAGTATCGTCCAACCGATGAAAGAAGGTCTCATCCACCTGCTGCATGGGCTCAGCAAAGATTTCCTGCAAGTAACGCAGACGATTGCGACGACGGGTTAGCCGACGACGAAACACCCGCTTCATACGGCGCTCTGCCGCAACCTGCCCCTCATCAAATAGCAAGACACCCATCAGGTTTTTCTTGATATGGGTCTTACCAGTGTTACCCATAACCGGCAGCCGCTTAGCAGGTACCTTGTAATCATCCGTGATCAAGCACCATCCGACGCTATTGGTACCCAGGTCGATAGCGATAGAATATGGTTTCTTCACAAAAACACTCCTTAAGTAAAATCTTTATAGTTAAATTATGCTCTTGTTTTAAAAATAAGCAAGCATTTAGCTACCCGATTGGCCTATTTTTTGATAGAATAAGAATAAGATTTTACTTAGTTTTACAGCTGTAGGTTTTCTAAAAAATTTACTTGACAAGTTTTATAACTCATGTTATACTGAACCCGTGGAGCTATTCGAAACAGCACAGCACGTTAAAATAAGGCTTTGTCCGTATACATTTTGCGCACCGATTCGGTGTTTTTTTGTGCTATCACAAAGCCGACTAACCCCATAAAATCTGGTAAAGCACTCGTGTCCCATAACAGGACACCGCCAGCTGTGATCGCTAAAGATAGAATGCCAAATACGACTAATATTTTCAAGGGAAACAACAATAAGCATCCAACACCAACCAAAGCATCAAAAAAATTGGTAAGCCTTCTGCTATTTAGCAACAAGGCTTACCAATTTTTTGTTAGTTAAAAGAAAATCCGCTGCAAGATTCCGTCTGCATCTCGTTCATAGTAGAGTTCTGAGTGGGCATCATTGAAATAAAAGGTCAACAAATCATCCATAGAGTCCGCCAATTCTACCCTACCTGAGGCAATATCGTCACGATTCACCCAGACCACTTCCCCTTCTTCAGAAGATTGAATCTCTCCCGTAAACTCTGTCGTTCGGTAAAGAAAGACTAAATAACGGGTACCATCATCTCGGGTATGAAAATGCTTGACCCCCACCAATTTAGGATTAACTATGGTTAACCCTGTTTCTTCTTTGATTTCTCGGACAACCGAGGCATGAAGACTCTCCTTTTCCTCAATGTGGCCACCAGGTAGAGCGGCGCCAGACCAAGCATAGCGTTCTGGTGAGCGAAGTTGCATAACAAAGCGCCCTGCATCATCCTCTATCAGGCACATATTGGTTAAAATGACTTCTTGACTTCTTGGCATAAGCTTCTCCCTTATCCTTTATCTCATACTTATGATACCATAAAACTGACCAGATTGCTCTGGTCAGCAGTACCATTATATTCTCTTGAACGCTACAAACCGTGTGCCTTGATAGGTTAACTCCCCCTCATCACCTTCCGCGAGCTGACCGTAATCGGTGCTTTTGACCCGAAATTCCTGACGGGTCTTATCAGAAAATTCAAAGGTGACATAGTAGTAGGTGTAAGCATTGTTGGTCCCCCTAACCTGCTGACGCTTGGTCACTAGGCGAGCTTCTCTCGTCAAGCGCTCCGCTTGGTTATCGCTCTGCCATTGGAACAAAAAGCGAATCAGCTGTAAACCAAAAATAGCTAGTATGATAGCAAATATAGCAAAGGGAACGAGATGAAAGTAGTAAAAGATAAAGTTTGTCATCACAACCTCCTAAAAAGCAACTTTACAAGGTGCCTCCTCCATGGTCAGCTTCAGTCAGTCTCGAAAAATCGAAGACAAGCGGTGCTAAACCTGTTCTACCGCTATCCAGCATAATATTGTCTCGCGCGATTGAAGTTATTAGCGCTCTTGGGCTTCAAAAATCCAACAACGTTTCCACTGGTGACTTTCACCTGGAGCAATGCGAATCGTCTGAATGATTTCTGGACTGACGATGTGGTCGGTCGCCCAGAGCAGAAGACTGGTCGGTTTGACACTGTCAATCCCTGTCACACTCGCCTTAGCTCCCTGATGCAGCAACTTCCACGTAAAGGTATCCTGCTCAGCGATTCCTTCAGTTGACAAGACACTGAGTGACACATCAGTCTCGCACTTGTCAAAGCGAATAGCACGACCATCCGCGATAAAATTATTATGGTCGTAACCACCCCAGCCCTCTAGGCGCTCTGTCCCAAGATCAGGCATGTCGGGCAATTCCAGACGGTAGTCAGGTGAAATCGCCATGCCATCAATGCTGAGGAAATTATGGCAGTACTCCTCGGTCTCAATCACACGCTCGCCAACATTGGTGATTTTCCCTTCCAAAATCAGCCTGTTGTCCTCAATCGTGATGGTTTTACGGATAGTCGCGGCGATGCCGCGGCATGGCAGAGCTTCTGTGACAAACTCCGCAGAGGTAGCCGTATGAGTAAAGCTAACAGGATAAGGCGTCACCTCAGGATAAGTGTAGTCAAAACGGTAGCCCTGATTAGAATCTTGCTTAATCAAGCCAACACCCAATTTGGGGAAATACTCACCAATCTCAGTGCCCTGACTAAAATCAGCACTAAACTCACAACATAATCCTCGTCCACCTGACGATGGATGCCTGAGGTTCATGGGCTCATTAGCCCCAAAATGAGTATCTCCATCCAAAACAACATTTGAAATATAGCCTGCACGATCAAAACGATGGGTATCGTTTGGTCGCTCCCCAGGTTCTGAAATTTCTACTCGTAAACGGTCGTTGGTCAAAAAAATCATCCTTTTCCTCCTTGTTAATCGCTTTCATTATATCATATCAAGTTCTCCTAAGACAAATCTTTCAGACACCAACGCAAACTTTTCAACCTCACTCAAGCATCACTCCCTATCGGACCCTGTAGCTCACTAAAAATAGCCCCCCTTTGACCTAGCTATTCCACTTCAAACATGAGCTCCAATAAGATTAATGTCACAATATTTTCAATATCAAATGATTTCTTCTCACAATATTTGGGACATTTGTGATGATTTCCGTCAATCTTTTTTTCTTTTGCTGACAAATATAAAAACTCTTAAAAACACCGCTGCATTAGCGTTTTTTAAGAGTTGGTGAAAGGTAAAACAGGCCGTCTGAAGTTGATGTTTTCCTATCATTTAGAGAGGAGGCCTATATTCTGAGAAAACTGGTCTTCTCAGCAATCCTGTATCACATTCACTGTTCGGCTGGCTTCCTGAAAGCCAAGCGCTTGATGAAAAGAATGGCTCTCCAGGTTGTCTAGAGCATAGTTAGAGGCCAGCTGGCTCAGCCCTTGTCCTTTTGTCCATTCTCTCGCAAAAGTAACCAGTTTTCTAGCCAACCCTTGGCGACGATAACTGGGTAAGACAAACACTCCTTCTAAGAATGCAACAGGAGAGCCTTTCGCCCCTTCGACATCGTCATATCTGATGGACAAGCTGATAAAGGCGACAGCTCTGCCATTGTCCCAAAAAAGAAACTCATACGGGAATCGACCAGCTAAAAAGTCTGCCACCAAGTCGAGATGGTCAGGCGACCACAGCTGGCTAGCGAGGTCTGCTCAATGCGTTACCGTATTTGAGGTAACAGGTTCAATCATCAGTCACTCCTCCCCATTCCTTTGCTTGCGTTAAAAAGTTTACTGAATCTCATTGCACTTTTTTTCAGGCGATGACCCAAAACTCCCCATTAAGGAAGTCTCACCTTTGCCTTTCTAAGCTCGGGTTAAAATAGCCTATCCGTAGGCTATTTTAATACTCTTTCTCATTATAGCCAAAATCCGCCAAGTCCAGCTTCTTGTCGCGCCAGTTTTTCTTGACTTTGACCCAGGTTTCGAGAAAGACCTTGTCGCCTAGCATAAGTTCGATGTCGCGGCGGGCAAGGGAGCCGATTTTTTTCAGCATAGCACCACCTTTTCCAATGACAATGCCTTTTTGGCTATCTCGCTCAACCATGATGGTCGCTTGAATATGAACCTTGTCGGTCTCCTCATCTCGCTTCATGGACTCGATGACCACCGCTACCGAATGCGGAATCTCCTCGCGGGTCAAATGCAAGACCTTCTCCCGAATCATCTCCGACACCAAGAACCGCTCGGGATGGTCGGTAATCTGATCTTCTGGGAAATACTGGAAGCCCTCTTCCAGATTGTCCTTGAGAATCTCCATCAGGCGGTTAACATTGTTGCCCTGGGTCGCAGAAATCGGCACAATTTCCTTGAAGTCCATCTGACTTCTGAAGTCATCAATTTGCTCCAAGAGTTGGTCAGGATGCACCTTGTCAATCTTGTTAATCACCAAAATCACAGGAATATTGGCCTTTTTCAAGCGCTCGATAATCATATCGTCACCCTTGCCGCGCTTTTCATCAGCAGGCACCATGAAAAGGACGGTCTCCACCTCACGCAGGGTTGAATAGGCAGACTCCACCATAAAGTCGCCCAGAGCAGTCTTTGGTTTGTGGATACCTGGCGTATCGATAAAGACGATTTGCTCACTCTCGGTCGTGTAAATTCCCATAATCTTGTTACGGGTGGTCTGGGCCTTATCGCTCATAATGGCAATTTTCTGCCCCATCACATAGTTCAAAAAGGTCGATTTCCCCACATTCGGGCGACCTAAAATGGCAACAAAGCCTGATTTAAATGTCATTTTTTCTCCTTTTTGTAATTACTTTAAAAAGCGACTGTAGCGCTCTAATTGCTCTTCTACGGACATCGGATGGTCTCTTAGAACTACTTCAAATTCCTCTGCAGTAATCTCTACCATATACAATTCTGGATTTTCGTTGATTTCTTCAGGTGTCTCCCATAGCGGTTGGTCGCTTAAGGCAAACGGAGTTCTACTATCCCAATAATTGTAATCTCCGGAAGCAAATATCTCCAGTTGCTGAGTAATATAGTGATTCTCATCTAGTTCATTATAATATAGAATCGGATATTCTGGACAGTCGTGAAACCAGTCACACTTTAAATAAATCATTGATTAAAACACTATCTCCCAAATCTTGGACACAAGAAGGTTACGCATTTTCCCGACGGTTGTAGCCTGTGTTCATTTCAACACCCCTGCTGCCCAACGCCACTCCTTTCATTTTCTATTACTTTTAGTGTCCCATGGCAAAGCTGCCAGACACATATTCTTCAATCATCAAACGGTGGCTGTCAAAAGCCAATGCCAACTGGTCAATCTCCTCTTTTGTGAAAAAACGCAACTCTAGACTTTCATCATCACGGTGAGTGCTAATGTCATAGTTCTCTTCTGCTACCATTTCATAGATAAAGGTGACGGACTGGCAAATATCACCGTTGGGATAATGATGCTCGCTATTCGTATAAACATTAAGCAGGCGTTTGGCAGTCACCTTAATGCCTGTCTCCTCAGCAAACTCACGAATGGCTGTTTCCAGAGAGCTTTCACCCAGCTCCATAGCACCGCCAAACGATTGTCAAAAGCTACGCTTTTCTTATTTCCAACCTCAAACAGTCTCCCAGACTGTTTGAGCCCCATTTGCCAAAATCCCCACGTTTTTGCAGTAAAATCCTACCAGCATCATCGGTTAAAATCCCACCAGCAAAGGTCAGCATAATCTTGTCATGTCCAACTTTTGAGCGGATATAAGAAATATAATCTTGCGTCATAATGGTCCTTTCTCAGGAAAGCAAAGCCCATAACTTGGGCAAAAAGATAATGATACCGACGATCAGGGCATAAATAGAGGTCAGCAAGACAGCACCTGCTGCCATGTCCTTAGCATTTTTAGCAAAGGTTGAAAAATTTTTCCCACAGACCAAATCTACTAGATTTTCGATAGCCGAATTGAGTAATTCTAACACGATAACCCCAAAAATAGCGGAGCAAATAAACAGCCATTCCACTAATTCCAAGCTAAAGAGCAACCCAAACCCAAAAACCAAAACAGCTCCTACCAGATGACTCTTCATGTTGCGTTCATCTCGAATCGCTGTTCTGATCCCGGTCAAGGCGAAGTCTAAACTGGATAAAAAATGCCTATTCTTCCAGTGCTGATCAATCCCCTCTTCCTCATAGGAATAGTGCGGAGGATCTTGGCGAAATTGCTCAGGATTAAAAATTCGTAACGCTTCTTTTTTATCATCGTGTGAGTCCATAAGCTGTCAAAATCTCCTCTTGCAAGCCAAACATTTCTGCTTCTTCCTCTGGCGTATAGTGGTCATAGCCATTGATGTGGAGAAAGCCGTGTACTGCTAAAAATCCCATCTCCCGCTCAAACGAATGCCCGTAATCCTCAGCCTGTTCCTTCGCCTTATCAACAGAAATAAAAAGTTCACCAATGTAACTATCAAACTCTCCCATCAATTCCGCCAAATCTGGATTATCCGCCAGATCTTCTGCGTCAAAGATAATACTTTCTTCCGGCTTATACTCCAAACTGATCACATCCGTCGGACGATCCGTCTCTCGATAAAGGAGATTCAATTCATGGCTTCTAACATTATCCACAAAGGTTACTGCCATTTCTTTGTTTTCTGTCCCTAACCGCTTAGCAGCAGCCTCCAATACCTCAACCGTCTGCCTTAAAATCGCTTGGCTAACCTGATTGGTTTCATCGTAGATTTCAATGTGCATATTTTTTCTCACTTTATTTTATTGCTTCCATTATACCATATTTTTCTTGAAACGCTTACCTTCAGGTTACCACCTGCTTGATCTTTAGACATCATAGAATAGTATCAATTTTCCCTTTTTTAATACGAGCTAATTTGCCCTTCCTTTTTTATAATATAATTACATTAAGAAACGAGGTCACTACATGTCACAGGTTATTTTTCTAGATGTTGACGGCACATTGGTTAATTACGAAAATGAAATTCCTGCTTCTGCTATCGAAGCCATCAAGTTAGCGCGCCAAAATGGCCACAGGATCTATGCCTGTACAGGTCGGAGCCGAGCTGAAATGCAACCAGAAATCTGGGACATCGGCATTGATGGCATGATTGGTGGCAATGGAAATTACATCGAATCAGATAATCAGGTCATCTACCACAATTCGTTAAGCCTTGCGGAGTGTACAGAGATTGTGGACTATCTGCATGCTCATGGATTAGAATTCTATTTAGAAAGCAACAGCGGACTCTATGCTTCTGAAAACTTCTTTGAACGCTCCATTCCTGTATTACAAGAATATTGTAAACGCAAAGGGATGGATAATGTTCAGGACGTAACTGCTGAAACAGTTATGCACGGCATGGTGTTTGACAGCACTAATTACTACCGAGATGATGTTAACAAAATTTCTTTCATTCTTGAAAGTTACCAAGATTACCTTGATGCCAAGACACACTTTAGTCAATTTGAAGTCAATACTTGGGGCGGAAAGGGGGAGGTTGCCCTCTTTGGGGATGTCGGTGTCAAAGGCATCGATAAAGCCTTTGCGATTGACCAACTCCTCAACCATCTAGGGGCAGACAAGAAAAATACGATCGCTTTTGGAGACGCCAAAATTGATATCCCGATGTTTCAGTATTGCGCCCAGAGCGTCGCTATGGGAAGTGGTGGTCCAGAAGCAAAAGCTGCCGCCGATTATATCACAACAGGCGTTGATGAAGATGGTATCTATCAAGCGTTTAAACATCTGGAATTAATCTGAGAAACTCTAAAAACGCCCAACTCCTTTCAAATACTCCAAAATGGGCTGTTTTATGATTTTGAAAACATTTCGATGAAAAGAAGGCTCAAATATCTCAGATAGTGGGAAACTGTTCCGGAGAAAGAGACTCA
Organism: Streptococcus ovuberis; assembly: GCF_012396585.1. Lineage (GTDB taxonomy): Bacteria > Bacillota > Bacilli > Lactobacillales > Streptococcaceae > Streptococcus > Streptococcus ovuberis. The sequence goes on from NZ_JAAXPR010000001.1 coordinate 22,552, forward strand.
GCTTGGATAAATCAAAAAATATACTGTTCAATCATTGTTCGAGCATCTCTCATTATCTTCTAACAATAGAAAACTCTTAGAAATACTGGATCTATAATTTCTGTAGTGGGTAGCTCCCCTAAGGAGATTATGGAGCTTTTTGGGTGTATCAAAACATACTAAGATTAGTAGTGAGGAAATCTCCGACGGGAGAAAATACTCACTACTTTTTCTTTATATTAAAGTAGAGGTGTCTTGTTAAGTCGAAGGGCTTTTAGGCGCTAGATGTCGTGTATTGAAAATGACATCACTAAAACAAGGAATCATTCAAGACAAAGAGGTAAAATCATGCGAGTCGTATTTGGGATTGATGTGAGTAAAGCAAGTTCAGAAGTGGCCATTTTGGTCAATGGCAAAAAGGTTCATAGCTACACCATAACCAACGACGCCATCGGCTTTTCTCGAGGACAATGGCTACGTTTATACACAGCTAAATCCTCTAGGAGCTAAGAAATAACTGGACAGCCTACGTGTCCGTAAGACAAAATTGATGCAGAAAAACTAGCACAATCTCAGTTCGTACTGAATCGTAAACCAACTGATGTGCAGGAAGAAATCTATCAACACTTGAGAGATTTAAGTCGTTTTTATCAGAATCTGACTGAAGACATTGTTAGAGCCAAGTGAATCGGTTACACTAAACTAGACAAAAATTATAAAGTGTTCTACACTGAACTTAAGAAAAGAGGACTCCTTTATGTCTAGAAAACCACGTCGTCACTTCACGGATGATTTCAAAAAACAAATCGTTGACCTTTACCAAGCAGGGAAAAAACGTCGTGAGCTCATCAGAGAATATGAACTAACCCCATCAACCTTCGATAAGTGGGTAAAACAATCCAAAGTAACTGGCTCATTTAAGACCGCCGATAACCTTACTGTTGAACAGCGCGAGCTGATTACCCTCAGAAAACGCAACAAAGAGCTTGAAATGCAGGTTGATATCTTAAAGCAAGCACAGGTGTTATGGCGCAAAAAGGGAAGTGATCGCCGCTAATAAAGATAAATATAAAATTGTGGCTATGTGCCGTTGCTTAAACATCCCGCGTTCCAGCTACTACAAAGCCACTGAACCAGTATCTGAAGCGGAGCTTGAAGAGAAGGTGAAACAGATTTTCCGTGAGAGCAAGGCCAGATATGGTGCTCGAAAAATCAAGAAATGCCTAGAAGCGCAAGATATGCTCGTGTCTCGTCGTCGCATCATGAAGCGATTGAACTTGGTTTCTGTTTACCAGAAAGCCGCAGTCAAACCGCAGTCTAAAGGGAAAAATGAGGCACCCATCCCAAATCGCTTAGCCAGACAATTCAACCAAGAAAAACCCCTGGAAGCCCTTGTCACGGACTTGACCTATGTCCGTGTTGGCAAGCGATGGGCTTATGTTTGCTTGATGATTGACCTCTATAATCGTGAAATCATCGGTCTGTTAGTCGGTTGGCAGAAGACCGCAACACTCGTCAAACAAGCCATTCAGAGCATTCCTTATGCTCTGACCAAAGTCAAGCTATTTCATTCTGACCGTGGCAAGGAGTTTGATAATCAGCTGATTGATGACATGCTGGAGGCCTTCGGAATCACCCGTTCCCTCAGTCAAGCGGGCTGTCCTTATGACAATGCCGTCGCCGAGAGCACCTACCGCTCTTTCAAACTGGAGTTTATCAACCAAGAAACCTTCCATTCACTCGAAGAACTAACCCTGAAAACCAAGGACTATGTCCACTGGTGGAATCATCATCGCATTCACGGTAGTCTCGATTACCAAACACCTATGGCTAAGCGAGTGATCGCTTAACCCAAAAAACACTTTATAAAAATTGTACAGAAAAGGGTTGCCTTTTCAAAGCATCTTGTCAACACCAACTGGCGAACAATACTGGAACTTGGTGATTGCTTTCCCATCTAAAGAATTTGTATTACATTTAACTCAAAGTCAATTGAATAATAGTATTCGTCAATCTACGACCAAACGCATTTCTGACAAGCGAGCCACCTATCTGGCTGACAAACTCAAAGAACTGGCTAAACAAAACTATTGTGCGGTCAAGAAAACCTCTCCAATACTTGAAGAGGTTCGTTACTATGCAAAAGAACTGCTTAGACTATCTGACCGTCGGAAAGCTATTTTAGATGACAGGGTCAAACTGGCTCAGTCATTACCAGAATACGAGATTCTCCTCTCCATACCTGGTATCGCAGAAACGACAGCCACAAGCATTATTGGCGAACTCGCCGACATTCGACGGTTTCAGTCTGCCAACCAGATCAACGCCTTTATCGGCATTGACTTGAGGCACTATGAGTCTGGGAACTTCCTTGCCAAGGAACGTATCACCAAAAGAGGCAATCCTTATGCAGAAAGATTCTCTTCAAGTGTATTCACAACATCGCTTCTGCCAGCCACACCAAGCCTTGCCATATCGCTGATTTTTACGAGAAACGAAAAAGACAATCGCAAACAGCTTCAACGAAACCGCACACGATTGCCGCCATACATCGCCTCATCAGGACAATGTATTACCTCTTTACGCATAACAAATTTTACGAGTACACTTTAGCCAAAAGTCATCTATGCTCTATCATTGTAGCACCTTGTTTCAAAAAATGCCAGATAAGGGGCTCCTTTTGTGTGCACTTTTTAAACCAAACTTTGAACCAAAATAAAATAATTTCCTTGTTTTGCCTACTGGGCTCAAAATAGTTTTCGTCAAATACCTTGATAGACTTGACAAATGGTAGAAAAAAACCACCTCTAAAATATCAAGGCAGATTTGAAATAATAGGATATGTTCACTTTCGGTTACCGTGTCTATCCACTCTAAGGGAATCGAACCCCTATCTCAAGAACCGGAATCTTGCGTGATATCCATTACACTAAGAGTGGCAACTACTATAGTTTATCAAAAGTTTGTAAGTTTGACAAGTACTTTGTCGTGACACCAGGACAAACGCATGAACGCTAATTTCCCAAAGTAAGTTCCACTTTAGCTTTAGCCTAAAACGGATTTTTATGGTGGAATTAAGTCTGAGACGTTTGTACTAGAAATGAGTCCTTACTATGGCAAAATATAAACACCTTACCCTCTCAGACCGCAATGACATCCACCTTGGCTTAGAACGTGGAGAAACCTTCAAAGCCATTGGACAAACTATCCTAAAAAATCCTACCGTTTCCAAAGAGGTCAAACGTAACAGACAGGTCCGCTCTTCTACTAGTGACATTCTTCCTTGTCTTCTCCTTGATAAAGCTCCCTTTGTCTGTAACAGCTGTCCTAAGAGAAGACAAAACTGTGGCTACAAGAAAATCTTATACCTCGCTAAACATGCTCAAAAACAATACGAACAAACCCTCGTTGAGGCTCGAGAAGGAACACCCCTCAACTCTCAAACATTCTGGGACATGGATAAAGTCATTTCTGATGGTGTGAAAAAAAGGCAGCACATCTTGAAAAGGCAACCCTTTTCTGTACAATTTTTATAAAGTGTTTTTTGGGTTAAGCGATCACTCGCTTAGCCATAGGTGTTTGGTAATTGAGACTACCGTGTATGCGATGATGATTCCACCAGTAGACATAGTCCTTGGTTTTAAGAATTAGTTCTTCGAGTGAATGGAAGGTTTCTTGGTTGATAAACTCCAGTTTAAAGGAGCGATAGGTGCTCTCGGCGACGGCATTGTCATAAGGACAGCCAGCTTGACTGAGGGAACGGGTGATTCCGAAGGTTTCAAGCATCTCAGCAATCAGCTGATTATCAAACTCCTTGCCACGGTCAGAATGAAATAGCTTGACTTTGGTCAGAGCATAAGGAATGCTCTGAATGGCTTGTTTGACGAGTGCTGCCGTCTTCTGCCAACCGACTGACAGACCAATGATTTCACGGTTGAAGAGGTCAATGATCAAGCAAACATAAGCCCATCGCTTGCCAACACGGACATAGGTCAAGTCAGTGACAAGGACTTCCAGGAGTTTTTCTTGGTTGAATTGTCTGGCTAAATGATTGGGAATGGGTGCATCATTTTTCCCTTTAGACTGCGGTTTGACTGCGGCTTTCTGATAAACAGAAACCAAGTTCAATCGCTTCATGATGCGACGACGAGACACGAGCATATCTTGCGCTTCTAGGCATTTCTTGATTTTTCGAGCACCATATCTGGCCTTGCTCTCACGGAAAATCTGTTTCACCTTCTCTTCAAGCTCCGCTTCAGATACTGGTTCAGTGGCTTTGTAGTAATAGCTGGAACGAGGAATTTTCAACCAACGACACATGGCTGAAATGCTGTATTTATCCTTATTAGCAGTTATTATTTCTCTCTTCGCGCCATAATCACTGCTGCTTGCTTTAGGATATCGACCTGCATTTCAAGCTCTTTATTGCGCTTTCGGAGTGCGATCAGCTCCCGCTATTCATCGGTAAGGTTATCAAGAGACTTGAAGGAATCTGTTGTTTTAGCTTGTCTCACCCATTTGTCAAAGGTCGAAGGGGTTAGCTCATATTCTCTGAGGAGCTCACGACGCTTTTTCCCTGCTTGGTCAAGGTCAACGATTTGGTGTTTGAAGTCATCCGTAAAATGACGACGGATTTTTCTAGACATATAGTTCTCCTACTTCTTTAGTGTAGAACACTTTATAAGACTGTCTAGTTTAGTGTAACCGATTCATAATTCTTGTCGGCTGTTGAAACATATTTTTTAAGGGGTAGAAAATTTCTGATTTCACCTGAGTCTCTTTTTTAGCTACTTCCTTGACCGCAAAATAGAGTTTCCAAATTACTACTTCACTAGAAATTTCCACCCCAACACTTTTTAGGAGTTCCAAATGGGATGTTACAGTCTGGGAATATCTTTTTCTTTCAACACTTTTCCTTTATAAGCTCAAAACATGGTATAATAAGGAAAGTATTATTAAGTCTAGTGGTAAAAAGTCAAGCCAAAGTTTTCAAAACTTTAGTTGATTTTCTAGAAAACAGGGTGCACTAAAAACACCTAGTGAAAATTGCTTTTTTCACTAGCTTACCCAAGGACTTGTGCCGATATTAGCTATCTTCCATAAGCCTCCTTGGTGGCGGATAGGGTTGGCGGTTGCGTAGTAGCACATCCACCAGACGCACAAATTTTCTAGCGGTTAAGACGATGGCACGTTTGTGTTGCTGTTTAGGCACTTCTTGACACTTCTTCTTGTAAAAGGCTTGATACTCGCTATCGTATCGTCTGACCGAGTTGGCCGCTTCAACCAGGTAATAACAGAGATAGCGATTGCCTCTGGTCACAAGCGAAGTGTTTTGGGAGTTGGATTGACCCGACTGGTTCTGTTTCCAGTTAAGCCCAGCATACTTGGCGACTTGAGGGTGGTCTGTAAAGCGTTCGACTTGCCCAATCTCAGCGATTATCCCAGCAGCGTACACTTTACCAACACCAGGTATGGAGGTTAAGCACTGGTATTCAGGAATGACTTCGACCATCTCTTCGATAGCCTTGTCAATGTCCTTGATCACTTTCTCAAGATTTCTAATTTCTCGAGCGAGCAGTCCAAGAACGACATTGACCGAATCTTGTTGGAGCTTTGGCAGACGGTAAGAGCCACGGACGGCCGCTTGAATGGCTTTGGCAGCTTTTCAGGGGCTTTAAACCGGCCTCTTCCCAGTTTCTGGATAAAGTCTGCCAGCTCTTCAAGAGGAACAGCGGCTAATTCGTCTAGGGTATAGTCTTCGGTCATCAAGGAGATGATGGTGCTTGACCAGAGATTGGTTGAGAGGTTCTCATTCTTGATTTCAGTAGATAAGGTATTGCACTTATAGTAGATACTCTCAATGAAGTGCTGCTTGGTTTTGGTTGACTGCTCAATGAGTTGCAGTCTGGTTCTAGTGAGGTGCTGAAGCGCCATGTATTTCTCTTCCTTGAGAAAAGCTGGTGAAAATCGCTCAATACGGAAATAATCTGCGATATAGAAGGCATCAAGAGCATCATTCTTGTTTTCTTCGAAGGCTTCGCGATACTTCTTGATTTTGTTGGGCTGTTCCACCATGACTTCAACTTTAAGAGCTTTCAAGTCGCTGTCTTCGTGAAAGAACATGGCAGGATGAAAGCTATAGAGACTGGTCGCTTCCATGCCAATGACGATGCGTTCAAAGGCATGGATATCATTGAGTTCAAGAACCTGTTTCTTGATGTCAGAAGCACCCGTTAAGTCATTAGGGAGCGAAGCAGTGAAGGGGGGCGTTGTATCACTGAGCATGATACAAACGTCCAGTTTGGTTGCGCTAACGTCTAAACCGACAAAACATTTCATGTGGAAGGTCTCCTTTCATTTGGATTTGGAAGGTTTCTTGACTACTGTAAGGTTCCCCAGAAACACCTTGAATCAACAGCCTCGCATAAGAGAATTCTGAGCACTAACTCACTTGCCGCCTGTAGCCTACTAGATACAGAAGTGAGCCTAGTGGAAACAGCTAGTGTGTTGGAAGTAGGGACAAGGCTTTTGGGTAACAGACTTTATTTTGAAGTCTACGCAACAAGGGGACAAAGAAACAACCATGAGTCTATTCCATGACTCTATTGCTCTGGAAAACCTTGCAATAGTCAAGCGATAACATTGGTTACACTTGGGATTGAAATATCCCCATTAACTTATTTTACGAGGAGAAACGACATGCTCAGATTAGGAATTATTGGGACAGGTAATATCGCCCACCAGTTTATCACAGCCTGCCAGTTAACAGAACACTATAAGTTAGCCGCCGTCTACTCTCGGACCACCGAAAAAGCTCAAAGCTTTGCGGCGCCTTATGGCGAAATAGAGCTCTATACAGACCTCAAAGCTTTCAGCCAGAGTAATCTGGATGTGGTTTATATCGCTAGCCCCAATAGCTTACACTTCCAGCAGGCAAAAATGCTAATTCTTGCTGGTAAGCATTTGATTGTTGAGAAACCGGCATTTTCAAATCCAAGCGAATTCCAAGCCATCATCAAGCTCGCTGAGGAGAAGCAAGTCCTAGTGCTTGAAGCCGCTCGTAATTACCACGAAAAAAATTGGCAACCAATTCAAGATTTCTTGGCAGATAAAGTGATTTATGGAGCCAGTTTCCACTTTTCTCAATACTCCTCCCGAATGAAAAATCTTCTCCAAGGGATTTACGACAATGCCTTTCAAGCTAAAATGTCTGGCGGTGCTCTAGTTGATTTAGGAATCTACCAAATCTATGCTGCCCACAAACTTTTTGGCCAACCCAAAGCTGCTCGCTATTGTGCAGACCTCTTAGAAACCGGCGTTGACATAGCAGGCTCTGGTCAGCTGCTTTATGAGGACTTTCATGTAAACATGGTTGTCCGTAAAAATGCCCAGTCTAATCTTCCCAGCGAGATCTACACCAATCAGGGAACACTCATTCTCAATCATATCCAAGGGATTGAGAAAGCTAGCTTCCATGATTTAGATGGTAGACTTACCAACTTAGAACTTGCACCACTTGGCCATCTGATGGCTGAGGAAACGCAAGTTTTTGCAGATATACTGATGCATCCAAATAAGCACCAAGAGCTCTACAAACAGCTCCTCAGTACAGCTCAATCCGTTAACCAAACCCTTTATGCCATGCGTCAGGACTCTGGTATCCATTTTGAGGCAGATCAACATGAAAACTAAATTCCCACCTGTCTGGCAAGATCAGATTGACCAACTCGGCTTTACTCATTTTACGCCGATTCAAACTCAAAGTTTTGACCCGATTCGTGACGGCAAATCAGTCCTCGGCATCAGCCCGACAGGAACCGGCAAGACTCTGGCCTATCTCTGGCCCTTACTGTCTTCCGTGACCAGTCAAAAAGCTCAGCAAATCCTTATCCTAGCACCAAATACAGAACTTGCTGGACAAATTTTTGACGTCACTAAAACATGGGCTGAGCCCCTCAACCTGACTTGCCAAGTCTTCCTCTCAGGCTCCAGCCAAAAGCGTCAAATGGAACGCCTCAAAAAGGGGCCTCAAATTTTGATCGGAACACCTGGCCGTATCTGGGAACTCGTCAAACTTAAAAAAATTAAGACGATGGCCATTGATAAGATTGTCTTGGATGAATTTGACCAGCTCTTTAGCGATAGTCAGGCCCAGTTCGTCAATCGGATCCTCAAACATTCTCCACGGGAATACCAGATGATCTACATGTCTGCAACAGATCGTTTTGACTCTAATCAGATTGCCCCCGCAACTTTGACCATCGATGTGCGAGACGGAGGAAAACTTGACAATATTCAACACGTTTACTTAGAAGTTGCTAAACGGGACAAGACAGAGCTCCTACGTAAGATGAGTAATATCCCTGATTTCAGAGCCTTAGCCTTCTTTAACAGTTTGTCTGACCTCGGTGCTACCGAAGAAAAGCTCACCTACCGCTCCGCTAACGTGGTGTCATTGGCTAGCGATGTTAATGTCAAATTCCGTAAAACCATCTTGGAAAAATTCAAGGCTAGCCAGCTCACTCTTCTCTTAGCAACAGATCTGGTTGCCCGTGGCATTGATATTGACAGCCTCGAATGCGTCATCAATGTGGACTTACCTAGAGACTTAGAAACATATACACACCGTGCAGGACGAACAGGTCGCATGGGCAAAAATGGTGTTGTCGTCACTCTCATCTCTCATCCTGAAGAGCTCAAAACGCTTAAAAAGTATGCTCAGGTTCGGCCGATTTTCCTAAAAAATCAAACCTTCTATTTTGACGATTCTCAGTAAAAAACACCTTATCAAACTCCCACGCCAGACGCCTGAAGACATTGCTGCTTTCAGGATGATAGTTACACCTGGCTAATGAAATGAATCACTTTTTGCCTGAAACCAACCTCTTTTTAGGAACGTTCCTGAACAGTGTGTGCGCGTCAAAAATGGTTGCTTGCATTTTCTTCGTACATCCGTCATACTCAAAAACAGCCCTCTCTCTTGACGAAAGGGCTGCTTTCATTTTTGCTAAACTCAGGCTAATTTTGCTAGAAACCGAGACTGTTTCATCCAATCCAGATTCTATTAGCCGATCTTGGTCCTCGTGACTCCGATCCTTCTTATCGGGTTTACCCCTCAGTAGCAGTTCCTAGAACGATGCTCATACTCATTTAAACTCATAAATAGCTACTTAACAGCCATGACTCCTGCCTTCACCTTTGATATTAGACTCTGATAGGTTATTAGTATCTTAGATTTGCTATTTTTGATTTTTACTGAGCATCAATAACCATATAGTTCGTTGAGGGTTACAAACTGATACCCTTCTGATTTTAGAAATTCAATAACAGCTGGAAGGGCATCTACAGTGGATTGATGGATATCGTGCATCAAAATTACCCCTCCACTGGTAGCTTGTGCTTTGACACGTTCAAGAATAGAAGCAGGATTTCGTGACTGCCAATCTAAAGTATCGATCGTCCATGTCACAATGGGTAAACCAGCATGTTGCTCTACTACTGCATTGAAACTGCCGTAAGGTGGCCTTAGCACAGTTGGTAATTGCCCAGATACCCGTAGAATCAAGTCCTGTGTCTGAGTTACCTCAGCCCTGATTTGGTCAGGGCTGATTTTGGTCAAATAAGGGTGACTCCAAGTATGGTTAGCCAGCTGGTGACCTTCTGCCGCCATACGCTGGACGATGGATTCATTCCCCAAAATACTCTGCCCCAGCAGGAAAAAAGTGGCCTTAATCTGGTGACTAGCCAATAAATCCAAGACCTGAGGGGTTGTTTCTGGCCTCGGTCCATCATCAAAGGTCAGGGCGATAACCTTACCGATGGCTACCGGTTTAGGGCCACGTGCTCTCGCCGCTGCTTCAGCGGCTAGTCGAGCTTCTTCTGCTAAACGAGCCGCCTCCTTCTCCGCCAAGTAGGCGTCATAATGCGCACGGGCTTCGTCCTTTAAAAAATCCGTTTCCATAATCTCAAAAAGCTCTGTATAAAAGAGTTCAATCCGTTCTTCTCCAGGCGAAAATGCCACTTCCAATCCAGAAGATGTTACCGCAAACGGCAGATTCGAAAAGGTCTGCTCCAAATAAGCCTGATCGTTATAGATGTCGTCTTCCGTTTTCCCTACATCCCTCAAATGATTTAAAACTAATTGGGTAAAAGCGTCTCGATCCTTGATCAGTTGCTCCAGTGTCATTCTATCTCCTTCAGCATTGAGATAGGTGCTCCCCAGTAACTCTTGTCCCTTAAGCTCAAATTGATGGCTTTTTCTATCAAATCGGTAGCCCTTCTCCAGCAACTCCACCTGCCGGACACCTGTCAAGGCTGTCTCCTGACTGCTATACGAAAAGGCCCAGAAATCCTCCTCTTCTTGATTCGATGACGCTTTCAGTTGCTCCAAATGTCCCGCTTGAAGCTCTTTGGACCAGCTAAGTGCCGAGCCATTCTGATTAACCAAATCCTGTCTCAGATAATGCTTCGTTCCTTCCTCAATGACCTCTTGCCTAACCTTCAGCCCTTGTTGCTCATGAGCCATTTGCTCTGTCTCTATGAGAGTCTCGATAGCCTTTGTCCGAACCTGCTGATCATAGACCATTTTTCCCAAAAATCCTATCACAACAAGCAAGACAAGCCCACTGAAAATCCCAAACACCCTTTTTTGATTCTTGCGAAACATAGCTGTCCTTTCAGTTGCAGTATTTAATCATTATAACACAAGTGATCTGTCTATCCTAGACAAAGTACCAATCAAGAGAAAGTTATTATCTCATAAAGCAACGTAAATAAAAGAACAAGAATAACCAAGAACATCTGTTTCACACTAAATCCTATGAGGTATCAGACTTACGCTCTACACTAACTCCATAGCAAGGTCAAACAGCAAAGGCAACATTTTTCTATATAACTTTTATAAAGTGTTTTTGTTAAGCGATGATTCGCGTAGCTATTGGGGTTTGGTAGTTGAGATTTATATAAAATATGATCTCCATAATGAATCTGGGCATTAGACAACAAAAAACGAGCCAAAAGCTCGTCTCTTGTCTTTAATCACCTTGACGACGGAGGTATTTTTTTAGCTGTTTGGTGACGATGTAGGTTGTTGGTATTAAGACTAGTACACTACCAAGCCAAGCCGCTGGATTAGCGGCAGCTATACCGGTAAAACCAAAATAATGTAAGCCGATTAAAGCCACCACTACTCGCATAATCAATTCCATAATGCCTGCCAAGGTTGGAGCAAAGCTTTTTCCAAGCCCTTGAATAAAACCTCTCAACACAAAGAGAATGGCTAGAATCCAGTAGCATAAGCCATTAATGACGTAATAAGAGAATGCCATCTGGTAGATTGCTTCTGAGCCATTAGGTAGGAAAAGAGCAGAAAAAAATCGATTTCCCATCAGAAGAATAGCTGCAAATAACAACGACCAAGCAACAGACAAGGCAACTGTTTTTTGGACCCCTTCAAAGATACGCCCATAGAACTTTGCACCATAATTTTGAGCAGCAAAGGTAGAAATGGCCTGTCCAAGATTAATCATGGGTAACATGGCTAATTGGTCTGTCCGACTAGCGATAGATTGTGCCGCAATTGCCTCCGTCCCAAGCTGGTTAAGGGCGTACTGCAAGGTCATAGTCCCAATTGCAATGATAGATGCTTGAAATCCCATTGGCAAACCTAATTGAAGATGCTTTTGGTATTCTCCTTTTGAAAGGAGAGTCCAATCCTTTTTGGCGAGCTGAAGCTGAGGGACCCGTTTGTTGATATGCCAAAATAAGAAAAGAACGGAGAGCATCTGGGCAAGAATGGTAGCCACACCAGCACCGAAGACCCCCATTTTAAAATTCAGGATAAAGATAAAGTCGAGAGCCACATTAAGGATGACCGCTACAATCAAAGCAAACAAAGGTGTGCGGCTATCTCCCAAAGCCCTAATGCTGTTAGACAAATAATTATAAAGAATCGTTGCCAACATCCCTCCAAGAATAGCCCTTAAAAACTGTTTCGATTGAGCGAGCAATTCTTGAGGTGTTTGCATCAATCTCAAGAGACTTTCCAAAAAAATTTGGGAGAACACTGTCAGTATAAGGCCAATAGCAAGGGATAAGACTAAGCCCGTAGCAAAAGAACGTTTGATATCAACCGAATCTTTGGCACCATAACGTTGTGCCAAAATCACTGAAAATCCGCCAGTCAGCCCTTGTGCAAAGCCCAGAATGAAAAAAACAATACTACCTGTCGAGCCTACAGCCGCAAAGGCTTTTTCCCCTAAAGTATGCCCAACAATCATGCTATCTGCAAAATTATAGAACAACTGAAAAATACTACCAATCACCAATGGCAAGGCAAAGGCAAGAATCACCTTAATCGGCTTTCCTACTGTCAAATCCTGCATCTTGTTCTCCTATATTTTATTATTCTTTATTAGCAAAGATTAGCATATCTTAATTAGGCCATTCTGTCAATGGAATCACAAAAACATTTCGCATGATTTGGATGATTTAAATGCAAGTCTTATGCTTTAGAGATACTCTTACAGATTATTACATTATATACGAAAGAAACACCATAAAACTCTCTAACTAGAGACATAAATTTTATGGTGTTCAATCTTGATAAAGGGAATTAAAACTATCTTTACTAGTTGATTAAAACATAATCGAGATTAACTAACTTAGCCCAAGTGATGATTTGATCGCTGGTTAAGTTAAGTGAAACTACCGTATGGTGACCGCCACCCGCTTCAATCCAAGCTTTAATCCCGTCTTGGAAGTTAGGCTTCACTTCCCAAAGCACGCGCGCTACTGGAAGGTTTGGCGCTTCAACTGTTGGCTCAAAGGCTGTCACTTCATTGATCAAGAGTTTAAACTCAGTACCAAAGTCAGCCATTGACACAACGACACCGTCACCAGCTTTACCATCAAAAACAAGACGCGCTGGATCTGCTTTACCACCGATACCCAGTGGTGATACCAAGATTTTCGGCTTGTTTTTCGCAAGACTTGGGTCTACTTCAAGCATATGTGACTGCAAGATAGCTTCTTTGCCAAGCCCCATCTCATAGGTATAGTCTTCCATGAAACCGGTGTTTTGGTTATGAGACATGATTTTCATGAAGCGATCAAGCGCTGCAGTTTTCCAGTCACCTTCTCCTGCAAACCCATAACCATCAGCCATCAAGCGTTGCACCGCAAGACCTGGCAATTGTTCCAAACCATAAAGATCTTGGAAATTGCTCGAAAAGGCTGTGTATCCCCCTTCATCTAAGAAACGCTTCAAGGCAATTTCATATTTTGCTTGTTCCTTAACATGGTGTTCCCAAGTTTCTTTGTCATAATCTGCATAGTCAAAGTCATACAACTCTTCGTAGGTTGCAAACAAGTCGTTAACTTCTTCGTCTGTCACAGCATTGACGACTTCAACCAAATCACCGACTGCATAGTAATCCACAGTCCAGCCAAATTTGATTTGAGCTTCAACTTTGTCACCATCTGTTACAGCCACATCACGCATGTTGTCCCCAAACCGCGCAACTTTGATATTAAACCCTTCATTGTAGGCAACTGCAACATCCATCCAGGCACCAATGTCTTTTTGGACAGACTCATTTTGCCAATAACCAACGATAATTTTGTTGTTTTTCTTGAGGCGAGCATTGATAAAGCCATATTCACGGTCACCGTGAGCCGCTTGATTCAAGTTCATGAAGTCCATATCGATGGTTGCCCACGGAATTGATTCATTGTATTGGGTTGCCAAGTGAAGCAACGGCTTTTGAAGCAGATTCGTGCCACGGATCCACATTTTAGCTGGTGAGAAGGTATGCATCCATGTAATAACACCAGCTACATCGTCACGGTAGTTTACTTCCTTCATAAGCTTCGTGATGACATCTGCTGACACGGCTAATTCTTCTTGGAATTCAACAGGATAAGGCAAATGCCCTGACTTGTTAAGCACATCAGCCATTTCACGACCGTGTTTACGCACTTCTTCTAGCGCTTCTTCCCCATAGAGGTGTTGGGAACCGATGACAAACCAAAAAACGTTCTTATCTGACATGTTGTATTTCTCCTTTGTTTGAGATGATTCTCATTTTTATGTTTACGATTATTTTTGACCGTAGTAGGCGTTCTTACCGTGCTTACGGAGGTAGTGCTTATCCAAGACATATTGTGGCAGTTCAGGGGCAAATGGATTAAGCATGCGCGTATAGTAATTCATTTTACACACTTCTTCTAGGACAACGGCATGCATGACAGCGTCAGCTGCATCTTTCCCCCAAGTAAAGGGGCCGTGTCCTTGCAGCAAGATACCTGGAATGGCCACCGGATCAAGACCACGTTTTTCAAAAGTCTCAACGATAACATTTCCCGTCTCATGCTCATAACCCGCATCTAATTCTTCTTTGCTTAAAAATCGGGCGCAGGGTACCGTTCCATAAAAGGTGTCGGCATGAGTTGTACCCATGGCAGGAACATCTTGACCAGACTGGGCCCAGCTGGCTGCCCATGGCGAATGGGTATGGACGATACCACCAATGCTGTCATAGGTCTTGTACAAGACTGCATGTGTCGGCATGTCAGATGATGGGCGTAGTTTACCTTCAATGACATTTCCATCAAAGTCACAGACCACCATATCATTGGCAGTCATAATAGCATAGTCAACACCAGATGGCTTGATGACAAACAATCCTGATTCACGATCGACGGCACTGACATTTCCCCAAGTGTACTTAATCAAGTCGCGCTTAGGGAGTTCAAGATTGGCCTGAAATACGGCTTCTTTTAATGCTTCTAACATGGTTCCTCCTATTTGATCAGGTCAACAGCTAATTTTTCCAGCTCTAAACCTGGTTTGTAACGCTCCATAAATTGCTTGAAACCACCAATATCATCTGCTTCTGGAGCGATGGTTTCTGTTACGGCTGTCGCAAATACTTTCGTTTCCAAATATTCTGCCAACGAAAGGTCGGAGTGATTGAGGTAATCGGCCAAGAGAGCAATTCCCCACGCTCCTCCTTCTCCAGCTGTTTCCATCACAGAAACGGGTGTTTCAATAGCTGAGGCCAAGAGACGCTGAGCCACTTCTGGTGTTTTAAAGATGCCACCATGGCCTAAAATACGGTCAATATGGATGTTTTCTTTTTGAGTTAAGATATCCATCCCTAAGGACAGGGTCGCAAAGGCTGATAGGATATGGCTACGCATCAAGTTAGCCACTGTCAAACGGCTTTCTGGCGTGCGAACTAACATCGGACGGCCTTCGTCGATGCCAGTAATGCTTTCTCCTGAATAATAACCGATGCTCAAGAGTTCCCCACAGTCTTTTTCACCTTTCAATGCTTCTTTAAAGAGCATTGAATAAGCAACATCCATAGACAAGTCTTGACCTGCTAATCGACTAAATTCATGGAAAAGTTTCACCCAAGCGTTGATGTCTGAACTACAGTTATTGGCGTGAACCATGGCGACAGTATCGCCAACTGGCGTTGTTACCACATCAATTTCAGGGTATCGGCTTTTGAGGTCCTCTTCTAAAACAATCATAGCAAAGATGGAGGTTCCAGCGGAAACATTCCCAGTTCTAGGGGCAATACTGTTGGTTGCGACCATTCCTGTTCCAGCATCGCCTTCCGGTGGACAGAGTGGAATCCCAGCCTCTAGGTGACCTGATGGATCAAGAAGTTTCGCCCCTTTTTCTGTTAATCGACCAGCTGATTGACCAGCGCTTAAAACACTAGGCAAAACTTGCTCTAAAGTCCATGAGAAAGCTTTCGGTGCAATCAGATCATTAAAGCTTTGAACATAGTCTTGACGGTAGTCCGCTGTCTTAGGATCAATGGGGAACATGCCTGATGCATCCCCAACCCCTAATACTTTTTCACCCGTCAATTGCCAATGAACATATCCTGCAAGCGTTGTCAAGAAATGCAACTCTGGAAGATGCTTTTCTTCGTTTAAGATAGCTTGATAAAGATGGGCAATACTCCAACGTTCTGGAATATTGAATCCCAGACGCTCGCTCAAGGCTTCAGCAGCCTGACTGGTCATGGTGTTTCGCCAAGTCCGAAAGGGTACCAATAACTGATCGTCTTTGTCGAACGCCATGTAACCATGCATCATAGCACTAATGCCCAGACTACCAACCTGCGTCAATGAGGCGTCATATTTTTCTTGGACATCTTCCGCCAATTTGGCATAAGCATCCTGGATACCTTTCCAGATAGCCTCCAAATCATAGGTCCAAACCCCATCTACCAACTGGTTCTCCCATTCATGGCTCCCAGAAGCAATCGGCAATTGACGGCTATCAATCAGCACAGCTTTAATTCGTGTTGATCCAAATTCAATCCCAAGAGCTGTTTGGCCACTGAGAATATCTTGTTTTTCTTGAAGCATGATAACCTCCTATATTTTTAATTTTTGAAGAAATATATTGATCTAAATGAGGAAATAACTGATCAAAAGCACCGATACTGTTTAGCGATTAACTTTTACAAACTATCTAAGTAAGTCATATCTTCTGGTTCAATCGTAAAGTCGACTTGACCATTTTGAAGGATGTACTCCTCATGGACAGATTTTGGCAAGGGGAGAATATTTTTCTCCAATAGGTAACGAATACAGATTTGAGGGATTGATTTCACATATTTATCTGCCATCTTCTGAATCCCTTCATCACCGAGTAAACGCCCTGTCGCAATGGGAGAATACCCTTCTACCAGGATATTGTGTTTTTCACAAAAAGCCAGTACTTCAGGATTGGTATTTCCGATATGGTAAATGATCTGGTTAACCATTGGTGTAATCCGCGCTTTTTCAAGCAGATGTTCCAAATCGTCAACGCTAAAGTTAGACACACCAATCGCACGGAGTTTTCCAGCTTCGTAGGCATCTTCTAAAGCGCGCCACATTTCTGCGTTTTCGTCATAATAGTGGTTAATGATAGGACGTTTATGCATTTCACTCCACGGACGAGGAGCATGGATCAACATCAAATCAATGTAATCCACTCCGAGTTGCTTTAAACTCTCATCAATGGCACGAACAGACTCCTCATAAGATTTCCATTCCGCAGGAATTTTTGACGTAATAAAGACCTCTTTGCGGGCAAGACCGCTATCTTTAACACCACGACCGACTTCTTCTTGGTTGCCATACACATAAGCAGTATCCACATGGTAATAGCCGTTTTCAAGAGCAAATTTGGTAGCACGGTAGGCATCATTAGGCGCAGACTGCCAAGTTCCAAGGCCCACTTTGTGGATTTCTACACCGTTTGCTAAGGTAAAGGTTTCTTTTAAGATAGACATGAGATCTCCTCTTTCATTATTGTTCGATCTGTACAGTCACAACAGACATCGGTGGTACTGTTAAGCTCACTGTCTCATCCGTTGTTGATACACCGTCAAAGGATTGAATGGTAATCGTTTCTGGATGATCAAAATCGTTATGAGCATCCATGGTCTCTGCGGTAATATAGCGTGCATCCACTACTTTACCAGAATATGCCCCTGAAAAGTCTAAGGTCTTTTCTTCATCCAAGGAGAAGTTACATACAGAAATAGAGACAAGGCCATTTTTCTTAGAAACAGTATATGAGACGGTGTCATCGGTTTCCCCATACGAGGAAACTAACTCTGCCTCTTGATGGACTTTATAAAGATCAAAAACGTGATAACTTGGGGTTTTCACCATTTGATCCCCTTCTGTCAGGATCATGGATTGTAAGACGTTAACAGTCTGGGCAATATTGGCCATGTGAACCCGCTCAGCATGTTTATGGAAAATATTGAGCGTCACTGCTGCTACCATCGCATCACGAATCGTGTTTTGCTGGTAAAGGAAGCCTGGATTCGTTCCTGGTTCAACCGCCAACCATGACCCCCACTCATCGACAATGAGACCAACCCGTTTTTCAGGATCGTATTTGTCCATGATGGTGCTGTGTTTAGTAATCAACTCATCCATCTTCTGAGCACTCTTGAGAAGAGACCACCAGTGGTCTTCTTTAAAGCCAGTAGCAGGCCCTTTATCCAACCACTCACCCGTCAAGGCATAGTGGTGTAAGCTGATGCCATCCATAAATGGTGCAGCGATTTGCATGACCTTATCCATCCAGTTGTAATCATCAATATTTGGCCCACAAGCAATTTTGTAAATCTTTTCAGTACCATATTGGCGAACATAAGTCTGATAGCGTCTGTATTCATCCGCATAATACTCGGGACGCATGTTTCCACCACATCCCCAGCTTTCGTTACCCACACCAAAGAACTTGACAGACCACGGCTCTTCTTGGCCATTTTCACGACGAAGGTTAGCCATAGGAGACTCACCTCCCATGGTCATGTATTCAACCCATTCTTGCATTTCTTGAACGGTGCCACTACCAACGTTACCGTTGACATAAACCTCACAGCCGAGTTGCTTGGTTAGCTCGAAAAATTCATGGGTCCCAAAATGGTTATTTTCTGTGACGCCACCCCAGTGGGTGTTGACGATTTTTTTACGATTTTCTTTAGGGCCGATCCCGTCTTTCCAGTGGTATTCGTCTGCAAAACAACCACCCGGCCATCTGAGAACTGGAATTTGAATATTTTTCAAGGCTTCAACCACATCAATGCGCATGCCATTGACATTAGGAATAGACGAGTCTTCGCCCACATAGAGACCTTCGTAAATACAACGGCCAAGATGTTCCGCGAAATGGCCATAGATGTATTTTGAAATTTTTGGACCTTGTTGGTCGGTCAATGTTACTTTCATGTTTGCTCCTTTTTAAATGTCATACCAACTGATTTTCGCTAGTTGTGAGTGGCCAAACGATTTAGTTAACTGCCAAGCGGATCACATTCCAAGATAAGGGCTCTAATTGCAGAGTAACACCTTCTTCTGACACTGCATAACGAGTTGAGTCAACAGGTTTGACATCGTTTGAGGCCAGTGTGTTGACTGCTTTAATGGCATGTCCTGCAATTTGAGTAAAGGCAGTGACACCTGTCACCTTAAGACCTAGACTGTCAATGCTAAAAGCCATTTCCTCTCTTGAGCGGTTTACCGCAAAGACAGTGACTTCGGTTTCAGCTTCGTTGAGGACTGCAATAGATTCCAGATATGGAATGGCATCGTAGTGACCAGCACTATAGGAATCGGTTTGGATGAGTGGTGTCAACACAGTCCCGCGCCCATATTTGGCAGCCTGCATGAACGGGTAAAAAATGGTCTGACGCCATGCTGGACTGTCATTGTCGTTTTCTTCTGTAAAGATCGGCGCAATAACATTAACCAACTGAGCCAAACAAGCGATTTTAATACGATCAGCGTGTTTCAGAAGCGTGATTAACAGCGTCCCAAAAACTAGTGTGTCTTCAAAGTTGTAATGATCTTCTAACTGTGGTGGGGCAATCAACCAAGGCTTGATGGTCTTGTCAAACTCATTAGAGTGGTACCAAATGTTCCATTCGTCAAAGGAAAGGTTCATTTGTTTCTTGCTATGTTTTTTAGCCTTGATAGCATCACACATAGCGGTTACCCCCTTGATAAATTCATCCATGTCAAGAGAGCAAGCCAGATACTCTTCTAAGTTGTTGGCAGGGTTGCCGTAATACTGGTGAAGAGACAGGTAATCCACATAATCATAGGTATGGTCTAAAACGGTTAGTTCCCAGTCCCCAAAGGTCGGCATTTGGCTATTAGAACTACCACAAGCAACCAGTTCAATGGAATCATCTACCAACTTCATCGCTTTAGCAGTTTCACTCGCTGCACGACCGTATTCTTCAGCTGTTTTATGGCCGATTTGCCATGGACCATCCATCTCATTTCCGATACACCAGGTTTTAATGGCAAACGGTTCTTGACGACCATTGGCAATGCGTCGGTCACTCCATTCTGTCCCACTTGGGAAGTTGCAGTATTCGACGAGTTGTCTGGCTTCGTCAATCCCACGCGTTCCCATATTGACCGCCATATTGACCTCTGCTCCGACTTCTTCCGCCCAATCAAAGAATTCATGGATGCCGACTTCGTTGGTCTCGATCGCTCGCCAAGCTAAATCTGTACGTCTAGGACGCTTATCTTTAGGCCCAACACCATCTTCCCAGTTATAACCCGATAAGAAGTTCCCGCCTGGATAACGGACCAGGGTAACTCCTAATTCTTTGACCAATTCTTTGACGTCATTACGGAACCCATTGGCATCACTCGACGCATGATCTGGTTGGTAAATCCCTCCATAAACTGCTCGTCCCATGTGCTCAATGAAAGAGCCGTAAATCCGTTTATCCACTTGTGAAATTTGCATGTCTTTCACAAGTTTTAAAGATGCTTTTTGCATATCTGCTCCTTTCCTTATGTTAATCGTTTTTTTCCGATAACAGCAAAACCGTCGTCATTCAGACCAGCCAGGCATGGTGTCATCACACCATTTTCTAGCTCCTGCCAGAAAAGAAGTCTGTACCCTTCCCAAACATATTCATCATCTGTAACAGCTATCAGATCTTGTTCCCTAAGAAAAACCAGTTCACTTTGTTTTAAGTCACTGTCAGCTTCAAAACGGATAAGTTCCCATTCTCCTTCTAAATCATTAACGAATTGCGGTTGACCACCATCATAAAGCAATGGCGAAATAACAGGCCATCCATTGGACAACCATTTCAATTCCCTGACGTTTAAGAAAAATTGATCCGAAAAAGTTTTCCGTCTAGCATGATGGACAACAAACAATCGGCCATCTGAGCGTTTTAAAATAGAATTATGACCTGGCGCATAGACTGGCAATTCGTCCTCAAACTGGAAACTACCCAAGAGTTTCACACCATTTAAGAGCGGATCAATCTCTAAATCGTTCATGTCTTGTCCCTTGATGTCCACATAAGGGCCATCCACATTGCGAGAGCGTGCCACACGAATATGGTAGGTGTTGCTCAAGGAGTCATAAGAGCTAAAGAGGTAGAAATAATCCGTTTTTGGATGGTAGTAAACAAAGCAACCTTCTATGGCTGTATCGACACTCTTAGGTCGCGCTGCTATCCGTTTGCCAAATCCCTCTTGACTCGGTTTCCCAGTTTTTTTATCAATCGGTAGAATGTAAATCCCTCCGAAGAAAGACCCGTAAACCATCCACTGCTCACCATCACGGTCTGTTACGATGTTAGCATCAATCGCATTATGCGTGCAGAGATCTGGACTTGTCTTGACCACGACACCCTGATCTATAAAAGGTCCCGTAGGTGAGGTAGACGTAGCAAGTCCTATATAAGAGGTAGTGCTGCCAAAGGTCGATGCCGAATAATACATGCGATACTCCCCTTGGTAGTTGATGATTTCTGGAGCCCACAACCCGACAGCCTTGCTCCAGGCTTTGGCAACCTCTGGTACACCCTCTAGCGCACTTGTCACAAATTCCCAATTTACCAAATCATTGGATTTCCTAATCGGAACCCCTGATGTTTCAGGTTGTTTGGTATCTGTTGAAATCAGATAGAAGACACCGTCAGCTTCGATAATCGTCGGGTCATGAACACCGAATTCCAGTTGACTTTCTTTTACCATAATCTTATCTCTTTCTCTCTTGCTCAAGAAATGCTATTTTCTCTTTTTCCGACTAATTGGAAGGACTCCGAAAAGACTTATCAGTAGAGCACCTAAACTTGTTGTTAGACGAGATTGATCCCCTGTTTTTGGTAAATATTTTGACGGGGTGGTTAGGTTAAGAAGCATTTCACCATCCGTCTCTATTCTTTGTGGGAGGCTTAAGACCTCTGAGTCTTTTACAACTTCTGACACCACTTCAGATTGACCGCTATGAGAGACCTTTGCTTCTCCAATTGTTCCCTGACTAATATGGTTGGGAATTAAAGGTTTAACAAAGTAAATCACATCTCCCTTAGGTGTTTCTTGAGGAGTTGGCTCTCCCTCTGGTTTATCAATGGTTTCAGAAAGCCCAAGTTCGTCCTCTTCTGTATTATCAACAGGCTCTTTGACTTCGTAATCCTTACTCCCCCAAAGAACCGTATTATCATCACCGACAAGTGCAAAAACAAGCTTCACTTGACTAGACTTTTCAGCATATTGAAGCGCGAATTGGCCCTTATAGACATGACCATCCGCACTTGTGAGGTTAAGGCGATAAAGACCATCTTGAGATACAGATGTCCAAGTTCCTGTGAATCCTCCTGAGACTGTACCGTCCTCATGTAAAGTGACAGAAGCTTTTGGAATCGCACGACCACTGCTATCTGTTCCGTGATTGACAAATTCATACTCGCCCGTCAACCCATTATCAGAAGTCAAGGTAAGCGCTTTTTCTTTTTCGTAAAATTCATACGGCAAGGCTACCGGCCAGCCGTCTTCTGTCATGACCATGCGATGCACTCTCACTTCATGATACTCGCTACCTTGATCAAATCGGGTATGGTACACGAGGTACCAGTCACCATTTTCATCAATGAAGGCTGAGTTATGTCCTGGAGACATATAGGCCGCATCAAAATCATTAAAGTTATAATTCCCCATCACCTTGAGACCGTAGGCCGTATTAATCGGATCAGGCGTCCAGCCAGTGTATTGGGGATTATTGCCTTGGGTATCTACATACAAGCCGTCTACCGTTTTAGAACGGAACAAGCGCATGTTGTAGCCACCCTCACGTGTCAAGCCACCATAAGTAACAAAGAGGTAGTAATAATCCGTATTGGCATCATAAACAATGTAGGGGGCTTCACCCGATTGGTGCCATCCTCCCAGCAAATGGGTTCCAAAATAACGATCAATCCGCCGTCCATCAGGCGTTACACCATCGACACCGGGGTAAATCGCTTTACCAGTCACTGGATCAAGCTCTAAAAGATAGATACCCCCAGACCACGATCCATAGGACATGTAGAGGCGATTATCCTTATCGAAAAAGACATTAGCATCGATCGCATTTGGCGCATAATCATTGTCATAAGTATGACCGTTGTCACGATTCCACTTATTATTGAAGCCATCCACAATGACGCCTGAATCAATTAATTCATCGATATGAGTATTTTTATAGTGAATGTTTCGACTGCTACCATCCGTTGCATTTTCTTTGGTAAAACCTGAATAAATCAGTGTATCTTTAAAGTCGTAAGGACCTTCTACTGACTTAGACACTGCATAACCAATGACAGAACGTCTCCATGTCGAAGATGAGGAGAAATAATACATGTAGGCCCCAGTCGTTCCGTCTTCCCACTGATAAGAAGGGTTCCACAGTACATCTGGTGCCCAGACAGAATATCTGCCCCCAGCAGTATCCGCATCATCATAGCCTGCCCATTCAAAGACTGGCGCTAAGTTCTCATTGAGATCTCCGAGAACACTAGACGGATTGTCATATTCTCTGCCAAATAGTGCTGTCCAATTCTGTAAGTCATCTGACTTAGCCTGAGCTAAGTGAGAGCCAAAGACATAGTAAGTTCCTGTCTTTTCATCGTAAAAAATAGATGGATCGTGAACAGACACGCGACTAAAAGCTTCTTTCTCTTCTTCAGGTACTACAGCTTGCCTAGTAGAAACAGGTGTTGCAACCACTGATTTCAGATTCTCTGTGTCTGCTGTTAAGACTTCTTCTATAGACTCGGGCTGAAAAACAGCTTCAATAGTTTCTCCAACCTGCGCGTCTTCAGCCAAAGGAGATGGTGCAAGATTTTCTACTCCAGAGAAAGAACTATTTTCGTTAAGAATAGGTTCAATGTTTCCGATTGTATTTTCTACCCTATTTGATAGTTCAACAGTATCGTTTCCTATCTCATCAGCTTCAACAGAAGGGACACCCGAAAGTAAAATCATAGTTCCCAACAAAACACTGCAAGTACCGAGATAGCTTTTTCTAAGCGAGTAACGTTGGCGACTATTCCTAAATGCAAACAGATTATATTTCATTTGATTTTCCTCTACCACTTATTTAACTCTGACAGAATTGCAAATCCTTAGTTATTGTTACAGTATGCATCACCAGGTTCCCCAAAAACAGGGAAACCATTCTCATCCCAAGTGAAGACTTGAGCGTTGGCATGGCGGTTTGGATTGTCCAAAGGATCGCCTTCTTTGTTCTTTTCTGGACGAGCATGGAAGACAATCACATCTTCAGTATCATCTTCATTGCGTGTAAAGGAGTTATGGCCTGGACCATAGAGGCTATTTTTCTCCGACGATACAAAGACTGGCTTATCCAGTTTGTTCCAAGAATAGCCATCTAAAAGATCATCGCCAACATTAGCCCACAACAAGCCTACGGCATAATTTTCGTCTGTTGCACTGACAGAAAAGGTCACAAAGACTTTGCCATTACGGATAATCGCTGCTGGTGCTTCATTGACCATAAAGCCGATTTTTTCCCAATCGTATTCAGGAATGGTCAAAATGGTTTGTTTACCTTCTAAGGTCCATGGATTTGCCATTTTTGAAATGTAAAGGTTGGAGTTGCCAGGAATTCTAGGATCCAACTGAGCCCAAATATAGTACAACTCGTCGTCCAGTTCAAAAACGGTCGCATCAATACTGAAGCTTTCAAACTGAGTTTTGATCTGACCTTTTTCCACCCAGTCACCTGCCATTGGGTCAGCGTTGCTGTTTTCAATGACAAACATCCTATGATGATTGTGTTGGTTGCGCTCAACCGCATGGTTACTCGCTGCGAAGTAGATGTACCACTTTCCTTGAAGGAAGTGAATCTCAGGCGCCCAGACCAACTCACTGAGAGGCCCTGTTTCATGCGCTTCCCAAACAGTCACGATTTCAGCATTATCGCTCAAATCATTTAAGGTTTTGGCACGACGCAATTCAATAGACTGGTAGCCAGGGACTGACCCTGTGAAATAATAATACCCATCGGTGTGTTTGTAAACCCAAGGATCTGCTCGCTCTAATACGATTGGGTTTTTATAAATGCTATTAATGCTCATTTTTCTTTCTCCTCTATCATAAACAAGGGAATCCCCTTGTCAGAAATACCTGTAAAAGTCATCACCTGTTTTTCTTGCTGTTCATCCCAATTCGAGACAAACTTCCCTCGGTAGGTTACTCCTTCAATCTTAATACTAGAATCTTCAGTGATATTATCTGATGAGATTTGCCAATCTCCCGATAAATCTCCCGTTAACTTCCCGTTTCTGCCTAATTGAACAAACTGAGGTTCTATAAAATCTGCCGTAATCTCTTTATCAAAGGCCAACAAACGATAGGAAGTAGCCACTTGATTGATTTGATAGCGATCAATAGCCTCGCCACTATATCTCAGTGGAGCCAACACAGGCCATCCGTCTTCTGTAAAATACATCTGATGGACTCGAACTTCATGCATTTCCCCAGCATTTAAAAAACGAGTATGAAAAATGACATAATAGTTATCCGTCTCCTCATCATAATAAGTAGAATTATGCCCCGGAGATATGTAGCCTGCATTCGTCAAACCATCGTCTGGTTCATAGCTAAAATTACCAATCAATTTAACGCCGTAATCTTGGATACTGAAATCATCAAACACAGTTCCAACAGCACCTTTTACAGACGCCATGGGATTGCCTTCCATATCTTCATATGGTCCATCTGGGGCTTTAGAGCGTGCTACCCTTATTTGGTAACCACCATCTGCTGTCAGACCACCAAAGGAAGTGAAGAGATAATAATAACCTGTATCCTTGTTGTACTGAATATAGGGCGCTTCGATTCGACTATGATTACCACCAAGCAGGTGTTTTCCATATCCCTGGCCTTCTTTTGGTAATCCAGTTGCCTCATCCAGCTCAAGAATAAAGATACCCCCAGAATAAGATCCATAGACCATCCATAATTTCTCATCATTATCATAGAAAACATGGGGATCAATAACATTTGGATGCTTTGTTGCATCATAGATTTTTCCAAACTGCGGGCTCGTTCCAGAATAAAGGAACGACTCCACCTTCTTAAAAGGTCCATCAACAGAATCCGCTACAGCAACTCCTAAAACAGACAAGGGAGAATCTCCAACACATAGACAGTAATAAAGATAATACTTGCCATTTTTGAATTGAACAAGGTCGCTTGCCCAAAGTGTATTCGTTTTTGCATAAGCAAATTCTTCCTTTAATTCTTCTCGAATATCTTCAAACAACATATCTGTTGAGACAGAATTTGCTAATTGTTGCCACTTGATTAAATCCGCTGACTTTGCAAGCATCGCATGGGATCCTACAATATAAAATTCATCGTCACTTTGAATGATGGATGGGTCATGAACACTGACGTTTTCAAACTTCGGATCCTGAAGTTGTTGTTTTACCGGCTCTACTTGGCTTTTACAACCAGCCAACATGCATAAAGGTAAACAAAATAAGACTAATCGTTTTTTATTCAAGAACTCCCCATCCTTTCTTGGCATAGTCCATTTTAAGAACTCTATGAACCGTGAAAATAAACAGAGCCACTGAAAATAAATTTAACAAAGGATAGGAAATGGATAAAATGAAGAAAGTTATGAGGCTAATTACGATAACCAACGAAGATTTTAGAAATACCAATGGACTTAAAACAATAAACTTGGCATAAGACAAATCAATATTTTTTTCCACAGTCATCAGGTAGGAACTATTAAGAATCATGATTATTAGATAGAAAATAATCAAGGTTATCGGAATTATAAAACCTGCTCTGAGAATAGCAACTCCTCTAATTAGAAACCATTCAAGCATAAAAACGATTAGTAGAACGCTTGGCACGAATGAAACTAATTTATGGTGTTTAAAGACTCGGCTAAAACACTTGAAAAAGTGTTTCATGATTTCAAAATAACTGTAGTCAGTTTTAAAATACATTCTATCTTTTATAACATCCATAGTGGCAACTGTACTCGGAATAAGACCAAAAATTCCCAGTCCAATAATACACCCAAAGACCCATAAGATATTCAAAAGGATGAATAAGACTGCAATATGAAGCCACTCCATTAATCTATTCCACACCATAACGTCAACCTTTCATGCCAGATAAAGCAATAGACTCAATAATTTGTTTTTGGAAAATGATAAATACTATCAGCACCGGTAACAATGAAACTACTGACGCTGCCATGATCAGTGGGTAATCCGTTTGAATGGCATAAGCTGCATTCAAGTTTGCAATAACCACTTGCAAAGTTTGCTTTTCTGGAGTGTTTAGATAAATTAACGGTGCAAGGTAATCATTCCAAACTCCCATGAACCATAAGATAAACTGAGCAGCAACCGCTGGTCTAATCAAGGGAAAAATAAGATTGAAGAAAATTTTTGTATAGCTAGCGCCATCGATCTTGGCTGCTTCCACAACAGAATCTGGAATGTTAGATAAATACTGTCTCAAAAAGAAAATCATCGTGATATTCCCAAACAAACCAGGTATAATCAAAGGAAGCAAGGTGTCTACCCATCCAATTTTCGAGAACAACATAAACTGCGGAATCATAACAACAGGATAAGGAACCATTAATGCCCCTAAAAGCACAATAAATAGCAAGTTTTTAAATGGGAGTCTTAATTTTGCAAACGCAAAGGCCGCCATACTAGATGTTATTGTACCAACTATGGTAACAGTCAAGGAAACAATAACCGTATTCTTGATACCAGATATCAAGGTATCAAGTTCGAGGAGCCGTTGATAGGCATCCCACTTGATAGGATTAGGAATCCATTGAGGCGGCAATTGAAAAACCCCCGCCTTATCTTTTAAAGATGTCGAAACCATCCATAATAGCGGACCAACCATAACAATTGAGCCAATTAGTAAAATAATCACAATTAGGACATTTGAAAGTTTTATTCGTTTCATTTTCTTCTCCTAATCTAATTTATACTCTGAACGTTTATTGATCCAGAATTGAAGTGCCGTTACAGCAAAAACAATAACCGCCAATACCAAAGCCATGCTACTCGCATAACCCATTTGGAAATTTTTGAAGGCTTTTTGCCAAATGTACCAAACAATGGTAGCTGAGCCATATTTTGGACCACCAGTTGGTGTCATAATGTTAATTTCAGTAAAGATTTGTGAACCACCGATAATGTTAGTTACAATCAGGAAGAATGTCACTGGTTTAACCATTGGCCATGTAATATTGGTAAACTTTTGGAAGGAGGAGGCACCGTCAAGTTCTGCCGCTTCGTAAAAGGTTTTAGGAACGCTTTGAATAGCCGCTAAATAAAGTAACATAGAGTATCCAAGCCCTTTCCAAATCGTCATGATAATAATAGCTGGTTTAACAGTTATAGGATTTTGTAACCAGTTAGGGCCATCAATCCCAAAAATTTCCAGAACTTGGTTCACCAAACCAAAGTCACCATTATAAGCCCACTGCCACAAAATGGAAATCGCCGCCAATGATGAAATCACTGGAATATAATAAATGGTTCTGAAAATTGTTGTTCCCTTAATCCCACGACTCAAAGCTGAAGCTAGAGCAAAGGACAATAATAACCCAATAGGAATGCCAATCATAAGAAAGATAGTGTTTCCCATTGTTTGGTAAAAGTAAGGGTCATTAAATAATTTTTGGAAATTGCTAAGGCCTACAAAGTTCATTCTTCCAAGACCATTCCAATCTGTTAAGGACGCATAAATCGAGTAGAGAAATGGTAAGAGTGAAAATGCTAAGAAACCTACTATAGGCAATATGACAAACAGGAAAGCCGCCCTATGCTCATTTGCATGAAGTTTACTTTTGGACTTTTTAACAGTTTGGGTCTGAGACATATTAATTCTCCTTTTAAAATGGGACCGAGAATACTGTTGATTCTCGGCCCCATCTATTCATTATAGAGTGACAAGAAACAAGAAAAATACTCTTCGATGTACCTTGTTTTAATACAAATCACATAAGTTTTAGGAATCATACTTCAGCAGTTTCAGAATTAACTACTGGGCCATTTCTTTTTGCTGATTAGCCGCATCCAGTTTTTCCTGCATCTTAGGTTGTACCTCTTTGACATAATCCTTAGCCGTAACATCACCATCTAAGACAGATTGAATGTTAATGAAGAACTCATCATACCATTCAGCTGTGTATGTCCATGCAGCAGGCATTGGATGACCGTAATCTTGAACAACATCAAGAAATTCTTGGCGATTATTAGGTATTGCTGATTTGTCTGAAGCCCATTCTTCAGCCATATCAATTAAGTTAGGAATTTGAATTTGTGCATCAACTAATTGTTGTTGACCTTCTTTAGAAGCACTTAAATATTCAACTAACTTTGCTGCTTTTTCAGGATTTTTAGTTTTGCTAGATGCACCAATACCTAGCGAACCAATGAATGTTGCTGGCTTACCAGTTTTTCCAGCTGGCCAAGGAATCAAGTCATATTCAAATCCTAACTTAGCATATGTACTCATATCCCAAGGTCCAACTGGGAAGAAAGCAATTTCACCATTCATCCAGCGTTGGTAAGTATCAAGTGTTTGGGCATCTGCAATAGAAGGAGTTACCTTGTGAACATTTTGAAGATCAGCGAAGTATTGAAGAGCTTCCGCAAATTCTGGTGTATCAACAGTTACAGTATCTTTAGCTTCATTAACCCAATCACCACCGTTGCTCCAAACAAAAGCCTGTAAACTCCAGTTAACGTTGAAACCAGTTGCCCACTGATCAACTTTGCCATCGCCATCTGTATCCTTGGTGAGTTCTTTAGAAACATTGACGAACTCATCCCAAGTGTATGGTGTGTCTGTGTCAGGCAATTCAATACCAGCTTCTTTAAACATATCTTTATTGTAGCCAAGAGCAAACGGACCTAAATCCTTTGGAAGCCCATATATTGGCCCTTGACCAACTTTCTTGCCATCATAGCGATAAGTGTTTACACCGTATTCCCAGATATTATCAAGGTCAAAACCTGAATCTTCAACATAGCCAGTGATATCAAGAAGAACTCCATTATCAACATAAGCCATCAAGTTATGTTGCTCTACATAGAATACATCTGGTATATTTCCTCCTGAGATAGCCGCCTGAAGTTTGGTGGCATACTGATCTGCATCTGTAGCAATAATTTTTACTTTAATATCTTCGGCTTCTTCAAACTTACTAATCGCAGCTTGGTAGGCTTTTTTCTCATCTTCTCCACCACGAAACATAAAGGTTAGCGTTTCAGAATCACCGTCTTTAGAGGATGATCCTCCACTGCTACAACCCGCTAAGATTAATGAACTTAATCCAGCAAGAGCAATTGCGCTTTTTAACCATTTTTTCATCTATATTTCTCCTTTTATAGTAACCTAAAAGATAATCTACCGCTTGTTTTTAATTAATTTTTTTGTTAATCTTATTACCCATAACCTCCTTTTTTGAACATTTTTGCAAACGCTTTATTTTTTATAAACTAATTCTAATCCTTTTATCACGCTTTGTCAAGCTTTTTAACAAAAAATATGCAGGTTTTGTTTTAGATTAATTTATTTATTAAATTTAAGGAGATTGGTGACTATTTGATTTACAGAAATTAGCGTTTTTGTTATTATTAATGTGGAGGTATTTTATGGAATTAGAGATTACGAAAGATGCATTACCAGTCTATGAAGCTTTAGCAAGCAATGTCCGGATAGAAATTCTTCAGTTACTAGCAAAGAAAAAAATGAACATCAGAGACCTTGCTGATACCCTTAATCTCAGCAGCGCTATCACAACGAAGCATATTCAAAAGTTAGAAAAAGCCCAACTCATCAAAACAGAACGAATTGGACATCAAAAAATATGTAGCTTACGTGTTGAACGAGTTGTAATCAACTTTCCTAAGCAACTGTTCAGCACTTACTCAATCAAGGAAACCTCTATTCCTATCGGGCATTACACGGATTATTCAGTTGAACCAACTTGTGGCTTAGCCAGTGCCCAGCAATTTATCGGTCCAGTTGATCAACCTAAATATTTTATTGTCCCTGAACGAATGGATGCTCAAATAGTGTGGTTCACTAAAGGATTTCTAGAGTATAAATCACCCAATCTACTGGATGATGATGAAAAATTGACGATGATGGAGATTTCTTTTGAAATTTCATCAGAATTTCCTTTTGCCAATGACAATTGGCCATCAGACATCACTTTTTCACTCAACGATATTGAGCTAGGTACCTGGACTAGTCCGGGTGATTTCGCCGATATCAGAGGAAAATATACTCCTGATTGGTATCCTGACAATCTAAATCAATATGGGCTACTAAAAACTATTCGTATTATGAGCCATGGGACTTACATAGATGGCGACTGTATTTCTCAATTCGCGATTTCTGATGTTGACAGCTCGGTTGACACTTGGAAATTCAAAGTTGAAGTGAAAGCTTCAGCTAAAAATGTGGGTGGTTGTACTTTATTTGGTAAAGCTTTTGGCAACTATGACCAGGATATTAAGATAAAACTCTTTTACAACTAAGACAAAAACTAGCGATGGGTGGTCACAAGATCTTTAGTAACCACCCATCGCTAGTTTTTTCTATCACCAAAGGCTAATAGGACAAGACTTACCCTCTAGAGCTGTTCTAAACTTATAAAAACAACCACATTTGCCACAAGTAGGCCCTTGTCTAGCTGAACAGTGTTCACAAATCGACTGTCGCCTCAACCATTCTTCCCTATTGACTTTTTCGCTTTCCATCGCTAATTGGAAAGCAATCATTTCTTCAATTTCTGTATCTGTTATTTGCTGTTTGACATCACATCCGAAACATAAATTATCCATCAAAAGCCTCCCTTAAATCATAAGTTTAATCTCATGTTTTTAAACATCAAGAAATCAAATAATTTCAATAAGATAACCTAAATACCCTATTTTCAAACCTGCCAGACTAACAACTTGTATGCTTCTAAACATTCCGAACATTAGACAAGTAGTCATTCTTACCCTCTATTTAGAATAACGAATAATCTCATACCTAGAAGCAAGCAATTGACAAAAGATAAGCACAATCACTAATTTTTAAAAATAAGATTACTAGTTGATTCTGGTAACAGTTCTTACTAGCTCTTCGTTGTTACAAACTCTAATTATACAACGTTTACATAGCCATTTTATCAGTATTTTAACAAACTGTAAAGAACCCAATACAAGCAATTGAAGCTACACTCAAACCCCATCATGAAATTTTGGGTTATATTGTCCATAAGATTTAAGAGCAATAATTTTCAATTCATATTAAATCTAGTTCTACCGCCCCGTCCTTGTTAGCTGTAATCATCATTTCCCTCCTCTTTTTAACAGAAAAAGATAGCCCGAAAGCTATCCCATATCTTTGACCTTCATCATGCGAACGACGTTTGCACGTTCAGCTTCTTCAAGCTTCATTTCGATATAATGAATGGTTTCTTTTAGTTGCGGAATGGTAGCGTACTCCAAACCATTCACCCGACGGCGTGTTTTTTCGATTTCATCCGCCATGAGCTGGCAAGATTTTTCAATCTCAGCCAACCGCAACAATTGATAAAGCGAGTCTTCAATTTGCTCAATTGCAGCATCCATCTGAGAGTTAGACGCCAAATAGCTGTAAACTACATCGCCTTCATCGTCTCCATAAGGGCTATTAATCGCCATATGCATGCGTGGAACATTGACACTCATGATGTTTTCCGTCTCAATATGAAGATCGACAGTCTTGGTTGGTACCGCAAAAATCTGCTCGACCATTTTATCATTTTCTAAAGACTTAGCCAACACGAAGTCTTGCATGCTCTCTACCATACCTGCTTCAACCTCTTTTCGAAGGCGGTTATTCTCTCGAATGAGGTCAATAAAGCGACGCATCAGTTCATCGCGCTTATCCTTGAGCAATTTATGTCCTCGGATGGCCGTTTTCAAGCGGTCTTTCAGACGGCTCAACTCCATCCGAGTTGGTTTAACATTTAAGCGTGCCATCAGTTGTCCTCCATTTGAAGAAAGAAGTCGCAGGAAACTGTATCACTTTCCAATGACTCTCTACTCCTGCTCCTTAAACCTTTTCTTGGTCTGCCATCTGCTTAGGCAGGTATTGGTCAATCATCTCATCCTTAATCCGCTTCAACTCGGTACGAGGGAGGATAGCTAAGAGTTCCCAACCTAAGTCCAATGTCTCCTGAATGGTCCTATTGGTCTGGAAGCCTTGGTTGATGTACTCTTTTTCAAAACGATCAGTGAATTTGACATAGAGCTTATCTGTTTCAGAAAGGGCCGATTCCCCGAGAACGACAGCCAATTCCTTGGCCTGTTTACCTTGGGCATAGGCTGCAAAGAGCTGGTTCATGGTCGCCGCATGGTCTGCACGCGTCTTACCCTCACCAGATCCCTTATCCTTAAGACGCGAAAGGGATGGGAGAACATTGATCGGCGGACGATAGCCACTGTTGTAGAGGTCACGCGACAAGATAATCTGCCCTTCCGTGATATAACCAGTTAAGTCCGGAATCGGGTGGGTAATATCATCCTCCGGCATGGACAAGATTGGAATCTGGGTCACAGAACCTTTTTTGCCAACCAGGCGCCCAGCTCTTTCATAAAGGGTAGACAGGTTAGTGTAAAGATAACCTGGGTAACCCCGACGGCCTGGCACCTCACGACGAGCGGCAGACACTTCACGAAGCGCCTCACAGTAATTGGTCATATCCGTCATGATAACAAGGACATGCATGTCTTTTTCATAAGCCAGGTACTCTGCTGTTGTCAGGGCGATACGCGGTGTCGCGATACGCTCAATCGCTGGGTCATTAGCCAAATTCACAAAAAGAACCGAACGGTCAATAGCTCCTGTCTCCCGCAAATCGTTCATGAAGAATTCCGCTTCTTCAAAGGTAATTCCCATGGCTGCAAAGACTACCGCAAAATTTTCTTGGGAATTTAGCACAGTTGCTTGGCGAGCAATTTGAGCAGCTAGTTCTTTATGTGGCAATCCAGAACCTGAGAAAACAGGCAATTTTTGACCACGAACAAGCGTGTTCAAGTGGTCAATGGCTGAAATCCCCGTCTGTATAAATTCATCTGGATAATCACGTGCCACAGGGTTGATCGCTTGCCCGTCAATGTCCAAAAACTTCTCAGGAATTAAGTCAGGTCCACCATCAATGGGTTTACCCATTCCATTGAAAATCCTGCCCACCATATCTTCTGATACGGCTAATTCCAAGGGACGGCCCGTAAAGCGAACCTTAGCCTGTTCTAAGTTAATGCCACTGGATCCCTCAAAGAGTTGAACCATGGCCTTGTCTTCTTGTACCTCAAGAACCTGCCCTTGGCGGACTTCACCATTGTGTAGTTTAATCTGAACGAGCTCGTTATAGCGAACCCCCTCTACCTGATCCACAATCATCAAGGGGCCAACAACTTCGCTGACTGTCCGATATTCTTTAATCACCTTCATGCGTCAGCCCTCCTTTCGCCACAATATCATGCAAGGTTGTCTTAATGGTCTCTTGCAACCCTTCAATTTCAGTGATTCGCTCTTCTGGAATAAATTTACTACGAGCGATACGGTCACGCAGCACAACTGTCCCTTCCATAATTTCGGTGAAATAAGCCCCTAAATCCAACGACCGATTGGCTTCTTCATCGAAGAAGAGAATGTTGGTTAACATCGCCACCTGCTTGCGGAAAGAAGTATAAGTATCCACATCGTCAAAGGCATTTTGCTGAAGGTAGTCTTCACGAATCATCCGCGCCGCATTCATAGTCAAGCGATCACGCTCAGAAAGGGAATCAATCCCGACCAACCGAACAATTTCTTCCAGCTCACTCTCCTTTTGGAGAATATTCATGGCCTTGGTCACTTTTTCAGCCCATTGCATATTTTGCTTCTGGTTAATGTACTGCCCAATCTCATCCACATAGAGGGAATAGGAACTGAGCCAGTTGATAGCTGGAAAATGCCGCCGTTGGGCCAAAGGAGCATCTAATCCCCAGAAAACCTTAACTATCCGCAAGGTGTTTTGTGTAACTGGTTCAGAAATATCTCCACCAGGAGGCGATACAGCACCGATTGCCGTAATGGTCCCCTCGCGACCTTCGCTCCCTAAGCTAATCACACGGCCTGCTCGTTCATAATACTCAGCGATACGACTGCCCAGATAGGCAGGGTAACCTTCATCCCCTGGCATTTCTTCCAAACGACCAGACATTTCACGAAGGGCCTCTGCCCAGCGGGAAGTCGAATCAGCCATGATCGCAACATTGTAACCCATGTCACGGAAATATTCAGCAATGGTAATACCTGTGTAGATAGATGCCTCACGCGCTGCTACGGGCATGTTTGAGGTATTGGCAATAAGAACCGTCCGAGCCATAATCGACTGGCCTGTCGCCGGATCAATGAGTTCTGGAAATTCGTTCAGAACATCCGTCATCTCATTACCACGTTCACCACAACCAACATAAATCACGATGTCCACATCCGCAAACTTGGCAACTTGGTGCTGAACGACTGTCTTACCTGCGCCAAATGGTCCAGGAACAGCTGCTGCACCACCTTTAGTAACTGGGAAGAAGGTGTCGATAACCCGCTGACCAGTCACCATAGGCTCTACAGGAATGAGTTTTTGAGCAAAGGGACGGCCTCGGCGAACTGGCCATTTTTGCATCAAAGTGCCTTGATAGAGACTGCCATCTTCCTGCTCTATTTCATAGACTACTTGATCAACCGTAAACTCTCCTTCGTAGATCGCCTTAATGCGCCCTGACACACGGTAAGGCACCATGATGCGATGCTCTACAACCTCAGTCTCTTGGACAATACCGACAATATCACCCGCAACGACCTCATCCCCTACAGCCTTACTTGGCTTAAAGGACCACTTAACTTCACGATTAAGGTTGGCAATAGCCACCCCTCTTATAAGGAAATCTGAGTTGGTCACTGCCTTAAAATGCTCCAAAGGACGCTGAATCCCATCAAACATTTGAGAAATCAGACCAGGTCCTAACTCCACAGACAATGGACTACCCGTAGTCACTACCGGCTCTCCTGGTCGAAGGCCAGAGGTTTCTTCATACACCTGAATTGATGCCTGGTCTCGGCGCATCTCGATAATTTCACCGATCAAGCCCAATTCACCAACACGACAAATGTCTTGAATATTGGCTTCTTGCATCCCAGAAGCAATGACTAAGGGACCCGATACTTTAATAATTTTTCCCTGATTCAAGTCCGCTCCTCCTTGTATTCTTATTCTTTTTTTGCGAAATAGGCAAATAAACTATCTCTGTTTGCATTTTTGAGTTGGCTTAGAGAATATTTTGACCGACAGCTTTTTCCACATTATCCTGCACCCTTTGTAATCCTAAACCAAGACTCCCTTTATGGGTTGGCAGGAGAATTACTGCAGGTGTTAACTGACTATCATAATAACGGATGGTCTCTGGAATCTCTGCCGCAATATCTTCTGTCAAATAAATAATGCCGAAACCAGACCTAGCTAAATGCCTCAAGGTATTAATAGCCTCTTGACTATCTACCACGGGAAAAGTCTCAAAGCCGATCATCCGAAAAGGCAAGATGGCATCACGGTTACCAACGATACCGATTTTATAGGTTTTATTGGCCATAGATTGGTCGCATCCTTTCCTTTAGGACTTGAGCGTTTAATCCATTGCTGCGGCCCGTTAAAATCAAACGCAGGTTTTTGATTTCCATTTCTTTTCCATAAAGGTAACGGGCTAAGGGCAATGGTCCTTCGGTCTCAAAACGCCCTTGCTCTAAGACCTGAAACCGCAAGAGGTCTTCGAGGTATTCTAATTGAACAGCTGAAATAGTGCCAAGCTTGAGATTCTCCTCATAAGGTGCTACCGCGAGATCTTCCCCATAAGGATAAAGCTGATTAAACCAAGACAACAGCCCCTGATCTGCAAACAACTTCAAATATTCTCTAGCCTTAAGCAAGGCCTCTTCTGAAAGAAGCTGACGCATAAAGCTACGTGGCTTATTCTGGTTAAGACCACGCTTCACAGTAGTGACATTATAAAAATCAATGGTCAAGGCTACAAATTGTTGCAGTGGTTCCTGCTCCAGAGCCTCCGACAAAACCTTCATATGCCTAAAATAAGCCATATCCATCCCAATATCCAAGACTCGAATATCTTTGTAGTCTTGATATTCGAACCAAGTTGCAGAGACCTCCTCCTGCATGACACTTGGACAGACTTCACTGGCCAAAGTATCAACCAAATGCTCCAAAATCTCCATAGAATAAGCTCCGATTGGGATCAGCAGATCCTTCAAGTCTGAAGCGGTTGCCCTCGCTTTTAACAAGACCTTTAAATTATGATAGGTATAAGGCAAGGTAAACAGTTGTACGACTTCTTGTGCAGGTGCCTCCTCAAAAGCTTGCCGGTAGACCTTGGCTAGGTGACTCATAAGGACTTTCTCAATCCGATTAGGATCTGACAAGTCTTCTTGATCAAACAAATAGTCCGTCTCCTGTAAGACTATGGCCATGGCTTCTTGATCTTGGGCCGATAAGAGACGTTCAAACTGCTCTCTGGTCAGCATTTTAGACTCACGGGTACTAATCAGCGTATTAACCTGTGAAAATAGGCTTGCATCCATCCTGGGCACCTCCTATTGTTGAAAAATTTCTGACGCAAGACGGAAACTTTCTTCTTCCCAAATATCTGCAATCAAATGGGCATATAAGAAGTTATCGTCCACCTGACCTTTAGAAATGAGAAAACCAGCTTCCTGCGCAATCGTCTCTTCTGAAAAGATGACCTGAGGGTAAGCCTCCCTCAAAGACTGCCAGGTTCCCTCTGAAAATGTCTTTGCTGTCAAGCCTCCAAAACGCACCTCAACTGTTTCTGGGTAATTGACTATAACCGTTTTAAAGAAGTTCAGATGTTGCTCCTCCGGCCAAGCCTCCATGTTAGCTCTGGCCTCTTCAAACAATTCTTTTAAAACATTTTGCTTGGTCACCAAACTCGACTGGCGTGCCTTGTTTTCTAACTGCTGACTGTCGCGTTGCTTAAAGCGTTGTATCGCTTCTAGCTTTTGACGACGTAATCCTTCTTTTTCAATGACTAAGTGCTGGCGTTTTTGTTCAAATTCTGCTTGAAGCTTTTCTTTGGCAGCTGTCAGATTGAGGCGACCTTTTTCATGAGACTGCTCCAAGACAGATGCTTTTAGTCCTGTCATATCAGACATGTCAGGCCCTCCTTTTCTATTAGGCTAATGCGATTAACCCACACGGAGGGTTAAAATGAAGGATACTACGAAAGCTAAAATGGCATAAGTCTCAACCATAGCCGCCAAGATCGCGCCCTTCATGAAGTCCTCAGGGCGTTTAGCCAAAATTTGCATCCCAGCGACAGCGACATTGCCTTGATGTTTTGCTGAAAAATAACCAACAATCGCAATCGGTAAAGCTACAAAAAAGTAAGCCACACCCGTTGCTAAAGGCATTTCTGGTGTTAACTTCAACCAAATTAAGATCCCAATAACAAAGCCATAAAGCCCTTGGGTACCTGGCAAAAGTTGCAAGATCAGCGCCTGTGCAAATTTTTCAGGCTGTTCTTTTAAGAGCGCTGCTGCTGCTTGTCCAGCCTTACCAACACCGTAAGCGGATCCCATGCCACTGAAGGCTACCGCAAGTGCAATACCGAGACTTGCAAAGAAGGCACCACCGTACTGTGAGAAATATGACGCTAAGTTTTCCATTTATTTGTCCTCCAAATGAACTTTCTTGATAGTAAAATATTTTTCAGTAGGTTTTAAGGGATTAAAAGCGCGACCGCCTCCCTCATAAAACTTACCAAAGAATTCGACGAACATGAGTCGAGCCCCATGAACATACGCTGATAACAAAGATAAGAAAATATTGATCGCATGAAGCAAAAGGAACAGTAAAATGCCAATCGTCCAACGCGATAAACCTGGTAACAAGCCAACAATCAAGTTGAAGGCAAGCCCAATACTAGCTCCTGATAAACCCAAGGCCATGAGACGTGTGAAACTGACCAGGTCACCAACATAACCTGAAATATTGTAAAGGTTAAAGAGACCTGATCCTAGACCACTTAGACCCTTGGCTTGAATAACAGAGACTACCAAAATACCAATAGCATTCAGAATTGCTAACCATTGACCGATAGGAGCTAAGAAGGCCAGCCCTGGAATCAAGTTTCCTAAAGCCAGGCCCAAAATCCCAATCAAGATCAAACACCAAGCAAAGCCCGAATGATAGGCTTCAGCATACTCCTTGACCCGCAGCTTTTGGCGACCACCTAGGTAAAGACCGGTCAAAACGGTCACAAAACCAAAAGCAACTGACAGAACAAGGATCGTCATGACATCATTAGTTGTACTGATGAGTTGAATCGGCAATTCATAGGCAAAAAACGACCCATAAACTAATCCCCAGAGACTAACTGCAACACCTAAGATATTAAAGAACTTAAGAAATCGCTTCATACTAGGCTCAAAATGAAAGAACTTAAGAGCAAGTCCAGTCAGAAGAAACATCAGAAGGCCATAACCCAAATCAGCCACCATCATCCCGAAAAAGGTAAAGTAAAAAGGGGCTAGATAAGGTGTAGGATCCTTTTCAGTATACTTAGGCAGAGCGTACATCTCTGTGATCATCTCAAATGGTTCCACTAAGGGATGGTTAACCAACTTGACTGGTACATTGTCTAAATCATCTGGTTCTATAACCGTAGTTTCGACCCAAACATTGCCTCCATATTGAGCCAAGAGGTTGGATTTCAAATCAGCCACCGAGGCTTCTTCAATCCATCCCTCAATGGCAACCAAGTACTGGCTCTTGGCCAGATGCTTCTTAGCTATTTCCCTAGCATGACGATTGGTTGTCGCTTCTAACTCGCTTTCTAACACCTCTAGACTAATCTTAGCCTCTTTTAGTTGCTGTTCGATAGACGATTGACGTTCTCTCGTTACTGAGAGTTCCTCTTGCCAAATCTCCAAACGTTCCGCAGGCAATTCATCATAGTCATAGTCCAATGCCTTAAATCCGAACTGATCTAAATCCAAGCTCTCAGCACCTGGATGACGAAAAAGAATGATGCCATATTCTGTATCTGTTCGGTAAACCTCTTGAAAATCTAGCCCTTCTTGCGCCACAAGCGATTTGAAATAAGCATTATCTGCTGTGTTTGGAATAGTACCAATAACAGCTTCAATGTGCTTGAAATTTTTTAAAGCTTTAGGTGTCGTTTCAAGCTCTTTCCATTTTAAAAGCTCATCCTGCCGTTTTTCTAAATCAGCCATCCGCTCAAGGAGCTTCCCATGCTCTTTGAACAAGCCCTTGACCTGATGAAGCAAATCTTGCTCCAAGCTCTCACGGTTGGCAAGTTCCACCTGTTCAAAAGTCAATTCCCGCCTTGGCTTCCGTAGTGTTTCAAAAAAGCCTTCTGGCGGCAGGAATGTCCTTAGGCGATTAATGGTTCCTTCAATCGTCTGCTGCCGCTTGAGGAGGTGATTGAGGACTTCCTCGCCAGACAAAACCAACGCATCTCCTGCTTGGAGCTGTAATTCTGGTAATTGGACCGATTGGTTTAAAAACGCATCCTGCCAAGCCTGATCCTGATTTAAATCCTTTATTTCAAGGTGTCGCAAGCTCTGCAAGGAAAGCAAGAGGTCATCTATCCATTCCTTAGGAGCAATCAAAGACACCTTTTTCATTGGACTAATGGCCATAGCGCGCTACCACCTTTTCTACAATTGCCTGAACCAAGTCATCTTTTCGATCTGTTAAAGCTTCACGCACGGCAGCTTCGTTTGCTGAAATAGTTGCCTGAATTTCTTGACGCAGACGCTCTAATTCAACCTGAGCAATTTCTTCTTGCCGAGCAACTTCTTCTGTTGTCTCTTGGTCATAAGCTTGAGCAAGAGCTGATAAGTCTTGTTCAGCTTGTTTTTTTAAAGTGTCAATTTCCAACTCATAGCCAGCCAATACAGCTTGCGCTTCCGCTTCAATGGCCTGCATCATGGCCAAGGTTGTATTTGCCATATCCTTCCTCCTTTTCCACTTGATTCAATGGGTATCCATCAAAAAACTACCTGTCATCTATTCTACCATATTTTTTCCACTTTGTGAGCTTATAAAAATATGCATTTCCTGTTTGC
The DNA here is from genome assembly GCF_012396585.1 of Streptococcus ovuberis. Classification (GTDB taxonomy): domain Bacteria; phylum Bacillota; class Bacilli; order Lactobacillales; family Streptococcaceae; genus Streptococcus; species Streptococcus ovuberis. Next base: position 63,592 of record NZ_JAAXPR010000001.1, read on the forward strand.
CTGCTTTTTTGAGTCATTTTGATGATTTAGACATAGATTATTAAATATGAAGAAAAGAGACCGATTTTTTGAAAAAAATTTTTTTAACAATTTCTAACAACATCCGTCAAATCTTTCCTCTAAGTAAAACTAACCGTAAACGATCTAAAATCAGGGATTTTAACCTGGCTTCCCTAAGCAATCCTTTCTTTCATAGGTGTCACCATCAAGAACACTTCCTTAAACCCCAGAAAATACCTTAGATTTCAAGGAAGCCTGATAAAAAGCCAGAATAAACAGACTGATTGCTAACATTTATATGTTTTTTAGCTAATCTTCTAACCCTGTGACTTGTAAAATTTTATCCCAGGCTTCTTGTAAACCAGCCTTAGAAATAGATGAGAACACGATGAAATGGTCCTCAGCTTCAAATCCTAGCTTCTTTTTGATGATGGATTCTTGTTTGTTCCATTTGCCACGAGGAACCTTGTCAGCCTTGGTCGCCACGATAATAACAGGGATTTCATAGTACTTCAAGAATGCATACATCTGAATATCATCTGCTGTCGGCTCATGACGCATGTCAACCAGACTGACTACCGCACGTAGGTTTTCCCGATTGGTTAAATACTCCTCAATCATCTTGCCCCACTTGGCACGCTCAGCTTTAGAAACCTTCGCATAGCCATAACCAGGCACATCAACAAATCGTAATTGATTATCAATATTATAAAAATTCAGTTGCTGGGTCTTTCCAGGCTTACTGGAGGTCCGGGCTAGATTCTTTCGATTTAGCAGAGTGTTGATAAAACTTGATTTTCCAACATTTGAACGACCGGCCAAAGCAATCTCTGGCAAATCATCTTGAGGATATTGAGTTTTTGAAACTGCAGAGAGCATGATTTCTGCATGATGAAGATTTATCGGCATAACATTTCCTTTCTCTAACGTTTCTCGGTGCTCTACAAACCGAGAGTTTTTTTACTAGCATCAGCGTAAACATAAGAGGCCAGGATCCAAATCCCAACCTCTAGGCCTTAGGCTGTTTCTAAAATCGGTTTTTCTAGTCCTTCTACCGCCGCTTTAGTGATCCTTACGACCTTGACGTTTTCTTGACTAGGTACCTCAAACATGACGTCTAGCATGGTCTCTTCAATGATTGAACGTAGCCCACGGGCACCCGTTTTCCTCGACAAAGCCTTCTCAGCGATAGCTTGAAGTGCCTCATCTTCGAAAACCAATTCCACATCGTCATAAGACAATAACATCTGGTACTGCTTGACCAGAGCATTCTTAGGCTCTTTAAGGATATGAACCAAATCATCGACTGTCAGCTGCTCAAGAGCCGCAAAGACAGGCAAACGACCGATTAACTCCGGAATGATCCCAAATTTCTGAATATCATCTGCTTCAATAGCCTGCATATACGAGGCACCGTCTTCGATGGCCTTGTTATTGTGACCAAACCCGATAATCTTTTCGCCTAAACGCTGTTTGACAATGTCTTCAATCCCGTCAAAGGCACCACCAACGATAAATAAAATATTTTGCGTATTGACATGAATCATCTCTTGGTTGGGGTGCTTACGACCACCCTGTGGGGGAACACTAGCAACAGTCCCCTCAATAATTTTGAGCAAGGCTTGTTGGACGCCTTCCCCTGAGACATCCCGTGTAATGGAGACATTTTCACCTTTTTTTGCAATCTTGTCAATTTCATCGACATAGATAATCCCTCGCTCGGCGCGCTCAATATTAAAGTCGGCAGCCTGCAAAAGTTTGAGAAGGATATTTTCCACATCTTCACCGACATAACCAGCTTCTGTTAAAGCAGTTGCATCGGCAATCGCAAAAGGAACATTTAAGCTCCGTGCTAAGGTCTGAGCGAGATAAGTTTTCCCAGATCCCGTCGGCCCAATCATAAGAATATTAGATTTTTGCAGGTCTACTTCCTGACTTTCATCCTTGCTATGCTGAAAATTAATGCGCTTATAATGGTTATAAACCGCAACAGCTAAGGTACGTTTGGCTCTTTCTTGACCAATGATATAGTGGTTTAGAATATTGAGCAATTCCTGCGGTTTTGGCACGTCTGACAATTCTGTCAGAACTTCTTCTGCCATCTCCTCTCGGATAATTTCTTGAGCCAATTCGACACATTCATTGCAGATAAACACATTATTTCCTGCAATGATTTTTTGAACTTCCTCTTGGTTCTTGCCACAAAATGAGCAGTAAACCATTATTTCATTTTTCTTAGTTGGCATATTCCCTATAACTTTCTTTTTCAAAATAACTGAAGAACATGTACTCACTAGCAAAGCAAGTGAAACAAGTCCTTTCCCGTATTCGCTCAATTATGAGCAAGATTACTGGCCCTAGCAGCCCTGAGCGAAGAATAGAATCCATTAGACAAGCCCTGCTGAGACAAGGGCTAAAATAACGTATGATAAAACGCATGAATGCTATTGACCAAATTGGTAAAGGCATTCAGTAGAAATAGAATCCCTAGACCTGTCTTTTTCTTGCGAAAGGCCTGCATAGCACACAGGACACAAATACCACACAAAAAAGCAGTAAATATCCCAAAAATACTCCGTTGCATGTTTATCCTTTTCTCGTCATAACCCTAATCCAAAAATCATAAGCATTTTGCTCATCTTTTGGAAAAAAGGTAACACATTTTTCTTCAAAATCGGTCCACTCAAGACTCGGAAAATAAGTATCTCCTGAAAATTCTCCCTGAATCTCTGTTGTGATGATGCGGTCCAAATAGGGTGCAAAAAGGGCATAAATTTCTGCACCACCAGTGATATAGAGCGACTTATCCTGATTCTGAAACCACTCCAAAACATCTTCCAAGCTGTGAAAAACCTGGACATCTGGATGCTCCACCTTGTAGGAATGGTCTCTGGTCAAGATGAAAGTAGTCCGGCCAGGCAGAACGCGACGATTCATGCCATCGAAAGTCTTACGTCCCATGAGAATAACCTGCCCCATGGTGGTTTCCTTAAAATGCTTCAAATCTTTGGGTAATCGCCAAGGCAAGCTGTTACCTTTCCCGATTAGACCATGCTGATCCTGAGCCCAGATAGCCACAATTTCTTTCATTCCAACTCCCAGTAAAACACTCTTAGTCCTACTATTCTACCAGATTTTAGCAAAATGTGCTGGAAAAAAACTTTTCGAGCATTGTTCTTAAGACAGGCGGCCATAATCATCCCATTCCCCATACAAGTTTCCTTGGCGGGTTTGGGTCAATAGCCGAGCTAAGCTCTTGTCGTAGTTTTGGGCTTGGTTTTTCCGTTGGAAGACCAGATTACTAAGTCTAACCTCCTGATAGAGCCGAGGAAAGCTGGAAAAGGTCTCCCAGACCCCTTCTGCTTTCAGGATGGCCACCAAGTCCTGGTCCAAGTCAACGGTCAAATCAGGCAGGACGGCCCGACCCTGGTCGGTCATGAGGCCCAGTTTTTCCAGCCGCTTGACCCTGGCCTTGTTGAGGGCTGTCCAGTTAGACTTGGGCCGCCTGGGTGAAAAACGTTGCCAGGTCTGGCCATCCACTTTTTTCTGGGTGCTGTCAATCCAGCCAAAGCACAGGGCTTCTTCAACAGCATCCAGATAGTAAAAGACATCCTCCGCCGTCGGCCGTCCCCGTTTGAGCTGGAGCCAACACTCGGTCTCAGCTCTGCCATGTTCCGACAGCCAAGCCCTAAAGGCCTGACGGTTCCTTAGGTTCAGTTGGTTCTTCATGGGCGCCCCCTAAATGGCCAAATCAAACTTGAGCTGGGGCTTGACTGGATCATAGTCTACCAATTCAAAATCTTCTGGCTTGATAGCAAAAAAATCGGTACCGTCTGGCACATTGAGCATCAGCCGTGGTTGACAAGCTGTTGGCTCACGGCGGAGCAATTCCTCAGCCTGTTCAAACTGGTTGTCATAAATGTGGAGATTGTTGATGAAGTAAAAGAATTTCCCAACCTTCCAACCAAAGTGCTTGGCAATCATCATCTGGAGAGCTACATATTGCATCGCATTGATGTGGTGGGCCACCAGCATGTCATTAGACCGCTGGGTCAGGGTCGCATCAAGGTAAATGTCATCACCCACTTGCCGCACATCAAACATGGTCTGGAAGGCGCAGGGCAAGAGCCCCTCGCTGCGCTCGAAGGCTTCATAGTCCCAGAGAGAAATGACATTCCGACGGTTCCAAGGGTTGTCAGCTAACTGCTTGAGCAATTTTCTGATGATGTCATGTTTTTTCACGATAGCCCCATAGCGCTCGCCGATAGTGCCTGTTTCCCCAATCTCCCAGTCGTTCCAGTAATTGACCCTGTACTTGTCCCGTAGAACATCGAGGTTACTGGTCTGGTCCTGGTAAATCCAGAAAATCTCCTTAATCGCCGACTTGATGGCGATAGGGCGCAGGGTTGTGATAGGAAACTCACCCTTGCTCAAATCGTATTCAGCAAAAGAACCCGTGATGTATTTAGAATTAGCCGTTGTGCCGTCCTTGTACTTGGGTCTAGCCTGCTGGCTAAAGACCCCCTCGTTCATGATTTTTCGAATGTTGTCTTTGAAAATAATATCTGCTCTAGTCATAGTGATATTGTACCAAAAACGACCTATTTTGCTAATAAAAACCTCTTAAATTTAAAATAATGCTCAAAGAAAATCAAAATTAGAGAAGACAACGAGCTGCAGACAGTACTGGTGGTATGGCAAGACGAGTTAACCTAGCCTAGTCTATTCTTGATTTTCAAAGAGTGTAAACCAAAAGAGGCCTTTACAGCCTCCATTTAGGTTCTCCATATTGTCCCATTTTGAATTTAGAACCATTACTAGAACTAAGGCAAGGGAATGGCCTATACTTTCATACTCTTCGCTCCTAATAATCGCCACCTGGAATACCGAAATACTCTTCTAAGGTCAAACCAGACTGATGAATATCAGTGGCTTCTGGACCGATGTAGCGAATGTGCCAACTCTCAGCCGTATAGCCTGTAATCGCTTCTTTACCTGGCAGATAGCGAACAATGAAGCCATACTCATGAGCATGGTCCCTAAGCCATTGACTGGCCATCGGTTCTTCTAGGAGAGCACCTGAACTATCCATAAGGTCAAAAGCCAGGCCTGTCTGGTGCTCACTATATCCTGGCCTAGCCGAATAGCGGTCCGCCGCAGCTGCTCCATCACGAGCTGCATAGGATTGGTATAGGCCTGCCTGGGTGTCATAGCTCCGAAAGCCGCTATAACTATCTGAAACCGCAAAGCCTTGACTCTTCATTGCCGACAAAAGTTGCTGAAAGGCTGAAAAGGCTGTCGCATCCTCTCCATAACCATAACTGGGATTGAGGGGATGCTTTTTGTTGACAATCAAGACTGGACCATATTTCCCTTCAACAGTATAGTAAGAACCATTGTACTGAGCCGAAGTTGCGTGATTCTTCAGCCTCACCTCACTCGCCGCATCAGTTGAAGATTCTCTGTTGCCTGCTTCTAAATTCGCTCCTGACGAAGCGTCTCCTTTATCAGCCAGTGTCTCTTTTGGGGAGGAATCCGTATTGTTAGTCCTATTTTTTTCGTTATTCGAGCTAGACTCGCTCTTGGATAGCCGCTCAGTTGGCTGATCCTCTCGTTCCTTAGACGGACCTTTTAGTAGCCCACAACCGCTTAAGCAAACAGTCAGTAGGGTTAGGACCAGTACTCTTTTTTTAGAAGTCATCACATCACCTTTTATCCCCATATCTATTGGACAATACGTTCTTGAATATCATAAATCTTGAAGCTATCGCCGTCTGTGCGAATAAAGAAGGTCTGATATTTTTCAACATAATCCGATTTCCCGCTGAAATAATATTCTGTAAAGGTATTGTGCATAGTGACTTCATAGGTGTTATTATCTTTCTGCACAATGTCCGTCACAGAAAAGTCACCAGGGCTTAGATAATCCACCTTCTTATCATTTGCACCGCCGTTGACTGTGTAATTCACCATAGCTTGATAAACAGCACTGTTAGGATCATAGTAGCTAGAATAAGTATTGGTCCGGTTGCGGATCGAATCATAGACAGCCTTACGGTAGTTGGTCAAGAAATTGTAAGCTTTATCCTTAGTCGCTAACAATTGGCGTTCCTTCTCCTTCTCGGCTTCTGCCGCCTGTCTAGCAGCTTCATCTTTGGCCTCTTTGGCTTTTTTCGCCTCTGAAATCCGCTTTTGAGTCTCGGCCGAGAGAGTCAATTCAATTGGAACATCCTTTTCTCGACCAGTATTCCATTTGGCTTTTTCGGATGTGTACTCATTGCCTTCATAGGTAAAGATAGCATGCACTTTGATTTCTTGATTATCCAATAATGCGACTTCCTTGGTTAGGCTATCTGCAACTTCCTTACCATTGACCACCAACTTAACTTTCTCAACATCCGTTAAGCCATCCGGCAAAGTAGCAGAGAGTTGCTTAGGTACTGAGACCAAGGCCATTTTAATCTGATTATTTTCAATTTCATCTAAATCAAGGCTAACATTAGTCTTTAGGTCTCCCAAATCAGTCTTAGCTGTCACTGCCATTTGTTTAGGTGCAAATTTAATCTGACCCAGATTGACATCCTTGTTTTTTTCAATGGTTTGCCCATCCACGGAAAGCTTATCAAGATTACCAGTAACCACTAAGTCAACCGGATAGGTAGCTACCTGATAATCTGAAAACAATCCGAAGCGTTTACCGACCTCTTTTAGTCCCAAAAGCTTGTTCCCACGATCATCGTTGAAGACGGTCTCACCACCACTGTTAACTAATTTTTCTAATTCTGATTTGAGATTGATACTATTGGACTCCAAGTAATCCAGAAAACCTTTGGTCTCTTCTTTGGTCCACTTGGTTTCCTTTGTTGAGAGCAACTTAGCCATCTGGTCATAATCATTGCTCTCAAAAGCCTTGGTAAACGTTTCGACCGCCACCTCTGGTCCTGTCTGCTGATCGAGGTAATAGTAACCCGCCACCAAACCAAGAGCCGCAAGAACACCGACTCCCATAAAAAGACGCTTGAGCTTTTGTCCTTGACTGAGAATTTTTTTCACAGGCGGTGTCGTATAAACTAATTCTTGCTTGTAGGCAGGTGCTGGTTGCTCTTGGTAAACTGGCTGAACTTGATCTACTTGCTCATAGGTTGGCGTTTCATAAACTGGAGTTTCTGCCGTAGGGATTTCTTGGTGAATAGCCGTTTCCTCTACTGGGGAAAACTCAGCACCTATAAAACCATCCGTTATGGCATGCGACTCCTGCTCAAGCCCATGTGTTTCTGCTACGGATGAGTCAGTCAAACTTTGGCCCGATACAGCATCCAGACCTGCAATTTGACGAATCTGTTTCAGGTCAAAATCACTCGTTTTACCCGCCATAAATTCAGCTGGGCTAGGTTTCCGCCCAACAACCTGTTCAAACAGGCTAGTCCATTTTTCTTTAGTTGCCATGATGTCTCCTTTAATAAATCCTAGAAGTTGCTTACAATAGGCCGTTCATGATTGATTCACCAGCAACAGAGAGACCAATGAAAACAAAGATAATGATGATCACAGCGTTAACCAGCATTGCCAATAAATACTGATAGAACTTATCAAGAGTGTTCTTATTATCGAAATTAGCCAAGGCAAAGGCGCTCGCACCAGACAAGAAGAAGAAATTGATCGCAAGAACCAAGCTAGCTAAACTAAAGATATTGAGCATCACCAAAAGGGAGCTAGTCGCAAAAAGAAGGATGCTGACAGAAAAGAGACGGCCATAACGTTCAAAACTGCTCGCTAGGGTCAAAGTTTTCTCTTGGTAAACGAAACGGCGTGCAACAAATCCTGCAAAAATAATAGAAAAGAAGATAAACGCAAAAGCAAGGAAGGTTTTAAAGAAGAAACCGAGATCCAAGCCCTGTCCATAGTAACCTCCGTAACCTCCTGTTAAACTGCTCAACTCTCCCATTAATGAGGTGACACCTGAGTATGCCTTGCTACTAGCTATATAGGTTGTCATACTTGCAAAGAATGTCAGCAAGAACAAGGCAAAATAGCCATTATATTTGTGGGTTGGAAACACAGATGTGGGAGCCTTCCAAGCAGATACCAACCAAGCCCAAAATTGTTTTAAAAAGTTAGAGTAGGCACTCGGAACAGCCACTTGTACATTATAGACATCTTGCTGCCCTTGCTGATTTTGAGAGAAGGCCACTGGAGGCGTTTGTTGGGGGTGACCAGTTGGAACTTGTTGTTGCCCCACATATGCAGCCTGTTGTTGAGGCGCTACTGGCTGTTGGTAAACAGGTTGAGGCGCTACTGGTGGCTTTGGCATGGTTTGTGTTGCTGGTTGTGGTTGAACTTGGGTAGGTTCGCTGATAACCGGTTCTGGGATATCCTTTACTGGTTCAGAAACCACTGGAGCTTCTACCTCATCCAAAAACTCACCATTAATCAACGCTTGCTGCACTTCCTCCTGACTCGGTGTACGGCCATTGATTGCTTCAAAATAATCTAGCCAATCTTGTTTGTTCATTTTCTTATCTCCTTTTAAGTACATTTTCATTTTATTTTAGCAGAAAACCCCTTTACAAGCAATGTTTTCTATGTTATTTTCCTAAATTTTTAAACCATTTTCAACTAATCAACCCACCTTATAGCACAAGTTCTGATTACTAGACTTCTTGCTGAAATCTGCTTTATTTTTTGAGAACCACCTAGTTGGTCAGGCTCAAAAAAAGACAGGCACTACTTCTTTGCGCCTGTCTTGAATCTGAATGGTGTACTAGGGAGTTTACCCCCAAACCTCTTGAGCAATTTCTTGGACCAGTTTCAGTTTTGCCCACTGCTCCTCCTCCGTCAAGATGTTGCCTTCTTCTGTTGAAGCAAAGCCACACTGTGGGCTGAGGCAGAGATTTTCTAGCGGAACGTACTGAGCAGCTTCCTTAATCCGAGCAATCACAGCTTCCTTGTCCTCTAACTGACCGAATTTCGAGGTAATCAGACCGAGAACAACTTTTTTACCTGGTGTCAAGGCCTTCAAGGGCTCAAAATCACCTGCACGGTCCGTATCGTATTCCAAGTAGTAGGCATCAACGTTCTCATCACCGAGCAATTCCTTAGCAATTGGCCCATAACCACCTGAGGAAGCCCAGGTCGAATGGAAGTTGCCTCGACAAACGTGACTAGTCACTGTCACATCTTCGGGAACAGCATCGTAAAAGGCGTTGTTCAGAGTCAAGAACTGCTGGGCCAACTCAGAACGTACCTCTTCCTTGCTTTTCTCTCCCCGACCCCAAGCTGTTAGGAAATTGTCATCCACCAAGACGCCCCAAGTGCAGTCGTCTACTTGAATAGCCCTCAATCCTTCCTGGTACAAATCCTCCAAAACGGTTAAGTAGGCTGACTTGATTGCTTCTACCACCTGATCAAAGTCCGGATAGAACTGAGCGAGATTCTCCGCATGCTCCTGATCACGAATCAGTTCAAAATAGAACTGTGACGGAGCTGGAATAGTCAAACGCGCAACTCCACCCCTATCAGAAACAGCATCTCGCAAGAACTTATAGTGTGCTACAAAAGGATGGCCCTCTCCAGAAATCTTTCCAGACAGGAGAGCAGAGTCCGCCTTAGTAGTCTCATCATGGAAATGATACCCTTCAGCAGCCTGGACATGCTCAACACCATTGAGCCCCCAGAAAAAGTCCAAATGCCAATATGACCGACGGAACTCGCCATCTGTAATATTTTCTATCCCTAGTTCCTGTTGTTTTTTTACTAGGTCTAAAATCGCCTGATCTTCAACCTGGGTCAAATCCTCTTGACTGATTTTCCCTGATGCAAAGGCTTCACGAGCTTCAATCAGTTCTTGAGGGCGTAGAAAAGAGCCTACATGATCTGCTCTAAAAGGGGGTGTTTGACACATCTTTATTAATCCTCGACAATCATTTTCATTTTATGATTTTATTGTAACAAAGTTTAGTCAAGCTGTGAAATACTCCTTTTCTATGAAGAGATATAAAATTTGACTATACCCTAAGCCTATAACAAAGAACCTCATCAGGTATTTTATTGCCAATAGGGGTTGACAGGAAGAGAAATATCTCCTATACTGTTACCTATAATTAGAAAAGAGGTTAACAAATGACAAAATCAACTTCCCTGCAAAGTCTTGTTTTGGTTGCCATGAGTGCTGCCATTATCGCTGTCCTTTCCCAGCTCAGTATCAATCTAGGGCCTATTCCTTTGACCTTACAGACCTTTGCCGTTGGTCTGATAGCCACACTCTTAAAAACCAAGGAAGCTAGCCTATCCGTCTTGATTTATTTGCTGCTTGGTGCTATCGGATTACCTGTTTTTGCAGGTGGAGGCAGTGGCTTCCAAGCACTCCTTGGTCCTGCATCTGGCTTTCTTTGGGGCTTTGTGATTTACGCTGCCGTCACCAGCACACTGACTTCTGCCAACAGTCCGCTCTGGCGCATTTTTATAGCCAACATCGTGGGCGACACCTTTGTCTTTATCTTAGGTGCCTTAGTCTATGCCTTCCATCTCAAAGTTAGCTTAGCAGATAGTTTTACAGCAGTGGTTCTGCCCTTCCTGCTAGCAGACACAATTAAAATTGTCCTTATTACCGTAATGGCTCCTCTTCTAGCTAAGGCCTTGTCTACGGTCGATTACTTTAAAGCTTAAATAGTAGACTAAGAGGTGAAAACTGACTGGAAAACATTCCAGTCAGTTTTTTTTATTGACGAAAGGCCTCTAATAAGACCTGAAATTCCTCGTTCGATAAGGTGACCCCTTTGCCCATCTTTGTATGATCTGGGCTCCAAGCTCTAATATCATACTTTGGCTCAGCTCCATTAAAACTAACCCGATTGAGCTCCTTGGTCCAACCTTTGTCATTTTCGGATAATACCAGTAATTTTTCGACAATTTCAAATGTAAATTCTGCCATATTGACCTCCTAATCTTCTATTCGTCAGAACTTGTCATTTTATCAAAATGTTATATAATAATTGTATCAAGATTTTGGAGTTTTTCCCATGAAAAAGTTTTTCATCAGTCTTTTGGATGAATTAAAGATCTTTGTCAGTGGCAAAGACAAACCTGTTCAAGACAAGCCAATCATTAGTCCCCAGGTAATCACCACAGTTGAAAAAGCGCTAGCTAAACGATCCGCTGTCCATATCATCTACCAAGATAGCGATTTTACTGGCCATATCCTCAAGTTTGACCGTAGCAAGGAACAGCTGGTCGTTGAACATTTCAAAGGTTCCATTACCATGATTATCCATATGAAGGAAATCCAGAAAGTATCGATTCTTCCTATTGCTCGAAGCAGAGACAACACCCTCTAAATATCAGAAGGTGTTGTCTTTTTAAATCATCTCTTTTTATTTTTCAATACTCCATTTTCTTAAAATGTTTAAGGGTTATATAAGCCAGCATTAAGCTGTAAACCACGGTCGCTAAAGCCGATAGCCCAAAGATGAGTCCGAAATTAACCCCTTCATAGAGGGCATCCCGATTCCCCAGAGGAGACAAGAATCCCAGTCCGAAATTGTTGATGACCATCAAGACGATCAGATAGACAAAAGAAGTCGCCATAGTCACACCCAAGCCTTTTTTCAAGGACAGATAGGTTGCCAAGAAGACACAGACCACCATGCTGAAACTTTCTCCAAAGAAAGTTTGGAAGAAAGTAGCATTGATAGCAGGATCCTGAGCCCAGAAATTCAAACTAGCGTAGTCCATGTGACCGATACGGGCATAATAACAGACCAAACTCGTCAAGAAAATCGCTCCAGAATAGAGAAAGATGATTCCAATCAGACTAACCGCCTTGGCCCAGAACATGTCACTGCGTTTGATATCCTTGTAGAGAAAGAGGGTATGGTTGTCTACTTCTCCCCGAAAAACGGTGTAGGTCAGGTAAAAGAGGGCTAGAATAGGGAGGACAAGCGAATTGGCAATGCCATGCATCATGGCTTCCATACCTGTGAACGAGAAGAGTTCATAGCCTTCTGCTACAGAGGGTTGATAAAAATTAGCTTCCTCGGGCAAAAAGGTCGAAATCAGGATAAAGGTCGGCGTCAGGATAGCCAGACCGATAAAAATCTTGGTCTCTCGTCGCTTCCAAATACTTTCAAATACAGGTTTTAGAATAGTTAGCATCTTATTCTCCTCGGCTAAAGAGTTCTTTGAGTTGGTTTTCCTTGACGGTCAAGCGGTCAATCAGGTTCTGACTGGACAAGTGGGCCAGGACAGCATTTAGCTCTGTCGCAGTCGCCTTGGTTGAAATCTCAAGGACATGACCCTTTAAGCGGATAGTGTCAGACAAGTAAGCAGACAAGGCTGTTCGGTCAGCTCGGCTATTGACCTCAATCAAGACACTAGGAGCCCCTTGCCCTTCAAAGGCATCGGCCAGTTGCCCCTTATCGATGTAGACGTAACGCTGGCAAAGGGCTTCCAGCTCGCCCAGCTGGTGGCTAGAAATCAGCATGGAAATGTGACGTTCCTGAGACCACTCTTTGAGGATGTCAATGAGCTTTTGCACGCCGATAGGATCAAGCCCCACAAAAGGCTCGTCCAAAATCAGGAACTTGGGTTCAGCCACCATGGCGATGGCCAGGGCTGTCCGCTGCTTCATACCGAAGGAGAACCCCTTAGGTTTGCGGTTCCTAGCCTCCCAAAGCTCCAGGAGTTTGAGGGTTTTTTCGATATTGCCCAGGTATTCTGTCTTACCATGGAGCTTGAGGTAAAATTTCAGGTTGTCCATGACCGACATTTCTGGGTAGAAAACAGGGTCAATCATGATACCAAAGTCCGTCAAGAGATTGTCGGTAGTGTTGATATCCACACCCTTGTAGCTAATAGAACCCTCGGTCGGCTTGAGGGACTTGGCCATGAGTTTCATGAGGGTGGACTTACCTGCCCCGTTCTTTCCGATCAGGCCAACAATCTCACCTTGCTTAATCTCAAGGCTCACGTCCTTGAGGGAGTAAAAGTCGTTTCCAGCAAATTTCTTGGATAGGTTTTGGATTTTTAGCATGGCTAATCTCTCTTTCTGTTCTTAAAATTCAATCATGTCAAAGTTGCGGCGGGCTGACCCATAAGCCAGACCCAGGTAGATAGCTGTTAGGATAAGGCTAAGGCCAATAGCAGAGCCTAAAGGAAATTGTTGCGCTAGGGTTGTCGCATAAGAGTTAGGAAAGAGGTAGCGGATGCCCACCCACATAGGGGCAGTATTGCTAAAGAGGTTGAAGAAGATGCCCAGCATGACCGCTACCATGGTTTTCTTCTTGATTGAGCAAGTAGCCAGCACGGTGATGAGAGTCAGGTTGAGTCCAATCAGAACAAGGAGGTAGTGAAGGCTGGTTGCAGCCCCTTCCTGTGGTAAGAGGCGAAATCCTGTCTGTGGCACCCTGTAGATAAAATAAGTTACTACCGTCACCAAGAGAGTTGCTAGGAAAAAGAGACCATAAACCGCAAAGAGACTGAGCAATTTGGCATTGAAAATCTTGGACCGCTTAATGTCCTTGTAAAGGAAGAGGATGCGAGAATCAATCTCATCTCGTAAAACGGAAGCCGTAATCAAGCCTAGCATGATACCGGGTAGGATAAACTGGTACTGGACCTCAATGACCGAGATCAAAAAGCCGAGTAGGCTACTGGTTGCCTCTTGATCAACCTGGACCGTCTCTCCCAGACCAGCCAGGGTTGGCACCAAAAGGGGCAGGAAACTAAAGGCTAAGAGAATGCTCACGTCTCGTCTCTTAAAGACAGACTGAAAGATGGCTGAGAAAAGTGTCATATCAGAACTCCTTGTCGTGCTTTCTTATGGTTTTAGTATACAAAAAAACCACCCCTGACAGAGAACAATGTCATGAATGGTAGCTCTCTAATCATGAATGGTAGGTTTGCCTCAACAGACAAGCCCTGCCCTAGTCACTGAAGGTCAAGACCTGGCTAAAGCGGTGCTTATAGCTGGTTGTTTGAAGATTGATTTGGGGATACTTGGCCAGAATGGTACGGACATTGGCCAGGCCAATTCCTCTGCCATCACCTTTGCTGGACTGGCCGACCTTGAAAATCCCCTTGGTATCCATCCGTTCTTCTTTGGTCGTGTTTTCGATAACCAGGATTTTTTGATTGCCCTCTTGAAAATAGGCAAAAAGTAAGCTGGGCTGAGCTGCATCTAGCGTCGCCTCAATGGCGTTGTCCAGAAAAATGGACAGAATCTGGACAACTTCTAAAAGGTCCATGGCTGGCGCGTTAATCGGCTCTTCCACTTCCACTGCCAGATCAACACCTTGAGCCTGAGCAGCCATAAGTTTAGCAGAAAGGATAGCCTTCATGGCATCATTTTGAAGATTGGAGAGCTTGGCAATATCGTACTTCCCATGGTAAAAGGGTTTGTCAGAATCGGCCATGACAGCCTGATAAATCCGCTCCACCTGGTCTATATCCCTATCGGCAATAGCTAAGCTTAAGCTAACTAGAACGTTGGAATAATCGTGTCGGAAGCTCCGCAATTCCCCATAAAGAGACTCGACATGCTGGCTGTAAGAAGTGAGTGCCGCTAGCTGACTATCTTTAGTAGCCTGCAGTTCTTGTGCCAAAAGATCCTTGGACTTGTAGTTAAGATAAACAAGTCCAGCCACAAATAGGATAAAGTAACTTAAAATCACATCAACAGAGGCCTCAAAACCATCTGATTGGTAAGTGAGAACCGCCTCCTGCTTCTGACCAGATAGGACCAAGAGGGGGTGGAGAATGACCGAATAGGTCAACAAGCCTCCAATCAAAATCCGAATCAAACGGGCAAACTGACGATGATAGAACATCTGGTTAACCACTTTGAAATCCACCGCCATGACAGCCATGAATACTTGGTACATCATGAAGAGCAAGCTGTAGGCTAGGGCTGTAAACCAGAACCCCTCCAGATAGATCGGGGTTTCAACTAAGAGAAGGTACTTGGCCTGATAGGCACCCATGAGCCGCAGGCAGAGCTCGACCAAGACAAAGGGCAGGAGGCCATAATAGAAGATCTGACTTGGTTTCCAGGAGGGCTTTAAAATCAGGAAAATCCAGACTAGGAGATAGAGGGGCTCTAAGAGCAGACTTATCCGAGGACTAAGTAGGTAGATGGTTGACACACCCAGCAAGAGTAAACCAATAGCCTCGCGACTGACTGCTAGATTGCTGATTTTATGAAAAACATAAACCTTAACTAACCAGTCCAAGCAAAAGATAATCAGAGCAAAAAAGGGAAACTCAACCATTCTGTACCAACCTCTCAATCAAGCCTTTAACCTTCAAACGGGACACCAAACAACTATCCCCCGTCTCAAAGTGCACCATCATGTTAACTCGATCAACCTCTGTTATATTTTCAGGATTGACCACAAAAGCTCGGTGGCTCTGGTAAAGCCTTGGGTCTGACTTAGCAATCTCAGATACCTTGCCGTAGAATTCCATATGCCCCTTCTTGGTGGTCAAGATGACTTTGTGGACGGTCGGCGACGTCTCAAAGTAGAGGATATCCGAAAAAGGCACTTGGATATGGGAGTGCTCGTTCTTATAGACAAAGGCGTCGCTAGCCACAGTATTGTCGCTATTGTTATAAACATGCGTCAATACCTCTGCTACTGCTTGATTAAAATCAGGCTCTGTCAGCCCCTTATCAATAAAGTCTAGGGCAGCCACCCGATAGCGGTAGGTCAAGGGCATAAACTCCGAGTGAGTGGTTACAAAAACGATGACTGCATTGGGGTCCTTGGCTCGAATCTCACGAGCAATTTCCATTCCTTTCTTCTCCTCACCCCGAATCTCAATATCCAGGAAAAAAAGGTTGTGGTTACCCGTTTCCTTGATGGCTGCTAACAACTGGTCTGGTTTACCAAAGGTTTCAAAATGTCGGTACCAGATTTGCCCAGACTGAACACAGGCCGCCACAGCTCGTTCCAGTCGGCCTTGCTGAAAAAGGTCGTCTTCTAAACTAAAAATATTCAACATAAGCACTCCATTGTCAAGAAAGTCTTTTTATTTTATCATAAATAAACCCGAGATACTAGACGGAGCAACAAACCAGCTTACGATTAACAGGTGAAAAGGCAACCCTTTTCATTGTTTAACGACTACCCTTACAGTCTGAAAAACGCACACTGATAGTTGGCCAGTGTACGTTTTTTATAGGTTCCAAAAAGACAAGCCAAACACAGATGTCTCTAAGTTCCAGTGATATCTACAGTCTTCTTAGCGCTGAGCAATCTGCTACTTCTTAAGCTCTCTTAGTCTCACTGGTTCCATCCTCTTTATAAAGGTTAATGAGTCCAGACTTACACGCACGGACCATATCTCCCGGAGCAACCGGCTGAGGCACAGTAATGGTTAGCAGCTCCATCGGATTTGGTGCACGGTCAATCTTTTCCCCATCAGCAGTGTGAAGGTTTTCAATCACTGTTTCAAAATGCCTAAAGCCTGGGCCATAAAACTCGACTTGATCTCCTTCGTGGAGGACATTGCGCTGACGAATCGTAGCTGTCATACTGGCTTCATCAAAGGCCACCACTTCTGCCACAAATTTGTATTCAGGGATTTTACGACGCGCTCCAAAGAGCTGTTCATTCTCTGTTGGCGTATGGTAATAGAAACCTGTTGCCAATTCACGCTGGGCAACCTTCCACAGTTCATCAATCAAGTCTTGCTTGATTGCTTCAAACTTAGCAGGGCTTTCCAAATAAGCATCTACAGCAGCCTTGTAACAGTTGGTCACAGTAGAGACATAATGGATGGACTTCATCCGTCCTTCGATTTTAAGGCTATCGACACCATTCTCAATCAAATCAGGAATGTACTCGATCATACACATATCCACAGAAGACATGGAGTATTCCTCTGGAATTTCACCTTTAAGGCTCTTGCGTTCTTGTCCAAATGGCATTTCATAAAGATCATACTTCCAGCGGCAAGACTGAGAACATCCTCCACGATTGGCATCCCTATGGCTCATGTGATTGGACAGAACACAGCGCCCAGAGTAGGAAATGCACATAGCGCCGTGAACAAAGGCTTCAATTTCCACGTCTGTCCGCTTGCGAATCTCTGCCACTTCTGCCATAGAGACCTCACGGGCCAATACCACCCGAGTCAACCCTAGCTCCTTCCAAAATTCAAAGGTTTCGTAATTGGTAGCTGACGCCTGGGTTGATAAATGAATTTCCAAACCTGGTGCCTCAGTAGCCGCAATCATAATTAAGGCAGGGTCAGACACAATCACAGCATCAATCCCCATATCACGCAAATCACGGAACCACTCCCCAGCACCGACTTCGTTGCCTTCATGGGTAATCATGTTAGCTGCCACATAGACCTTAGCTCCTCGCTCATGGGCATAAGCAATCCCTTCTTGCATCTCCTCAGGGGTAAAGTTCCCTGCTCGGCTACGAAGACCATAGGCCTGACCACCGATAAAAACAGCATCAGCACCATAATCAACTGCTACTTTCAATTTTTCTAAGGTCCCCGCTGGTGACAGCACCTCTGGTCGTTTTAATTGCTTTGTCATCTTTTTCTCCTCGTACAATATCGTCCCTTATTATTGTATATAAAATCACAGGTGATTGCAATGGTTTTGTGATTTTTTTAGCTTTTTTCAGAAAAAGATGGAAAATAGAGAAAGATACTATTTGCAGGTCTGAGCTATCGCTTCTACAGCTCAAACACAATCTGCCCTCTGGCACTTTGAGAAGCCATCGTCCTTTTAGCCTCTAACTTGACCACCAAACGTTCTAGTTGAAAGTCTACAAACGATCCTCCTTTAAAATTCTGCCATTCTCACCAAGACCCTCATACGAAAAAATTCCTCTCAGCCTTAGCTTTGAGGAATTGATTCTATCCCATTTAGCACCTATCTCCAAACTTCGTCGATCACTTCCTTGACTAGGGCCAATTTCTTCCACTGGTCTTCTTCGGTCAGGATATTGCCTTCTTGGGTTGAGGCAAAGCCGCACTGGGTTGAGATCCAGAGTTGGTCTAGGTCTGCATATTGGCGGGCTTCCTCAATACGTTTGAGCAGGGTTGCCTTGTCTTCCAAGTCTCCTGTCTTCGTTGTGATCAAGCCTAAGACTACCGCCTTGTCTGCGGGTAATTTTGCCAGAGGTTCAAAGCCACCTGAGCGCTCATCATCGTATTCTAAGAAGTAGGTTTGGGCATTTTCTTGATTGAAAAGAGCATCTGCTACCTTGTCGTAAGGCCCCTTAGTCGCATAGGTTGAATGGTAGTTGCCACGGCAAACATGGGTGTTGACAGTGAGGTCTGCTGGTTTCTTAGCAATAGCTCCGTTATTAATGTAGAGGTGATTTTGAATCACGGTCTCCTTATCAACGCCTGCTGCTGCGACAGTCGCCCAGAACTCATCATCCACCAAGGCTGTCCAGGTGCAATCATCCAACTGGAGGGTTCGAAGCCCTAAATCGTAGAAGGCTTGGATAGCTTCCTGATAAGCCACAATGATGTCCTCAAAAAGGTCTTGCGGGTTACTATAGAGACTAAAGGTTGTCTGTGCATTTTTCCCACGGACCAATTCCACCAAAAGTTGTGATGGCGCTGGGATAGAGAGTTTTGCTTCCACGCCTCGCTCATCTGCCAATGTTTTCAAGAAGCGATAATGGCGAATAAAGGGATGTGTCTCCTTGTTGAAGGCAATCCTTCCCGTTAAAACAGCCGTGTCATCACGGGTTTCTTCTCCATCAAAACGTAATCCCTCTCCAAAGTGCTCGTGAGCAATCCCGTCAAAGCCCCAGAAAAAGTCCAAATGCCAGTCGCTACGACGGAATTCTCCATCAGTCACCCGCTCAAGGCCTGCCTCAACTTGCTTGTCCACCAATTCGATAATTGCCTTATCTTCAATGGCCTGCAAATCAGCGGCTGAAATCTCTCCTGCCTCAAATTGGGCACGCGCAGTAAGCACTTCTTCAGGGCGTAAGAAGGAACCGACATGTTCAAATTTTTTCACTACCATAAGATACCTCTTTTACTTCACAAGCAGTAGCGATTGAGGAACCGAGGTTTGGTTGGCAGAATTTTGGGATGGTTTTTTAGAGTCAC
The DNA here is from genome assembly GCF_012396585.1 of Streptococcus ovuberis. Lineage (GTDB taxonomy): Bacteria > Bacillota > Bacilli > Lactobacillales > Streptococcaceae > Streptococcus > Streptococcus ovuberis. The sequence continues at coordinate 82,681 of NZ_JAAXPR010000001.1, forward strand.
CCCTTCTGTCAAGCCCTCATATCTCCGTCACTCTCATCACTTCTGCTGAGCAATTTGTTAGTTTAGTAGCATTGTAACACCTTTTAATCCAGCCGTAAAATTCCAAATTTCTATGGTAGGGTATAGTTTAAAACTATGTGATTTTTTAACGTTCCCTACCCTCTGTTAGCGCAGTTTAAAGCGTTTTGGAGCGTAGCGCATGACCAGCCAAAAACTGATCAAGACATAGGCGAGCATGAAGACCACAACTCCCACAAAGGTGACTAGGGAAATATTTTGGCTGAATCTAAAAACCTGAAAGGAAAAGAGGTAGAAAAACGTATTGATCAGCTGATAAGGTAAGCTTTTCGTTTCCATTGAGACGGTGAAGGGCTGCAGGAGGTAATACATCACCAAGTGGTGGAAACTAAAGAAAAGCATGATCAATAGTTCTAGCAGGAAAAGTCCCAGTATGCCTAACAGGGAAACCTGTCCGATCTGCCAGTAGATGCCAAAGAGTCCCAGCACAAAAATCACAAACAGGGGGCTGTGTAGCTTGATCAAAGCTAAAAAGCGAATTTTCAAGGAAGCCAGGACATATTCTGCTTGACGATAAAAGCTGTATTTGAGCAAGAGCCGATCCAAGTGGTAAAAACAGAACTTGGTATAATGCTCACTAGAATAGAGCAGATAGCCGATTGATAGACTGGCTGGAAGGATATGGCTAAAAAAGTCACTGCTAACTGGGAAGGGCTCCGAACCCTGCTTGCTACCGAAATAAGTGAGCAGATTCAGCCCAAGCACAACAAGTAGGATAATGCCTTGGCGCAGGCGCATTTTCTTCTTAAAATGCCCTGCAAAACGCTCGTAAAAGATACGGTTAAGATAGACCATTCCGTAATCCTTACGGTCTGTGCTTGTAGCAGCTACTACCTGATCGATCTGATAGTCCTTTTCCTTGACCTCCACGCCGACCGTTTCAGGTCGTGTTTCCAAGATATTTTTGAGAGAGCTTAGGGTCAAGAGGCGATTAGCCAAAGACTGCAAGCCTGTCGTTCGTAAGAGGAGCAAGCCAAAAATAGTCATTAAGGCCAGACCGAGCCCCATGGCCCAGTAGCTGGTCACTCCTGCTAATAGTCCTCTCCAACCCAGCCAGTAGATCAGAAAGCCGATAAAAACGGAGATAACAGTCCCAAAGCCCATGGTCCAGGCCAGGTACTGGGATGGTTTTTCCTGCTCTGGCCGATAAAGGTGGAGATAAAGATAGGCTAAGGTCAGACGGACCCCCAAGATCAAAACAACAAAAGACCAGGCTTGCCCAGCTGCTCGACCAGCGAGGCCAAAAGCCACCATCAACCAGCCTCCGAAAATCAGCAAAAAGCGCAACCAATCCAGCACCGCCTTGGTCAGGAGGTAGTCTCTGGCTGGCAGGTGAAAGACCTTGATGGCCAAGGTGTTGTCCCGATTGCCAAGCTCCAGCAAGTCAGCCTTAATCAAGCTGCCAATCCCTAAACTAAAGACTAGCAACAGGAGAAGAAAGCTATCGCTATTAGACAGAGGATTCTCTATGAAGGAAAATTCTTGGCCCATTTTCCCTAGACCGATGCCTAAGAAATAGAGGATTCCCAAGTAAAGGGCTGGGCCGAAAATCAGTTTGGCAGCTGCATTCAAAAGCCCTAAAATCAGCAAGATTATCCTTAGCGCCTTGCTACTGTATAGACGGTTGGACAAATACTTCCCAATAAGGGGAAGTTTTTGGAGGAGATAAATCAGCTGGTTATAGGACTGGGCAAATCCCAGCCTAAGGTAAAAATGGAGAACCTTATCCTTCAGCATAGTGATCTCCTTTGAACTCAGCCAGCAGTCTCGCCTCAAAATCAGGATCTTGGGTACTAACATCTAAGGAACTAAGCACCCCATCCCTCAAGAGCACCACCTGGTCACAAAGATCCATGGCCAGTTGGAGAATATGGGTCGATAGAAGAATAACCCGCCCTTCTTTCAGGGTCTTGAGCAACTTTTTCAGCTCAATCCCAATCACCACATCGACCGAGGTCAAGGGCTCGTCCAGCAAGATAACTGGCGGTTGCATGATAAAGACCGTTAGCAGGGAGAGCTTGCTCTGCATCCCGCTCGAATAGCCCTTGATGATGCGATGGCGGTCTTCCTCTGAGATGGAAACCATGTCCAGGTATTCATCAGGTGTCAGGCTACTGCTATCCCCATGAAGGTCCAAGAAAAACTGGATGAATTCATAACCTGTTAAAAAATCTGGCAGGTAATTTTCCGCAAAAACCATACCAACATCGCCCACCTGGATGGGCCTGGTCTCTCCATCGCGTTCCAGGAGAATTTCCCCCTGATCAGCTTCTAGCTCATGGTTAATCAGATTAAAAAGGGTGGTTTTCCCGGCTCCATTTCGCCCTAACAGACCAATGATCTGACCCGAAGAAAAGCTATGGTGGCAATCTTTTAGGACTTCTGTCCCTTGGAAACTCTTGCCAATATGGTTGAGGTGCAGTTGCATCTTATCATCTCCTCCTAACAAGTCGTTTTCAATCAGATACGGCTATGACCTGAATCTCTGTCCCGCCCAGTAGGATCAAATACTTATCGACCTGATCAATGGCGTAGGCACGCGATAGGGCTTGAGCATAAAGGTTCATCTGAGGCTTATAACGGTCATGGATCACTTGGGAATCTTGGTACTTGTCGGTCTTATAGTCAAAGAGAACCAGGCGGTCTTCCAAGACAATATAGCCATCCACAATCCCCCGAACCACGAAATCCTCCTGACTGGTAGGATCCGTCACCAGCATCGCAAAGGGCGCTTCCCGTTTAACCTTGTCCTGATGCTCCAGAATCATGCAACCCAAATCTGTCTTAAAAAAAGCCTCAATCTTAATCAGATCCAGTCTTTGCTTGACTGCCTCTCTCGCCTGCACCTGGCCCAAAACGTTCCCTAACACGTCTTGGTTGATCGGGCCATCCAAAGGAATCCTCTGCATGAATTCATGCAAGGCCGAGCCGACCTCACTGCTAGTCACTGGTGCCTGCCCACTAAAATCAGGCAGACGCCAGTCCGGTTGACGGGGCTCCTTGTCCATGATGTCTATCCCTTCGCTCTCTAAAACAGGTTGGTAGAAGGTTTTAATCTGGCTAGGCGTTCGCACAGTTGGCAACTTGATAGCTGCTGCGTAGGTACGGTTGAGCTGGTCAACGTTTTCTAATTGGCGGAGCATGGCTGAGATATCTGTGGATTGGCGGTTATTGGCAAGCTTATCTGGGTTGATAGCCTGCGCTGGCGCAAGCTGACCGATTGCCTCTGGCGTCAAGTCTTGGGACGCATAATAGGTGAGCTTGTAAGCTAGGTTTCCCTTTTCTCCAAAGGCCGTTAAAAGCGCTAAAAACCAATCCTGAAAACTCTCCATCTGCTCTCTAAGAGCCAATGGCAGATAGCCATGCTCTGTCTCTGTATTGAAGGCCTCTGTTAAGGTTTTCTGGCTCCCTTTTCCGACTAAGTAAAGTTTTTTCTCCGCCCTAGTCATGGCAACATAGAGCAGACGCATACTCTCAGACAGGGTGCTGAGGCGCTCCTCTCTACGGTTGATTTGGTAAGGCAGGGTGTCCATGGAGACCCTAAGCGGGGTGCTGGCTCTCTCAGGGGCAGTCGCTTCCGTGTCTAAGACCAGGTTAGCCACCAACTTGATACCGACTCCTTTGTCCCGGCTGATGTTTAAAGGCGAGCTGGCTTCTCGTTTGTTGCTGAAAAAGCTTTTATCCAAATTGAGCAAAAATACATAAGGAAACTCTAATCCCTTACTTTTATGGATGGTCATGAGCTGGACAGCGTTTTTAGGCTTGCTGACTGGTACATCTGCTAAATCATTGTCACTGGCCAAAATCTTGTCAATCATGCTAATAAAACGCGGCAGACCTTTAAAGCCTGTCCGTTCGAACTGATCTGCTCGCAGGGCTAGGGCATAAAGATTGGCCTGGCGCTGCTCACCATTAGGGAGAGCTCCGACATAATCATAATAAAATTTATCGTTGTAAATCTGCCAGATAAGATCGTGAAGGCTCAGGCGTTTCGAAGCCTTTCTCCAAGTCTGAAACATCTGATCAAACAGGTGAAGTTGTTGCTTAAGATCTGAATTAATCAGCTCGGGCGCCTGACCTGTTCCTGCTAAAGCCAACTGGAGCTTATCGTATAGGGTAAACTCCAGTTGATTTTTGTCAGCTTGCAAAGCAAGCCGTGCCAGTTGGTCCTCATCAAACCGAAACATAGGAGAGCGCAGGAGGGCCACCAGGGCATAATCGTTCAAGGGATTGTTAATTGTCCTGAGGGTGTCCAGCATCAACTGGACTTCCAGAGATTTAAGGTAATGTTGCTCCCCACCATCCGCTATTAAGGGAATCCCATGTTGGGCGAAGGCCGTTAGAATACCATTATTGCGCGTCCGCGAAGGTACTAGGAGAGTAATCTCTGAGAAGTCTACACCTTCTTGATTATGAAGGCGGATGATTTCTTTGATGACCAGCTGGATCTCCTGATTGCCAAGGTTAGCTAGCGAATCATCCTTAGCAAGATTGCTTTCCTCTTGACTGTCTGTTACCGGACTGTCCGTATCATAGATGAGAAGTTCTGTGACATGATTAGGCTGAGTAATTTTCTGTTGCGGACTTCCGGCAACTAAACGGTGACTCTCATCATAATCAATGTCTCCAACAGCTTCATCCATCAGACGGCTAAATAAATCATTAGTAGCATTCAGGACTTCTGATTGACTGCGGAAATTTTCTTTGAGTAGGATCAGTTTTCCGGCTTGAGGATTTTCCAGATACGTTTTAAAGGTTTGGTTAAAGATTTGCGGATCAGCCTGGCGAAAACGGTAAATAGACTGCTTGATATCTCCTACCATAAAGCGGTTATCCCCTTTAGATAGGAGATGCAGCATAGCTTCTTGAGTGTGGTTATTATCCTGGTATTCATCCACCATCACCTCATGGTAGGTTTGCTGGTACAGTTCCCGAATAGCTTTCTGTTGGCTTAAAATCTCGATGGCAAAGTGGCTAATATCTGCAAATTCAAAAGCTGCTTCTTGTTTTTTACGAGCCAGATAAGCTGTTCTAAAGTCCAGCAAGAAAGCCTGAAAACACTGAAGCATGGGTAAAGCCTGTTCCTGATAGGTCAGAATCGTTGTCAAATGGCGCAGGTTAATCAATTCCCTGTGGAGTTGCTTGAAAATAGGATACTTGACTCCTTTGACAGTCACATCATCTCCTGCGGGGATCAAGAGCGTCACTGCCTGAGCCAATTCAGAAAGGCTAGAGAAAACGGCTAACTCCTGACTCCATTGATTGAGGTTATCAATGATAGCTTGATGTTTCTTGAAGGCCGCAGTCGGCTCTCCCTTAGCAGTCAGCCGCTTGTAGTCATCCAACAAGGTAACATCTTCCAATTGTTGAGCCGTTCGTTGAAGCGATAACAAGATACGTTCTTTGAAATACTGGGGCAGGTCCGCCTCAGTCTGAAAGGTCTCATATCCCTTAAGAAACAGATCTTTCAACCATTCTTCTGGGCGGCTGGTAGATTGCATAAACTGGTAAACCTTATCCACCATTTGAAAAAAAGGCTGGGTCGATTTGCTATTTCGTGAAAAATTTTTAACCAGGACCTTGAACGATTGAGCGGTTGGACCTTGGAAATACTGCTCAAAGAGCTGACTAAACACTTCTTTCTTGAGGATATCCTGCTCGCTCTTATCCGTTAAAATCCGAAAGCGTGGTGCCAGCCCCAAAAGATAACCATATTGGATCACCAGTTTCTGCGTAAAGGCATCCATGGTACCGATATCTGCCAGATGAAGGTCAGCCAGTTGGGCCATCAGGTGTTGACGCAAGGTCTGATCAGATGTCCTTGCGATCTCTGCACTGAGTTTTTTCTCTAAACGGTCTTTAAGTTCTCCTGCCGCCTTAACCGTAAAGGTTGAAATGAAAAGTTCCTTGATAGTCACACCGCGCTTGATCTTGTCCAAAATCCGCTCAACCATCACAAACGTTTTTCCTGAACCAGCTGAAGCCGAAACCAAGACATTGGTCCCATGGGTGTATATCGCTTCTATTTGCTCCGGAGTCCGTTTTTGGAGCTTGTCAGACTGAGCTTCTTGGACTTGTAAGTCTGAAATTTGTTGGTCTGTTAAAAAGGGCTCAAAAAGCATGGTCTCTCCTTTTCTTATCTTAGTTAATCAAGCTACGAGATTAGCTCAGAACTTGTCTTCATCCTTCGAGTTAGCCAATCGCTCCGTATTCAAACACTCAAGAAGGATTCTTCACCAAGACGAGCTGTGTCGGCCGAAAACTAAGTTATCTGTGAAAAATTAGCAGGTCTGTGAGATTCTTATTCTAAAATCTGGGATATCTTGTCCAGCCAATCTTCTTTTTTACGGCCGAGTTTGGCCAATTTCCGCGCTTGACCCAGATGAAGGTCGGCCTCAAAGTGGGTGATGCTATTGTATTGGTCCCCAGCCACTGAACGCCCATCTTCGCTGTAGGGATTGATGGCAAAATGCCCCGTTGCTATCCCTTTGGCTGCTCTGCTATAAAGCCAATCTGTAAATCGGAGAAGCAAGTCCAACTCGTTTTGGCTATAGGTATTAGCCGAGGTCTTGCCGTATTGGCTGGTTAGTCCCTGGCTTGCTTCTTCGACAAAAAGCCCCTTGAACTGCAGAAGATCTCGCCTTAATTTAGGCAGTTCTTCCAAGGTCTTTACGTTCTGAAGATCCACCACTGGATCTGTCATATGCAGGTATACCGCTCCAAAAATTTGATCCAGCGAAACTGCCTTGTCTTGTTTGGTCATAGCTAGGAGGTAGGTCATCAACTGTGGGCTGAGGCCATTGAAAAATCGTCCCAACTGAAAGGTCTGGGCACTAGACTTGTAGTCGATCACACCGATTGTTTCAGAAGCCTTTAGACGATCAATCCGGTCAATCTTACCGACAAGGCTAATAGGCTGCTCCCCGGACCCTGCTAGTCTTGCTTCAAAACCGGCTTCCTCTGCGATGGTATCGACCAAGTGATCATCTCTCAAGACTCTAGCAGTTGATCGGGCAATATCCTCTAACATTTCGTGAGTAAAGGCAGTTTCAGCAGATACCTCATAGACTTGGCGAAAGACTTCCTCACGTCCTGTCTTTTCCAAAGCCCTACTAACCTTGGTATCAAAATCAACAGGTGATTGATCTCTTAAGATTTCTTCAAATACTTGATGCAAAAACGTCCCATGTATCCGAGCATCCGGTAGAATCGTTTCTATTTCTTGAAGACCAAGAACATGCTTCAAAAAATACTTGTACTGAGAATTGTAGTAATCTGTCAAACTGGATGCCGATAAGCGCAGTGGCTGATTCTTCGGATAGAGATAGTCTAGTGTCTCTTTTTTTAGGGGCTGCGTTTCAAGGCTCGGACTGATCTGTGGAAGACTCAGTCCCTCCTTAGCCAATTTTTGGCGTAAATAACGAACAGCAACTGCCCAAAAGGTCTCCTGAGCCTCCGTCACGACCTCTGGCAAGTCTTGACGATTGAGCTCAATGACTTGCGATAATAACCCCTTGTAATTTCCGATATCTGCCAGATCCATATCAAAGCTGGCCCGCCCCTTAATGATTTTAGGCAGGCCTAAAGCCTCCAATTGGCTGAGGTAGGGCGAGATAACCTCATCTGTTTCATTGAACAGTTGCGGGTAAGACAAAACCAAGTGATCCGTCGCAGAATGTAGTAAAGAAAGGGCAGTAAAATGGTTTCGTTTGCCCTGTTCTTGACTACTGATGTCTAATAGACGCCGACCTACTTTTTCATTAATCCTCAAGCGCTCTTCGTCTGAGAGTAGGCTCGAGTTCTTAGATAGCTTAGGAAAATGCCTCTGCGTCAGCCCGATGGCAAAGACCAGACGATTAGCTGCTGGTGTAATCAAATCATAAGATTTGACCGTCACCACATCCACTGTAGCAGGCACTGCTCGAAAGTGTGCTCCTAAAAGACCCGCTCGAATCAAGCTGAGCGCTTCTTCCACCTTAAGAATCTGGTCCCCAAAAATCTCGTAGAACTGCACCAAACTATTGCTAAAGACCTGCCAGACCTGCTCAGCTTCTTCCAATGCTTGCGAACCAGCTTCCTGAGCCATTTCTGCTAGATTGTTGGACACTCGTCCCGTTTCTAGGAAAAGGTTCAGCTGTTCAAGAAACGCTTGACCAGTTTGTGGCCTTGCCTGCAGCAAGGTCAGCACAGGATCAATCAAGCTTTCTTTGAGCTCATTCAATCGCTCTAGGTCATACTTGCCTTTAGGGTTAATCCTAAACGGCTTTCCAAATTGACTAGCTCCTTTTAGCTGAGCGTAGTGAATATAGTGTTCCAAGCGATCAATCTCATCCTGACGCGCTTGGCCATAAAGTCCTGTCTTGAGTAGATTGACCAAATCTTCCGCCTGGTAATGGTAACGTTTCAAGCGCCAAAGGCTATCAATCACATTAACCAAGGGATGCTGGCTCATAGCTTCTGCCCGACCGAAGTAATAAGGAATCTCATATTGATCAAATAACTTCCCAATATGCAAACGATAGCTGTCTACATCCCCCAGAAGAACCAGAATGTCCTTGTAGCGATAACCTTTCTCAAGGGCAGCACGAATCTGCTTGGCCACATGAACCACTTCTTCCTTCAAACTGATTACTTCCCAGAGACTCACAGTCTCTTTTGCCTCATTCGATAAGGAATTTTCCAGCAAGGTAAAATCATAGCAGGATTGAAACTGTTGGGAAAGCTCCATCAGTCTAGGATTTGTAGAAACCTCTTCAGAAATTACATAATCTGGCTTAACAGCAAATATCTGAGCCAGATCTCTTAAAAAATCAACCCCAGCCTGGTAAAGCCCACCTGAACTTTGGGAAGCCTTATAGGCTTTTTGGCTGGCATAAGTCCCAATGACCACGGGAACGCCAGCTGCTTCCAGAGCCTTAACTAGATTTTCCTCTTCTATTGAAAATCGGGTAAACCCATCAATAACCAAGGCTATCCTTTTCAAATCATCTCCCAACTCTCCTGACTGGATTTGGCGAATCAGGAAGCTTACTTTACTCTCTTCTTGATAGTCTTGTTGATTGAACAGTTGATAAAAGGCTTGAAAAATCGTCTGCAAATCTTCTGCTTTTTCGGGAGCATCCAACTCTGTCAAATCAGCGGCACTCATTCCTGCTGACTGCAGTTCTTTGTGGAGTTCAACCAATTGTTGCAAAAAATCAATGGATTGGCTTAACTGGCCATAGACCTTGAGACTATTTTCTGGTAAATTGGCCAGGGCTCGATAAAAAAGCATGACTAACCCTGTGTCATCTAGCGTTTTTTGTTGCTTAAGCCCATTGAGGGTAACGTATCGCACCATCTGGCTAAACCGTGTTACCAAGATATCAAAACTTGCCCCCTCGGGCAGATAAGTCAACACCTGCCGCTCCTTTTCAAAGGACAATGAGTTGGGGGCAATGTAAAAAACTCTGCGACCGTCTGCCGACAGGCTTAGGGCTTCCTTCGTCAAGATAGCGGTTAAATCCTGATGAATATCTGTGTAAATCAGTTTCATAGGCCCCTTCCTTTTCTGCTTTCTTAGCGTCTATTATATCAAAAATCAAGGAGAATAGCCTAAACCAAATCATTCCTCCCTTCATGCCCAGCGTCACAGGATTGTCATTTTTAGGGCTTCCGCTTGACAGATGAGCACAGCTAGCCATGACGAGCTAATCATGCTTCTGACAGCGTAGCAGTTCAATTGCCCAATGCACAGTTGAAGCTCCACACCTAGCAGTAACAAAACACAGTTATTCCAGCTCAGGTCGCGATAGAATTGTGAAATTCTACACGATCAACAAATGGACACTAGAGGCTCTCCATCTAGAAATGACCAAGCAAGGATAACTCAAGATTTAAAGGATCTACTGGTGTCTGTACTCTCCCAAAAGCAGTCTGAAGGTAGACCGTTTGAAAGGATACCCCAACACTAAAAACACTCAAAAAGTAGCAATAGGTTAACATTTCATTATTCGATGATCAAAGTAAGCCGGAAATCTAGGGCAATGACTAGATTCCAGTCATTGGTTCCTTTGGGGAGCAGTCCCCTAAGATTTCAGCTCAATCCTCCTGCTTAAAAAACCAACTGAGTCAATCCACTCTATCCGTGAAAAGACTTGTAAATACTTGACCTGATTGGTCTCCTGTCACCTTTTAATGGCAGAATAAGGGGAATTTTGCTATAATGAAGCCATGATTGAAAAAGTTTTTCGAGATCCTGTCCATAACTATATCAATGTGGACCATCCGGTTATCTATGCCTTGATCAACAGCAAGGAATTTCAGCGCCTACGCCGAATCAAACAATTAGGAACGTCTGGCTTCACCTTTCATGGGGGCGAGCACAGCCGATTCTCTCACAGCTTAGGCGCTTATGAGATTGCCCGTCAGATCACGGCCAAATTTGAAAAGAAATATCCCGAGCTTTGGTCCAAGGAAGAAACCCTGCTGACTAAGGTAGCGGCGCTTTTGCATGATGTCGGCCATGGGGCCTATTCCCATAGTTTTGAACGTCTTTTTGACACGGATCATGAGCTTATGTCACAGTTAGTTATCACAGACCCTGAGACAGAGATTTGCCAAATCCTACAAAAAATTGCGCCAGACTTCCCTTACCAGGTAGCTTCTATTATCAGCCACAACCACCCGAATAAAAAAATCGAACAGCTGATTTCCAGTCAAATTGATGTGGATCGGATGGACTATTTATTGCGAGATTCCTACTTTTCTGGGGTCAAGTACGGTGAATTTGACCTAACGCGTATCCTTCGGGTCATCCGGCCAACTGAGGATGGGATTGTCTTTGACAGTCAAGGCATGCACGCGATTGAAGATTACATCGTCAGCCGTTACCAAATGTACATGCAGGTCTATTTTCACCCAGCGACACGCGCTATGGAAGTCCTCTTACAAAATCTGCTCAAACGCGCCAAGGTGCTCTATCCAGTTGAACCAGGCTTTTTCCAGCAGACTTCCCCTCTGCTTTTGCCCTTCTTCCGTCACGACTTTGACCTTTTTGACTATTTGGCTATCGACGATGGGGTAATGAATACTTACTTCCAGGCCTGGACTAGCTCATCTGATCAAATCTTGGCAGATCTGGCAAGTCGATTTGTCAACCGCAAGGTTTTCAAATCCATCACCTTTGACCACCAAGACGAGCAAGAACTTGATAGCCTGAGATATTTGGTCGCCCAAATTGGTTTCGACCCAGAATACTATACGGCAGTCCATCGGAATTTTGATCTGCCCTACGACATCTACCATCCAGAAGCCGAGCAGCCTAAGACCCAGATTGAACTCTTACAAAAGGATAAGAGCCTGATTGAATTGTCTGAGCTCTCCCCACTAGTTGAAGCCCTATCCGGCACCATTCAAGGGGATCAACGCTTCTATTTCCCGAAAGAAATGCTGGCTGACACCAGCCTTTTCTCCCATATTTTAGATGATTTTTCGTCTCAGATTGATAACAACCATTTCCGCTTTAGAAGGGATGCTTAATACTTATGTCTATTAAACTTGTTGCTGTCGATATTGATGGCACCCTCATTACTGACCAACGCCAGATTACACCTGAAGTCTTTGAAGCAGTTCAAGACGCTAAGGCGCAAGGGGTCAAGGTAGTTATTGCTACAGGACGTCCAATTGCCGGCGTCAAAGAACTCCTAGCCCAACTCAAATTGGATGAACCCGGCAACTATGTGATTACCTTCAATGGTGGCCTGGTCCAAGAAACCGCTACTGGTGAGAATATCGTTTCTGAAACCATGACCTATGAAGACTATATGGAAATTGAGTTTCTTAGCCGCAAACTCGGCATCCACATGCATGCTATCACCAAAGACGGCATCTACACCGCTAACCGTAACATTGGGAAATACACTGTCCATGAAGCCAACCTGGTCAACATGCCGATTTTCTATCGAACACCTGAAGAAATGGCTGACAAGGCTATTGTCAAGATGATGTTTATCGATGATCCCGAGGTCTTAGATGCTGCTATCGAAAAACTGCCAACCGAGCTTTACGAGCGCTACAATCTAGTTAAATCAGCTCCTTTCTACTTGGAAGTTCTTAAAAAAACGGTCAGCAAGGGTTCTGCCATTCAGCATTTAGCAGATAAATTAGGCCTTGATATGAGTCAGACCATGGCCATCGGGGACGAAGAAAACGATCGTACCATGCTAGAAGTGGTCGGCACACCTGTCGTCATGGAAAACGGTAATCCTGAAATTAAAAAACTTGCCAAACACATCACCAAATCCAATAACAACAGTGGCGTGGCACACGCCCTTAGAGAGTGGGTATTAGATTAATGTATTCCTATAAAGTTGGCATTTCTGCCCAAGAGCATGACCAATTTGCCATGGCTTCTGATCAGACCAACTTGCTACAAAGCAGCAACTGGGCCAAGGTTAAAGATAACTGGGCAAATGAGCGCATCGGGTTTTACGAAGATGGCACGCTCGTCGCTTCTTGTAGCCTCCTCATAAAGCTACTGCCCCTAGGCTTCACCATGCTTTATATCCCGCGTGGTCCGATTATGAACTATTCTGATCAAGATTTGGTTAAATTTGTCATCCAGTCGCTCAAGACCTATGGCAAAACCAAGCGGGCGCTCTTTATCAAATTTGATCCAGCACTCTTGCTCCGACAGTATGCCCTTCAAGACGCTCCATCAAGTCCTGAAAAAGAAGAAACCCAGATTTATTTAAAAAACCTAGAGAACGCAGGTGCTATTTGGTTAGGAAGAACCAGCCATATAGCTGAATCCATCCAGCCACGTTTTCAAGCTAATGTATATACCGCAGCCAATTTAGCAGAGCAATTTCCCAAGCACACAAAGCGCCTGATGAAAGATGCTAACAATCGAGGCGTCATCACTAGTCGCGGCGACTTGAAAGACCTCCCAGAATTTGCTAAGGTAGTGGCCCTGACGGAAGGCCGCAAGGGGGTTGCTCTGCGCAATGAAGCCTACTTCAGGAAACTGATGACCATCTATGGCCAGGATGCCTATCTCCACTTGGCCAAGGTCAATTTATCTCAGCGTTTAACAGACTATCAAACGCAACTAAAGCAAGTCAACCGTGATTTAGCAGAGACCGCTGACCACCAGAAGAAACGCTTAACCAAACTCCAGCAGCAAAAAGCTTCTATTGAAAAATATATCCAAGAATTTTCGGAGTTTACAGAGACTTACCCAGACGAATTAGTCATCGCAGGGATCCTCTCCATTCGATTCGGACACAGCATGGAGATGCTATATGCGGGGATGAATGAGGCCTTCAAAAAATTCTATCCCCAGTACTCTCTCTACCCTAAAGTCTTTCAGGATGCCTTTCATGATGGCGTTGCCTGGGCCAACATGGGAGGAGTTGAGGGAAGTCTTGATGATGGCTTGACAAAGTTCAAGGCCAATTTTGCCCCAATGTTTGAAGAATACATCGGTGAATTTGACATCCCTGTCAACAGCCTCTTGTACAAACTCTCCCGCTTTGCTTACCAAACCCGAAAAAAATTAAGGAACAGACACTAATGATACTTATTCAGTTAGAAGCAACAGCTTTTGAAACCTTTGCTCGCCAATTTCCAGGCTCTTTTATGCAGAGTATCGAGATGGCAAAACTGTATAAAAAACGTGGCTTCACCACTTATTTTCTAGGTTTAGAGATCAATCAGGAACTACAAGTGGCAGGCCTGGTTTACACACTTCCAATGACTGGTGGACTCCATATGGAAATCAACTCCGGTCCCCTCAGTCGAAAGAATGAGTATCTCAAAGCGTTCTATCGAGAATTACAGATTTTCGCTAAAGAAAAAGGCGCTCTTCAGCTTCTCGTCAAACCCTACGACACCTACCAGACGTTTGATAGTCAAGGAAATCCTACCAGCCCGGAAAAGACTCGCCTTATCTCTGATCTGACTGACTTAGGCTACCAGCACGATGGGTTATTAACTGGCTATCCTAATGGTGAGCCTGACTGGCACTATGTTAAGGACTTAACAAATTTAACACCAGAAACCTTAATCCAATCCTTCAATAAAAAAGGCAGACCTCAAGCTAACAAGGCTCTTAGTTTCGGTATCCGGACAAAAGTTCTGACAAAAGAGGAACTCCACCTCTTCAAAGCTATTACTGCTGCAACTTCTGAACGCCGTGACTACACAGACAAGTCCCTAGACTACTACCAAGATTTCTATGATAGCTTTGGAGACAAAGCCCAATTCATGATCGCCACTATCCAATTCCAGGATTATCTAGACAATCTCCTAGCAGACCATCATGCCTTGGAAGAAAAGCTCAGCAAAGTTGAAACCCAACTTCAAAATTACCCTAATTCGGCCAAGCACAAAAATATCTCTCGTGAGCTGAACAATCAGATTGAAACGTTTAAGACTAGAATCTCAGAAGCACAACAGCTGGTTAAGCAATACGGGCAAGAAGAAGTGGTCCTTGCTGGCGCTCTCTTCATCTACCTTGGAAATGAGACCGCTTATCTCTTTTCTGGCTCCTATCCAGAGTTTAACCGCTTCTATGCTCCGATGGTCCTCCAGTATGAAGCAATGGCAGAGAGCCTCAAACGTAATCTTGACACCTATAACTTTTTAGGTATCACAGGTGAATTTGACGGCACTGATAGCGTCCTTCGCTTTAAACAACAATTCAGTGGTTACATTACCCGGAAAACGGGAACCTTTCGCTACTATCCAAGGCCTTTAAAATTTAAATTCCTGCAAGCACTCAAGAAACTGCTTGGACGCTAGTGACTATCACTACTGAAAAACGGCTCTATCCTTTCCATAGTGGAGAAACCTATGGAGAGTATGAGCCGTTTTTGAGTGTCAAAAAACCATATAATCTCTAATGAAAAGCGTTCAAACCATCATTTTAAAAAGAATCATATGGCATAAGCGTATTTGTCCCAACCTCAGCGGTTAGCTTTTCAACACCCCACTACAATTAACAAAGAACCTATAAAACCTGCCCATTGTCTATAAACAGAGCCTGGACAGGTTTATCTTTTACATTTTTTCCTGGTGCAGAAGATTGCCCTGACCTTGAAAATGAAGGCAAGTCCATTGAACCAAACCAACCAAGAAACTTAAAACAGTCGTAACCACCATGACATTAATCATAGGATCAGTTCCCCCAATAATAGGCGTTTGACGCAAAAAACCATAATTTCCTCCTGTCACAGCATTGACGCAAAGCTGTAGCAAATTGATGATGACAGTCGTCCGAACAATAAAGCGCAGCTGAAGAGTTGGAATCTCTCCTTGATCCAACAGGTAAACCAAACTGTTCACCAAGAGTGCTGCATGGCCGAAGATAAAGGAAAACGTCGTCACATGAAAAAGGGGAAAGGGATCAAAAACCGGATAAACAAAAGCTAAGATAGATCCTGCTACACCCAAATAAGCAAAATAGCGTTTCAACAGCCAGTGCTTAGGCAATAACAACAGCGACAACATGGCCAGACGGCAATGGTAAAGAGGTAAACTCTCAGACAAAGGGGCCTGAGTTGCAACATACCAACCATAAAGACTAATCAACTGGATCCATTGCAACCCTTGAAAAAAACGACTAAATCGTGGTTTTTCGTGTTGAAATAAGGCTAACAAAATCAGAGCGAGACAAAAAATGAAACAAGCGAAATGTCCTAGCAAAGACAGAGAGGGCGCATGAGTCGCTTGTGAACTAAAAAAATCTTTCAGCACTTTGCCCCTCCTAGCCTTCTAGAGCCTCTACGATAGCCGCTAAATTCATCGAATTGGAACCTTTTAACAAGAGCTGATCCTGAGGCTTAAGGTCGTTTTGCAAAGACTCAATGAGAGCCTCAAAGCTTTCTACAGAGGCAAAATAAGATAACCGTTTATCTCCTATTAAAGCTTCTGCCAGCGGACGCATTTCTGGCCCGTAGAGGTAAATTTTATCCAAATTTTCCCCCAAGCTATCTGCTATACCTGCATGGAGCTGACAAGACGCATCCCCTAATTCCTTCATATCTGCCAAGACGACTAACTTTCGGCCACCTGAATTTTTAGGAATGGCTGAAAAAGTTTCCAAAATCAAGCGCATGGCTGTCGGATTCGCATTGTAAACATCGGATAAAATCTCTGCACCATTCTTGGCTTTTTTCCATTCGGTTCGGTTGCGAGTCAACTGCAGCTGAGAAAACGCGCGCTTGATCTTCTCATCTGAAACGCCACAGACCTTGCCGACATAAGCCGCCAGCATAGCATTGGTAGCATTGTACTTACCAGTCACTGGAAGTTCGATGGTTCCTTCAACTGCAGTGCTCTCAAATCTCAAACTCTGCTTGCCTTCACATAAGTCAGTCAAGCGAAGTTCGGCTTCTGGACCAAATCGAACCACTTTTTGCTGACTAGGAAGGTAAGGTTCTACCAAGGGATCATCAGGTACCAGCAGGAGACCACCATTTGGCATCCCGCTTGTAATTTGCAGTTTCCCTTGAGCTATCTTATCTCGACTCCCAAAAAACGCTAGATGGGCTTCTCCTATCAAGGTAACCACACTGATTCTAGGCCGCGCTATCTTGGAGAGCAATTCAATGTCCCCAAGATGATCTTGCCCCATTTCTAAGACCAGCTTCTGCGTGTTATCTGGCATGTGTAAAACCGTATAAGGTAAACCAATTTCATTATTATAATTCCCTTGGGTTTTATAGGTCTGATAGGTAGTTGCCAAGACATCATGAATCATGTCTTTGGTTGTCGTCTTTCCGTTAGAACCGGTAACCGCAATCACGTCAACTTGTAATTTATCAATATAATAGCTGGCCAATTGCTGCATCGCCAAAAGAACATCTGAAACTAAGAGATGAGGACAATCTAAAGACTTCTCTGACAAAGTTGCTACTGCTCCATTTTCAAAGGCAAGGCCTATAAACGTATGCCCATCTCGAGCACCTTTTAGTGGCATAAATAGGTTTCCCGCCTTAATCTGACGACTATCAAATTCCATCCCCGTCAGCGAACTATCTGGATAGACTCGAAAGTCATTTTGTGCTCCGACAATCTCACCGACCTCATAAAAACTTAAACGCATAGCGCATCCTCTTCTTTTCTCAATCGACCCTATTGTACCACAATTTCCATCAATCGTAAAACTTCCTCAGTCTTCTCTCACGCCTTACGCACGAAAAATGCATGCTGCAACCGTTTGGGCACATACGCATTTTTCAAAAATAGCCCCAAAGACAACTGAATACCAGTAGAAATCTTTCAACCTCATTAGCCCTATGCCAAAAACTTTATTTGAAACATTTACAATTTAGATGACGCTTCACTTTCTAAATGCTGATTTTTTTACATCCGTTATGGTTTTCTTTCTAGTATGTATGAAAATTTTTGAAAATCGCTCTCATTTGTTCTTTGCACAATCAGTATCTTAACGCCTCAAAAAAGTTAACTAGTTCAGTAATTCCAAGGGGTTTGTTGGTTAAAAATATTGATATTTTTTTCACAAAACTCTTGAAAACGATTTCTTTTTCAGGTATAATAATCTTGTAAAAATAAGAAAGGATTGAATAGCTGATTATCCAGTGACACTATCCAACCATTTTATAAAAGGAGACTTTCTATGAAAGCAGCAACATTCGCAGAACTTGGACGTATCGAACTCCAAGACCATCCAAAACCTTCTATCATCAAACCCACAGACGCTGTTGTTCGCATTCTAAAAACAACCATTTGTGGAACAGACCTCCACATTTTAGGTGGCGATGTTCCTGAAACACCACCTGGTTCCATACTTGGTCACGAAGGAATTGGTATTGTCGAAGAAGTCGGTTCAGCCGTTAACAACTTTAAGGTTGGCGATAAGGTTATCGTTTCCTGTATCACATCTTGTAATGTCTGCCATTACTGTAAGCGCTCCTTGCCATCCCATTGCGAAACAGGCGGTTGGATTTTAGGGCATTTGATCCCTGGGACTCAAGCAGAATATGTCCATATTCCACATGCTGATGGTTCTCTTTACCATGCCCCTAAGACGGTTGAAGACGATGCGCTTGTCATGCTGTCTGATATTTTCCCAACCTCCTTTGAAATCGGGGTTCAGTCATCTGATGTCAAACCAGGTGATACCGTCTGTATCATTGGAGCTGGCCCAATTGGTTTGGCAGCCCTCCTCACTGCACAATTCTACTCACCAGCCAAGATTATCATGATCGACTTGTCTCAATCACGCTTAGAAGCCGCCCTCGCATTTGGTGCAACTCACACTATCTGCTCGTCTGATATTGACGAGATTAAGGCTCAAATCGATGCCATCACAGATGGGTATGGGGTTGATATCGCCATGGAATGTGTTGGATACCCTGCAACATTTGATGTCGCCCAGAAAATTATCAGTATCGGTGGTCACATCGCCAACTTAGGCGTTCATGGCAAACCAGTTGACTTTGACTTGCAAGATTTATGGATTAAGAATATCACTCTCAGTACTGGCTTGGTTAATGCCAATACCACTGAAATGTTGCTCAATGTTATCAAATCAGGAAAAATTGACGCAACCCAACTGGTGACCCACCACTTCAAACTATCTGAAATCGAAAAAGCCTACGACGTCTTCAAAAATGCAGAAGCTAACAAATCCCTCAAGGTGATTATCGAAAATGATATCAGCCCAGCTTAGGAAGAAAAAGGCTTCCTATCCTGTGCACTCGTCATAGCAACAAGAAACTCCTGGCCCATCAGATAATGAGCACGGGAGTTTTTGTAATGGATGAGCTAAACTGTTAAAAAATCTTCCCTTTCGGTTTACCTTAGTCAAGTAGCGAGTTTTGTCTATAACCCAATACCTTATCCAAAAAGACGTTCCTATAATTCTTTTAGATGAGAATCCTTCCATTCCTTGAAGAATTCCCTCTGATATAATCAAGGACTATATAGGTACGAGCAGTTATCTTTAATGAGCTTTAGTCTAGCCCAAATCACTAAGAAAACATTTCCTTCCGAAAATAGATTATCGTTTCGATATAGAAAATTATTACCTTTTCACTTGTTCGTTTTGATAACTAGAACTGTCAAAAGACACTGAAGAAATCCGCCATCTTCCTCAACCAATCTTTTTCCAATTTTTCATTCTCTATTTATGAATTATCTGACAATTTATGGTAAAATGGAATAAGCAAGGTTAGATTGATGATACTAACGTCATGATTAGCCGTTTAGAAATGGAAGATTCTTATGCCAGCAAATGTGTTATTTACTTTTTTCGGTGCCAGTGGCGACTTGGCCAAACGCAAACTTTACCCAGCGCTTTTTAGACTCTATAAGTCAGGCCATCTGACAGAGAATTTTGCAGTGATTGGAACTGCTCGGCGGCCTTGGTCAAAGGCGTATTTTGAAGAAGTTGTCATTGAATCGATTACTGATTTAGCTGATAGTCCAAGACAAGCTAGCGAATTTGCCAGCCACTTTTACTATCAAAGCCACGATGTCAACGATACGGAGCATTACCAAGCTCTCAAAGACCTCCAGAACGAATTGGGACAAAAGTACCAAACCAACCACAATAAAATTTTCTTCTTGTCCATGGCCCCTGAATTTTTTGGGACCATCGCCAAGAACCTTAAATCTGAAGGAATTGTTGATGGTCAGGGCTTTGAACGCCTGATTATTGAAAAACCGTTTGGAACAGATCTTGAAACAGCTGAGCAGCTCAATCAAGATTTAGCGGAAGCTTTTGAAGAGAATCAGATCTATCGGATTGACCATTACCTCGGCAAGGAAATGGTGCAAAATATCTTTGCAGTCCGTTTTGCCAACCCTATTTTTGAGCAGATTTGGAGTAACCAGTATATTGAAAATGTTCAGATTACCTTCTCTGAAAGCATCGGAGTCGAGGATCGGGCAGGTTATTATGATACTTCTGGTGCCCTTAGGGACATGGTGCAAAACCATACCCTCCAACTCCTTTCGATCCTCGCTATGGACAAACCTGCTTCCTTTGATGAGACCGATATCCGCGAAGAAAAAATCAAGGTCTTTGAAAATTTACGTCTCGAAGATGAAGATAGCCTCAAGCAACATTTTGTGCGTGGCCAATATACTGCTGGTAGCATCAATAACAAGGACTTTGTCGGCTATCTCGATGAACCCAATATTGCCGAAAACTCTCAAACCGAGACCTTCGCCGCAGGTGCATTCTTTGTTGATACGGATCGTTTCAAGGACGTTCCCTTCTTCTTCCGTACTGGCAAACGTATGACGGAGAAAGGCACGCGAGTTAATATTATCTTCAAAAAGACGGATAATATCTTCGGACAAGCCTTTGACCGTAATGTCTTAACCATCTATATCCAACCAACCGAAGGCTTCTCTCTCCATATCAATGGTAAGAAAGTCGGAACTGACTTTAAAATGACACCCGTTGATCTTAAATTCCGCCATAGCGCTGAAAACCTAGTCAACTCTCCTGAGGCCTATGAAAAACTGATGTTTGATGCTTTAAATGGCGACTCAACTAACTTCAGCCATTGGCGTGAAGTTAAGGCTAGTTGGCGTTTAATTGACCGCGTCATTGACCTTTGGAAAAATAATCACGTTCCTTTACATACCTACCCTGCTGGCAGTATGGGGCCAAAAGCCGCCTTTGAGCTCTTGGAGAGCTTTGACACTGAATGGCATTGGCATCCAGATGACTGGTACCGCGAACACGGTCTCTTAGATCAGCAGTAAAGTTACGCAATCCTAGTCTTTGCTTCATTAACGCATAAAAGAAGGCCTGAAAACAAGTCGTCAAGACAAGTTTTCAGGCCTTCTTAGGTTAAGTAAGGCTTTAATTTCCCTTCCAATACAGAGACTGAGCACTCTAGATGTCTTTCATGCTGATGCTCCGTTGGATAACATGAACCCTAGAGCCAAGATTTCACGAGAGTTGCCTTTAAGCTTTCTTCGTTGGTTTACTCATTTTGTCAAAAAGGTGGTCATTTGCTATGCTTTCCATTTTTCTTCAAGCGGTAGTGGTGGAAGAATGCAATTTCCTTATAGGGTGAGAGCTTGGCTACCGCCAACTCCAACTTGGTCATACGCTGAATCCAGTCTGGTTCACGTTTGTAGTCATTGGACTGAAGACCGTAAAACGTCCGAATCCCTTGATAGTCCTTGACAGACAGCTTTGCTTGGTCTAACAGAGCCTCTAATTCATAAACTTCCCCGTGCCCCAAAGCTGTTGATTCATAGCGAAAATCACCAGAAATTAGGCGCAGAGCATGGATGCTCTGGTTCTCAAAGACAGCTTTTTGCATAACCTTGCCAGCTGCATTGTGCTTGACTAGAGAGAGTTCCCCCGAAGGTTTTAAAACACGCGCCAATTCCCTCAAATAATGAGGTCGACCTTCGCCTGAAACGTATTCTAGGACATTATGGCAGAGCACATAATCAAAATAATCATCAGGAAACTGGCTCAGCAATTCTAAACTACCGGTCAGTTGCTGATAACCATCGGCTCCAAAGCGATCCTTGACCATATCTTGGTTAGGCTCAATAGCCAGAACGTCATTGGTCGCTGATAGGAAATCTGCCGTCAGCCCAAATCCAGATCCAAAATCAAGAACCCGTTTTCCCTTGATGTCCATGAGCTGGGCGAATAAGATCGTATAAAAAACTTGTCCCCAAGGGGCGTAGATATTATCCTTGTAATGTTCTGTTAGCATACCCTTCCCCTATATCAGCCCTTCTAGGAGACCACGCATGAAGTCTTCCGAATCAAATTGACCAATATCATCAATCTTCTCTCCAAAACCAATCAATTTAACAGGAATATCTAGTTCCTGACGGATAGCCAGGACTACACCCCCTCTGGCAGTACCGTCAATCTTGGTCAGTACCAAACCTGTTAGAGGAGTGATTTTTGAAAATTCTTTGGCCTGAACCAGAGCATTTTGACCTGTTGAGGCATCTAGAGCCAGGAGAGTCTCATGTGGCGCTTCTGGAAGAACTCGCTTGATAATGCGACCAATCTTCTCAAGCTCTGCCATGAGATTGTCTTTGTTTTGGAGGCGACCTGCTGTATCAATCAACAGGATATCTACTCCTTCTGCCACCGCTCGCTCCATGCCATCGTAAACCACACTGGCTGGATCTGATTTTTCGGGACCTGTCACGACATCAACGCCAACACGTTTCCCCCATTCGACCAGCTGGGCAACTGCTCCTGCACGGAAGGTGTCGGCAGCAACCAGCAACACTTTTTTCCCAGCTTTTTTGTATTGATTAGCTAACTTTCCAATCGAAGTGGTCTTGCCAACCCCATTGACTCCAACAAAGAGCATGACAGTCAAACCTTCTTGGAAATGGATCTTCTCTGCCTCGAAATTACCATCTTGCTCGTAGATTTCCACCAGTTTTTGAATAATGAGAAGGCGAAGGTCCTCGCCTTTTTTGACATTTTCCAGCTTTGCTTCCTGGCGCAAGTCTTCTGTTAATTTAGTCGCTACCTGGACACCTACATCGCTACTAATCAAGAGTTCCTCAAGGTCTTCAAAGAACTCCTCGTCTACCGAGCGGAAATTGGCAAAGAAGGCGTTGAGTTTAGCACCAAATCCGGTTCTGGTCTTCTTAAGGCTCCGATCGTACTTCTCCTGCGTCGTTTCAACAATTGCTGTCTCCTCACCTGCGATAGCCTCCTCAAGCAGGGCAGCTTGCCTCGCTTCTTCCTCTTTCTTAGCCTGCGCCTCCTGAACAGCTGCTGCGCGCTTTTCCTTATCACGGAGAATCTCAACGGCCCGCTCCAAGCTAGATGGTATAGAAGTAGTTACACCTTCCGAAACTTGGCTAGCAGGGAGATCTTCCCTGGTTTCTGTATCTGTAGCTGAACTATTTTGATCGTTCATTTCTGCTCGACTTGAGGGTTGAACATCGTCTTGCTCTAGAAAAGAGTCCCAAACAGGCACTTCTTCCCCAGCACTTGTCTCACTAGGAAGACCTTCTTCTAGCCAATTTGGCGAAGCAAACAGGATTTCTTCTTTGTCAGATTCTTCCTCTGACTGGATAATCTCTTCTGTAAAGCTGTCTTCAGCGACTTCCTGAGCCATATCCCAATCTAGCTGGTCAAGTGCTATTTCCTCAGCAGTTGATAAATTCTGGTTCAGCTCTGCCAGGTTATCCTCAACAATATCCTGAACCCGATCAAAATCTGTTGTATACTGGTCGTTAGGCAAAGCGATTGCCTCTGGTTCTGGTAAGTCAATAGCCACTTCGTCCAAGGAATGTTCAGTCACTTCTTGAATCGTTCCCCAGTTGTGCTCTTCTACAAGCTCCTCTTGATCAGAAGTTCCTTCTTGCTCTAACATCTCATGGCTTAAGTCGGCCATGTTATCCTTTTTCTTTCCAAATAAACGATCAAATAATCCCATTATGCTTCCTCTTTCAAAATATAGTGCTCAACCACCCAGGCAATGGCATCCTCATCGTTGGTCACTGGCGTAACAATATCTGCAACAGCTTTCAAGTCCTCTGTTGCATTAGCCATGGCAACGCCGTAACCAGCCCAAGCCACCATGGTCAAATCATTAGCTTCATCACCACAAGCCATGACCTCTTCTTGCTTCATTCCCAAATGCTCAATCAAGCTCGCAAGCCCATTGGCTTTATGCACGCCCTTCGGGTTCCATTCTAGAATAATCGGCCGTGATTTAAAAATCTCAAACTGCTTATGATAGATGGCAGGAATCTGGTCAAGCTTACTGTCAATCAGCTCTGCCTCACAGGAGGTCACTGCCTTGTTAAAAGTCATCTCCTGATGCAAATCAGAAAAGTGAGTCGGCATATGATTCAGATTAGGATTGCATGTCGGATACAGACTAGCAACTTTTGCAGAGAGCGCATAAACGTCCTCATCGTCCAATAGGTCAAGTGGCAAGCCTAACTCTGTTGTCAAATCGTAAATGGCCTTCACCTCATCGTAGCAAAAGACAGTCTTATCCAATACCTCACCAGTATTTTTCTGGATGAGTCCTCCGTTAAAGGTGATGGCGTAGTCATCTTCATGAAGCAAATCCAGCTCTTCTAGAAAAGAGCCGATCGCAGCTAGAGGGCGCCCCGTGGTTAAAACGATTTTGACTCCCTTCTGGCTAGCTGCTTGTAGAGCTTCCTTGTTCCTAGCTGAAATCCTTTTGTCTGATGTCAGCAAGGTACCATCCAAATCTAAGGCTAATAATTTTATTGTTGCCATAAAAACTCCTCTAAATAGGCCTGAACCGCTTCTTGATCGCAGGGACCAATCACTAAATCAGCCAGTTGTTTGATTTCTTGACGGGCATTGGCGGTAGCAATAGCGGTGCCTGCATATTCCATCATCCGATAATCATTCAGATTGTCGCCAAAGACTAGCAAGTCTGCGGGATAAAGCACCAAATCTTGGCAAAGCTTTTCTAGGCCAGTCTGCTTATCCACATCCGAACGGACAATATCGATGGCATCAAAACCAGTAACCAGGGCGGTCACACCAGGAACGTCTTGATTGAGCCACTGCGCTGCCTGCTGGACCAGTTCTTCATCAAACTGAGCTGTGATTTTAAAAATATCATCCTCGATAGCCGCAAAATCCCTAACCCGTGTGACCTTCTCATAGTAATGGGCAATATGTGCCACATACTCTTGCGGCGCTGTTTCTAAAACATAAGACGCCCGCTTACCAGATAAGAGCCATTGACCTTGGCGGGCAAAGGGATTCCTCTCGAGGCTTGCCACTATCGCTAGATAGAGACTAGGTGGCATCAAGGCCTCAAAGTGCACCTGTTCCTTTTCCACGACCAGACTCCCATTTTCTGCAATAAAGATCACGCGTTTCTCGAATCCCTCAAAAAGCGCTGCCAAGGCTAAATAAGGACGACCGCTAGCCACTGCAAAACGAATACCTCGAGCATCCAAACCATCTAAAATTCGCTCAAAACGCGCTCGATCAAACTGACCGGAGCCATCCAAAAAGGTTCCATCCATATCTGATGCTATTAGTTTAATCATCCCAAACCTCACTATTTCTATTTATCATTATATCATATCTCATCAGGAATAATACAGCCTAATTCTCTCCCTCTTCATGTGCTGGCAAAAATCTGTAAAGCTTCGATGTCCTGTAAAAAATCCAATAAGAGAATCGTCTATCGCAGAAAAAGAGCTCGGTCTCCCTCGCTCTTTTCTTTCTCTACATTGTTACTTGGTGTAAATCTGGCCTAAGTCCTGCGTTTAGACTACTTCACAATCCCCTCAACGTCCTTCAATTTGACTGAGACGATCTTGGATACACCTGATTCTTGCATAGTGACACCATACATGGCATCTGCCGCCGCCATTGTGCCCTTTCTGTGCGTTACCACGATAAACTGGCTCGCCTTATCAAAGCGGTTGAGATAATCGCCAAACCGTTTGACATTGGCCTCATCAAGTGCTGCTTCTACCTCATCTAAAATGACAAAAGGAATAGTTTTGACACGGATGATAGCAAATAGCAGAGCTAGGGCCGAGAGAGCTTTCTCCCCACCAGACATAAGGTTGAGAGATTGAATTTTCTTTCCTGGAGGCTGAACCGAAATCTCAATCCCAGCCGTCAGCAAGTCTGAGTCCGTCAAAATCAGATCTGCGGATCCACCGCCAAACATCTGTCGGAAGGTCTGCTGGAAGGAGACCCGAATCGCCTCAAACGTTTCTTTAAAGCGTTCCTTAACCTCCATATCCATCTCCCTAATGGTCTCTAGGAGCAAGGTTTTAGCAGATAAGAGGTCTTCTCTCTGGTCAGAGAGAAAGGCTAAACGCTGACTAACTTCTTCAAACTGGGCGATAGCTTCCAGATTGACCGGACCTAAACGCCTGATCTTACCTTCCAGTTGTTTAAGAGCTTGCTCTGACCCTTCTAGGTCTTCAAGAGGCTGGGCCTGATGATGGGCTGCATCAAAAGTAAGCTGAAACTCCTCCGCCAACTTGGCAAGAAACTGTCGCAGACGCTCAGACAAATGCTCGATTTCTGCCTCTAATTTTGTCTGCTGACGGATGAGGTCTTCATTGCGTGTGCGACTCTCAGCCAAACGACTCGCTAAATCCTCTGCTTGGCCCTCTAAATCCTCCATCTCAAAACGATGACGGATCTGTTCCTGTGATAGAACCTCCTTACGGCTTTGACAATCTGCCATTTGCGCCAGAAGGCTCTCCTTATCCGCTGTGCTTAATTGCAAGGTCTTGTCGGCAATGACTGCCTCCAAAGCAATTATTTCTTGGTGCAGCCGCGTCAAGTCTTCTTGAAGACGGGCTTGTTCAGTCTGGGCAAAACCTTTCTCGCTCTGGAGCTGATTTTCTTGAAGCTTAGCTGCTGACAAGGACGCTTGGAGGGTTTGAAGATGGCTCTCCACCGCCTCTTTATCCCCCTTGACCTGCTCAATACGCTGGCTCAGCGCCTGCTTATCTGCTTCGATCTGATCTAACTCACTCTTCAAAGCCTGGCGTGCCTCTTCTAACCGTGAGAGGTCTGAAAGTCCATTCTCATTCGCTTTTAAGGTTAATAATGTCTCCAAATCCGCCAAGTGCTTCGCCTGACTCTCGTGCTGGAGTTGGGCTTTTTGTTCGTTTAAACGTGCTACTTCGCCAGCCTCTTTGAGGTGAGCTAAGGCAAGTTGCTGTTGGTTTAAATCACTCTTTGCTTGCTCCACCTGGCTCTCCACTTGGCCTAGTTCAGCCTTCAGCCGAAGAAGGGTCCCTTGCAGTTGATCCAGTTCTGGTTTGATAAAATTGCTATTGTTCTGGCGACTGGCACCACCTGCGTAGGCTCCACCTGTGCGAATCTCAGAGCCGTCTAGAGTGACGAGACGAACTTGAAACTGGGTTTTTCGAGCTGCCTGATTGGCCTCTTCTAAGCTTTCAAAAATAGCGGTCGTCCCCAAGAGGTTCTGAAAAATATTAGCATGGGTAGGGTCAAAGTCAACTAGATCCACTGCTAATCCCAAAAAACCAGGTTGGTTGGTCACTTGACTCAACTGGTGACTCGCTAGCTGACGCGGTTTTATAGTCGTCAAAGGCAAGAAAGTAGCTCGCCCTTGGCGGTTTTTTTTCAAGAAGGCAATCGCTTGAGTCGCCGCTTTTTCGTCTGCTACCATGACATGCTGGCTAGCAGCTCCCATAGCGATTTCAATAGCTGTCTGGTACTTGGGATTAAAGGTAACATGCTCACTGACTGCTCCTATAATACCCGATAGCTGGTTTGAGGCCTGTAAGACACTGCGAACACCTGCAAAAAAGTTCGTGTGGTTCTTCAGGATATTGGCCAAGGTCTGCGCTCTCGCTTCGGCAGTCTTGATTTGGTCCATCAGGGTAAACATGGCTTCCTGCTTGGTCTGATAGTCTTGGTTCAGACTAGCTTCTGCTTTGGCTTCCTGCTGATAAGTCACCATTAGATTTTGAACTTCTTGTTGAGCCTTCTGGTAGGTGGTTTGGCTGTCAGCTGTCGCATGACGAACTGCTTTAACTTCCTCTTCCAATTTAACAAGCTCTGTTGCCTGGCTAACTGACTGCTCCTTCAGATGCTTAACCTGATTAGTAAGAGCTGTCAGCTGGTTTGACTTGTCTGCTTCCGTTTGCATAAGTTGGACAAAGTCTTCTCTCAACGATTCAATCACTTGGTCTGGACTTTTTGAAAATTGGCGTGACTCCTGAGTTAACCCCTCTATCTCAAGAATCACCTGCTTCAAACGCTTATCTAAGTCAGCCAAGGCCTCTTCCTTGGCTTTCAGGTCTTCTTGAGTCTTGTTGTAACGGTCATTCAGAACCTCCAAACGCTCGCTGGCTTCCGCCCTGCTAGCTTCATTTTGGTTAGCTTCCAAATCCTGCAAGGCTATTTTTTGTTCTAGGTCTGCTATCAGCTGAGTCAGATGGACCAAATCTCCTTGAAGTTTTTCGCCTTTAACTTGTAGTTCTTGGCGTCTCTGCTTGAGTGCCTGATTATCAGCTTCCATCTGATCTCTTTGGCTATAGTAGGTTTGTAGAGCCACCTGAACTTGATCAAGCTGATTTTCCAGCTGAGTTAACTGGTCTTTTCCAAGCTTAATCTGCCCAACAAGAACGTTGAGGTAGAGGTCTTTTCGCTCACCATCCAAGGCTAAAAATTGCCTAGCGGTCTCAGCCTGCTTAGTCAGAGGCGCTATTTGAGTGTCCAATTCATAAATGATGTCTTCCAAGCGATCCAGATTATCCTGAGTCTGATTGAGCTTGCTTTCGGTCTCTCTCTTACGGGTCTTATATTTAAGGACACCAGCCGCCTCTTCAAAAATAGCACGACGCTCCTCAGGTTTAGAGTTAAAAATAGCTTCTACCCGTCCTTGGGAAATGATGGAGAAGGAATCCCGCCCCAGACCTGTATCCATGAAAAGATCGTGGATATCCTTCAAGCGCACCTTTTTGCCATCAATCAAGTACTCGCTATCTCCGTTACGGTAAATTTGCCGCTCTACCTTAATTTCCTTGCCCTTATCTGTTATAAACTGATCACTGTTGTCCAAGACTACTGTGACAGACGCAAAATTTAAGGGCTTACGGTTCTCGGTTCCTGCAAAAATGACATCAGGCATTTTGCCCCCACGCAAACTTTTAGCAGATGATTCTCCCAAGGCCCATCGCAAACTTTCTGTGATATTGGACTTGCCTGAACCATTCGGTCCCACAACAGCTGTCACCCCACGGTCAAAAACTACTTTGGTCTTATCCGCAAATGATTTGAAGCCTTGCATGTGAATTTCTTTTAAATACATTTCACATCTCCTCGCTCGACAGCAGCACGGGCGGCATTTTGCTCAGCTAATTTCTTCGAGCGCCCCTGACCTCGGCCAATAGGTTTACCTTGTACCCTAACTTCTACTTCAAATAATTTCTCATGAGCTGGACCAGTCTCAGCTACGACCTGATAGTCAATGCCAATTTCTCCATTGACCTGCAACATCTCTTGTAGACGTGTCTTATAGTCCTCAATTCTTTCAAAGGTCCCTCGCTCCAGATGCGGGATCATAACTTGCTTAAGGAAGCCCTCAACCGCTTCTAGACCTTGGTCTAATAGCAGAGCTCCTAAGAAGGCTTCAAACGCATCACCTAGGATTGTATCCCTATCGCGACCACCCGATTTTTCCTCGCCCTTGCCCAAACGCAAGTAAGGAGCAAAACCACAGGTTCTCGCAAAACCAGCCAAACTCTCCTCGCGCACAAAAGTAGAACGCAATTTAGACATCTCCCCTTCGGGTTTCTCAGGGGAATCTTCAAACAAGTAACGTGAAATAATTAATTGGAGAACAGCGTCTCCTAAAAATTCCAAGCGCTCGTTGTGTGAAATTTTTAAGAGGCGGTGCTCATTGGCATAAGAAGTATGGGTAAAAGCCGTTTCCAAGAGAGAAATATCCTGAAAATGAATCCCATAATCTTTTAACAATTTTTGATTTAATTGGTGCATGTGTAACTCTTTCTATTTTTGAGGAATAAGAAGTAAGAGCACGAATCTATTCGGCATTTCAGAGAGAACCCTATCGCCCTAAACCTTTTATTTCTGACTAATCATATCTAGAGGCGGGGAAGGCCCTGCCTCTAGGACAATTGACACAAATCATGTCTAAAAATAAGTGCTCCGTATGTTGTTGAATGCCTACTTCAAACAGTATCGACTTGCCTTTTCATAACATCTCACAGATACCTTTTCACTAGGTCAACGGCCACTTTCTTGCGATGTCTTGCTCCAGTTTTTAAAACCTTACCTATCGGAGTAAAATCACTGCTCTTTAAGTTAAGACCGTCATTCTCCTAAATATCGGTCAACGGGGTCGCGGTATCTGGCGATGTGTCAAAGAGGTGAAAATCTTCACCAACTCGTAAATCTGCTTGAGCTAGCTGATTAAAAACTGTCATATGGGCTAGTTCTTTGATATTATTTTCCTTAGATAAGTGCCCCAAATAAATTTTCTTGGTCTTATGACCTAGGCTACGAATCATGGCTTCCGCACCATCTTCGTTACAGAGGTGCCCTATATCCGACAAGATGCGTTGCTTGGTTTTCCAAGGATAAGAGCCTGCTCGCAAGATCTCAACATCATGGTTAGCCTCAATCAGATAGCCATCCGCATTTTCAATCATCCCTATCATCCGATCGCTGACATAGCCAGTATCCGTCAACATAACAAAGCTCTTGCCATCCTTCATAAAACGGTAAAACTGAGGGGCAACCGCATCATGGCTAACAGCAAACGAGGCAATGTCTAAGTCGCCAAGCGTTTTGAGGCTGTCCCGTTCAAAAATATGCTTTTGCTCATTGGAAAGTTTTCCCAAAGCGTTTTTAGCTTCTAGGACCTGCCAAGTCTGGGCATTGGCATAAACATCCAAACCATACTTTCGTGCCAAAATCCCAACGCCTTTCACATGGTCGCTATGTTCATGGGTGATTAAAATAGCATCCAAGTCCTCGGCTCTCCGGTCAATCTCACCTAACAGCTGCTCAACCTTTTTACCGGTCAAACCAGCGTCAACCAATATTTTTTTCTGATCAGACTCCAAGTAAAAGGCATTTCCTGTTGAGCCCGAAGCTAATATACTGTATTTAAATCCCTGCATCTGTCTCCGTCATTTCTAATTTATCCAATACCTCCGTATCCTCCCAATCTTCGGAAACCAGCTTATCATAAGGTAGTACCATAGTAAAGGTTGACCCCTTGCCATAGTCACTTTTAGCCCAAATAAAGCCCTGATGCGCTTTGATGATTTCCTTAGCAATAGCCAATCCAAGACCCGTTCCGCCCTGAGCTCGACTCCTAGCCTTATCCACCCGGTAAAAACGGTCAAAAATCTTAGACAAGTCACTCTTTGGAATCCCTAAGCCTTCATCCGCAATAGAAATAATTAGCTGATTTTCCGTCGTTTTCATGCTAATAGTGATATTTCCGCCATCAGGTGAGTACTTAATGGCATTATTGACAATATTATCAATGACCTGCGAAATCTTATCGGTGTCAATCTCAATCCAAATTGGCTTAATAGGGTAATTTCGGATAATGGTATAGTGTTTTCGGTCTTCCTGCTGTTTCATCTGGTCAAAACGGTTGAGGATAAAGGTCATAAAGGCCGTAAAATTGACCAATTCTAACTCCAATTCAATCGTTTGATTATCAAACCGTGAGAGATTGAGAAGGTCTGTAATCATCCGCATCATGCGATTAGTCTCATCCAGCGACACCTTGACAAAACTAGGTGCCACGGCATCAGTCAGGGCACCTTCATGAAGGGCTTCTAAGTAAGACTTAACCGAGGTCAGCGGCGTTCGCAGCTCATGACTAACCGTCGAAACAAAGAGTCTGCGCTCCCGTTCTTCCTTAATCTGCTTGGTCATATCATGAAGGACCACAACTAGCCCTGCGGTAAACCCAGATTCTCGCTTTATAGAAGCAATATTGGCCCTGAAAGTCATGTATTCCCCTGTTTGACCAGGCAAGTCCACAAAAAGTTCAGGCGTGTTTTTCAAGAGATCGCTAAAGCTATAGTCCTCAGCAATATCCAAAACATCCACTAAAAACATTTCCCCCATAACCGTCTGGTCCAGCAAGCCTAACTGACGCTTGGCTGTCTCATTGATCAGAATAATACGCCCTTGGCGATCAGTGGCCATCACCCCGTCACTCATATAGGTCAAGATAGAGGAGAGACGATTTTTTTCTTGCTCCAAACTGTCCTGGGTTAGACGAATAACCTCAGACAAATCGTTGAGGCTATTGGTCATATCAGTCAATTCTGGACTTCCTAAAACATCCAAAACTTCAGAGTAATCCCCTTGAATCAAGTCTTGGACCTTTTGATTAAGCAACTTGATCTGCTTATTGTCCTTATGGTTTTCAAGAAGCAAAAAGACCAAAATCGCTAAAAACCCAAAGACAATAAGGCCAAAGATAAATCCTGGGGAGAAAATAAAGAGTCTAAGTTTTTCAATCATTATTTCTAATGTAATAACCAACACCACGGCGGGTCAAAATGTACTCTGGGCGACTCGGCACATCCTCAATCTTTTCACGTAGACGCCGAACCGTCACATCCACTGTCCTAACATCTCCAAAATAATCATAGCCCCAGACTGTCTCTAGGAGATGCTCCCTGGTCATCACCTGACCCGTGTGAGTCGCTAAGTGATAAATCAATTCGAATTCACGATGGGTCAGCTCCAGATCACGCCCTTCCTTACGTACCAAAAAGGCATCTGGGAGAATCTGCAGGTTCCCAATCACGATCTCAGACAGAGGTTTGGTCTCTGTATCTGTCTGCTGTTCAGAAATCTCACTGCGACGCAAAAGTGCCTTAACCCGAGCTTGCAACTCTCGATTGGAAAACGGCTTTGTAACATAATCATCCGCCCCGATTTCAAGACCAATCACCTTATCAAACTCGCTATCCTTGGCGGACAAGACAATGATAGGGACATTACTGGTCTTACGGAGGGTTCGTGCAACCTCAAGCCCATCTAGCTCAGGTAACATTAAATCTAGGATAACAATGTCTGGCTTTTCTGCTTCAAACTGAGCCAAGGCTTCACGTCCATCAAAGGCTGTCACAACATCATAGCCTTCCCGTGTCATATTGAATTTTATAATATCCGAAATCGGTTTTTCATCATCAACGATTAGTATTTTTTTCATAGCTGTATCCTCAAGTAGTTCTCTCCATTATATCATATCAAAATTTCAAATAAATAGCACTTTTTATCATTTTAAGGCTAAGGCGACAATCACTCCTCTTCCTCATCTAACTGAGCCAAGAGGAGATCGTAAGCTGTCAGACCTTCTGGTGCATGACGAACCAGTTCCAAGGTATCTTCTTGAAAAGCTCTACTAGCTGATGTCACTGCATCTAACTCACCCGATAACAATTCTTCAATCGTAACCATGACGCGCCTCCACTTCAACATAAGGTCGTGGGGACTTGTAATCCCACGTTTTAAAACGATTCTTAAGCTTGCCGATTGCAAGGTTTTTAAAGCCAATACAGCCGTAGAATGAGCTTAAGTTTGTTTCTTGACCAGCTTTGTAGCTTTTCTTTATGATACTATAAAAAACCTAAATTTTCCTAAATTTAAGTCTTTTCTATCTGAAACGATCTCCAAAAAAACTTTAGATCGTCATATGATGAACGTCATAAGAGTTCACTTATTTACGGCAAACCATTGTACAAAGTAAGATTCCTATACTCAGGCGAAGTCATTCAGACCGACGAGAGGCAACCTCAAAAATCTCAAAATCCAGCCTCCTTTTGGAAGCTGGATTGCCTATTCCATGGTGTTTTGGGTAATCATACGCAGGCTAACCTCAAAGCCCATCATATCCCCTTCATTGATTTGGCGCAGGGTCTCATCTAGCTGAAGATCAAAGGTTTGAAAGGCTTGCTTGCTCTTAGCCAATCGTTCCTCCACCTGATAGTAGTCCTTAGGCGACGCCTTCATTTTAAGATAAGCTTCCAGAACTTCCACATAACGGTTCATGTTGGCCTCATGGATAGCCAAGAGTTCCTGCTTATTAGGAATGGTGGGACTAGCCAATTTTTGCCGAATAGCTTGATCATCGTGCCGAATGCT
This sequence comes from Streptococcus ovuberis, assembly GCF_012396585.1. Classification (GTDB taxonomy): domain Bacteria; phylum Bacillota; class Bacilli; order Lactobacillales; family Streptococcaceae; genus Streptococcus; species Streptococcus ovuberis. Next base: position 116,375 of record NZ_JAAXPR010000001.1, read on the forward strand.
CTCAATAGAAGACCAAACTTCGGGCACCAAAGTCTTTAATTGCTCATCTGTCAGATCTTTAGTGGCTGCTTTAGGAAGAAGAATCTTAGGACGCTCTAACTGCCCTTTCGTCGGTAAGAGGCTCCTAGCTTCCTCAATCAAGTCCCAAGCGGATTGACTCGTCGGTAGAGCCAGTTTTGCTTGTTTGGCTGTTAAGAGCTTGCTGAGATCAGATAGGTCTGTCGCTATCTGTTGTTGCAGGCGTAAGTAATCCGTTGGAAATTTCGACGCCGTCGTCTGCTTCAACTGACGAGTGTTACCAGCCAGACGGGTTGTCAAGAAATTCAACCGTGCTTCGGTCCGCTTTCGGTCCACACTCCTAAAGAAAGGAATTACCAGACCACCGATTCCCACTAAAATAGCCAGACCAATCCCTAATTCAAGCATACTCTTTGCCTTATCCTTTCTTTTTCAGTATTATAGCATATTTTTCAAGCCCCTGATAGCAAAAAGCAAACCAGCAAGCCCGATCGCTTACCGGTTGCACATTTATAAATGGCTCTCTCTCTCCACAAAAGCTTGTTTAGCGAGATCAACCAATTCAGCAATCAAGTCCGGATAGGCTAGACCCATATTGGCCCAGAGCAAGGGATACATAGACCACTGGGTAAATCCTGGCATAGTGTTCAATTCATTAAGATAGATCTGCCCGTCTTTGGTATAGAAGAAATCACAGCGCGACAGTCCTGTACCACCAATTGCTGCAAAAGCCATCTGAGCATACTGGCGCATTTGTCCAGCGATGACCGTATCAATCTCTGCTGGGATAGCCATCTTGATCTTATTGTCAATATACTTGGCATCGTAATCGTAAAAGGCTACATCCTTCACTACTTCACCTGGCTCCGTCGTTTTAATGGTATGATTGCCTAAAAGGCCAACTTCGATTTCACGCGCCACAAGCCCCTGCTCTACCAACACACGGTTATCATAACGAAAGGCCAAATCTAGGGCTCCATCAAGATCCTCTGGACGATCTACCTTGGAAATACCAACACTTGATCCCATATTGGATGGTTTGACAAAGACCGGATAGGTCAACGATTTATTGATTTCGGCCACCTTGTTTGGACGTTCTTGCTGAGAGGTTATAGCCACATAAGCGACTTGTGGAATGCCGATACTGGATAGCACCTGCTTGGTCGCAATTTTATCCATAGCAAGGCTGGATGCTAAAACATTGGTCCCTACATAAGGCATTTTCAAAACTTCTAAGAAACCTTGCATGGAACCGTCTTCCCCCATGGGACCATGAAGGAGCGGAAAGACTACAGCTCCTTCTTCATAGATCAAGGAAGCAGGAATCTTGTCTTCCCAGACCACTGTGCTATTAGTCATCAGACGCACTGTCTCCACCGGCCTCTCCTCAAAAACCTGCGTTTTGATGAAGGAACCATCTTGAGTAATAAAATAAGTTTTGACCCTAAAACGGTCATAGTCAACTGCCCGCATGACACTCTCAGCTGATAAGACAGACACTTCTCTCTCCGCTGAGCGACCGCCATATAGTAAAATCAAGGTTTCCTTAACCATTCTGATCTCCTTCTGTTTTTTAACTAGTTATAATTCTGTTCGATTTTGAATGGCCCTTAGCAGGGTCAATTCATCCGCATATTCGATGTCGGCACCAACCGCTAAACCGCGTGCTAATCGTGTAACCTTGATCCCCGCAGGCTTCAAAACCCGCGAAATATACATGGCCGTTGCTTCTCCGTCCGCTGTCGCATTGGTTGCGACAATCACCTCCGTCACCTGACCATCCATGAGTCGATTAATCAAGCTCTTGAGATTGATGTCGTCAGGCCCGATGCCATTCATCGGAGAAATCAAGCCTTGCAAGACATGGTAGAGCCCGTGATATTCCTGAATATTTTCCATAGCAGAAACATCCCTGCTGTCTTCGACAATTAAAATAGTTGTCTGGTCCCTGGTCTCATCCTGACAGATAGCGCAAGGGTCTTCATCGGTGAGATTGCCACATTGCCCGCAGTAAGTCAATTCACGTTTGGCCGCTAAAAGGTGCTTGGCAAATTCATTGACATCCTCGTCCGACATCCCAATCGTATAAAAGGCTAAACGCGTCGCTGTTTTGATACCGATGCCTGGTAATTTGGAATAAGAGTCAATCAATTTTGCAATAGGTGTAGGGTAAAGCATAGAATTCCTTTAGTTCATAGGGTAAAGTTGATGGTAGAGATTGATGATATCTCTCGTCACTAGATGGCTGGTCTTGGTCTCCAAATCCGTACTGTGAGGCAGGACAACCGCAACTGCAATCTGGGGGTTATGGCTAGGAGCATAGGCCACAACATTCGAGTTAATAGCTGCTTTTTGCTCTCCTTCTTTGGTGGTGACAAAGGTCTCGGCAGTCCCCGTTTTAGCAGAGATGGGCACTGCTTCCCCTTGCCCAATCGTTTTGCCTGTAGTGTATCCCGAAGGATTATGCACCACTTGATAAAACCCTTCTTGCAGGAGAGCCAGTTGCTCTCCTGTTAAAGGCACCTGATTAAGCAAAGCATAGGGAACCGGTTCAATCAATTCTCCCAGTCCTCCCTCTTCTGTATTGTCATAGATGCCTTTAACCAAGCGAGGCGCCATACGATGGCCGCCATTGGCGATGGTCGCAACATACTGGGCCAATTGCATCGTCGTATAGTTATCAAACTGCCCAAAAGAATTGGTCAAGTAGTTGCCGACACTGTATTGATCTGGGACGATTCCTTGCGATTCAACCGGCAGGTCAATTCCTGTTGGTACCCCTAAACCATATTGACCAAAGCCTTCTCTAAGGGTCATCATAGCTTCTGTGAGGTGGCTCGTGCTAAGAATCATATTCGGCGTGTAATCCTCCTTCATCAACTTGAGGGCTAGTTGGACCATGTAGGTGTTAGAAGAATACTGCAGTGCCTGGATCGCATCAATGCTTTGATTGCCAAACTGAGTAAACCAAGATGTAATCGGCGCTGAATCTGCAAAGACAATCGGCTGGTCAACCAAGGTTTGATTGCCTTGAAGCACTCCTTGCTGCCAGGCAGTGGAAAGGGTTGCTCCCTTGACCACAGAGCCAGGCACAAAGACATCCGTCACTGTCCCCAAAGCATTCTCTTTAAGCTTGTCCGTTCCTACATCATGCTGATACCCCGACATAGCAAGGACAGCTCCCGTTTCAGGATTGAGCGCAACTGCATAAATGCCTTCAGAATAAGTCGTATGCCCATTGGCTAACTCCTTTCGGAAGTAGGCTTCGAGGATCTTATTGACTCCATCCTGAAAGGCTAAATCAATGGTCAACTGGATATTTTTTCCCTTCTCGCCAGCACTCTCAATACTAGTCGATTCCAAATTACCGTACTTATCCAAATGGACAGCTTTGAGTTCACGTCTTCCTTGCAGATAAGCCTCATACTGTTTTTCAAGATAGGAGGTTCCGACACGGTCATTTAGGGAATAACCTTGTGCTAAATAATAATCCGCTTCCTCTTGCGGTAAGCCTGCCTGCTCTGTGGAAACATTGCCGATAATACTAGCTAGCGAAGTTGGTAAAACCTCTCTTTGCCAAGCAGTCTTGACTGCTATTCCTTTAAGAGTATCCCCTTGACTGGCAATCCTTGCAATCTGACTCGCAGATAGGGGCTTGGTATGCAAAGTAACGGTCTCAAAATTAGCTGCTGCATTCATTTGATTAAACAGTTTAACAGCCTTTTCCTCATCTGAGCTGTAGGTCAAATTCTCGGCAGAGACACTGGCTACCGCATGCGCATAAATTCGTCCTTCAGACAAGCGATTCCCAGCTGCATCGTAACGTTGCTCCTTGGGCAGCGCATTAACAACCTCAGCATAGACCTCAGGATCAGCCAGATGGTAATCAATCTTGTCCCGATCTGACAATGTAACTGCCTCTAGGTCAACTAAAGTCACCAAGGCATTCGCTGTTGCCTTGATCTGAGCGGCCGTCATCGTATTAGAACGGGTAAAAGCCACTGCCTGAAAACTCTTATTATCAACTAAGGGAAGGCCTTTGCTATCATAAATCTGCCCCCTAACAGAGGCACTGGTCACCGTCAATTGGCTAGCTGTCGCTAGTTTCTTTTGATAGAAGTCCGTCTGAACCAATTGCATCTGCGCCAGACGCGCAACTAAAACGGTAAACAGAACAATAATCAGAGCAAAGAGGACATACAAGCGCTTGGTTGTAACCGTCTGATAGCCTTTTGAACGCGGCTCGTTTAAATTTAGCTTACTCCCTAAAGCCAACCATTAATCCCCCTCCCTTAAAAGTCAATCCTTATTTTATCACAATTTTTTAAAATTCTCCTCACTCAACCCTTCTTTTAGGACAGGAATTTAAAGGAGCTTTTACCGGTTGCCTTTCACCTCCTCATCCCATTTACACCGACTCTGACTATCCAAAAGTTACACTTCCCCGACTAGATAAATAAGAGGAGCACGTCTATACACGAAAAATTGATAAACCCTCTAAAGAGGGAAAATCCGTATTAATCCTCCGACGCCATCCCTCATTGCCTTTGCTTAGAAAATAATATGCTATAATAACAATGAGCAATAAAGGAGAAAGCAATGAAAAATCACACCATCATGCAGTACTTTGAATGGTATCTGCCCAGCGACCAAAAACACTGGCAACGCTTGGCACAAGATAGTCAGCACCTCGCGGCTATAGGCATCACCAAGGTCTGGATGCCACCGGCTTTTAAGGGGACTGGCCCAGATGATGTCGGCTACGGCGTCTATGACCTATTTGACTTAGGCGAATTCGACCAAAAAGGGACCATTGCCACCAAATACGGCCACAAAGACGACTACTTAGCCGCCATCAGAGCTCTAAAAGAGGCTGGTATCTCACCGATTGCAGATATCGTTCTCAACCACAAAGCTAACGGAGATGACTTGGAGAGCTTTCAGGTCCTCAGGATGGACCCCAATAACCGTCAAGTTCCCCTTTCAGATCCTTTTGAAATAGAGGCTTGGACCCATTTCTACTTTCCGGGTCGAAATAAAACTTACAGCGATTTTGAATGGCACTGGTACCACTTTTCAGGAACTGACTTTGATGCCAAGCATCAGGAGACCGGTATTTACATGATTCTAGGCGATCATAAAGGCTGGGCTGATAATGAGTTGGTCGATGGCGAAAAAGGCAATTACGACTACCTCATGTTTACCGATATTGACTACAGTCACCCCGATGTCTTAGCCCATACCTATGACTGGATGCGATGGTTTGTCGCCACAACTGGTATAGAAGGTTTTCGACTGGATGCCATCAAGCATATTGACCAAGACATCATCCAAGGCTTGATTCAGGAAGCCAAAGCCCTTTACGGCGAACAATTTTACGTTTTTGGGGAATTTTGGAAGGACAGTTTCAAGTCAAATGACCGGTATCTGAATGAGACAGACTTTACCTTTGATTTGGTAGATGTCGGACTTCATATGAACTTTTTCGAAGCTAGCCAAGCTGGGGAACACTTTGACCTGCGCCAAATTTTCCAAGGTAGTCTCGTTGAGCACATTCCAACCTCTGCTGTGACCTTTGTGGAAAATCACGATACCCAGCGAGGACAAGCCCTCGAATCCACTGTGGATGACTGGTTCAAACCTTTGGCCTATAGCTTAATCCTCCTCAGGCAAGAAGGGCTTCCTTGCGTCTTTTATGGTGACTATTATGGCATTTCAGGAGAGTTCAGCCAGGCAAGCTTCCAAGATATTTTAGACAAGCTCCTCTACCTACGTGCTAATCACGCCTATGGGGAACAAATCGACTACTTTGATGATCCTAACTGTATCGGCTGGACACAATTAGGGACGGAAGAACACCCTTACGGCCTAGCAGTTATCCTAAGCAATGCTAATTTCGCCGAAAAACGAATGCATGTTGGCATTTTAAATGCTGGCAAAACCTTTGTTGACGGTCTCGGACATCATGAATTTGAAGTCACCATTGATGAAGACGGTTGGGGAACATTCCCTGTCAAGGCAGGATCTGTCTCTGCTTGGCTGGCTAAAGAGGCGATAGAAAACTGAAAACCAACCTATCACTCATAAGCTAATTCTTAAGCACTTGTGCTTTTGTTTCTTTAGGCTATCTGAGCCAAGTTCGATTATCTTTTACACCGTCAATAATAGCTAATTTATAGTGATACAACCACTTCCTTAGGTCTTATCCGAACGCCCTAAGCTAAGGCAAAGGTAAGCCAGGGCTCTCCCTTCATTCTGATATTGGCAAAGAATCTTTATTTTTTCTTCGTTTGGACTTCTTTATCACTTGTAAAAATGCCACTTAGCGTTTTGTAGTCCTCCCAAAATGTGAGACATCAGAAAAACACCCCTATTGAAATCTAGTTAACTAGAAACAAGGGGTGTTTTCTTATAGTCAAACAAGCCTATTCAACAGTTGGTAAACTATCCTAAATCCTGTTTTTCCCAGTATTTTTGAGACAACCGATAGGTAACACCTGCGATCACCAACAATATCACAAGTCCAACACAAGCTAACATGAGGTTCACAAGAAGTGATGCCGTGTTAAGTAGGATTCCTGCAAAAACAATGAGACCGATAAAAACGAGAAAAGAGACCAGAAGAATAATTGTTTTAGCAACATTTCCCATGCCACGATTAGCTAACTGGGTAACATTTTGCCAATTCAGCTCCAGCAAACGATAATCGCGAATAAAATAGAAACTTTCCATACTATAAGCCGTCAACAGCCATGCAACTAAAGCTCCCAAGAATAGGTAGAAAGGCAGCTGTAGCCAAATGGTCAATGCCAGCAAAACCACCGTTGGAATCATGGCTTCAATCAAAAAAGCAAACCAGAATTTGAAGCGTAAATAGCTCCTCATATCAAAGGGCATGGTCTTGAAGAAATTAAAATTCTCCCGATCTAAGGAAATAATAATACTAGATAGCCCCCCTGCTGACATAATGGCATAGGCTATACCGAAGAAAACAGCCATCGACAAATACCCGATATGATAGTCAATAGCGATCAGCACGTCACGTGCTCCTATAAGAGTCGGCACCATCATGATGACAACAAGCATCGATGCCATGATAACAAAGGTAAAAAGCGTTGTAGGATCGGCAATAAGGCCAAGATGATAATGCCACAACTGCTGCTTCCAAGTCCGTTGTCCTGCCTGTTTTTTTGCCTTTTTAGGAGCTTTACGAACAGAGACAGCTGTACTCGTTTCAAGAGCTGCGTCATAAAAATTCGGTAAGACTCGGTGTTTCACAATAAGCGCTAAGACAGCTCCCACTCCTAGCCATACCAAAAGGTGGAGACCAACTTTAAGGGAGAATGGATTCTCAGCTAAACCATAAAAAAGCCATAACGGAGCAAAACCTGCACCTGATTCAACCATCTCCCCATCTAAATAGGACAAAGAGGTGTTTTGAAGACTGAGCATGGCAACTACCGAACCAATAATCGAAACGACCATGATGGCTCCTGAAGCTATTTTCTTGTACTGGCGAAAGACATTGGTCTTGGTCAAGAAATGAACCGCTAAAATTGTGATTAGTGTCATGACCAAAACCAGGAGAATAAAAGATAGCAAGGCTACTGGAATCCCCCACCACAAGCCATTGCCAAATCGCCAATGAATCAGCACCAAGTAAAGTAATAACGGCAAGAGAAAGGTCAAACTAGCAATGAGAACAACTGCCCCTTTGCCAAGAAAAACCTCTAGCTCTGTCACGGGCAAACTTCGATAGGACTGTAAGTCCTTACTCTCATAAAAAACATTGTACATGCTCAAAAAAGCCTGCAACATGGTCATGATCATAAAAATCCCTAAAAACCGAGTAAACATCCCAGGCAGGGTTTCAAACGGGATTTGTAAACTGTAAGTCCCAAAAATAAAGAGATAAACAATACCTGAAAAGAGGTACTGCCTCAAAATTTTACGCGTCACATTGGCCTTTTTGTCTGGATTAGCCACCTGCTTTTTGCGGTATTTATCAATTTGTGTAGCTTGAAGCGAATAAATCAAGTTGAGTTGGGCTAGTTTTCTAACAACATTAAGCCTCATAGGCCACCTCCTCAACAGGCGCTACAGGAGCACTTTCTGCTTCACGACCAGCCATCCCAAGGTAAATCGTTTCGAGTGGTTTATCAGGGTGTAAGGCTTTAAGCTCTGCTATGGTCCCAAAGTAAATTAATTGACCTTTTTTCAAAATGGCAATACGATCACAGATTTGTTCAGCGACTTCTAAGACATGGGTTGAAAAAATAACAGTATTGCCTTCATCGGCATGCTGGCGCATCAACCCCTTGAGGTCAAAGGCAGCCTGTGGATCTAAACCTGTCATTGGCTCATCCAAGACCCATATGTCTGGATTGGGCAAGAGAGCACCGATAAGAAAGACCTTTTGGCGCATCCCGTGTGAGAAGGACTCAATCGTTTGGTAACGATTTTCAGTTAAATCAAAAAGGTCCATAAAACGATTGAGCTGTGTTTCTTTTTCCTCTAAGCTAAGACCGTATGAGCTGGCAATCAAGTCCCAAAATTCATCCGCTGACAAACGCAAGAAAAGATCGGGCGAGTCTGCAACATAGCCAATCCGTTTTTTGATGGCCAAACGATTTTCCGCTAAATTCAACCCATCAACTGTAATCGTTCCCGAGGTTGGATTGATAATACTGACCAGAGATTTGATGGTCGTTGACTTTCCAGCCCCATTGTGGCCGATTAAGCCAACAATCTCGCCAGATTTAATTGTTAAATTCAGTTGATCCAAGGCCACTTTATCATCGTAAACCTTTGTCACACCATGAAATTCAATCATATCAACACCTCCAACTTTTTCTTTAAAACCATATTTTTCTATTAACCATTATAATCCATCTAGACCGTTTAATCAAGGTGTCTTCGTTTAAAGACACAAGTGCTCGCTGAACAAAAAAAGAGGTTCAAACCTCTTTTTTCCGCTTCCATATAGAGCGTTCTGCTACTGCAGTTAGTAAGACATCTGTCGATGAATTTAACGCTGTTTCACAAGAATCCTGGATCACACCAATAATAAACCCGACCCCCACAACCTGCATGGCAATGTCATTTGAAATTCCAAAAAGGCTACAAGCCACTGGAATCAAGAGCAGGGATCCTCCCGCAACACCGGAGGCACCACAGGCAGATAGAGTAGCTACCAGACTAAGGATTAAAGCAGAGGCGAAGTCAATCTCAATCCCCAAGGTTGTCACTGCTGCCAAGGAAAGAACTGTGATGGTAATAGCTGCACCAGCCATATTGATCGTCGCACCGAGAGGGATAGAGACCGCATACGTGTCCTCATCCAGCCCTAGCTTTTCACATAGCTTCAAATTAACTGGAATATTGGCTGCTGACGATCGTGTAAAGAATGCTGTCACACCACTTTCTCGCAAACACTGGAAAACCAGGGGATAAGGATTGGTTCGCATCATGACAAAAGCCATCAGTGGATTAGCTACTAAAGCCACAAAAAGCATACACCCAACCAGAACTACAAGCAACTTACCATAGGCTGCTACAATGCCAAGACCATTTGTCGCAATAGTGTTATAAACCAGACCCATAATCCCAAACGGAGCTAAATTAATAATACCAGCAACCACTTTAGAGGTGACCTCTGCGAAGGTATCAAGGAGGTGCTTAGTGGCCTCACTCACAGAGCGCATGGCTAAACCAAAAATCACTGCCCAAGTTAGTACCCCGATGTAATTTCCGGTAGCAACGGCATTCACTGGATTATCCACCATACGCATCAATAGGGTTTGAAAAACTTCGCCAACACCTTGCGGTGGCGTAACGTCTGCTACACCCGCTTCAGGTAAAACCAGACTTACCGGGAATAGAAAATGGGCTAGCACAGCCACAAAAGCTGCCAAAAACGTCCCGAATAGATAAAGCATGACAACTGTCCGCATATTGGTCTTTTGCCCCTGACGCGTTCGAGATAGGGCATTGGCAACCAAAGCAAAGACCAAGAGTGGCGCAATCGCCTTGAGCCCTCCTACAAAGAGATCCCCCAACAAACCAATGACAGATAACTTCGGCAAAAGCAAGCCAAGCATCACACCTAATACGACGCCAGCTACAATCCTTCTGATCAAACTCATTCGACCCCAAATCATTAGAACTCTTTTCATCATAACCTCTTTTCAAAATAGATATTCCCCATCTTATCTCAAAAGAGTCCCTACGTCAAGAGTTTTTGTTTAAAATTTCTAAATAATTTCTATATTCATGCATTTTTGGGATTTGACAATACCAAATATCTTAAAAAGTCTCTCGTCTAGTTATCCTTTCTTTCAGTAAACCATCCTAAAACTCTAACCCATAGAAAAAAACTCACTTATTAGCGAGTTTTTCCATTTCCAACCTCAGTTGGAATATTTTTGACGTCACTCATCCGTGACAACCTGTCTACAGGAGCTAGCACTCTTTGTCTAACTTCCGTTAGTAGAATGACTGGCAAGTCAATTGTCCCAAGCCAGACTCTTTTATTACTCTCCACTGAGGTAGTATTCGTCAATGATGTTCAATTTTTCGTCCAATTCAAAGACAAGTGGTGGGAAGTTTGGAATTTCCACATCCATGATTTCATCGTCTGACAAACCTTTAATGTGTTTTACGAGAGCACGAATAGAGTTACCGTGAGCACCTACGAAAACGTTTTTGCCGTCTTTAAGAGCTGGTGCAATCTTGTCTTCCCAGAAAGGAAGGGCACGCTCAAGAGTAACTTTCAAGTTTTCAGCATCTGGAATAACAGAATCATCTAGGTGAGCGTAACGACGGTCTGTGTGTGCTGAATGCTCATCATCTTTTGCCATATCTGGTGGCAAAACGTCGTACGAACGACGCCAAATGTGAACTTGCTCGTCACCAAACTGCTCAGCAGCTTCTGCCTTATTTTTACCAGTGAGGCCACCGTAGTGACGCTCATTAAGACGCCAAGATTTCTCAACTGGTACCCAAAGTTGATCCGCAGCTTCAAGAGCAAGGTTTGTAGTCTTGATGGCGCGTTTCAATACAGAAGTGAAGGCCAAATCAAACTCAATACCTGATGCTTTGATGAGTTGACCAGCATCAATCGCTTGCTGTGTTCCTTTTTCAGACAAATCCACGTCTGCCCAACCTGTGAAGAGGTTAGCCTTGTTCCATTCTGACTCACCGTGGCGAGCGAAAACCAATTTTACCATGATGGTTTCTCCTTTATATTTTAAAGGCTTGCGCCTGTATTACTCTTACTATTTTACAAAAAAAACATGAAAAAAGCTATCCTTTTTCAAAATTCTTTCTTCAATCTTCTCGGAAATGACTCGGACTGAAGACTGATTTTTAGAGTTAGGAGACTTTCGATTAAAATTTAAGCTGAAAAATGGTATAATAGTCCAGCAATGAAAAAGAAAGGCGCAATCATGACAAAAATTGCAATCGTAGCGGCTTACCGCTCTGCTATTGGTAGTTTCGGCGGCAGCCTCTCCCGTATCAAACTGGCTGACTTGGGAGCCACTGTCCTAAAGACTGCCTTGGAAAAACAGTCTATCCCTCCCCAAGCTATTGACGAAGTCATCTTAGGCCATGTTCTCTCGGCTGGCCAAGGACAAAATGTAGCTCGCCAAATTGCACTTGCAGCTGGCTTGCCTCAAACTACTCCAGCCTTTACCGTTAATAAGGTCTGCGGTTCGGGCTTAAAAAGTGTCCAGCTAGCTGCTCAAGCTATCTTAGTCGGCGACAGTGATTTAGTCGTAGCCGGCGGTATTGAACTCATGAGCCAAGCGCCCTTCCTCGACAAACAATTGCGGTTCGGTGCCAAGCTAGGCCATCAAACTCTAGAAGATAGTTTATTGACTGACGGGCTCACGGATGCTTTTGACGGGGAACACATGGGAATGACTGCTGAACGCATTGCAGCGCAGTACCACTTCAGCCGTGACCAATTGGATCAATTTGCCTTACACAGTCAAGAAAAGGCTTTAAGGGCCCAGGAAAATGGACGATTTAGTGACGAAATTGTTCCAATCCTTGTCCAAAAAGGGCGAGAAACAATCCTCTTTGACACAGATGAGCACCCCCGCGAGACTAGTTTGGAAAAACTAGCACAGTTGCGTCCAACGTTCCAAAAAGAGGGGCTACTAACAGCAGGTAACAGCTCGGGGATTAACGATGGTGCTGCGTTTGTCATCTTAGCCAGCCAAGAAAAGGTGGAAGAGCTTGGCTTAGTACCGCTAGCCTATATTGATGGCTGGGCAACGGCTGGTGTGGATCCTCAAGTCATGGGACTAGGACCAATTCCAGCCACCAAAAAACTGCTTCAAAAACTCAATAAAACGGTCAATGACGTTGACCTTTTTGAACTCAACGAAGCCTTTGCTTCCCAAGCCTTAGCTGTCCAAAAAGAATTAGCTTTAGAGGCTGAAAAGGTCAATGTTAATGGTGGAGCAATCGCACTTGGCCATCCTATCGGTGCCAGTGGCGCTCGAATTTTGGTGACACTCATTCACGAGTTGCGAAAACGAGAAGGGCAGACAGGGATCGCCAGCCTTTGCATTGGAGGTGGTCAAGGCATTAGCTTGGCCGTTTCCCTGCCCTAAAAATGAGGTATAAAAATGACACAAATTGGTATTGATAAAATCGGATTGGCTTTGCCAGAATACGTCTTGCGCTTAACAGACCTAGCTAAAGCTCGGGGAGTTGATCCTGATAAATATACATTAGGCCTGATGCAAGAAGCCATGGCTATCGCCCCTCTTAGCCAAGACATTGTTACTCTTGGCGCCCAAGCTTCTGCTGCTATCCTAGATGACGATGACAAGGCCCATATTGACATGATTATCCTAGGAACTGAGACTGGTATTGATCAGTCCAAGGCAGCAGCTGTTTACATTCATGGTCTCCTTGGCATTCAGCCCTTTGCTCGCTCCATCGAGCTCAAGGAAGCCTGTTATTCTGCAGCAGCAGGCCTTGAAATGGCTTACAACCATATCTTGGCACGTCCAGATTCAAAAGTTCTTGTCATCGCCAGCGATATTGCTAAATACGGCCTTCAGTCTAGTGGCGAACCAACCCAGGGAGCCGGTGCCATTGCCATGCTGGTAACCGCCAACCCACGCATCCTAGCCTTGAACGGCGATAATGTCTACCAAACCCGGGATGTGATGGACTTTTGGAGACCAAACTACAGCCCCTATCCTCAAGTAGACGGTCATTTCTCCACGCTGCAATACACAGATTGCTTGACGACTACTTTCAATTACTATAAGGAAAAACATGCAAAATCTCTGGAAGATTTTGCGGCAGTCTGCTTACATATTCCTTTTGCCAAACAAGGACTCAAAGGCTTACGCGCTCTGAACCCTAGCCCAGCGCAGGAAGAACGCTTTATGGAAGCCATTCGTTACAATCAACAGGTAGGAAACATCTATACCGGTTCTCTCTTCCTCTCTTTTCTTTCTCTTATTGAGCAAAGCAAGGCACTCAAGGCTGGAGACCAAATCCTCTTTTACAGCTACGGTTCTGGGGCAGTCTGCGAACTCTTCTCAGGTACCCTTGTCCAAGGTTACGAGAATCTGCTACAATCTAATCGCTTAGAAAAGTTAGCCAACAGAACCCCTATCTCAGTGGCTGATTATGAGAAGGTCTTCTTTGAGACCATTGTTATTGATGAAGAAGGCAACAGCTCTCCGCTTCCAAACGATCCTAGTCCTTTTGCCCTAATTGCAATTGACCACCACAAACGCATTTACCGAAGTATGATTGACTAAGCTCTTTCAACTACTACAAATAGCCCTTGGCCATTTAGCCAGGGCTTATTATTTTTACAGCAGTGAGGTTTAGATCGTCTGATCCTAAATAAAAAGCAAATTCTGAGTTAGTTGGTGGCCATCAACTGAATCATCTAATACCCCAAGCTCGTATAGTCAGGTGTTGAATTTAAATGACAATTAAAACCTGTATTGGTCAGTTGGTCCATCCGTTGTCTTTACACAATTGAGACACAGGCAAACTGTCTGTCTTTCCAAAAAATAGAAATGACAGCAACCAATAAGCAATGAGCTGAATGCTTAGGCTGAGAAACGTTTCTAGCTTCTAAAAGATCAAATGTCACTCCCTCCAAGCTAGCTAATCCGCTCAACAATCAGTCAAAAATATACCCGTTAGACGAATGAACTATTTCGGAGTTACCAAATCACGAAGGGCTTGATAGATGGCATCATTTTCAGCCAGGGAGTAAGAATTAGCCCCAGAAGCCAGAGGGTGGCCGCCGCCATCATGAGCTTTGGCAATCTGATTAATCGGAACGAATTTGCTGCGCAAGCGAACTCGATAAGTTCCCGACTCCTGCTCCACGAAAACAGCCCAAACCTGAATGTCTAAGATTTTACCAGGAGCATTAACAATCAAAGATGTCTCCGCATCCGTCAGATCATATTGGCGTAAGAGCTCTCGAGTCAGAACCACGCGCGCCGCACCATTGCCATCTGTCTCTAAATTATCATAAACATAGCCCTGCAATTTAGCAATCTTATAAGGATAAGAATCCATATAACGCGCCAATTCAGCCGCATCAAAGGAATACTTTCTCAGATCACTAGCGACTTCCAATGTTTTAGCAGAAGTTGAGGGAAACAGAAAACGTCCCGTATCTCCGATAATGCCTGCGTAGAGTAGCTTAGCTGTGTAGTCATCCAAATCCAAGCCATTGTCCAAAGCAAATTGGGCTATCATCTCAGCAGTTGAACTGGCACTCGTGTCTACCCAAACCAAATCCCCGTACGGCTCATCGTTAGGATGATGATCAATCTTGATTAAACACTCTCCCAGGCTATAGCGCTGGTCATCCACTCGTTCCAGATTGGCTGTATCTGTCACAATTACTAGGGCACCTTGGTACTGCTCATTGCTCACCTGGTCCATACCGGCTAACCAAGACAGAGTTGGCTCATCCTGACCAACCACTAAAATCTCTTTCTCTGGAAAATGACGCTGCAATAATTTCTGGAGACCCACCTGGCTTCCGATGGCATCTGGATCAGGTCTAACATGCCGGTGAATAATAATGGTAGGGTAATCTTTAATCTTTTGTAAAATGGTAGATTTCATAACGTCTGCCTCCTTTTCTACTATTTTATCATAAAATCATAAAAGACTTGCTATAATCCCTTTTTTGATATATAATGAACTAGTTAATCATATAATTAACCAGTTCATTACCTTGAAAGCTGTAGAAAGGATTATCATGAAAAAGAAAAAATGGCTCCCCTTAACAGGTTTAGTTTTAGTTTGCCACTTGGCGCTGACTGCTTGCCAGACCAAGACCGCAACCGAAACTACTACAACCTCAACCTCACAAACAACCTCGTCATCCAGTAAAAAGACACCTTCTTCTGACAAGAAACAAGAGAGTCTTATCACTGAAATAAAGGCTGATGGCTACACCATCCTAGTCGATGGCCAGTCTAAGTTTGTCAAGGGGAAGGTGCCTAAAGACGCCAAATTCTCAGAAGAAACGCTAGCACCTAAAGATTATAAGCTAGACAAAAAAGATGTCCAGTATGAAGTTGAACAAGGCTACATCATTAAGCTCAAAGACCGCTTCTATTACTATCCTAAGGAAAAATCTGCTAGTGCATCAAAAGGAACTGAAAAAGCTATTCCTGGAGTTACTGTACCGACCAGCGACGGGTTCCAGCTGGCGGATGATTCTAAGATTTTGTCTAAGACCAAGGACGGTATTGTGGTCGACCACGATGGGCACTCTCACTTTATTTTCTATTCTGATTTAAAAGACACTAAGTTTGCTCACCTTATTCCTCAAGGTGCAGATCTGAGTCAGAAACCCTCTAGTACTATCGCTAGCGCCACAACACCTTCAGGAAAGACGAGTGCCAACGACGGACATCATTATGTCTTCAATCCAGCTGATATCGTCGCAGAAGATGAGTTCGGTTATACCGTTCGCCATGATGACCATTTCCATTATATTCCAAAATCCAGTCTAGGCGGTGCTTACGCTTCAGGAAAACCGGCTAATGGTCCTGCTACCAACTCTCAGGCTCCTGGTCTTGCTGGAGCACCAAGTAACCAAGCAGAAACGCCTACTGAACCAGAGCATAGCCACACTCCAATCGTTCCCGAAAAACCACACTCCTCAACATCGCCGGGCGTATCCTCGCCATCAGGAAAAATTGCAGGGATCGATCATCCGACTAGTGATGGCTTCCTCTTTGATGGTTCTGGTATCAAGGGCTGGACAGACCTAGGACTTTTAGTTGACCACGACGGGCACCTCCACCTGATTCCTAAGAGTGACTTAGCGAGGTCTAAATGGAAGCACCTGCTGAAGGAGGATACTACTAAACCAACACCTCCTACCGTGACACCAAAACCAAGTAGTCCTGAAAAACCAATAGTAACTGACAAACCACAGACACCTGAGCAACCAGTTGATCCAATCAAACCAGAAGTTCCCGCTAAACCAGAGGTATCAACTAAACCAGAAGCACCCGCTGAGCCTGAGGGGACAACTAAGCCAGAAGTACCTGCTGAGCCAGAATCTTCTGAAGCAGACATTTTAGCAGAAAAACAGGCTTACTTGGCCAAAGAATTGGGGCTGAATCCAGAGGATATCCAAATCACTGACCAAAACGGGCAAAAGCTCTTCGTTTATCCACACGGCAACCACAGTCATGCTATCGCAGCTGATAAGGTCATCATCGGACAGCCAATTGAAGATCCTCATGCTGATCCGCATGCCCATCAAGCCGTTGGCGCCACTACCTTGAAAACAATCGGTTTTGACGATGAGATTATCCAAGATATTCTCCATGCTGATGCACCAACACCATTCCCTGCAACTGAGACCAATCCTGAAAAGATGAAAGCTTGGTTGGCAACGGTCACCAGTCTGAACATCGGTCAACGCGAAAACGCCTTGAAACGCTTCGGCTTAGACCTAATGCCTAACCTTGAAACACTCGGTGTTGGGTTCACAAAGATTGACGATGTTACACCGATTTTGAAGTTTAAACAACTGAAAAATCTCTTCTTGACGGATACTGGTATCACCGATTATAGCTTTTTAAAAGAATTGCCAAATCTTGAAGGCATTGATATCTCTCAAAATGGGTTGACCTCGCTGGATTTCTTAAAAGATTACCCACAGTTAAAGACCCTTGCAGTAACCGGAAGCAACTTAACAGATATTAGTGTTTTATCACACTTGCCAAACTTAGAATCCTTAAACCTTGATTATAACCAATTAACCGATTTAACTCCATTAGCAAATCTATCAAAACTCAAGGTTGTCAGCCTAGATCATAACAAGATCACAGACCTATCACCACTTTCTCAAAAATCTGATTTAACACGGCTCTTTGTGTCACATAATGATGGTGTCAAGCTAGCAACGCTAAAAGCGCCAAACTTAGAAGAGTTAACAGCGGAACATAGTGGGTTAACCAGCCTAGGATTTCTAAAGCACTTGCCGTCTTTGGTTGATTTAAATGCCAATCACAATGCGATTTCTAGTCTCTCAGGCGTAGACAGAGCTACCAATCTCAGAACACTTAACGTTTCTGAAAACCAAATCTCAAGCCTTCGTTTACCAACTGCTCCTGCCAAACTGGAAACATTAAACGTTAGCCATAACCGATTGACCACCTTAGAAGGCATCCAGAACTTCACAGCACTGGAACAACTCAATGCCGGTCATAATCAACTGTCTAGCTTAAGTCTTAGCCAGCCCAACAAGACGATTACCTATCTCGAGGTTAATAACAACCATATCCCAGCTGAAGAATTAGAGCCAAATGAGCAAAACATTCCTAATGGGATTGCACGTAATTTCCCGTTAACGAGGGGCGGGGATATTTCAGAGAATAGCGCAGTAGCAGATAGTCCTAAAGAAGATCTCCCAACCGAGACAGATACCCCAGAACAACCCGTTTCTGAATCCGAGCTTAGTGACGTTGAAATCAAGCGGAATTATATTGCTAAGCACACCAACCTTCCAGCTGAACACATTGTTCTGATGGAGACAGACAAGGGGCAAGCCTTCCTATACCCTCACGGCAACCACCACCATGTCGTTTACCTTAAGGACATTGATGTGACCCAACCGTTTGATGATGGGCATGGTAACAAACAAACAATGCCACCTGCACCAACTACAATGGTTGATGAAGATGCTGAGACACCTGCTGATAAGATCAATACGGCAACTGCACCAGCTACAGTGGCTGATGAAGATGCTGAGACACCTGCTGATAAGGTTAATACAGCAACTGCACCAACTACAATGGCTGATAAAGAACCTGAGACAGCTGCTGACATGGATGCTAACCCATTGCCAGAGAACTTAAAAAAAAACGCCGTGAATTAGCTGAGAGTTTGGAGTTACCAGTAGAACAGATTGTCCCACTAACCTCTAACGGCAAAGTTATCGGTTTTGAGTACCCGCATGAAGACCATTTCCATACCATACTGATCTCCAATGATGAGATGGAAAAACCTGAACATCATCTTGAAGAAGAAAAAGAATTAAAGGCACATGTCAGAAAACTGTACGGTCTATTGAAAGGAACGCCTGTTTCAATCAAAAATGGCTTGGTTACTTTTGCTATCCCTCATCCTCACCAACCTTATGATCCAGCCATTGACTATTACAGCGATGAACCTGATCCAAGATTTGATGCAGGTCACGTTCATCCTTACGCTGTCGCTCTGGATCGCATCGAAATACCTAAGAAGACTGGCAATCCAGAACTTGATTACGAAAATGAGTTACTTGCCTTCTCTAAGTTAAGTGGCATTCCTGTTAGTCGAGTTAAGGTTGAACAAGATAAATTCTTTGTCCTACCTGGTCATGACCATGACCACTATATCAATATCCTAAACGCTGAAAAAGGCTTAAAAGCCTACAAGGAAAATAGTCTCCCTGAAATCAAACCACATTTGGCTGTCGGGGACTTCTCAAAAGAAACCGTTGAAGCAGAATTAGATCGCATCCAAGAACTGGCTAAGGCTACATTTGACCCGGAAAGTTTAGATTATCGTCGAGTTTTACGTGTCTTAGACCAGCAGAGATCTGACATCGACAGCGGCTCTAGGTCATCAACACAGGCTTATCTCGAAGCTCTAAAAGACTTTGAGAAACGTCACATACTAAAAGAAACACCCGATGTTTCTTCTGAAATGGCCGAAAATCCTTTAGAAGAGCGTTATAACCAATTATCTGACCAAATCAAAAAGCTAGGCGATAAAACGCTGAAATCCTATGGCAGTGAGAGTTCAACCTTGATAGAACGCTTAAAATCTGCTACTATAAGCGAAAATCTAACAGATATGGATCAAATCGATCATTATCTCAAGGCAATTGCCCGCACAGAAGCAGCCCCTAATGATCACTTACCACGTGTGGCCTACATGGACTATTTCTTGCGTCATGTTGATAGCGAGTTCTTGCCTACTGATTTAAGAGAAACAGTCGCTGAAAAAATCTTGGTTCTTAGGAAAGACGAACGCAACCAAACCTTTCGAACGCAGCTAGAAGAGCTTGTTAACTTAAAAAATCAAGTGAAACAAGCCATTGAGCAAGCTCAAAAACAGCCTGTTGAACTTAAATCGTCGTATGAAGACGTTAACAGAGCAAAATATGATTTAGTGGGACATGTTAACCACTGGGCAAATATTTTCCACTACGCCATCACAAACGAAGAAAAAGCAGATGGTCTTGACCGTAACCTTCAAGTTATTCCTGCCATCCAACCAGAAACTACCCCAAATGAACATCAACCTGTCACAACCGAGGAAATCCCTGAGACACCTCAAACAGATAAAGAGGACACTCCAAAGACTCCAGATAATCCCTCAATACCTAGTCCGAATGACACTGAGAAAGAGAATGACAGCCAGACACCTCCTTCAACAGAAGAGCGTCAGGCAAAACTGACCAGCTGGCTAAACAAGCAAACCTCAGAGGTTATCCGTGATTACAATATTGATCAAAAAATCTGGCTTGAAGCACTGAATCAAAAGGATGAGGCTATCTTAGACCGATACCATTCTTACAGCTCTGCCATTGATCGTATCGAAAGTCAAAAGAATGACATTGGAGCTCGGACAGCACATATCGACTATTTCTTGCGCCATATCGAGGGTGATTACTTGGACCATCCTTTACGTCAGAGTGTGGCAAACAAGCTTATCCAGATTCACACAGGAGATTCTTGGGATTATAAAAAATCTCTAGCAGAAACGGTTGACTTAAAAAATAAGGTAAAATCAGCACAGATGGCTGCTAAAACTTACGAGCTGTTGGACAGCCCTGCTTATCAACAGTATATGACCGAAAAAGAGGATTTAGTTTCTTGGGTAAACCTGAGAAGGGATCATTTTATCAAGCGACATTTGATCACCGAAGAAGAGCTAAAAGAAGGATTTGATCAAGAAATCGTCTACGAAGTTGCTAAGACTCCTGCCAAACCAGCAGAGGCTTCGCTATCCGAAAAAGACCTTGAACAGCCAGTTGAGGAAAGTGGTAAATCAGAAGAGACCGTCCCAGTCGAACCCGTGGAAAACAAGGACACTCAGCCCGACGAATTGATTGAAAACCGTCATCATTTAGAGGAAACTGTGCCTGATACAGATGATTCAGAGACCAGAGCTGAGATATCTGAGGATAAACAAGACGAGGCTGAGGGAGAAGGCATCTGATATTTACATAAACTCTCAGAAGCAAACTAAGGTTCGCTAACCTGTATAATCAATCATAACGACACCTTTTACTTCTCTAGCAGAAAGATCAAACAGCTGGTACTCTTTTAAAGAGTTACCAGCTGTTTCTTTATCCAACTCCAAAAAACTTATGAACGGATAACGTCCTCCACCTAAACGCATGACAAAATTATCGTTTTCGGATAACGTAGTCTCGTCACCAGCCATAATTCGGAATGATATTTTGGGATGATTGTAAAAACTGAAGATGAGGCATGGAAGTCAAAAGCTGTGAGACTATTTTTAAAAATAGACCCTTTGTAAGTTAGTTGACCAAAACTTACATCTGGAGGCGAGGCCTAGACATGAAGAAACAAAGTGGTTTGAAAAGGCAACCCTTTTCTGCACACTTTTTATAACGTGTTTTTGGTTAAGCGATCACTCGTTTAGCCATGGGGGTTGGTATGAATCGGTTTCACTAAACTAGACAAAAGAATAAAGTGTTCTACACTGAACTTAAGAAAAGAGGAATCCTTTATGTCTAGAAAACCACGTCGTCACTTCACGGATGATTTCAAAAAACAAATCGTAGACCTTTACCAAGCAGGGAAAAAGCGTCGTGAGCTCATCAGAGAATATGAGCCGCTAACCCCATCAACCTTCGATAAGTGGGTGAAACAATCCAAAACAACTGGTTCCTTTAAGACCGTTGATAACCTTACTGCTGAACAGCGCTCAGAAAACGAAACAAAGAGCTTGAGATGCAGGTTGACATCCTAAAGCAAGCACAGGCGTTATGGAGCCAAAAGGGAAATAATCACCGCTAATAAAGATAAATACAACATTATGGCCCATGGCCGTTACTTAAACATCCCGCGTTCTAGCTATTATTATAAAGCCACTGAGCCCGTATCTGAAGCTGAACTTGAAGAAAAAATCAAAAGTATTTTCCTTGAAAGCAAGGCCAGATATGGTGCTAGAAAATCAAGAAGTGTCTAGAAGCTGAAGGCATCTAACTCTCTCGTCGTCGGATTCGGCGCATCATGAAGCGTCTAAATTTGGTCTCTGCTTACCTGAAAGCCGCCTTCAAGCCTCGTTCTAAAGGGAAGAACGAGGCTAATCTCTTAAATCGACAATTCGACCAACACTAGCCTTTAGAAGTCCTTGTCACTGACTTGACCTATGTCCGTGTTGGTAAGCGATGGGCTTACGTTTGCCTCATGATCAACCTCTTTAATCGTGAAATTATTGGCCTGTCAGCGGGCTGATATAAAACGGCGGATTTAGTGAAAGAGGCTATTCAAAGCGTTCCTTATGCTCTGACCAAGGTCAATCTCTTCCACTCGGATCGTGGAAAGGAGTTTGATCATCAGCTAATTGATGAGATGCTAGCGGCCTTTGAGATCACCCGTTCTCTTAGTCAAGCTAGTTGCCCTTATGACAATGCCGTGGCTGAAAGCACCTATCGGCCATTTAAAATTGAATTTGTTCAACAGGAGAATGTTCATACGCTGGAAGAGCTCACCCTTAAAACGAAAGACTATGTTCGCTGGTGGAACCATCATCGTATTCACGGCAGCCTCAACTATCAAACACCGATGACTAGGAGAGTGATTGTTTAAGAAAAACACTTTATAATTTCTGTACAGAAAACGGTCGCCTTTTCAAGTTTATCGCAGCAGAGATGTTTTTTACTTTTTTAGAATTTTTCTCTTAACTTTTTATATAGAATGTCTCCTCGTAAAATAAGTTAATGGAGATATTTCAATCCCAAGTGTAACCAATATTATCGCTTGACTATTGCAAGGTTTTCCAGAACAATAGAGTCTTGGAATGGACTCATGGTTGTCTCTTTGTCTCCTTGCCAAAAAGTCCATCACCGTTATTGCCATAGCCATTTCAGTTTAAAGTCGTATTAAAAAAGGCCAAAGTGGCGCATGTCTTTCTCCTTCGGCTACATGGCCTTTTAGAGTCTCTGATTTTACTAAATGTCCCACTAGTTCTAAAACAACTCTATGCGCTCTGTCGCTATTGTAAGACTGCCTAAATAGAAATGAATCCTGATTAAAATTTAACATCTGAATACACTGCTTCTTCAACGATTTTGGGATTGGCATATGTCAAAAAATAGTTAATCGATGACGCTACATCACCCAGATTTTGATTTTCGTTTGGTCTTATCAACGATAAACGATTGTCACGCTCACAAAAACACAGCCTGATCGTTCCCACTTACTTAAGGGAACTGATCAAGCTGTGTTTTTAAGGATTTGTACCTGCTTAGTTATCCCAGACTACTAGGAGTGTCGTTCTTATCGTGATCCACTATTGAATACTGATCAGACAAAGGGATTGTAAAAACGACTACCATTGTATACCATCAGTGCTACTGTCAGTGCCAGGATCAAAAGACCTACAGCTAAAACCAATTGATCCAAACTAGACCAGGACTGACTCATATACCAAGTTCTGCTCTTATTTTTCCCAAAACGACGCAGCTCCATGGCTGTCGAAATAGTCTCAATCCGATTTAAAGAGCTGAAAATCAAGGGCAGAACAATCTGCAGATTGCCTTTGATGCGTTGACGCAAGGTGGCCTTTTGAGACAATTCCAAACCACGTGCCTCTTGGCTTTTTCGGATCAGGAAAAATTCTTCCTGCAAATCTGGAATATAGCGCAAGCTCAAACTTACCGCATAAGCCACCTTATAAGATAGCCCCAGTTGGTGAAGGCTTGCTGCCAACTGACTCGGATGAGTCGTCATCATAAAAACAATCGCCAAAGGAACTGTGCAAAAATACTTAATCCCCAAGTTGCACAAATAGAAAAGTTGCTCCGCTGTTAGCGTAAACCGTCCCCATCCCTCCCAGAGCACCTGACGCGTCCCGTAGAGGGTTACCCCATATTCTGGACTAAAAAGGTAAACGGTCACCAGATTAAGCAAGGCAAAAATGCCAATAAAACGTAAGACAAAGCGAACCTCACGAAGTTTAATGCCAGACATCTGGAAAATCAAGAACCCCAAAAAAGCAATCAAAAGCAAAACGCGCGTGTCGTAAGTCACCATGGCAGAGATAGATACCAAGATAAAAAAGAGCAGTTTACTGGAACCAGACAGTTGATACAAGACACTGCCACCTGGTCGATAGCCAAGAAGATTGTGATTAGTCGCCATGAATCGCCCTCCTTTTCTTGTAAAATGCCGTCAAAGCAGTCGGATCAACCGCCAAACGCTGAGCCAGGGCAAAAATACTCGTCTCTCGCAAATGGGCCTTAGCAACTAAATCCTTATCTGATAGGACCGACAAGGGGGACTGATCTGCAATCACCTGACCATCTAAAACAACCAGACAGCGGTCGCTATGCTCCAGCATCAACTGCATATCATGAGTGATCATGACAATGGTATGACCAGCCTCAGCTAACTGATCTAAGAAGCTCATCATCTCTTGGTAATGAGCTTGGTCCTGACCAGCTGTCGGCTCATCAAGCAGAATCACTTCTGGCCCTAAGACCAGAATGGAGGCAATCGTCACCCGTTTCTTCTGCCCAAAGGACAAGGCAGAAATCGGCCAGTGCCGCATGGGATAGAGACCGCAGACCTTGAGCACCTCAAAGACCCTATCCTCTATCTGCGCCTCCTCCCAGCCACGCAAGCGCAAGCCTAGGGCTACCTCATCATAGAGCTGGGCCTGGCTGATCATCTGATTAGGATTTTGTAGGACATAGCCTATTTTTTCGGCCCGCTCCTTGATTGAATCTTGGCTAATATCCTGTCCGCGCCAAAGCATTTCTCCATCTGCCTGGATGAATTGGCAAAGTGCCTTAGCTAGAGTAGACTTGCCAGCACCGTTTTTACCAACAATCGCCAAACGCTCGCCTTTTCTGATGTCTAGGTCAATCCCTTTCAAAATCAGCTGGTCATCATAGCCAAAGGTAGCTCCTCGCACGCTTAAAAGAATCTCATCCCTTTGTTCAAAATCCAGAGCTTTAGCTACCAATGCAGGCTTTTCAAATAAGGACAAGTCCAGATCAGAGAGCCGGTCTAAAGGTTGGTCATCAGAGACTGGATAGGCCAAATCACGTAAAACGGACAAGTAAAGTGGCTCACGAATCCCATGCTGAGCTAACAAATTAGATGCTAGGAGCTGATTAGGGGCACCATTGAACACAATACACCCATCTGCCATCAAGACAATGCGATCCAACTCCAGGGCTAGAACTTCTTCTAAACGGTGTTCAATCACTAAGGTGGTCGCTCCCGTTTCTTGATGCATCTGCTTAATCAAGGCAATAGTATCCAGCCCAGTTTTCGGGTCCAGATTAGCCAATGGCTCATCAAGAAGCAGGATCGGACTCTCATCAATCAAGACCCCTCCCAGACTGACCCGTTGCTTCTGGCCACCAGATAAATCCTGGGGGCGGTGTCCTAGCAAGTCCCGCAATTCCAATCGTTCTGCCCAAGAAGCAACCTGTTCTTTCATAGTAGATTGCTGGATCATGTCATTTTCCAAGGCAAAGGCCAAATCCTCAGCGACCGATAAACCGATAAACTGACCATCCGTATCCTGTAAAACGGTCGAAACCACTTGCGACTTGTCATAGACCGACTGTTCAAAGGCCGGCTTACCTGCCAACAAAAACTCGCCAGACATCGTGCCTTGATGAATGGCAGGAATAATACCATTCAGCAACTGGCCAAGTGTCGACTTTCCAGAACCAGAAGGTCCCGCTATTAACACCTTTTCGCCTTTCAAGATTTCCAAATCGATGGCTTTCAAGGTTGGCTCAGCCTGAGCATCATATTGAAAAGAAAAATTCTTAAAACTTATCATCGTCTCTTTCATCACCTCCTATTGTAAACTAAAAAGGCTGAATTGTCAGCCTTTTCTTCTCTTAAAAAATTCTATAGCCAGTTATAGTTTTGGAATATCTTCCCTGAAATGATCAATCTTCTGCTGGCTTTTTAAAGACAAACCACTTACTAATAATATAGTTCAATAAAATAATGAGAACTTGTGCAATCAAGGTTTCAATCAGATTAACTAAATCCAACTGCTGTCCAACAAATTGACCAATAATTTGAGGGTATTTTTCAACCAAGAGATAGGCCAGTGCCAAATCAAGAAAAAGCGTAAAAAGTCTAGCTCCGACAAATTTCAAAAATCGTTGTCCTCTGCCAACCTGTTTTTGCTTAAAGACAAAACGGTCATTGGTAAAAAAGGCAAAGATTACCGCAACAGCATTCGCTAGAACAGCAGACACAGTTGCTTCCCTTAAAAATGTAAAGAGAAGTGTTCGTGACACTGTATAAACAAGAGTAGCTAGCACCCCAAAAAACAGATAGATAAAGACCTCACTCTTTATAAAGTGTTTAATAATTCTCATACTTCTCCCCTACTGCCCTTGTTTCAGGACTAACATTGCCTTTTAAAAGTAGGCAAATATTCGAATAACCTAGTTTTATAGCCATCCAACAACTAAAGAGATTAGCCAGCGCAAACAATAAATAAGCAGATGAGGCATAAAATCCAATTACAATATGGTTGGGATCTGTTGTGATCCAGCGAGAAAAGAGAATAACCACAAAAATATTGAGAAAACCTGTTAAAGCCAACCCTAGAATGGTCAAAAGGATGGTTAAAGTCTCCTCTGATAGTTTCCACTTCCTAGAGACACAGTCCTTTAGCAATAGGATAAACCCCAAATAGGATAGGGGAACAGCTATAACGGATATAAATCTATAGATAGATACAATTCTTTGTTGCTTCCTATAGTTTTTTTCTCTTTGTCTCAAAATACGACGATTGTTGATAACGTTAGTATTAGCAAGAGAACTAAGTTCTTCATCGTAATCCGTATAAGAACCATCAAACCCTAGTGTTTTAAGCTGATTTTCTGTTCTAGGTAAAGCAGTCGATAATAGATCTTCGAAGAAGTCTATGTCTCCAGCTGTAAAATCTGGGTAATCCAAATATTTCTTCTCTAAATCTGTATGGCTATATAAAGAGATATTCCAGGATGCTTTCAAACTCATGATGATTGACTCCCAAATATCTCGCAAGTGGAAAGCTCCCGTTTGAGAGGAAAGATATAAACCAGGTTTTTTGGTAAGTTTTCCAGTCTCAAAAGCAGTCGATAATTCTTCGTATACTTTTTTATAAAATTCATTGGTCTTTTGAGCATTATCCCTATAATATCCAACTTCAGACAAGGCATACCTTAGCGCCCACTGGCTAATATCTCCACGAATATCAGTCTCACCTCCAGCCCATAGACCATAAGCCGATAGGATAATATCTTCTTCTGTCCTCATTGTAGGACTAGCCTCTAAGGCCATCTCAAAAGCCTTGCGAGAGGCCCAAACATTGGGATCTGTTGTCTGACCATCATCTATTTTATACAACAAACTCATAACCTTTGGAGAATAGGTCTGAGTTTTATCATTCATAGCATAGATGCCATAATGATGGTAATTAATAGTGGACACAATGTTATGGATTAGTAAAATCCCTGAGAAAGGTAAAACAGCGATCAAACACCGTATTAACAATCTAGGCAGTCTTTGCCTGTTTTCAATCACCTGACAAAGGATAATAGTAAAACTTACTGCTACCACAAAAGGGATTATCCAAACGGAATCTTCTCGCAAGGTCCAGAACATAGCAATAGAGAGAGCAGCCCCCATTGACCATATTATCTGCTTGGAGATTGAATCGTTACGCCTGATAAATAAGGCAAGCATACAAGAGACAACCATTAAGAAAACCCACGGCACTAAGGCATTTCGATAAACCCTATAGACTGCATCTTGATTAATTGGTATAAAAATAATGATAGCGTAAAATAATAATAATAACTTGTTATTCCTAACCAAAGGAGAAATCGCTCTTATGAAAAGATAGGACGAACCAGTAATCAGTATACCATACAAAACTCCATAAGGGATATGTAGCCACTTACTTAAACCTAGGAAAAAGGGAAACCCAATATTTTTAACCAAAGTGGTATAGAAATATTTATCACCCATCCACTCCCAAGCTGCCATACTGGCTCCTAGCTTCATCTGCATGATATCATCATAACCTGAGGTGGCAAATAAAGCCCAGGGACTTCCTGCTATTAAGGCAATACGATAGATAACAAGTACGATCAGTAGCCCCCAGAATAAATAAGGACGTTTTAGTTTAAATCTTGAACTTATCAATATAGCTCCCCTTTATTTTCTATTCTTACCTATTCCATTCGTAAATTTTATTCGAATCTGAATCCTGATAAATTTCTTTAAACGATGAACCAAATAAAGCGTTCAAATCTCTATCCGTCAAAACGTAATCAATCCCAAGTCGCTCAAAATCCTCAAGACTTAACTTAATATCTAAAACATCTGGTGCTGCCCCCACAGAAATCTGCGTTTTATCCGGAGACACCGATACATTCATATGGGCATAACGATTCCACTCTGATTCAAAATCTCCATGAGGGTCTAAAATTTTCATCAATTCTAGGTCAGGATAAAACCTAACACTATTAATCGTTTTTGCTCCAAACATTTGAGGATAATTATAAGCTTTATTTTCTGTAAGCCAAATGCCTTCTTGATTTTCTTTTACTAGGGAATCAATGCCTCGCGTTAACTGTTTATCCTCAATAACAGCTAAACCTTTTACAACAGGATTCACTGTCATACCACTAAGGGCAATCAAAAATGCCATGATAGAGCCAAAAATAACTTTCTTTTTAAATAAAACAGCCAATACAGCAAAAAGAATGAGCATCAGAAATAATAATAGATAGTTTTTGCCCAAAAAACCTATGAAATCAGCTTTTTTTATAAATAAAAATCCCAAAACAGCTACTACGGCTGTAACAATGAAGCTGGAAATCTTTAAGGCTCTCCGTTCGTAACTCCCCCAAACCAAAGCAATAAACCATAAGGAAGCAAAGACGCTCATAACAGACATGGCTTGCCATGCCCTTCCTCCAGTCACATAGCTAAATAAACTTACTTTAGCAAATAACTCAGGAATCCCAACAATCGCAAAAGCTGCCAACAACAGACAATAAACAGTTAAGAACAGACCGAATACTTGCTCTCGCTTAACCTTCTTATGAAGCACAAAAGGTAATAGAGGAATTATGAACGGAAGTAAATTGACAGAAGATGCTGCTTCTACCTGATTTGTCCATGTCGGAATTTTGAAAGGAAGGATAAAATTAAGCAATAAATCAGAGAATCTGGACATCTCTAATTCTCCCCCAAGAGAGACTCTGCCACCAGGATAAACAGTGTTTAAGGTAGCTGATAAGGCATCTAAACTCCGATAAAGCGTCCATCCTACGATACTCATCGCAGATAAAAGCGTCAAACTCATTATAATAAGATCACTTCTTAAAACCCTTCTATTTCTTAAGGCTGAAATAAATTCTATAAAGAAGAAGATAGCAATTAAGTAGCCAAAGGGGACTTGGAAAGCAGGATAGATGACTAGCACAAACCCAATAATGGATGAACTTAGTCCTATTGCTAAAAGACATTTGAATAATTTACTCTTTGTTAGAAAATAATGATGAGTTCCTACCATTATCGCTAGAGAAAAGAAAACAATATCTCCCAAATGCTGCATAAACCACCATTGGATAGCGGGGGTAAAAGTTATCCAAAAACTACCAATCACTGATAAAAATCGGTTTTTCTTAGTCAAAATCATGGCAAATTCAAATGATAAAAGCAACATTCCTAATAATTTGAAACACCAATACCAAGACAACCCTCTAGAAGCACCTAGAAAGAGAAACCCCCAATTAAAAGGTTTCCCAAATACTGAAATATCCAAAACTGGAGAATTATAGGCAAGAACCATATTCATCCCTGAAAGTCCATAAGTTGGATTATTGAATTGGTTACCTGTTGATACCTGCGAAATCGCATATGGCGTTTGAACTAACCACTCATCTGTCCGAATCATTCGTGGAACACCTACTACCGTTCCGTCAGTTCGAGGAGGAATAGAAACCCAGTTTTTAGCAATCTCTATCCAGTCAGCGCTATCAGAACCAGAAAAATCATTAAAAGTTACATTTTTTTCTCCTGAAACCATCTCGGAAACACCAAAATTGTTCCAATTTCCGATCGAGCTCCCGTGTAATTCGAAAGACACACCTATTATAAATAAAAGAAGAGCAATTAGATAGCGCCATTTTAGTAAGAACTTTGATAACATCTGCAGAAATGATTCAACATCCAACACTTTAGCTTTTATTTTTCTCATAATAGTCGTAAACCTTTAACTCGTACTGCATACGGTTCTGACGAACCAGAGTATCCAGAATGAATCCAGCAATAAAGGACAAGGCTGCTAAAATCATGAAACCAGTAGCTAATATTGCTGAAGGCATTTTTGCAATCAGGCCTGTCTGGGCAAACTCACTGATAACAGGTATTCCAAAAAGCAATCCAAACAGGAAGAAAATGAGGGTCACTAAGCTAAAGAACAAAAGAGGCTTGTAATCTTTAAAAAGATTAAAAATCATCCGTAAAACTTTAAAACCATCTGAGAATGTATTTAGTTTTGACTCACTGCCTTCTGGGCGATCCTGATAATTAATCGGTACTTCAACTAACTTAAACCGCTTGTCCAATGAATGAATTGACAGCTCAGTCTCAATTTCAAAGCCAGGTGAAAGGACGGGGAACGTTTTAACAAATAAACGATTAAAGCCCCTATACCCCGTCATAATATCCTCGTAGTTGCCATTGTACAGTTTATTGATTAAGGTTTTTACCAAATGATTTCCAAAGCCATGGAAACCACGTTTATTTTCCTTGGCATATGTACCATTAGAAAGACGGTCACCAATGGTCATATCTGCCATCCCTGAACGTAACGGTTCCAATAATTTTTCAACCTCTGCTGCTGGATAAGTATCATCTGCATCAACCATAATATAATAATCAGCATCTATCTCTCGAAACATAGAACGCACTACATTTCCTTTTCCCTGTCTAGGTTCAAATTGGACAATCGCTCCTGCCTGTCTAGCTAACTGATTGGTTTTATCCTTTGAGTTATTATCATAGACATAGATATCCGCTTGGGGTAAATAATATTGAAAATCTCTAATAACCTTTTGAATGGTCACTTCTTCATTATAGGCAGGCAATAATACTGCAATCTTTTCTGTCATTTTTTATCCTCATTTCTTTTCATTAGGGAGTAAGAAAAAATTTTTATAATCTCTGATATAACCTCTACCTACAGTTATATCATATTGGAGTAGCATTAGGTCATGAGCAATCTGATCATGTTCAGGATTATCAGCTGGTGAGCTAATACTCGCTTTTTCTAGCACTCTTGTCAGCAGGGCATAGTAAGGAGAGACTTTAGAATTGGTGTGGTCCAATAAAGCTGCAGTAAAATCGCTAGAATTAAGGAGAGGGTAATCGCGTTTCTCCTCTTTCCAATTGCTCCAGATAAAATAGTCTGTCTGATACTGGCTATTCGGATTTTCAGTAAACAAGCGTTCAGGGTAAAAACCAGGCAAGTGATCCCCATAAAAAACGACAGTAATTTTTTTATCAATTTCGCTCAAACGCTCTAAAAACTGCTTTGTCGAACGATCCGTATGACTAAGGAGACGAGAATATTCTGTTAAGGTATCATTTTCTTTTTCTGTAAACCCTTCTCCTTGGGCAACGACTTCCTCTGGATTTCCAACAGACCACGGGGCATGATTTTGCATAGTGATAACAGAGAAAAATTGGCTCTTATCTGCATTTAGGCGTTCTAAGATGTTATCATAAACAGTTTCATCGCTGACACTAACGCCTTGTTTTCGAATATTAGAAAACTTATCTTTAGAGCCTTCCCAAAAAACTAATTCTCCAAATCCTAAATTGCTATAAATGTTATATCGGTTATAGTTACTTGCCCCTGAAGGGTGAAGGACGTAACGGTTATCGCCTTCAAAGGCATCGCTAATCGATGGAAAGACGCTCATTTTAGGAACCACTTCCGAGTAAAGTGTCGAAACAGTTGGCGAAAAATTATAAAATGGCAAGCCAGTTAAACTTTGAAACTCCATATTGGCCGTTCCACCACCATAGCCATCAGATTGCATGATACCACTAGTTGTTGTTGCTTTAATTTGGTTAATGTTCTCTAACACATCCATCGAAACAGTTACACCTGGTACCCTTTTTGGATTAGATAGACTCTCACTAAGAACATAAATCACAGTTTGTTCAGAGATAGATTGTTCTCGCTCTTGGTTGATCTGAGCCGCCTCCATCTCGTATCTTTCTGCTAAATTAGCAATTGCTTCAAAACTATAATCATGAGGCTTTTCCATCACAGGATTAGTCAACTGCTTTACCCAAATATACATCAAGGATTTATATCTTGCATTTGTAGCAAAACCTAGATAATCAATATGGATGCCATTATTTAGTTTCGAGAGAATTGGGATACCTTCCTGGATGTTTTTATCTTTTTCTGACTGAAAAATGTAGAAAACTCCTATAAAAACCATAGAAACTGAGAAAACTATTGCTAATTGCTTTTGCCATGTGCTATATATTTTGCCAGGAACAAGACGCTTTCTTAGCAAATAAGCTAAGGCAGCTACAAGCAATAAAAGAGAGACTAAGTAGTAGAACAAATTTTTGTCTACAAAACTCATGACCAAGTGAAGTTCCTTCAACCAAACAAAATCGGTAATCAATAATGGCTCGTTACGCATGGCCATTTTGATACTGTTCGCAATGGAGAGGACTGTTCCTAGTCCTAAGATTAAAATGGAAGCAGAGAAATATTGGTTGATGATGGAGTAAACCACCACTGCTAAAAGGAATAGGATAATCAGCTGAAAGAGGCTAGCACCAGGAAACAGATAATAGCCGAGTAGGTCTACTTTTTCCTGAACCCCTAGTTGCAAGGTATAATTGAAAACCAAAGCAAAGAGGGCACTAGTCGCAATAACCAAATTGACACTTGGTCGGTTATGCTTCAAATCTCGCAGGCCGTTAAGGCAGGCATTAGCCAAAACCACAAAAGCCAACAAGCACATAAAGACCAAAATAGCTAAAAGAAGCACAAAAGAGGGGAATTGTTGTGCATTTAAAAATGGTGCCAAGTTGTCTCGAATCTGACCTAATAACTGACTATCGTGAAGGGCTATGGAACCAATTAGACAAGCTAAGATAAAGTGATTGGATTCATATTCAGGTAGGTAACGCTGGCTTTTCCGGTGGAGCCCCAGAGCCCTGAAGGCATATTTAACAAGAAAAGCCAGTAACACTATGAGGCTAAGTGTCGGTAGAAAATTTGTCTCATAAAACCCATTCTTGCTCCAAGCTTCCCACTTAAAGTCGGGATTATTGATATTTCGTGTCACGAGGAGAAAATAAGAGGAGACCAAATAGATCAGATAGCCAATTCCTACTTTCAAAACATCCTTTGGAACAATAAATTTGGATAATTGAACCACTAGAACAAAAAGCGTTAGACTATAGATTCCCCAACCCACCTGTTGCCAAAAGAGCGGTAGCTTAAAAGCTTGATCCTGCACCAAATGATGGGCCATGAGAACAAGGTTCAACCCAAAGGTTGACAGGGCAACTAATGGGTAAAATAGGAGGCTTAAATTTGCCCGAAGGGCTAGGATTAACTCTTTAAAGTTTTTTAAGTTCTTTACGTAATCTTTCATCTTTTTAATTTTTGTATCAAGCGACGAATAATATACTTAACCGCTAAGGTCGGTCCGACGATAATGTATTTTAGGGCGCCACGCAGGCCACCGATATGGTCAAAATTGATAGACGTTCGCGGAATATCGTCGCGTTCATTCAGTAATTTGTTGTCAATAAAAGGGGTCAGTTCGATCGGGTTTTTGGCTATCCTAAAATCATACTGACGGTCCCAAGCGATATAAACCAGCAAGCGTTCAATCGCATGAAGAACGGAATTTTGTGGCAGAGGCTCAGCAGGAACATCTGCTTCCTTCAGTTCCAAATCAAACAAGGGCCTTAACGCATCATATTTGAACCAGACAAATGTCCCATAGCTCATGACAAAGGTATGCATGGCTTGAAAGTCAATTTCTTTCTGGCAACCCATTTCTTTCCAAAGACGATTCATCTCCGGCGCAATGTTATGCTCATTCCAGGCGTCTACAATCTTATTGTATCTAAAAAAACTTGGGATATCTGCGATAACAATCCCTAACTCCGGCTCCTGCTCCAAAGTTTGTAGGATGTTATTAGCAGGCTTGATTAACATGTCTATCAACTCTGTCCGCCAAGACTCTCCTGCCCAAAAATCAGCTTCTTTGGATTTTTTGGTGTGAAAATGTCCTACGTAATCATAGGTCTCCAACTCTTTTTTTAACCTTAACATCGGTAGGACATCTCGACCGATATTGCCTGTCAAACGAATCTGGGCAGACCGACCATAGTCGGCTAGTATAGCTTCAATGTCTACTTGTTTCGCCTGATTATCTGTTGTAATCCATAAATCATAAGCGAATGCAAAACTTTCAAAAGCCCTTAAAAACTCTTCCAGAAGATCTGTGTAAAAGACATGCAGATGGACAGCCACTCGTCCTAAAATGGGCTGTGTGATGGCTCTAGGCTGTAAATACTTTCTAGCCAGAAGATATTTACTATCCGGATGACCGATCATAGACATATGCCTGACGATCAGGTCAACAGGGTAGGCTGTTTCCCGCTCAATCGCTGACAAAATGTAAGGCATAATGTGTTGATTGGCATCAACCGTTTTGACCTTGATGAAGGGCACTCGCTTGTGAAGAATAGCCGTAGGATGGTAGTAGGAAAAATCAGGATGAAGCATACCGGTGACATCTTCTTGAGTCGTATCAAAGACCGCTCCATACTTAAACCCACTATCTAAGAGCACTGTTGTCACCCTTGTCTCATAGTGATCAATGACATCTTGGACATCCGTGAAGTCTTGAACAGACTGCCAAAATACCTGAAAGACCTCCGACCGCACAACCTTACGCGAAAAGGACATAAAATAGCTCTGGATATGCTCCTTAAACCGCTCTGTCTCCCGAAAATTCGTCATGCCCCAGAAATCGACTGCCTCATTAGTTTCAAAGCGTTGGTAGGTACTTGACAAATCATAAAGCGGACCAAAACAGGTATCATTCATGATAGTCACGCTATCATAATCTTGCAACCGTTCAAATCCCACGCGCTTCATTCCATCACGCCAAGCTGCAAAATCATAGCCCGAATTCTCTCGTTGCAAAAAATCATCTGCCAAGTGAGCTTCCAAAAGTCGGGACTGATTATCTAGAGAAAGAGGGCTATTTGAAATCACCAAGACATGCTCAAAAAGCGGCCGCAACTGCTCCAATTGGTACAGTACATGCTCACTGATGTCGTGGTATTTATTAAAATGAATATAAAGCAATAAACGCTTCATTTCTTTCTCCTCAATAAATTAATAAGCTTCGTCGTGTATCTCCAACGACGGGAAGAGATGAGGGATTGAAGATCATTGTTTGCCTCAATTAGCTGAGCTTTGAGGCGCTGCTTGTCTTGGATAAGCTGTTTTAACTCTTCGTCAAAGGTCTTCAAGGGAACTTGTGCGTAGTGAAAATGCAAAGCTGAACCATGCAAGGTCGAAGTATCATACACGACTTGGTTATCCTCTGTCAGAAACAGATACCCACTTTCCGTAGCAATGGCTGTACTATGGACAGGTATCAGAGATAAAGCAAGGTTATCTGGATACATTGCAATCTGGTAAAGCCCCTCAGGAAAATCAATCCTGATATAATCTGCTTCTCCCACCAGAATGTCAATGACATCCTCTTTACGGTAGGGGTAGGTGTCAATCTGGTAATAGGGAGTCACATTGCTATGGTAAACTCTAATCTCTTGAGCTGCTATATGGTCTAACAACTCCGGCTCTACCTGCCATCCCAGAAGGCTAGCCAAACCTGTCACAAAAGGTTTTGAAGTGTAGGGAAGCGGACCTTCGATAGCCTGGACGAAGACATCACAGGTCTTATTGAGGGTGTATAATTCACGGGCATCTTCCCGATAATTCCTAGCGAACTTCACTTTTTCTCTAAAGGAATCCAAAAATTCCTGAATTGTATGCGCAAGTTGATTTTTATTGCCGAGTTGATAAAGCTGTCCAGCCTTTAGTAATTGATAGACAGTTTGGTGCCCCAAATTATTAGATACAATAATTGGTAAACCATTAAGAACAGCCTCCACATAGACTAACCCAAAAGTTTCTTGATGAGACGGTAAAACAAGGAGATCTTTGTTCGTCAATAATTGCCAAGGATTTTCCTGATAACCCAAGAAACGAATGCGATCAAGACCGTTTTCTTCAATATAGGCATCCAATATTTTCTTGTAGCTCTGGTCCCAATTACCAATAAACACCAACTCAAGGGACTTATCTTGAAGCTCCTTATAAGCCTGAATCAATTCCAGTTGGTTCTTACGCGGGTTAATCCCACCAATAGATACAAGACGGTGCGTGTCCGATTCAATTAATTCAATCGTCTCCATATGCGAATAAGGAATAAACGGCAGAAGCTTTTCGCTAGAAAAATACTGAGATAGATCTTCAAATAGTTCACCTGTCACTGCAAAAACCTTATCTGCCAAAGCCTCTATCAAGGGAATTTTTTCTTTATAATACCCAAACTCTCCATAAGGAAACTCATGGATAATCACATGGTGAGGAACTCCTTCTAAAGCAGCTGCAAAGGCCCCTTGAAAGACATTGATCGTATTTGAAATGACTAGGTCAATTGACTCAGATTGAATAATCTCTCTAACTTGGGTAATATTCTGATGCTGATAAGCAAAAATAGAAGGTTTTTCGTAGTCTTCAACAAGATGAGCTTCCTGCCACCACCAATGTTTGCAGGGCAACTGAAAGAGTTCAATCCCTGATTGCGCCATAAAATCAATATAGGTCTGGTCTGATCCGGCACCATTGTCAGGAATGACATTATAAACGCGATGACCTCGACTAGCCAAATAAGCCATCAGATTAGTTATTGCGACTTCTGCGCCACTAAAAAATGCTCCTACTGGCGACACAAATAATATTTTCATACCAAACCATTTCCTTAATGATTACTAGCTTATCTATGATGTATTTTATCCTGAATGGCCTTCAACATCCCATTTCCCTTGACGGACCAAAAGCCCTGTTGAGGAATCTTTTAGTGAAAAATCCGTCTCATCAATCTCACGCTGAATGATAAAAACTAGGGGTTTAGGCATTGTCAGAATCGTTAGATCCTGTTGGTGTTCATCACGAATATAGGCTTGAAGGCGTAATTTGACATTATTGAAATAAGGCAGACGACACTTATAAAGCAAGGTCTTTCTTCCGGCACCCTCTTGTGAAAAATCCCATGAATTATCATTGTATAAGCCATTTCCCGTTGAAATATCCACAAAAGAGAAAGCAATGTGGGTGTTGATAGCTTCTTGGCAGAGTGTATATGAAAATTCGATGGCAATTTCATCATCTGGAGAGACAACTGTCGGCGTTAATAATTTCGCCTCGAAATCTGTGATGACTTCTATTTTATGTGCCTCACCTTCTGATGAAAGTTCATCTGCTACACGTTCAACAGTCACATTATCCAAACTATACTGGTTTGCTACATCAAAAGGTTCGCCTTGAGCTTTTATTAAGCCATCTTCAATTAAGATTGCTTTGTTGCAATACTTTTTGACGGCACCCATATCATGGGTCACAAGGATAGTTGTTTTGCCACTGGCCTTTCGTTCGAGGAAATAGTCGTTACACTTGCGCTGGAAGGCTTCGTCACCGACTGCAAGCACCTCATCTAGCACCAAAACATCCCCTTGGGCCTTGATGGCTAGGGAAAAGGCTAGGCGGACCTGCATCCCGCTGGAGTAGTTTTTCAATTTTTGATTCATGAAGTCCTGCAATTCTGCAAACTCCACGATATCCTCATACATGGCATCAATTTCTTGGCTAGTAAAACCTAGCATGGCACCATTGAGATAGACATTTTCACGGCCCGTCAGCTCTGGGTTAAACCCTACCCCAAGCTCAATGAAGGAAACCATTTTTCCCTTAACCGTGACAGAGCCCTTTTCTGGCACATAGATCTGAGAAATGATTTTGAGAAGGGTCGATTTTCCTGAGCCATTTCGCCCAAGAATCCCAAAGAAATCCCCTTCTTCCACATCAAAACTAATATCCCTGAGAACATGTTGTTCTCTGTAGCCCTTAATCCCTTTCAAACGGTTGACCAAGGCGGTCCTCAGACTGTGGGTGCTTTCTGTAGGCAATTTAAAATACTTGCTAACGTTTTTGACGCTAACAGCGATTGGTTTACTGGTCATTATAAAATCTCCGCAAAGCGTTTCGCATTTTTGTTAAAGAAGGTCCAGCCAATTCCAAAAATCAAGACTGGCAAGAGATAAGGAATCAAAATCAGATACGGCTGCTCTACCACCTGCCAGGTCGTCAAATTAGCTGAATCGACCAAGAGATACCGTGCATCCTGAATCATCTGAGCCAAGGGGTTGAGCATAAGGAGTTTTCCTGCCCTAGGGCTAAAATCCAGAACATAGGACACTGAATAGATAATCGGTGTCGCGTACATTCCAGCCTGCATGACGACTTCCCAAACTGGACCAATATCACGGTATTTGACAAAGAGCGTGGATAAAAAGAAGGCCAAACCGGATGCCAAGAGGGCTAATTCGGCAAATAAAGGAAGTATCCACAACCAATTGAGACTTAGAGAAACCCCATTGATCAACGCAAAGACCATAACCACCAAAACGTTGATCCCAAAGTTAATGGCGGCATTGGCAACAGCAGACAAAACGATAATCTGCTTTGAAAAGTTCAACTTTCTCAGCAAGTCCCCACGACTAACAATCGAAACCAGCCCCATTGATGTGGCTTCTTGAAAAAAGGTCCACATGACCATCCCTAGTAAAAGGGCAACTGGAAAATGGGGCACATCACGCCCAAGGTTTAAAAAACGTACAAAAACAAAGTACTGAACCGTAAAAAGCAACAAGGGACGTAAAATAGACCACAAATGGCCGACAAAGCTTCCTTGGTAGCGCAACTTAAAATCTGTCTTGATGAGTTCTTTTAACAAGATTCGGTTCGTTTTACTGAATAAATTCATGAATTCTCCTAAAAATCAATAGAGACTATTGATGATAGATTTTACTTAAAATAAGGCTCGTAAAGACCAGCTGATGCAACCTCTTGTTCTTTCGGTAGCCGTAAGTTTTAAGGCGACGGTAGCGTTCGCTTAGGGGTTGCTGGTCAATGGAAATCCAATTCGTTAGAATGGCATGTTGGTCTGGCGAAAGACGGTCGCCTACTTCTGCCAAAACAGTCCTTGCTTGGTCTTGAATCTCATGGATATGGCGCCAATAACGCTGGTATACGGTTCTTGGCCCCTCACGAAAGAGCTTAAAGCGTTTGTCCTGAGTTCTTGCACCAACCACGTTTTGGCTATGCTGGCGATAGAGCTCGCCGGGCTGATCCAGGTAAACCAGATGGCCAAGGCTGGCCGCTAAAATAGCCAGATACCAGTCATGCATGATGAGACCATCCGTCCTAGTCCAGCGCTGAGCCAGAGCATGGTTGATCAAAGTGACACCGCCAGTCACTGTATTTTCAATCAAGATGGCCTCTAAGCTAGTATTGGCATGGTGAGACTGCCGCTTAATCATACTTTCTTCCAAAACATGGAGGGAGTCATCTACCACTTTGAGGTCCATGTAAACCAGAAGAGGCTCCTCCACAGGATACCGCTGAGCCAGCTCCAGCTGACTAGCCACCTTATCTGATAACCAGACATCATCTTGATCGCTAAAGAGATAGACATCTGCATCTTCTAGCTTGACCAACCGATGAAAGCTCTTGATAACGCCTAGATTTTCTTGCGAATCCTGGTCCACCCAGCATATCCGCTCATCCTTGGCCACATAGTCTGCAATGATTCCCCTTGTTCCATCCGATGACCCATCATCGCGAATCAAAAGGCGCCAGTCTGTGTAAGTCTGGGCTATAATGCTGTCCAGTTGTTGGGCCAAAAACCGTTCTCCATTATAGGTAGACATAAGAATGTGGACTTTCACGATAAAAACAACTCCTCGTAGGCGGCCACGATGGCTTCCCAAGTATAGTGATTGGACATATGAGCCCTAGCCCTTTGCCCTAAAGCTTTAAAGTCTGTCTGATTATCTAACGTGTCGATCAAGCGAGATAAGCTGCCCGGTGCCTTGGTCCAATAGTGGGCTGTATCCAGAGCTACCTGACGGTTAAAACTGACATCCAGCACCAGATTCAAATCCGTCTGGGCCAAGGATTCTAAAAGACTTGGATTGGTTCCGCCAACTTCATGGCCATGAATATAGGCAAAAGCATTCTGGCGGATATACTTCAGCAGCTCCTGATCGTAGAGCGTCCCCACAAAGTTAACTCTGGGATCTTTCTTGAAGCCAGTCCTCTCCGCCAAGGTCTGCCAGTAGGCACTTCCTTCGTAGTTAGCGATGATTAATAGTTTACGTTTAGTTGATGAGGCCATAAACTCACGAATACTGGTCTCGTAGTTATTTTCAGGAACAAAGCGTCCCAAAATCAGGTAATAGTCCTTTTCCTGCGTCTCAAACCTTTGGTAAAAGTCTCGAACAGCAGGCCTATCTTCTGTCAACTCAGACAGGGCTAAATCGGTGCCATAAGCCAGGAATGTCGTCTGACTCCATGGGTAGATTTGCTTCAGGTAGGCCTCAATGCCTCGATTATCCGCAATCACCAAATCGGCATGTTTGGTCATCAGCTTCTCAGCGTACTTTAAATAGCACTGAACAGGCTTAGACCACTTAGACCGCTTCCACTCGAGTCCATCTGGGTTGATGAAAAATAGGCCACCAACCGCTCGCATCTGCTTAGCAAAGGGTGCAATCATCCCTCCGATAGTATTACCCAAAAGGTAAAAGATCGGAGCTTCCATAGCCTGTTCCTTGACCAATTTAAGAGCATACCGAATGGCCAGCATATCATAAGCAAGGACCCGAGCAGGGCCTAATTTAGGCGGATTTATGGTAAAGCAATCTGCCCCAGCATAGTCAAAATGCTGATAAGGCTCTCCATCGGTCAAACAGGCGACATGGTATTTGAGGTCTGTCGACTGCTGATGTTTGACCAGTTCGGAAACAAAGGTCTCAAAGCCACCATAAGTGGCAGGCAAACCTCTGCTACCGATAATAAAGACGTGTCGCATTGCTATCCTTTCTACAGCGGAGCTGACAAAATATGCTTAAGCGTTTAGTGCATCTCTGATCAGCTTAACACCAAGGTAAGTCACCTTACCGATGAGATGACTGGCATCAAAGAGAGCCATTTGCCAGGGACGGCAATTCAGATAATGCTTCAAGTAGATGTGACAACTCGCTTTTAGAATATCTAAACGCCTGCCCACAGATTGAATCGTCGTATTGATAGAGGTTGAATGGTGATGGGTAAAATGCACATCATGGATAATCTGATTGATCATCCCAGCCCGCCGAACCTTGAAACCTAGGATATTTTCCTCCCCGTAAAGGAAGGTCCTTTCATCAAGAAAACCCAAGTCTGCAAAGGTTTCTGCCCGACCCATGTAGTAGGAACCAGCAAGTACACCGACCTCCTGCGTGCCTGAAGCTTGTTCTTTGGCAGGCTTCAAATGCTTCATTAGCCCACGAAGGAGAATCAGGTTATCCCCCACCAAATCCCAATAAGTCGGCACTGGCCAGCTGGCCTTTTCAGGACGTTGGCTGATCATCTTCGGCGCTACAAAGGCCAGATTCTCTTGATTGGCTAAGGCTGTCATACAAGCTTGTAGAGCTTCCTCATTGAGGGTGATATCTGCATTGGATAGACTGATATAGGTCGGCTGATAATGCTCAATAGCGTAACGCAAGCCGACATTATTGCCAAAAGCGTAGCCCCCATTATGCGTCGTTTGGAGGCAATCCACCTTGTCGGTCCAAGAGTGAGCCGTAATGAAGGTTCGCAAATCCTGGTAGAGGCCCGTTGTTGAACAGTTATCCACTAAGATGACCTTGTCAACACTAGGCAGAGGAAGCGTCTGTTCCAAGTATTCCTTGACAGCTTGATTGTCGTTATAGGCTAAAACAACTACGACATGCGCTACCTTAGGCATGCTTTTGTCCTCCTTGAATGACCTCTTGGTAAAAAGCATCGAGCTCACGCACATGCTCCGCTAGTCGCTTGATGGGGCGATCGTAGTGACTTTCGGTCATGGTCTCTAGTAGATTCAGGAGGTCTGCTTCCTCTTGAAACAGCCAGGCCTCTGGTAGTAAGTCCTTTGCTCCGACCTGGTTGCTCGCTAGAACCATCTTGCCATAACTCAAAGCTTCTAGGACAATAAACCCAAAGGTCTCCGCCCACTGGCTAGGCACAATCAGAATATCAAAACTCTGATAAACCTCACTGACTTGATCTTGACTAAAACTGCCATGTTGCTGGATAACCCCTGCCAACTCCTGCCTGAGCTCATGTCCCCAAGTATGCCACTCAAAGACTCTTGACCTGCTCTGCCATTTTTCCGCCAAAGCCACAAAAAAGTCAAACCCTTTATGGGCGCTATCCGGTCCAATATAAGCCAAACGCGGAGGAGTCGTCCATGCTGGAACACTCTTGAGAGGCTTGATCCCTCCGTGGGTGATGGTCAAGACCCTAGAAAGGGCTGGTGGCTGGGGCAATTGCTTCTCAAAGACCTGACGGGCCAATTGACTGTTAAAATGATAGCCATCAATCAGGGCAAACATGGACTGGTAATAGGCCATCAAAGCACTGTAGTCAACCGCTGAGAGGTCTCTTCCCACTTTAGAAAGACCCGTCTGGCGCTTTAGCCGACGCACTAAAGAGCGAATCTGAGGGTAAAAAGGCGCTTGAAAGAGACGTAACTGCTTTGTTGAAAAGCCTCCTTGGGACATTAACCGCCAAGCCTCTTGACCATTCTTATGCGTCAGAGACTGCCCTCCTCCATAAAAGCTAGGAACAGGTGCTAACCCAAAGTAATCATGGCTAGTCATCACCAAGGGAATCCCCATCTCTTTTGCCACTTCTAAGCATTCCTGATGGAGTCCCATCAGGGTGTGGAGATGGATTATATCTGGCCGAATGTCTGCTAGAAAGCGCTGGTAGACAGATTGGTCAGCCTTCGTCATAAAATCAGCAGGAGACAAAATACCACCAGATATAGGAAGTGGCAGACTATTAACCACTTGATAGGTCTGAACCCCCAAACCTTTTTTCCCTGGTCGAATACTGCAAGCCTTCTGCCAAGGATGATAGATTCCTGGGTAAAAGGCGGTCACATCATGCCCCTGAGCAACCTGTGCTTGCATCAAATCCGTCGCATAACGCACCAAGCCCCCACTGCGCTCAGGCGCAAACCCCAAGGTATAGTGCAAAATCTTCACGATCGACTCCCTTCACCCCATTTTCGAATCACCTTCGCTCACTAAAAAAGCTAATCCCTTCGATTCTTAATCATATCATTATACCATGATTTCCTTTAATTGGCATTATTTTCATGT
This sequence comes from Streptococcus ovuberis, assembly GCF_012396585.1. Classification (GTDB taxonomy): domain Bacteria; phylum Bacillota; class Bacilli; order Lactobacillales; family Streptococcaceae; genus Streptococcus; species Streptococcus ovuberis. The sequence goes on from NZ_JAAXPR010000001.1 coordinate 159,760, forward strand.
TGGTGACAGGCCAAACGCATGAACCTCTGTTTGGTGTTTTATCTTCCCTCCTCCCTTTTTTGACTAGATGAGTTTTCTCAACTATTGATCAAAAGCCAAACTAAGGTGACATTTCTTACGTCTGAGGCTCATCTTTTTGCCCACATCCAGTTGTTTTAAGACGGCTAGGCAGAACTTATCCATGACATTTCGGTTAAAAGCGAGTTGTTTGTTCAAGGTTTTATTGGCATCTTCTCTAAAAACGACATCTAATTACCAATGAAGACTTTCAATAGCCCAATGCCCACGAACACAAGCAGCCAATTCTCGACCACTCACTGGAGTGCTCAAGTGAAAAGGTAACCCTTTTCAACCATTCAACGGAACTGTAAATAGAAAAACATCCCACAGTTAAATAGACTATGGGGTGTTTTCAATATACTCCGTTATTGGGCGGTTACTTATCGCAAAGAAAAAGTAGTGAGGACTCTTGTAGTGGGTTGACCAATTTAACACCGAGAGAGGACAAAGTTTGTCTTCAATCTAGGGGTTCCCTTTTGGGTACCCTTTTATCGTTGCTTAGCACAGAAAAAGAGGACAATAACCGACATTTATCGACGGGCCTCAAAATAGTTTTGCTTTAACCCCCACGCCGTACGCATGAAGAAAGCTTCGGTTTCAGAAAACAAATTTTCAGGGAATTGGTATACTTTTTAGGTGAAACTTGTGGTATAATTTCTGTGAGATGAACAAAATAGTACCGACTATAGGAATATTTTCAAGAAATTTTTTGAAAAAAGTGCATGTGACTAGAAAATGGTTGCATGCATTTTCTTCATGCGTTTGGCGTGCTTTAAACCCTCGGTAGACTTGACAAATGGTAGAAAAGAGCCATAATTTCGAGTGACTCAGCACGCAGGTATTTCAATATACTCCATTATTAGATACGCTATAGTTGCGAATCAATTCAATACTGTTTTTAAGGATTGCACTGATTCTGAAATAACTTTTCTCTTGAGAAGCACATAAAAAACATAGGCAATAAAATATAGGATTAAACCCACTGGAAGATTAAAGAACCATCCAGCGATAATAAAGATTATAGCCATCAAGCCTTCTGTTAAAGCATCTTTTATGACAGAAATCCCCAATAGTTTAGACAGTTTTAGCTCCGCTAGAAGACACCTAAAAAATAGAAGAAGGACTATTGATGTGATTGAAAATTCAAGGTTTTTTAAAAGAATAGTTGATAAAAAAGTCATCATAAAGCTCAAACACATGCTAACAATATTAACTCTCAGAATATCTTTTTCACGACGTAAAGCTTTTAAGTAAGTATTAATGAGAAGAGCCATTTTTCCTTCGAATAGCGACATAGGAAATACTAAAGCCATGAATTTTAAACTATCGTTGTAAGCCGGGAGCAATTGATTTAATAGTACTCTTAAAGGGAAATACAGTAGCAACACTGATAATAAGCCTACCATTAATAAATCTCTCAAACTGATATATACTTCTGCTAGATATTCTTCCTTCATTCTCTTCAACATTGGAAAAATGACAATCCCGACAGCATTGATAAATATCATAATCAAATTAGAAATACTTAGAGTTAATGAAATTTTACCAAAAGTTGCCACATCCCAGCGATACTCTATGCCTAATCGGACTGTACCAATAATCAGCATACTCGCAATATTTGAAAACATTAAGTTACTGCCTGCCACAATGTTGGAGAAAACTTCCTGCAAATCAAACTCAAACAGGGAAAATCTTCTAAAAATAATATTACGGCACAGATAGATACCGAAAAACAATGAGAGAAAACGAGCAATTATATCAACCCAAATCATCGTTTGATAATTGCGAGCTCCAAACAATATTAAAACAGTTAGAAGTATGAGATAAATAATCCGATCCAAAATAGTAATTCTAGAACTATCTTTTATTCTATTTGTCGTTTGAAGTATATATATAATAAAAAATCTCAGATTAGTAAACAAGAGTGTAATTGCAATAGTGCTGAAAATAAATCCTTTATCATCCCTACTTGGAAGCGCCAAGCTACCAATAAAGATTGTCAGTGCAATAACCGCTTGCATCAAAGCAAACATAATAAACTGTGAGTAAAACTTCTTTATTTCTAGCTCTTCGTAGTATTCCCCTCCATATCTAAGATAAATACCATCAATCCAACCTAAATGCGCAAAACCAATATAGTTCACGTAAAAGAGATATAATTGCCAATATCCATAATCTTCAACACCAATCAAATTTGGAAGAATTAAAATAACAAGCGATGAAATTAAAAGAGAAATTAAATTTGATGAAATAGCATAGCTAGAATTTCTTAAAATAGATTTTAATTTTGGATTCATAGAAATATTATACCTTATTTTCCAACATTGATTCAATTAAAGTATTAAACATCCCTTTTAAATCAGTTGTAGGCAACCATCCTAAAGACTTTAGCTTATTTGTCTTCAAGTTGATTTTTATTGTAGGATTGTAGCCAAAAGATGAAGTGTCTTGCATATCTATGATAACTTTTATAGATTTTTCTTTTTCCAATGTACAAGCTAGTTCTGCCATATCTCTAATAGAAATAAATGTTTCCTCGTTAGCAACATTATATGCTTCACCTATAGCTCCTCGCAATAAAATATGAACTATTGCTGATACTGCATCGAGCGTATAACAATAACTTCTCATCGTTTCACCAGTAGTATGCAAAATGATATCCTTTTTTTCGATCACAGATCTTGCTAATTGAGCAAAGACACGACTATCAGTGTATTCAACACCTGGCCCAAATGTTTGAGTTAACCTTGCTATCTTAACTGGCACACCATACTGATGTGCATAAGAAATACATAAAGTTTCTACCATTCTTTTACTTTCAGAATAGCTACTTCTAACATTTAGTGGATCAATAGTCCCATAATCAGACTCATTAATTTCTACTTTATTTAAATTTCCATAAATCTCTAGAGATGATAGATACACAAAACCACTCACTTGTTTTTCGATAGCTAAATTTAAAATACTCTTAGTTCCATCAATTGCTGTTAAAATAGTATCTATTGGTGTTTCAACAAAATCTCGTGATGCCGTCACACTAGCTCCATGAATAATATAATCTATCCGAGACGGATAATCTATTCTAGTTTTAATATCTCCAGGAAAAATTTCTATTTGATCAACAATATCATTAAATTTTTTATGAGCTTTTTCTATAGATCTTACAAAAGCAACAATTTTCATATTAAGTTCAAAATTTTTGTTTAAAACTGTTAAAACATTTATTAGTTGCGAGCCAATCAATCCAGTAGCCCCAGTGATAAAAATTGTTTTTCCCGACAAGCTTTTAAACAAATCTAAGTTATTTTTTCCTAAGTCTATAGCTTCTTCTTCAAATTTTAATTTCATTCTTCACCCAAATATCTGCGCATTCTCTCTTGATTCATAAATTGCTCTAAAAATATAGAAATCTGAAGGAGTTGTGATTTTTATATTTTCAGGTCCCCCCATAACAGTATTGAGAGACACACCGTAATGTCTTACTAAAGAAGCTGAATCTGTTGCTGAAAGAAATCCTTCTTCTTGTGCTTTTTTATGTAAATTATAAATATCATTTACATAAAAACTTTGCGGAGCTACTGCTGTCTGGCAACTATCTCGATCCACAACATTTTGGATAACATTGTTTTCATCAACCTGAATAACTGTTTCTATAACCGGTTTAACAGTAATAGCATTGCCATTCTCTAAAACAGATTTTATATTATTTGAAATAATTTCAGCATCAATTAAAGGACGAACACCATCATGAATCAAAACAATATCATTTTCAGATTTTTTTATTGAATTAATAGCTAATAGTCCATTATAGATAGATAGTTGACCTGTTTCTCCACCAAGAACCACTTTAACAACTTTTTTTATTTGAAACTTTGAAACTAACTTTTCCAGATAATCAATCCATCCCTCTACACAAACCACAACGATATAATCAATTTCAGGATGTTGCTCAAAATGTTCAATAGTATGAATGATTATAGGTTTTCCATGTAACTCTAAAAATTGCTTTGGTTTAGCAGTCGTTTTCATCCTACTACCAGTGCCACCAGCCAATATTAACGCAAAATTTGTCTTATTCATATTCATTCAACCTCGGATAAATTAATACAATTTCAAAAACTAATATCCCTCTATTTTATTTTAAAAACAACTCTTCGTGTAGAGTAAAAATAAAATATAGTAAACCAAATAATTTCATAGAACAAACCTAAATGTAATCGGGCAAAAAATTGTTCGGCAATCCCAACATAGACTAAAGGATATATCAGAAGACTATAGATTCCCCAAGAAAAATCGTACGCTTTCTTCTGAGTCCAGTTATATAAATTTTGGTAGAACATCCCTAAAAAAGCAGGATAAAAAACAACTCCTGCATAGCCAAAATCTTCAACAAAAGGTTTCAGAGCAGAATATATATTGGAAGCATATATAAAGCCAGTACTAGATTTAAATATAATAAACGATTCGAAAGGAGATCCACCTGCATAATCTACAAAACCAAAGACAGACAACAAGCTTAATAACTGATTAAAAGTTGCCCCTCCCATTTTCAATACAGTTCCATCAAAATTAGTTAAAAAAATATTGAAGTTGTACAACCCAGATCCTGCGTATAAGCCTATAACTCTATTTAAATCAGAAGTATAGCCTTTCAATCTTCCTGCAAAAAAGAACACTAGTATAATTAAACTTATATATGGTATTGACTTCCTAATCATCTTCAAATTAATATATTTGAACTTATTTTTAAAACTATGCGTGAAGAACAATCCCCATAAAACTGCTGTAAATATGAAAAAGCGGAGCAAAATGTTTCGATCAGTCGAAACAATTGTAACAATCACAAAAAGGAATACGTTAATATAATTTATGTGTTGTTTAAAAATTCTATTTATAGCATAACGATTGAATAATATCTGAAAAACACTAACGTAAGCTATCGCTGTACTAACCTTCAATAGCTGATTTAGCAGAAAAGATTGTGAACCATTATGTTCTACCGTTGTAGCATAGGCTTGTTTTAAAATATTAGATAGTTCTAATGAAAAGCCTAATTCTCTAAATTTCAATATTATAAATAATATCGAAACTAAAAATGAAATAAAAAGTAAAAGTTTACTTGGGTAAGCACGTCTCTCTTGAATACTTGAAGAAGGGACTTTATTTCTAAGCATTTTGACCTTTTTCTCTTTTAAAATATCTACGAAAACAGTCGCTACCAAAAAAGAGAAAACTGCTGTACAGACATAAACTACAAATTTCCAACTCAACACTACATCCCAGTTACTTTTATTCAACAAAATCAGAATTGTAGACATTAAAATTGATAACAAAAAGATAGAAGCTGGTCTAACAAGGTTTTGTCCTAGAATAAGATCCATCCCAAATAAGACAATTAGAACAACTAACAACAGATAAAGCACCGTATTAAAAACCTCAATCTACTTTCATTTCTCTTCTTTTTATATTAAGTTGAACAAAATTTTCAACAAAATCCCCACTCTAGTCTCACTAGAAAATTGAAATAATTCTGGGCTATTAAATAGTATTAATTTTTCTTTAAAGCCTTTTTTAGAGTTTGAAAATTTAGCTAAATTTTCTTTTGTATCTCTTGACAAAAATTCAGGATAATTATCTAAAATTCCTGTTGCAAGTTTACTTCTACCATTTCTTACGGCAACATTCTTTATTTTTTTTAAATAGTTTTTCATTAAGCTACCATTTTTAACACCAACTACATTGTTGCCATGCTGTCTATAAAGAATCCGTGCTTCATCATCATAAACAATCTCTCCAATAACACTAGCCACCATAGCTACCCATACATCGTGAATACGAGTCTGTAAGAGACTAGTATTCGGACGTCTCTTTGAATCAGCAAGGAGTTGTTGCAATGAGCGATTCCACAACATCGTACACCCGGTCAACTGGTTGCTTGTCAAAATTTGTAAGTAACTCGTATTGGGACTACTTTTATATCTTAATCTATCTACAGTTAAATTGCTGTCAACAACTACTTGGTTTGAACAGTAAAGAGCTGCTTTATCATAATTTGATAAGAGACTAATAGCTCTCTTCACTTTATCTTCCAACCAAACATCATCTTGATCACAAAAAGCATAGTAGTCATAACAGAGTGGAACCCTGTAGACTAACTCCATAAAACTATTACCTACCCCTAAGTTTTGCGTGCTTTCAAGAATCGTTAGCTTCCCATCTTTTTCGTAATCTTTTAATATACTTAATGTGTTATCCGTTGACCCATCATCCCTGACAAACACAGACACGACTGCTCCTTTTTGAGTAAATAAACTATCTAATTGCTCTTTTAAATACTTTTCTCCATTATAGGTACTCATTAAGACTGCGACGTTTTTTAATGTCATAATTTTTTAAAAGTCTTTCCAATAAATTTTATTATTATGATGCGCTTTTCTCTTATGCTCTGGTGGTAACTCCATATATTTATCATAATGCTTTGTTAAATAAGAGTGATAATTTGCAATAGCCAAAAACTCTATTCCTTCAAATTCTATTCTTGATAATTTAGAAAATATTGAAGTCTTCATAATCTCTCGTTCTCTGTAAGTACCACTTATACATGCTGAATAGTTAGCGGTTGAAAACTTTACTTTCTGAAATTCTCTGTCTAATATTCTACATAATTTACTAGAATCAACCATCCGACTGATCAGAAAAAAGAGCATCCTAATCGGTTCATACCAAATAGACCTTGTCTGACTTCTAAAGTAATTTTTCCATTTAGAAGCAATCAATAATTCTTGTCTGAAACGGTTCCTTCTAAATTGTCTCAAAGCTTTCTCCTCAGTGTCGCCTAATCCATCAATTGGAAAAATATCAATACAGATACCAATTTGCTGCGAAGCAACGGACAGATGGTCTGCAACAACTACAGTACTTTTATCACTCAATCTAGCAAATAAATCATTATATCCTGGAGAGTACTGGCACGATAGACAATCAAAAGGGACATTATTTTTTTGGCAATAACTCAAAAATTTCTCATAGTCAGGACGAGGCATCATAATATCAACATCATCATCCCAGGGAATAAAGCCACCGTGTCTGACAGCACCAAGTAATGTCCCTCCCCCTAAAGAATAATCAAAAGACTGCTCTCGACATATTTGGTCAAATTCTTTCAATAAGTTCAAGGCAATCTTTTGAACTTCTTTTAGCGTTAATTCTTTCACTACAACACCTCTACCTTTGCCGTATTTTTCAACGGTTGTAACACCCTAATAACTCATTTTCTCACTGGAGAATTCTCTTAAAACCCTAAAAGATATTTCAGCCACATTTTTCCAAGAATATTCTTTGATAACATATTCCTGGCATTTCTGAATATATTCCCTATCATTATTCCTATATTCTATTGCAGCATTTATCATAGTATTTGCGATATTCTCAGCAGTGAGTTCACAGCCCCAACCCAATTTGTTTTTTATAACTTCGTCTAGCATATTTGTTCCTGAAGTCACTAAACAAGGATTTCCAAGAGACCAAGCCTCCAAAATAGTCATTGGAAAACCTTCATAACGTGAAGGTAAAACCATTATTTTACCTGGAAGTTGCTTTTCATATTCAACAGGTGATATTTTCCCATGATTTATAACAGATATATTTTTATATGTCGCTAGCTTTGAATTTAACAATTGCTCCTCAGATTTACTACCATAACCATATATATCAAAAACAATGTCTGACGCTTCTGGTTTTTTATCTATAATACTCAAAGCATCAAATAAAACGTCTAAACCTTTTTGACGAAAATCAAAACGCCCACAAAAATAAAACTTGACTTTCTCTGGAACAATTTCTGCAGTCGTAGAAATTGTTTTTGACACACTATGCTGTCCATTAGGAATAACAACATCTACATTTGTACGATAGATAGAGTCTGTTTTTTCAAATTCATTCAAAAATATAATCCCTTTAGCAAACCTTACAAATTTATCAAATAGCAATTTATTGGCTAATTTTTTTTTCAAATAGGACTTTCTCATTGCCTCGTGTCCAAAGGAACCGTGCGGTTCAATAAAATAAGGAATGCCTGTTTTCATTACTTGTTTAAATAACTTGAGATAAACTGTAAAGTAAAAACCATGAAAAATAACCACATTTGGAGAATAGTTCTTTAAATAAAGAGACACTTCCGAATTTTGCTGCCATTCAAAACCAAAAGAAATTTTTTTATTATCAGCCTTATCTCCCACGAAGATTACTCTTGATTCCATATTTTCAATACGGTTTTGCGCTTCAACGAGACCGCTCAAGGCTATCGGAATACCTCCGCCTAAAGTTGCAGTGATATGTAAAATTTTTAAGACCATAAGCTTATTTCCTCGCAAACTTTTTAAAAACATAGGCTCGTAATGAGTTGGGCAACACAAGCTGTACAATAAAACGTTTAGCAGTATTCATTATATAATCACCAATGTTAATCATGCCCGATTTAAGCATTAAACGCTGAAGAAAATGCTCACTTTTGAAATAAGGATATCCCCCACGTCTCGCAAACATTTCTTTGCCGATTCTTACATTTACCAAAGGTTCAGCGATATTGGCAAATACAGCTCCATTTAATAGCATCCTAATCCAAAGATAGTAATCTTCATTCCAGAAAAGTTCCTGATAACTGCCAGCCTTAAGAACAGCCTCCTTACGAAGCATGACCGTCATATGATTTAGGGCACAGCGGTATTTCATCTCTTTCTTAATTGACTGATCGTCAGTTGGAACCCGTCTATAAGAAACAATATTTGTTTCCTCTCCAATGAATTCGGATATGTCACTTCCTACAATATCAATTGTCGGATTAGAGATTAAAAAGCCAAGCTGTTTCTCAAAGCGTGTTGGCAATGCCACATCATCACTATCCATACGAGCTATGATACTATAGGAACAAACCTCTAAACCTGTTTTTAAGGCTAAACCAAGCCCAACATTTTTAGGTAAGCGTACAATCTTGAACAACTGATTCTTCTCATAAGCTTCAATCTGTGCTTCAAGCTCTTCATTCACAGGCCCATCTATTACTAGAACTATCTCATCAGGAGGAAGGGTCTGATTCAAAATACTCGACACTGCACGATACAAATAAGTAACATTATCATTTTTGTACACTGACATCAGTACTGAAATTTTGTTTTTGTTATTATCCATGTTCAATTAACTTTTTTGCTTCTTCCATTTTAATTGAATATTCTTTTAAATTAATCTTATTTTGAGACAGTAGATAATCCCCAAAATCCATATCACTATCAGTTCCTTCACGAATGGTATCGCTTCGTTTCAAAACTTTTCCAATAGTTTTTAGAATAATTTTCATATCTTCGATAACGGTTGTGCTCTCAACATAAGTAACGTCAAGACGTAGTTTTTCCTCCCAGGAAATATTATTACGACCATTAATTTGCGCTAATCCAGTCAATCCTGAGCGGACAAGATGACGCTTGCGCTGCTGTTCTGACATAAAAACCATATCTCGAACCAGTAGCGGTCTAGGTCCCACAATACTCATATCACCTTTTAGAATATTGATAAGTTCTGGAAGTTCATCAAGACTGGTTGAGCGCAAAAGTTTCCCAAATGGTGTTAGTCGCACACTATCTGGAAGCAGATCACCTTCCTCATCTCTTTCATCTGTCATCGTTCGAAATTTATACATGGAAAAGATTTTTTCGTCCTTCCCTGGTCTTTGTTGTTTAAAAATAACAGGACTTCCCAGTTTCACACGGACCAGAATAGCTACTAAAAACATGACAGGTGATAGTATGATTAAGGCACTAGCAGAGAGTAGTATATCTAGCAGACGTTTAAAATACTTTTCATATAAACCTATGGATCGGTTGTCAATTTTCATTTTTTTCCTTACTTAAAACAAGCTTTAATTGCTTCGATTATAATGTCTTGCTCTTCAGCTGTCATTTTATTATCAGATGGCAAACAAAGTCCTCGTTCAAAAATATCTTCTGAAACCTTGTTAAAATCACTAGCAATATAGGCATTACTATTAGCCCGACCACTGCCCTTAACTGTAATAAACTCATGATTACGGAAAATAGGTTGCATATGCATTGGCTTCCAAATCGGACGCCCCTCTGCATTCAGCTTATCAAGAGCCTCCAAAATTTCAGTCGGTGTCGTTTTGCCCTCTTCCTGAATATAAAGGGCTTCTTGATCAGAACGTACTTGCTTAGCCATAGCTTCTTGATCAATTATCAGACAGCTAAGCCAATAGTTTGGAACACTATTCTCCACATCAAAAGGATTCATCCTGATTGGCAAACCTTTCAATCCTTCTCTATAACGTTCATAAATCGCTTTTTTCTGCGCAATATGTTCTTCCAAATAAGGCAACTGCCCCCGTACAACACCAGCAATGACATTGCTCATACGATAGTTATAACCAATTTCTTCATGTTGGTACCAGCTAGCTGCTTCTCTTGCTTGAGTAGACCACTTCCGAACTTTGTCTGCTTCTTGCTTCGTCCCAGTAATTAAAGCACCTCCGCTTGAGCCAGTGATAATCTTATTCCCATTAAAGGAAATAATCGCATGCTGGCCAAAGGTACCCGTCTGCTGTCCCTTATAAGTCGCACCAAGAGATTCAGCAGCATCCTCCACTAAGATAGCTCCGTGCTTGTCACAAATCGCCTTGATTTCATCAAGCTTAGAAGGTACTCCATAGAGATGAACTAAAACGACTATTTTAACATGAGGATAAATTTCAAAAGCCTTTTCAAGTGCTGCTGGATCCATATTCCAAGTATCATATTCGGAATCAATAAAAACAGGCTCCGCACCCTCATAAACGACAGGATTCACTGTTGCTGAGAAGGTCAGATCAGAACAAAAAACTTTGTCTCCCCTTTTCACACCGGCTAATTTCATGGCTAGATGTAGAGCGGAGGTGCCAGAAGAGAGAGCAACCACTTCTTTCCCCTCTAGGTAGCCTGACAATTGCTTTTCAATCTCATTGATATTGCTACCTGCAGTTGTCATCCAATTCGTATCATAAGCTTCTTGCATAAACTTCAACTCATCCCCATGCATCGTTGGAGATGACAACCATACTTTACGTTCAAATGGCTTCATCAATTTTTATCCTTATCTTATTTCTCTTCAACTCTAAAATACTTCAAATACTCCTCAAACCAATCCTGGGCAGTGAGGCAGTTGTCCATCAGATAGCCGTTGACCTCGACCCATTCGTTTAGGCCTCGGTAGTAGAAATATTTCAAGTCATCTGTGATGATAAACGGCGTTATACCATGCTTCAGGCATTCTTTTAGCATAATGAGGCGACCGACACGGACATTCCCATCTTGAAAGGGGTGAATCCGTTCAAATCGGACGTGAAAATCAAGGACTACTTCCAAATCAACCTTAGTTTTCTGATGGTAGGCTTTTAAAAGCGTCGCGATGTCCTTAGGTACCATCTCAGGCAAGGAGGTTATACGCCCTCCGACTTCATTGGGGACCTGCTTATAATCACCAACCTGAAACCAAGACTTGCGTGCATCTGATGTTCCCTGTTTCAAAAGGCTGTGGATTTTTTTGATCCACTCCTCGGTCAGTTCCTGATCAGCTGTTTCCAGTAAGTAATCAACAGCTCCAAAATGATTCGTGGTCTCAATGATATCATCTACATTGATGACCTCATTTTTGTCGACACCTATGGTATTGGTCTCATAGATATAGCGTGTTTGATCTTCTGTCAGCTGACTCCCCTCAATCTGATTGGAATTATAGGCTAGTTCAATCTGCATTTTATGATAAAGGCCGCCTCGAAGTTGACTCGCCTTCTCGCTCCGTAAATGGTCTAATAACATGCTTACTCCTGCTTGGCATAGGCTAGCAGAGCCTGACGTAATTCCTCTTCATTTTTAGCACCCAAGCTGGCAATAAAAGTTTCAACTTCATCAAGAGGCTTAGTCGTGACCTTACCGACGAAAATCTTTTTGTGAACTTGCTGAGCCACTCTTTCGTCAGTTGATAGTAATTCTTCGTAGAGTTTTTCGCCTGGACGAATACCAGACTCCACAATTTCGATTTCTTTTTCTGTATAACCGCTGAGCTTGATGACTTTTTTAGCCAAATCTTTAATTAAAACAGGTTCTCCCATATCTAAAACGAAAATCTCTCCACCCTTAGCAAGGTAACCTGCTTGAATCACTAGACGACTAGCCTCAGGAATAGTCATAAAATAGCGGGTCATCCTAAAGTCTGTCACAGTCACTGGACCACCTTGGGCAATCTGCTCTTTGAACACAGGCACGACACTGCCCCGACTCCCCAAGACATTACCAAACCGAACCGCAACAAACTGCGTTTGAGTGTCTTCATTAAGCCCTGTCACAATCATCTCTGCTACACGCTTAGTTGCACCCATGACATTAGGCGGATTAACCGCCTTGTCTGTAGAGACCATGACAAACTTAGGGACTCCTGCAGCTTTGGCTGCTTCTGCTACGTTTTTTGTCCCAAAGATATTATTCTTCACCGCTTCTTTCGGATTGTATTCCATCAACGGGACGTGTTTATGGGCTGCTGCATGATAGACAACATCGGGCCTGTACTCCGCTATCACTTCAAATATGCGAGCCCTATCCTGGATATCTGCAATAATTGGAATTAACTCCATCTGAGAACCATATTTACCCGCCAATTCTTTGTGAATCAAATAGATAGAGTTCTCACCGTGTCCCAGCAAGAGTAAACACTTGGGATGGAAGGATGCCACCTGACGACAGATTTCGGAGCCTATAGAACCTCCAGCTCCAGTTACTAGAACAGTCTTGTCGCCAAAATAACTTCCCAACTCTTCCTGATCCAAGACTACCTCTTTTCTTTCTAGAAGATCTGCGACATTGATTTCTTGAAGTGTTTGATTGGAAACATTTCCTAATATGATGTCCTCAACACTGGGCATGTTATTGATTTTAACACCAGTTTCATTAGCAATCTCTAAGATACGCTCGCGCTCTTCTGGAGAAAGCGACGGAATAGCTACCGTTATCTGGTCAACTTCTAACTCTTTGACCAAGCGTGAGATATCATTTCGATTGCCACAGACTTTGACCCCGTGAATAAAGGTTCCGAGCTTATCAGGGTCTCCATCAACAATCCCTACCACATGGATGTCTTTGGAGCGTTCTTGTACTGTTTTGATGAATAGCTTACCGCCTTCACCGGCTCCGACGACCAAGGTTCTCAGCGATGACTCTTTGGCCCGCCCTTTATTTCTGACTCGATGGTCATACAGCGCCTTCCAAATGACTCGGGGTGCAATTATCAGTAGTAAACACAAGACCAAACTGACCGCTAAAAAACGATAACTAGTTGCTCCCCAAGATAGATCTGAAAGAATCCACAAGATAACATGGGCTACTGTCAAGGCAAAAGCAATCGTAACCAAAACTCTTGAATCCGTGTACTTGGTGATGGTTGAAAAAACCTTACCACTGATGGCAATACCAAAATATCCCACGATTAAGACTGCAGCTGAAAACCAGATATAATCAATCGGAGTCTCTAATAAAACAGCTACAAACGCTTTAGCAAAAAAGAGCGATAATAGAATCATTAGACTATCATGCACTATCAATACTAAACGTTTTGTGGACCGTTTCATTTTTCTTTTTCCTACTTTCCCTATTTCCCATAATTCCCATATTGTCCATACTGACCATATGAACCATAACCACCGTAATTATCAACTCGGTGATCGACCTTGTTTAAAATCACGCCCAAAAATTGGGTACCACTCTGTTCCAATTGCTCCTTGGCTTTTTGTATAAATTTCCGCTTGATAGCACCTACTTCTGTGACCAAGACGGCACCATCGCACTGTTGGGCGATGATAGCGGCATCAATTACCAAACCAATCGGTGGCGAGTCGACGATAACGTAATCAAAGACCTCACGCGCTATACTCAGCAACTCTCTAAAGTTTGTATTTTGCAAGAGACTCGTTGGATTAGGCGGTACCTGTCCAGCCATTACCACCATAAGGTTAGCAATATCTGTTTCACAAAGGATGTCTGCCAATCCGCAGTTTCCTGATAGGTAGCTACTTAGCCCTTGGATTTTTCCGTTGACCTTAAAGGTCCCTGACAAGATAGAATTCCGTGTATCCGCGTCAATCAAGAGGGTTTTAAAGCCCGCATTAGCCAGTGAAATCGCTAAATTGACAGATGTGGTACTCTTTCCTTCGTTTGGCTGGACAGAGGTCAGAACAATCGTACGAATGTCTCTTCCGCTAAACTGAATATTAGTCCGTATCGCGTTAAAATACTCTTCCACTTGCTTAGCCAAGTGGGCCTTAGTCTTAACAAGTTCTAATTGTGGCATGTTCTTTTGTTCCTACTTTCCATCCATTTCTGGGACAACTCCCAAGAGGGTCATCCCAAGAATTTCCTCTACGTCTTCAGGTCGAGCTACCCGATCGTCTAAAATTTCTCGCAATAGCACTAAAGCTACAGCGATAAAACCACCCAATAAAATTCCTAATAGCACATTACGCTTGATATTAGGAGATGAAGGTTTAGTTGCTGGTTCCGCCACTTCCAAAGTAGTCACATCTTCAACCTTAGTGATGGTCTTGATTTTTTCAGCTGCAACTTCTCGAACAGCATTGGTCAAACGACTAGCTTCTTCTGGATCATTGTCCTCTACTGAGATAGAGATGATCCGCGTACCAGTAGGAACCTGCACCCTAACCTTGTCTGCTAACTGCATTGGTGTCATAGGCAGGCCCTCGTTTTCAACAACAGCCGTCATCACGTCATTGGACTTGATGATTTCCTGATAGTCCTTAACCAAATAATCCCCAGCTTGAAGGTCCTGAGTGGTAATACTCTCTGTTTTCTGATTGACTACATAGATGCGAGTGGTTGAGGTATAGGCTGGTGTCATCAGAAAGGCGCTAGCCGCTAACGCAAGACCTCCAAAAATGAGAGAGGTAAAGATAATGCTGAACTTCCGACTCCAGAGTTTCTTGAGTAACTGTATCACATCGATTTCTAGTTGACTATTTTCCATGAATTCTCCTAAATATATTCATTATTTAATAAAGTTTTTGCATTGTGAATGAACAAGTCATCTGCCTTGGCTTGCCCGTAACGCTTAAGGATTTGCTGATAAGCGTCTTTCATATAGGACTGTCGATTGGTCAGATTATGCATGTCACTTGATACTACATGAACCAAGCCTTCTTCTAAAAAGTACGCAGCTCTTTTTTTATGCAACTTTGCACCATCTCCAAACAGCTTAGGTTTCGTTGCGCTGAGGCTATTAATCTGAGTGTAACAGCCCATCTTAATCAGTTCGGCTACTCTGTCTTTTTCAAAGGCTAACGCATCGTAACGTTCAATGTGCGCTACCACTGGAGTAATGCCTTGAAAAAGCAGTTTTTGAAGGCCCTTATGAATATCCTTCCAAGGCGTTCGGCCACTGAACTCAACCAGAGCAAAGCGGGTATCGTTTAAGGTTGGGACTTGCTTTTGCTCTAGTTTGTCTAAAATATCTGACGTAAAATAAAGCTCAGCTCCATAGAGCAGTTGCAAATCTGGCAACCGATCAGCTAGAGCTTGTTTGACATGTCGGAAGTGCTCTAAGATCGTTGTCTCAGGCGTTTCAAACATTCCTTTCCGGCGGTGAGACGTTGCAACCACAACCCGGACACCTTGTTGATAAGCATCCTCCAACAGGGCTATACTCTCTTCCAGTGTTTTCGGACCATCATCTACCCCATAAATGACATGGCTATGAATATCAAACATGTTACTTCCCTTCTAAGGTTTGATGAATAGTTGACTTCACTTTAGCAAGACTAGCTTCATCAATGGACATCATGTAGAGGCTAGCGCCCGGCATGGCATAAGATGGCAATTGTCCTGTCGACCCTGTCCCTTCCAAAGATTGTGAAACAATCGTATACTTTTTGCCTGTGGCCAACTGATCATTAACCAGAGCCATCATAGTGGACAAAGGCATATTAGTCTGGACGGAATCCCCAACACCACTTAAAATACTATTAAAGTTGGTCAAAGCTCCGACTGTGGTTAATTTATTGATAATCGCTGATATAACCTTGTTGTGGTTCCGCCCACGGTCACGGTCCCCGCCAGCCAATCCATAGCGCTCACGCGCAAAACCTAAGGCTTGCTGTGAATTCAAGGTGATATTGCCAACGGGGTAATCACCTGAGCCGTTGCTAAAGGCTTGATCGTTATAAACCTCAATCCCGCCAAGGACATCAATCAGATTAAGGAAGGAAGTGAAATTGATTCTCGCATAGTAGCTGATATCAATATCATAGAGATTTTCAAGCGTTGCAATAGAGGATTCAATCCCATAGATTCCTGAGTGAGTCAACTTGTCATACTGATTATTGCCTCCACCGGCAATAGGCACATAGGAATCTCGCGGAGTAGTCGTTAGGACAATTTGATTAGTTGTTCGATTCACTGTCATAATGATATTGACATCTGAGCGCGATACAGAGGTAATCGGTCCATAGGTATCAATCCCACTGACATAGATGTTAAAACTATCGCTCTGACTAATAGGCTTGGCTGCCGCCTCTTCTTTTGGAACTTCTTTTTTGACAGTATAGGTGTAGAGCGTTTTGAGCTTCTCGGCATAGTCAGGATAGACTGTCTCAAGGAGACCACCATATGCACTGTTTAGAATCATGGCTTTCTCATCACCGGCCAATAGTTTCTCATACGCTTCCTGATAAGAAGCAACTGGTTTGGTGAGCAAGTCTAGTGATTTTTCTGATTTAACCTGGGCGAGTAACTGTTCTATATTACTCGCATCGTTATCCGTTGCTGCTAGAACTGTACTGACTTGAGAAAGTTCTGAAATCTCGCTGTCTACTGGGACAACAACACTCATTACGGTCTCTGAAACAGCCGCTGAACGGTTGAGCTTAACACTGACTGTTTCAGTTGTTTTTTGCACGTATAACCCCAGCCCTAAGGCTATAGTCCCAAGAAGAAGGAGAACTGCGCTCACCCATCTCGTTTTACGCCAAATCAAGAGCAACAACCCCAACAAAAAGACCCCTATGATCACCGCAGGGATCAACAAGGAAAGTCCCTTCAAAACCAAGAAATGCTGTTTATAGGCATTAAACAGAAAAAAAGCAGCTATAAGTGCATAAATAACGATAATTCCAACATAAATCCCTAAGGGAATTTTCCAGCTTTCTCGTCTTTGTTTAGAGCTTCTGTGTCTCGACATACGATTACCATTCTTTCTAAAATAAACCAATTCTATCATACCGCTATCACTAGCAGATGTCAAGCCACGCCGTTTAAAATCACGCTAAATTCATAAAAAATGGATGCAACCTTTTTCTGGCACATCCATTTTTCAAAACATTTGAATGAGTACTATATTTTCTATAAGTGGACTCTTGTTTGGTTTTATTTAGTGTCTATCAGAATAAAACCTTAGCTTACAGAAGTTCTGTTAGACGACTTACGTGTAAGCAAGCGCCTAGACCGCAAACCAGCTGCTCTCAAGCCTCAAAAAACCGCGCTTGCGCATTTAAAAACTTCTTTAACTGCCCTATTCTAACCACTTGGTCGACCTTAAAAAGTGGCTGTTTTAAGAAAGACTTAGCCGTTCAAGAACAAGACCGTGAAAAGTTAGGCAATCTCTTGACTGTTTGACCTGTTTTAACCCTTCCGATGATTGAGAGTGAGCAAACTGAAACGGTCTACTCTCTTTGCCATCAATAAACACCGGATCAGTTGACGGCGAAGACTTAGACGATGTCCTATGCCAGGACCACCACCTCTCATACATCAACGCAATTGCCTTATTTTTCTTTTAAAATACTTCTCACCATCCGATAGACGACTAGAAAGACTAAAACGATTATCCCGATAACCATTAGCCAGCCTAGTTTGCTGTTGACCAAGAAATCAGGCAGTGGCACATTGATGCCGAAAAAACCCGTGATAATGTCTGGAGTCGCTAGTAAAATCGACAGGACTGTCAAAATCTTCATGGTGTCGTTTAGCTGGTTGTTGAGGACGTTGTTATAGGTAGACGAGAGCTGCCCCATGGTCTGGGTATTGAGCTCTGCCATTTCCAAAATCTGTCGCGCCTCAATCAAGGCATCGTCCAGCTTTTCCCGTTCCTCATCGCTGAGCTGACGGATTAGACCGTGCGCCGTTAGTTGCTCTAAGACCAAGAGATTTTGCTTGCTATCGGAGCGAATGTAAATCATGCTCATTTCGATATCAGAGAGTGCCAAAAGCCGGTCTTTGGTCGTCCTTTGGCGGATAAGATGATTGGTTTGGGTCAATTCCTTGTCAAGGCGATCGAGAATTTTGACATAGTCTTTAGAAATGACGACCAAACTCCAAAAGAGAAAATCGTAGACGGTTTCAGGTCGGTACTTGGTCATCATCTGATTGAGTCTCTCAAGCAAATAAGCCGTTTTATTCGTTACCAAAGTGGTCACGCGGTTTGGCTTGAGGATAAAGGTTATAGGACTGCTGTCATAGCTGTTATCCTCTTTTTCTTGGTGAATGACATTGTAAATCAAGACCAGACGCCCTTGGTCTTTATCATACTCCAGACGCGCCATCTCGTTTTCGTCGGTGATGTAGGCTGCTAATTCCTCATCAATGGCCAGTCGATCTTCGAGGCTAGTGATATCGGATAAGCTATCCAGATTGATGGCTAGCCAAGTGTTGGTTGAAAATGTTTTAGTGTACATGATTTTCCCATCTATCAAAACAAGCAGCCACAGCGGACTGCTTGTTCTTTTTTATTTATTTCTGCTAGTGCTTGGCAGGGCAAGTGAAGGGTCTCCTCAAAAAACGTGAACCAAGGTCCCAGAGCCTTCATTTTCTGAAGCTCAATCCCTTAAGATCAAGCAACTAGATACCATTCTGGTCCTACTGTGCCATAGTTAAACTTATCCTTGCCCGTTCGCTCGACACACTAGGACCAACGAAACCACTGCTCAGTATCTCCAAAGCAAATAGCTTAACAAGGGAACCGTTCTGGTAGCGAAGCCGTTTGACCTACTAGACTAATCAAGTAGCTTTCACAATTGTAGCGAGCATCCGAGAGTTCAAACAGCTATCCTTCTGCTGTTTGAGCTAAGCATCGGTAAGTTATGGACTCATCCTACTCTGACACTCACCGATGGCAGATCACTCTCATTTTTTGCGAGGCAACTCCCTTATTGACAACAAACTTCCCAATAACAGCAGACCAATCATTATTCCCTTGTTCTCAGTAGTGCCCGTTCTTGGTAGGACTCGTTTGCTACCACGGTTACGGGTTTCTTGAAGGGCTTCTTGCTCTTTGGCATCTGTTGCCTTTTCTTGACGAGAGCTAGCTGAGGTGTTTTGGTTCTTACCCCCAGGTTGCTGACCTGTCGTTGGTGTAGTTGGCGTGCCAACTGATTGGTCATTTGGCCTTCTAGTGGTTACAGACGTTTGAGGGGTTGATTGACTTGTTGGAGGGGTCTGTGTTGTCGCAGGCTCAGTCACTGAGGTTTGTGTTTCAGTGGTTACAGGATTTTGTGTCGTTGGTGTGGGTTCCTGAGGCTTAGTCTGTTCTTTTGGTTCCAATTGCAGTTGCAGGAGCAAAGGATCATGATCTGAAGCTCTGCCATGTTCCTCCATAAAAGGCGAATTTACATGAATCATATCAAACTCAGCTCGTTCCAAGAGATTATTGCTAATCAGAATGTGGTCTAGAGACTGATTATTCCCTTGATAAAAATAGGAGAACCGATCCGCTTCATCGTGACGGCTGACCAAGTTGGACAGGACATCCCCCTCAATCAATTGAAGAGTTCTACGGAACTCAAAGTCATTAAAATCACCTAACATCACAATATTGGCATTAGGGTTTTGAGCGATCCCAGCTTTTGCAAATTGGTTAAGGACTTGAGCTTGCTGATGCCGAGCAACCTCTGAGCCCAATACTGGTGGTTGCACACGGCCATACAAGCCGTTGTCGCCCCGTTTTGAGGATAGGTGATTGGCGACAACCACCACTTTTTCACCTTTAAAGAGAAATTCTGCCGCTAAGGATTTACGGACACCTGCAAAACTAGGGTCCGTTGGGGCAATGCGACCGACACTGTGCATCAAGCTACCATCTGCCCAGTTAACGGCTTCATTGGGCCCACCAATTGGTTTTTCTGATAATTGGACACGCGCTTTGTTATACAAAAATCCTACCCGAATGTTCCCACCTGGCTGACCACCATCAGCGTTATTTTCAGGTGCAATATCCACATAAGTATACTGAGGGCCTCCGAGCGCTTCGATAGCTGCAATCAAGCGAGCAGCACTTTGATTAGCATCAACGACGCCGTCATCTGTAGCCCCATTATTATCCTGCACCTCAATGAGTCCGATAATATCTGGCCCATTCAAATCCTCCACAAAGGATCTTGCAATGCGATTCACCTTTGTTTCTGAAGTTTGTGCAGGGTCAGCTGTGAAGTTCTCAATATTGTAAGACGCGATACTGAGCTTATTCTCAGCTTTGACTAGAGCCGTCTTTTCAGGCAAAAGACCGCCATCATTAAAGGTTGGCAAGGTGTCATTGTTGACAAGAACCTTATAATTGCTGTAACTATAAGAAACTGGCCCAGCTAGTCGTCCAGTAAAGGAATCTCCTGCCTTAGCTACAAAATCTTTCTTCAGCAGCACAGGAACAATTCCGGTATTTTCCTTATCAGCTCTTAAGGAAATCCCATGCGAACCGTTGAGTTGTGCCGTTGAGTTACCAGGAAGAACATAGAGCTCCTTGTACTTAGATGGCCCTAAAATTTTAGCATCGTCTACAGCCACCAACATTCCTTCAAGGGATTCCCAAAAATCAATCGCATCTTCCTCAGGATCAAAGCTACTCAAACCATCATTATCAATGATTCCATCAGGAATCAGACGATCAACACCAAGAACAATTGGAGCTGGCACTTCTGCAGTGCCTGTCTTTTCAATCTGGTTGGCCTTAATTTGCGTAATGGTTAAATCCGTCGTTTCTTTTTCAGCGTAACCACTACCAAAGTATTCTTCCACCGTTCCCGTAATCGTCAATACATCTCCAACTGTTACGCCATGTTTGGGAAGATAGACATTGATCCCATCAGAGGTATGAATATCTCCATCTGGCACTAAGTCTTGAACAAAGAATCGGTTATTCGTGTCAATGTAGGTTACGATAACATCCTTGACTGTCACCGATTTATTGGCATAGGCCGACTCATGGCTGGTGCCTTGAATTTGACCGATTTTCAAGCTCTCCGTTGTTGGTTCAAGAGCAGAGCTTCCTGCCTTTTCAACCACCTCAAACTGGTCTAATGTAAACGGTTTGAGCTGATTATTGCCCTGATAAGTTGACAAAATCCCTGTCAGATTGATCTTGTCTCCTGCTCCAATTTTTCCCATCAGAGTTTCAGCATTAACCCCAGAACGACTATCCAACCGCACAGCTAACTCTTGGCCATTTGGATCTGTTACAGTAAAAGTGGCGTTTTTAAAGCGGTCTGTTGCAATCTCACCTACTGTCAATCCTTTTAGACTGACTAGCGTTGATTGCAACTCAGGAACGAGTCCTCCAATCGTCGTCTCAGTCGCAACAGTTTCATGAGTCGGAGCAATCAATTGATGTTCTGCAATGGAAATCAATTGCAGTTCCCCATTAAAGTGACTCAGGGTTCCTGTTAATTGAACAGAATCCCCCTCATTGTAACCGAGAGCGTTCTTATTGGGATAGATGTAAAGACCAGCACCAGAAGCATCCTGAATGTAAAAACCATTACCTCCCCAAGCATTAACAGCACTGATAATCTTACCTGATACCGTATAGACTTGTCCTTGCTCACCAGTCGTCCGCAAATCCGAGAGCGCTGTGACTGGGCGTTCTTGCTCTGTCGCTTGAACATAGCTAGGCACTTCAAACTGAGCTTGAGTTATGGGTTGGCCATGAATTAGCGCCGCTGTCAAGACTGAGGCACTAATGAGATATATGCTCTTTTTCATAAGAATCCCTTTCTTTTTTTAAGCGTTTTCAAAGTTTATTATACCATATCGCCAGATTGTCTGACAAGATTTTTTCAGCCTTCAACACAATTTTAACAACCTATTCCTCAAATGCCTCAAGCTAGTTATCCTTTAAAGGGAAACGATTAGAAAGATCGTACGACAGTCGTCAAATCTTAGGAACATGTCTGCTTAATACTACCATTATTTATTCTTTAAGGCAATCGAGTCATTGTAAGCATTCTTAATCAAAAAAATCTATCAAGAAAACTTGACAGATTTTTTAACCATTTAGATTGGTCTCCTTTTGAGCATTCCGGTTCCCTATTCACCAAGAGACTTGTCAGCTTTAAGAAGCGATTGCTGGTGAAAGCGAGCCTACTTCAACTCTGTTTTTTCCATAATGGCATCAATAAAGCCATAAGCCAAGGTTTCCTCAGCCGTCAACCAGTAGTCACGCTCGGCATCCTTGTGGATTTGCTTAACCGTTTTGCCTGAATTTTTCGCCAAGATTTTTTCCAAACGGTCACGTGTCTTAAGCAAATGTTCTGCAGCAATGGCCATGTCTGTCTGCTGGGTTCCACCACCTGTACCACCCATTGGTTGGTGAATCATGTACTCCGCATTTGGAAGCATGAAACGTTTGCCTTTGGCACCGCTTGAAGCAATAATAGTCCCCATGCTGGCCGCTGTTCCCATGACAATGGTCTGCACATCTGCCTTGATAAAGTTCATGGTGTCCACAATGGCAAGTCCTGCTGAAACAGAACCACCAGGCGTATTGACATAGAGGTAAATATCCTTAGTCGGATCTTGGGCATCCAAAAAGAGGAGCTGGGCAATGACGGAATTCGCCATATTATCCTCAACTGGCCCTGTCAACATAATGATACGGTCTTTCAAGAGCCGTGAGTAAATGTCATAAGAGCGCTCACCACGACTGGTTTGTTCAATAACAACTGGAATCATATACTTCCCTCACTTCATTTTCAATTCTATTATGGGGACTATTATACTAGTTTGGTCAAAAAAGGTCAAACAAAAACTCTTGCCTGGTTAGCTCAAAAGAAAGGGTTCAACAGATGTCGCCTCTTTCTTCCAGGAGATTTCTATTTCTCCCCTCAGCAATTCATTTTCAGGAGTCTGCTAAATAGGCCCACTGGACCTCCTCGCTCTTTCATTTCTGGGCAAGGACCTAAATAGGTCCACTGGACCTCCTCGCTCTTTCATTTCTAGGCAAGGACCTAAATAGGTCCACTGGACCTTCCTTGCGCTTTCATTTCTAGGCAAGGACCTAAATAGGTCCACTGGACCTTCCTTGCGCTTTCATTTCTAGGCAAGGACCTAAATAGGTCCACTGGACCTATTTAGTCCCAAACAATCTGTCGCCCGCATCTCCAAGGCCTGGAACAATATAGCCGTTTTCATTGAGTTTTTCATCGAGGGCTGCAACATAGATTTCCACGTCTGGATGCGCTTTTTGGAGCATCTCTACCCCTTCTGGTGCTGCGACGAGACCGACAAACTTGATGCTAGTCGCTCCACGTTTTTTGAGGGAATCTACTGCTAGGACAGCCGAACCACCTGTCGCCAACATAGGGTCCACACAAAGAACAACTCGCTGGTCAATATCTTCTGGTAATTTAACGAGGTATTCAACAGGCTGGAGTGTTTCCTCATCACGGTACATACCGATATGACCAACCTTAGCTGCCGGTGTCAAACTCAAGAGCCCATCAACCATCCCGATACCTGCTCGCAAAATTGGGACAATCGCCAATTTCTTGCCTGCGATTTGTTTCTGAACCGTCTTTGTGATAGGCGTCTCAATCTCAACGTCTTCTACTGGTAAATCGCGTAGGACTTCATAGCCCATCAGCATGGCAATCTCATTGACCAACTCTCTAAAATCCTTGGTCGAAGTGTCCTTGCGTCTCAAGATAGAAAGCTTATGCTGAATGAGTGGATGTGAAATAACTTGAAAATGTCCCATGTGGACCTCCTTTTATTTTACTTCATAAAAGTATATCAAAAAAATGCCAAAAAATCGCTCATCAAACGATATTTTTGACAGGTTTCTCTATTTTGGTGTACGGTTAAATGTCTCTGAACGTTTCAACCAAACGATCACAGGCCTCTACGATTTTTTCAAAAGGAAGAGCCAAATTCATCCGTGCGTGTTGACGCCCTGCCTGGCCAAAGGCCGTCCCTTCATTGAAAAGGAGTTTGGCTTGGTCATGCCATTTGGCATATAAGGCCTTATCATCTAAGCCATAAGCCGAGAAATCCAACCACATCAGATAAGTCGCTTCTGGCTTCATGACCTGAATCCGAGTCGCTGTTTCTAAGCGTTCCGCCACGTAATCAGCATGCTGCTCAATCTGTTTGCGCAATGCCTGCAGCCACGGGTTCCCTTTTGTGAAAGCCGCTTCTGTAGCAATCATACCAAGAGTTGGCACTTCGTGTTGATTATTGGCCAGTCTTTGGCCAATAAAAGCTTTGCGCAATTTCGGATTGGCGATAATGGCCATACTATTTTTAGTCGCAGCCAGATTAAAGGTTTTAGTAGCGCTACTTAAAACGATCGAAATAGCCTTAAAGCGTGGGTCTATGGTATTAAAGCTGGTGTGCTGATTGCCATAGAGGGTAAGGTCGCGGTGAATCTCGTCGATAATCAAGAGGACATCGTGTTTCAGACATAAGTTCCCAATCCGCTCTAATTCTTCTCTAGTCCAGACGCGGCCACTTGGATTTTGGGGATTGCAGAGCACATAGGCTTTGACATCCTGCTCGGTCAGCTGTTTCTCCAGACGTTCAAAATCAATTTGATAGCGTCCTTCAACTTTAACTAGCTCATTTTTCACCAATTGCCGCTCCAATAGCTGGATAGTCCTTGGAATCGGGCCATAGTAAGGCGTGTTGATGAGGACACTATCCTCAGGCTGGGTCAGAGCTTGCAGGGCAATAGAAATAGAAGGGACTACCCCTGAAACGAAGAGGATTTCTTCTTCTAAAACAGGATTTGAAAAATGCTCCGCTTCCCAATCAATCACTGCCTGATAAATGGTTTGACTGCTGTAAGCATAGCCGTAGTCGCCTGTTTTTACATAATCTAACAGCGCTTCTTGGATCTCCGGAGCAATTGGGAAATCCATATCAGCAATCCCTAGTGGAATGTAGGCTGAATCCTTTGCCACTTCCTGCCATTTGATAGCATGTGTCTTTAGACGATCGGTTGTTTGCGAAAAATCATAGGCCATTACACACCTCCAAGGCGGCTTTTAGATCCGCTATCAAGTCATCTGCATGCTCAATCCCAATAGACAAGCGCAGAAGGTCATCGGTTAAGCCGTAGCTTTCTCTCACTTCAGCTGGAATGTCCGCATGGGTCTGCGTTGTCGGATACGTCACCAAGCTCTCTACCCCACCAAGACTCTCTGCAAATGTAAAGACCTTGATGTGATTGAGGAAGTCTGGAATTTTCTTTGGATCAGCTATTTTAAAGGAAACCATGCCCCCTTTTCCAGGATAGAGTACCTCCTTGACCTGTGGATGGCTCTTTAAAAAGGCCACTACGCTTTGAGCATTTTCTGTTGCTCTCTCCATTCTCAAAGCTAAGGTTTTCAATCCTCGCATCAAAAGATAGCTATCAAACGGTGATAAGACAGCACCTGTCGTATTGAGGTTGTAAAATAATTTCTCATAAAGCTCCGTCTGATCCGTAATCACTACACCAGCTAAGACATCGTTATGGCCCGATAGGTACTTGGTCGCTGAATGTAGAACCAAATCAGCCCCATCCTTAATCGGATTCTGATAAATAGGACTGTAAAAGGTATTGTCGACGATGACCTTAGCCCCTTTAGCATGCGAAGCTTGAATAATCGCTGGCAAATCGTACTCCACCATCAGGGGATTCGTTGGTGTTTCAACATAGACGACATCATACTCCCCCTGTTTAAGCTCCGCTAACAACTCTTCTTCACGTTCTACATAGGTAAAGTCAAAACGCCCGGCCGCTTGCTCTTGATTGAACCAACGAAAAGAGCCTCCATAAAGATCACGTACCGCCAAAATTTTAGTTCCAATTGGAAATAAACTAAAGGCCAAGCTAATCGCCGACATGCCCGAACTGGTCACCAGAGCATACTTAGCATATTCAATAGCCGCCAAGGTTTCTTCGAGGTTCGAGCGGGTCGGATTCTTGGTTCTAATATAATCATATCCTGTAGACTGGCCAAACTCTGGATGTTGGTAGGTCGTCGAAAAATGAACCGGACTGACCAAGGCACCCGTTCTGGGATCCTTATTAATACCTGCTTGTGCCAAAATCGTTTCTAATGCTCTCACGTTCTTTGCCTCCAAATGCATTTGCGTTTCCTCTATTGTAGCACGTTTTTAAAAGCAAGGGGACAGCCTGCCTTATTGTTATTGACCATGGCTAGCTATAGCTATCACCTATAGGAATATTACAAGGCCTTCTGTTCACAAAAACCCTTCTGATTTTTAAACAAACCAGAAGGGTATTATCACTTCATTTTTAAGCGATGGCGTAGGCGATCTGCCTTGGGTTTACCAATCACGAAATCAATCGAGCGGGTTGCCAAACTCATCAGCACATAAAGACCACCTCCAATGGTCCCTCCCAAGATAAGATGAACCATACTTGAAGAACGGCTCGTTACAGGAAGCAACCAATTGAGCAAGAGCTCAAGCACTAGCACAACCAGGCCCATTGCTAAGGTTTGAAGAATAATCAGAAGCCCCCGATTGAAAAACAAGACCTGGTCAAACCCTGTAATTTCCTTTATTCTTCTAGCCATTAGAACCACTGGGATAGCCAATCCTGCTGCCGTTGCTAGAATTGGACCGTAAGCATGAAAAATGACAATGAGAGGCAATTGCAACGTCAATTTCACAAGAGCCCCATAAAGGAAATACTTGACTGCATTGCGGTTTTCAAACAAAGCCTGAAGCATAGGTGCAAGAACTGTGTAGACCCCTAAAATCAGAGTCGTTAACATAGCCAAGACAAAAAGACTTAAGGCCATGCTATCAGGAAGACCATAGAAGGTTGTGTAGAGGGGTTTGGCCAAAAGAATGGAGCCCAAGACCGCTGGCAATAGGAAGACTATCAGCATCGTTAAGCTATTGAGAATCAATTTAGCTGAGGCCTGGCGCTCCCCTTTGACTACATTCTCCGTCAACAAGGGAATACCTACACCACCGATAGCTGTCGCGACCGAGATCAGAATCATAAAGATTTTATTGGGATTGGCTGAAAAATAGGAAAAGAGAACCTCTAACTCCGCCTGACTCCTGTCCGTTAACAGAGACATGGTATTGATAAAGGAAAACTGGTCAATCAGCTGAAAAATTTGAATCGCTGCGCCAGTCACAATAAAGGGGATTGCCTCTTTTACCGTCTCCAGCAAAATGGCTCTGCTGTTAATGGCTTCTGAAGGAGCCGCTGTTTCTAAAATCGGCTTCATTAACTTTGCTTTCCACAGATAGTAGAGCAACACCACTACACTAGCCAACATTCCAATAAAAGCCGCAAACGTCGACTGGGTGACCGCCTTGACATAATCTCTTGATCCCACCTGCATGATGAAGAAAGTCACAAGCAACATCCAAATTAAACGGATCAACTGCTCGACAACCTGACTCATGGCATAGGGCTTCATGTCATTCAAACCTTGGAAAATCCCTCTGACAATACTCATCGCAGGGAAAATCAACACCGCCCAGGACAGACTCCGCATAACTGGCACTAGCTCGACCTCAACCCCTGACAGCCTTGCAAAAAGTGGTGCTCCTAGGTACATCAAAGCCCCAAAAAAGAGTCCCAGTCCCATCATAAAAGCTAAAGCGACTCTGATAAGCTTAAAACTCATGTCAGGTTTACCCATTGAATTATACTTAGCAATCTGCTTGGCCACGGCAACGTTTATCCCAGCCGTTGACATGTTCAAAAAGATTGCATAAATGGTATACCCCATACTGAAAAGGGCATTCGCCTGATGGCTATGCTCCCCCATCCAGATGAGCCAAGGGATGACATACAAGGCCCCCATCAGGCGACTAGCAAAATTGCCAACCGTCAGCCAAAGGGTACCTCTCACCATCTGGTCTTGTTGGGTCACAGCTTGATTGGACATGATCTATTCCACACTTTCTAGACAGACATTTTATCTTTCTCATTATAAACCATTCTTTGGGACTTGTAAAACTTTGACTTTAGTTTTACAATAAGAGTATGTTAAATCTAAAAAATATCCTTTCGATTTTAAAAAACGACCATAACTTCCGCCAGATTATCTTTGAAGACCAATACGCTTTTGATTGGGAAGACCAGACATTCTCTGCCATCTCCTACGATAGCCGTCAGGTGTCTCCAGACACGCTCTTTTTTGTCAAAGGAGCGAACTTTCAAAAGGCCTATTTGGAACAAGCTATCAAGGGCGGATTAAGCTTTTATATCTCGGAAAAAGACTATGAGGTTGCGATTCCCCTCATCATGGTTAACGATGTCAAACAGGCAATGAGCCTCCTAGCGATGGCCTTCTACGACAATCCCCAAGACAAGCTTAAGCTGCTAGCTTTTACAGGAACCAAGGGGAAAACCACTGCGGCTTACTATGCCTACAATATCCTGAGCCAAAGCCATAAGCCTGCCCTGCTCTCTACAATGAACACAACTTTAGACGGTGAGACTTTCTTCAAATCCCAACTTTCCACCCCTGAAAGTCTGGATCTCTTTCGTATGATGGCAGAGGCCCTTGCCAACGGCCGCACTCACCTCATCATGGAAGTTTCCAGTCAAGCCTATCTGGTCAAACGCGTCTACGGACTGACCTTTGATGTCGGTGTCTTCCTGAATATCAGCCCTGATCACATCGGACCGATTGAACACCCGACCTTTGAAGATTACTTTTACCATAAGCGCCTCCTGATGGAGCATAGCAGAGCAGTGATTGTCAATAGCCAGATGGAGCATTTCTCCCTGGTGAAAGCACAGGTCGCCAATCGTCCCCACGATTTTTATGGGAATGACTCAGACAATCGCATCAGCAATGCCCAAGCTTTTTCCTTCGATGTGACCGGAAAATTAGCTGGTCACTACGACAGCCAACTCATCGGACATTTCAATCAAGAAAATGCGCTAGCTGCTGGACTTGCCTGCCTCAGACTAGGAGCTAGTCCTGAAGATATCCGCTTAGGCATCGCGACTACTACTGTCCCAGGCCGGATGGAAGTGCTGACCCAGGCCAATGGTGCCAAGGTCTTTGTAGACTACGCCCATAATAAAGACAGCCTTGAAAAGCTGATCCAAGTCGTTCAAACCTTCCAGAAAGGCAAGCTTGTGCTAATCATTGGGGCACCTGGCAATAAGGGGCAGAGCCGGCGTAAGGATTTTGGAGACCTGCTCAACAGGTTTCCTGACATTGAGGTCATCCTGTCCGCAGATGATCCCAATTTTGAGGATCCTGCTGAGATTTGCCGAGAAATCGCCAACCATTTACAACGTCCTTATCATATCATCGTTGATCGTGAAGAAGCTATCAAAGAAGCCCTTTCCAAGACCCAATCTGCAAATGATGCTGTCATCATCGCTGGAAAAGGCGCGGATGCCTACCAGATTGTCCAGGGGCAACGAGACGAAACCTACCCTGGGGATCTGGAAGTTGCCAGAAAATGGCTTGATTAAAGCAAATCAAGCGCAAACGGCTCTTGGAGCTCCAAAATAGCGATCGTCAAAAGCACCCTAAAAAAGGGAGCTCTCACCCCTTGATGACCCCTTCAAAAGTCCTGAATCCCAAAAGACTTCGTTTCCTTCCATCATTTTAAGCGATCAAAAAGGAGCTCTTTTCTAACCGAGAAGACTGCTCCTTTTTCTGTTTAGTTGTTCTTGTACTGGCTAAGGGCTGCACTATCAGCAATGATAACCACATCCTCATGGCGCTGAAGGATCGAAGCTGGCAACTCTTCCGTCACTGGCCCCGAAATCAAACCTGCAATCGCATCAGCCTTCTCAGCACCATAGGCCAGTAAAATAATGGTCTTGGCCGTCATGATGGAAGCAATACCCATGGAGATTGCCTGACGTGGCACCTCTGCTTCATCTTCAAAGAATCGTGCATTGGCTTCAATGGTCGACGCTTGCAAATCAACCACATGGGTCGTCTGAGTAAATGGCGTTCCAGGCTCGTTAAAACCAATGTGGCCATTACGACCGATTCCTAAAATCTGCACATCAATCGGATGTTCTGCAATTAAGCGGTCATAGGCTAAGGCTGCTGCATCTAAATCCTCTGCTAACCCATCTGGCACATAGCTCGCCTTGAAAGGTTTGGCTTTAAAGAGTTTGTCTTCCATGAAATAGCGGTAACTTTGGTCATTGTCTGCAGACAATCCAACATACTCATCTAAGTTAATTGAAACCAAATCTGAAAAATCCACATCGCTCGCCACCAATTGACGATACAACTCGATTGGAGACGAACCCGTAGCTAAACCCAATACCTTAGCGCCCATCGCGATCTTATCGCGCACCAAGTCGTAGGCAATCTTGCCGCCCTCCACTTGATCTCTCACCTCAATAATTTTCATGCTCTGCCTCCTATTGAAAACCTTTTCTAATTCCATTATATGGTATAGACCAATTTTTGTCAAGCCTAATCCGCTGAAAAATGATATAATGAGAAAGCTGTCTAAGGAACTCTGGTTCTCGACAAATCTTACTCCGATAGGGAAAACTATGAATACAAACGACTTTGATTTTGAACTTCCTGAAGCATTAATCGCTCAAACGCCTCTAGCTAAGCGAGATGCTTCAAGACTTTTAGTACTTAATACCCATCAAAAAAGCTTGGTTGATAAGCACTTTGATCAGATTATCGACCACCTCAATCCCGGAGACGCTTTGGTCATGAACAACACCAGAGTTTTACCGGCGCGTCTCTATGGCCAAAAAACTGAAACCGGTGGGCATGTCGAACTGCTACTCTTAAAAAATACAGAAGGGGACGACTGGGAGGTTTTAGCCAAGCCTGCCAAACGCCTTCGGGTTGGTACCCAGATTTCTTTTGGCGACGGGCGGTTAACGGCAATGATCTTAGAAGAGTTAGAACATGGTGGCCGAATTGTCCGTTTTAGCTATGACGGGATTTTCTTAGAAGTGCTGGAATCCTTGGGAGAAATGCCCTTACCCCCTTACATTCATGAACGACTGGAGGATCGTGACCGTTATCAAACCGTCTATGCCAAAGAAAACGGCTCCGCTGCTGCACCTACAGCAGGCCTTCATTTCACTCAGGAGCTTCTTGAACGGATTGCTGCCAAGGGCGTCAAACTTGTTGAACTGACCCTTCACGTTGGCCTTGGGACCTTTAGACCCGTTTCTGTGGATGATTTAGACGATCATCAGATGCATTCCGAATTTTACAGTCTCAGCCAGGAAGCTGCAGAGACACTGAATGAGGTCAAGGCTGCTGGCGGACGGATTGTCGCTGTCGGCACTACTTCCATCCGTACTTTGGAAACCATCGGTTCTAAATTCGACGGTCAGATCCAAGCAGACTCTGGTTGGACCAATATCTTTATCAAGCCCGGCTATTCCTTTAAAATCGTCGATGCCTTTTCGACCAACTTCCACCTGCCCAAATCGACCTTGGTCATGCTGGTCGCCGCCTTTGCTGGAAGAGAATTCGTCCTGGAAGCCTATGCCCATGCTGTCCGTGAAGGTTACCGTTTCTTCAGCTTCGGAGATGCTATGTTTATTGAAAAATCATCTGAAAATAACTAAAAAATCATTACAAAAAGTCTCAACCATAAGATTCTAGGAATCACGGTTGAGACTTTTCTGTTAAAAGATTTTATTTATGATACCTGATTGTTGCATGTTTAGCCTATCAAAAGATATCTCAAGCAATCTCTCACATTTGCAACTCAGGTTAAGCTAGGACAGCAGCAGCCAAGGCTTGCTGAATTTGAACGACACTTTTGTCACTCTTAAATTGTAAGATTTCTGCCGGCTGGCTAGCTGAAGAAATCCAAATCTTGAGCTCAGCATCCAGGTCAAAATGGCCTGATGTTTCTACCGTAAAACGGGAAATAGACCGATAAGGCAGAGATTTGTAGGAAACTTTTTTTCCTGTCACCCCTTGCTTGTCTACCAAGATCAACCGTTTTTCTGTAAACACAATCAAGTCCCTGACCAACTGAAACGCTAGATTGACCTGTTCACCCGGCACCAAAATATCTGCTAATTGTTGCTCAACCTTCTCCACATCTTTTTGAGAGGCATTGCCCAACAAACCTGAAAATAGTCCCATAAAATCCTCCAATCATTTGTTACCTTATTATACCGAAAAAGAAGAGGCTGGACAATCATTTCCAACTCTCTTCTGCGAATAAGGGAAAACGATCTAGAAAATCGCACGGTAGCCACTAGTATAAATACGACTTAGGTCCTGAAAAGCGCCTCTATTACCAGGGGTTATTCTTGCTCAAGTTATGATTTCTGGCGCATCTCAAAGAAGGAAACCTCACAAGTCTGTGGTGACAAGATGGCTTTTCAGGCAAGGAAACAGGATGGCTCTTTGAAGCACAGGAACTCTATAGAGAAGTTAATCCAAGCCAAAGAGGCAAGTCAATTCAGCACCAACCACCTAAGTACCTCCCTGTAATCACAAGAAATGACACACTTGATGAGGAGGCCTTTTCCAAGACTCTCACTCTACGACCACTCACCCAAAAACTTGCTAATCTTCTCTACGATGCCATCCCAGCACAGGCAACAAGGAAACGATTCCGAAAGCCAGTAGATGGAATGAATCAACAGTCCCAGTTTGAGGCAAGGTTTTAATCTTTGCAGAGTCCATAAAGTTCATTTTTGCCTTGCTTACCGGAGTGGTATTTTTTAACAACGGTGTCACGGCAACAATCTGCCCCAGTTCATTAACCACTGGAACTCCCGAGGCTGAAGGAATAGATTGTTGTAATTGCTGATATTTTGAAGGGATATAAGACACCGTCTCAGGAGACTGATAGACTGTTGGAGTGATTAACTGCTCAGCCCTGTACCGCGCCAATAAGTCGTCATAAACCTTCTGCAACTGTTCTTGAGTAGCAACTCGTTCTTGCAGTTCTTTTTCTGCTTGGTCTAATAAGGCACTCTCTTCTTTCAATCGTTGCTGTGCAGCACTTAGAAGACTTTGTTTCTTAGCTAACATTTGAGGAGCTTGTTGTAGACTTTCTAAATAAGCTTGTGCCTGTTTCAGAGCTTCTGTTTTTTCAGCCTGGGCTTGTCTTAGAGCTTGCAGTTGTTGATTTGATTTCGCTAAAATCTTCCGCAACTCTTCTAATTTTGCCCTTTCCTGATTACGATTCTCTTGCGCCTCTTCCAAAGCTTTCTGGTCCGCTTTCAGAGCTTCCTTAGCCTTATCCAATGCAGCCTCACGCTCTTGGAAGTTTAAGTTGAGTTGTCGTTCAGCCTCTTGAGTAAGTGCCAGATTTTTCTGGGCTTGTGCTTGGTTTGCTAAGGCCTTGGATAAGCGATTTTGAGCAGTAGGTACACTAGCTTCCTTAGCCAACAGAGCCTTGTGGGAGGCTTGAGCTTGACCTAGAGACTCTTTTAAACTAGCAAGAGTAGATTGAGCACCTGCTTGTGCCTCTGTCTTAGTAGCGGTCACTTTCTTGGCCTCAGTTAAACGAGTAGACAAGTTTTGATAACGTTCCTGAGCATTCTTTAATTCTTGGGTAAGTTGTATCTTGTCCGCCTGGGCTTTTGCTACAGCTCGGCGCGCCTCATTGACGGTTTCTTGACGGTTTGCCTCAACCGCTTTTGCTCTCTCTAAGCGGTTTTTTGCACTAGACAGTTGATTGCCTGATTGAGACAGTCGAGCAACTTCACCTTCTTTACTTGCAACGGCCCCAGTCAACTGATTGACTGTGTTTCGTGCCTGAGCTAGTCCAGACTTAAGTTGTCTTAAGTTAGCTGTCGTAAATTGGACAAACGGCGTACCCAATCCCGCTGTGTCGATAGCATCTGTGCTTTGCTCAGCCCAGAGATTAGCCAATGGATACCAGCCATTATTGGTCCGCGTGTAAGGATCATAAACATAGGTATAACCATTGGAGAGGCCATGTAGTAAGATCTGGTGTGTATAGCCGACACCCCAAGGGCTAAATTTATTTTGCTGAACAGCCGCTGTGACTAAATTTCCAGCTTCTAAAGCCTGCACGACACTCGCATAGTTGCCTAAGGTTGTCGCTTCTAGGCCATAGTGACGCGCTGCTTGGAGTAAGCCCTGACCAGAAGTCCCTTGGAAATTCTTGTTAAAGTGATTACTGTTATTGTAGAGATAGTGTCCCACTTCCAATGGCATGACTGTTTTTCCAGTCAGTTCAGTGATCGCCATCGCCAAAACAGTCGGCGCACAGCCTGTTGCACCAAAAGTCCCGTTTCCGATACGGTAGGTGATCCAATTTGGATCCGTTTGAACATAAGTTTGCAGACTTCCAGGATCAGACGGGCTAGCTGCTTGATAGGCCTGGGTTAAACGCGCTAAGTTCTGAGTAGCTTGAGCTAGCTGTGTGCGATTTCGTTTTAATTCTTCTTGGGCTTGCTGGAGAGCTTGAGCCTGGTTTGTTGCCGATGCTTGCGCTGTCGCCAATGCTTGCTCCGCAGCCTTAACCATGCTCTGAGCCTTAGACAAATCATTCAAGGCTGTATCCAATTGCTTGGTCGCTTGCGTTTCACTAGCATTAAGCGAAGTTTTTAAATCTGCGATTTGTTTTTGAACAGCTGCAACATCGACCGCTAAGCCATCTTCAACCAGTTGCGCTTCTTTCAAATCTGACGTTGCAGTTGTCCAATTTTCAGTTGCTTGCTCAACCGCTTCTTGTTGTGATTCAACTCTTTCCTTAGCCTGCTCTAACTCTTTAGCATGATTTTGATCTGCTGTTTTAGCCTCTTCCAATGCTGTCCGAGCTTCTTGAACATCTTCATTTGCTGTTTTAACAGCAGTCTGAGTTTGTTCTAATTGTTCCTTAACAGCCTGTTCAGCTTGACCATCGACCAGTTTCTTAGCTTGATCAACTTGCCCTTGACTCTCTGAAACGGCAGCCTGTGCAGCATCCACCTGACTGTCAGCTTCTTGAACGATGGTTTCTTGTGCCTTAACAGCTTCTTCTGTCTGGGTCATTACTGTTTCAGTACGCTCAACAGCTTCCATCGTCTCTTTTAGCTCTGTATCTGCTTTCTCAACCGCCTCAGTTGCTTGTTCCACAGCTTCAGGAGTTGCCACTTCAGCCAAACGTTCCGCTTCAGAAGCTTCCGTTGTCAATTGGTTGACCTCAGATTTAGCCTCTGCTTGTTCCTCTTTTCTCGCCTCTACCAGTTCTGTTTGCCCCGCAGTTTCAGCTTTCGAAGCTTCTAAATCCGCCTTAGCCTCATCAAGATCCTTTCGAGTGACCGGCTGAGTTGCTCCCTCCGTTTGGGGCGAAACAGGCTTGACCTGCTCTTCAGCCCTGACTGGATTGGCTACGCTGAGACTTGTCGCCGCGACAGCAACTGTTGCCAATAATGTTTGAGACTTATTCATCTGGTTTTTATCCTTTCATCATCTTGTTTACAAGTGCTTATTCGCTTTAATTTATCAAGTCTTCCCTCTCCGTTTGAATGGGTGTTCCTCATTCTTGAGCAAGTAGATACTAGAATACCCACTCGGTCAAAATTAACCTAGTGGGATAGAAAACAAGCCATTTTTTTGCAAACTATTTCGGTGTTCGCTCCATAATTGTAACAAAAATCACAGAGTAATACAAGTGGCTTAAACAACTGACATAAAATTGAAATATGCCTGTAATTTGATGCCCTGACATTAAAACCACCCATGTTGAATAGATGGCTAAACAGTATGTTTTTCTGGAAAGATATATTCTTTACGGACCAGCATGTTCCTTAGCTATATCACAGGTGAACCTTCTCTTGTTAACCCTTGCCCCCAAAATAGGAAGGGGCTAGCTCGCACCTCAAACAGTCACTTCCCTGACTGTTACTCGCTTTCGCATTTCTAGGCTCGTACCTCAAACAGTCACTCCCCTGACTGTTACTCGCTTTCGCATTTCTAGGCTCGTACCTCAAACAGTCACTCCCCTGACTGTTACTCGCTTTCGCATTTCTAGGCTCGCACCTCCAGCAGTCTATCCCCATACTACTGGGGTCTCACGCGGGAAAGACAAGGACATCATGCCCAAAAAGTGAAGAGGAAAAATATTGGCGCAGTGGTTGAGTGGCCTCTAATTCGCTGATTTCATCAGCTTTTACAGGCCTACTCAACTGTGCGGAGGCACTACGACGAAATCGAGAAAACCTATCCTACTATCGTTCAAGGAGATGAGCTAGGCGCAGTAGTTGTCTGCCAATCGAACAGCGCTTCACTTGTTCTCTTGGGACAGCCTTGCGAGGGAAAGACAACGAAACCACATCAACGGCTTGATGTGGTTTCTGTCTTTCCGCTACATCTTCTCTTCCAATTCCACTTTGGGATACTTGTCCGCAAACCAGCGCAGGGCAAAGTCATTTTCAAAGAGGAAGACGGGCTGATCAAAGCGGTCTTTGGCTAGGATATTGCGGCTAGAAGACATGCGCTCGTCTAGGTCTTCTGGCTTGATCCAACGAACCGTTTTCTTGCCCATCGGGGTCATGACAACCTCGGCATTGTACTCCCCTTCCATGCGGTGCTTAAAGACTTCAAACTGGAGCTGCCCGACTGCTCCCAGCATGTATTCGCCAGTTTGGTAGTTCTTGTAGAGCTGAATCGCCCCCTCCTGCACCAGCTGCTCAATGCCTTTGTGGAAGGATTTTTGTTTCATGACATTCTTAGCGGAGACCTTCATGAAAATCTCAGGGGTAAAGGTCGGCAGAGGTTCAAATTCAAACTTATTTTTTCCAACCGTCAAGGTATCGCCGACTTGGTAAGTTCCTGTATCGTAGACACCAATAATGTCGCCAGCCACGGCATTTTCGACATTCTCACGGCTTTCCGCCATAAACTGAGTCACGTTGGACAGCTTAGCTCCCTTGCCAGTACGAGGGAGATTGACCGCCATCCCACGGGTAAACTCGCCTGACACCACACGAACGAAGGCAATCCGGTCACGGTGACGCGGGTCCATGTTGGCTTGAATCTTGAAGACAAAGCCTGAAAAATCCTTGTCCAGTGGGTCAATGACGTCACCTGTCGTGGTCTTGTGACCGTGCGGCTCTGGTGCAAACTCTAAGAAGGTATCAAGGAAGGTCTGCACGCCAAAGTTGGTAAGAGCCGACCCAAAGAAAACAGGGGTCAAATCTCCAGACAAAATCGCCTCACGGGAGAACTCATTGCCAGCTTCAGCCAAGAGCTCAATATCTTCCAAAACCTGCTCATAAAAGGGGTTATTGGCAAAGAGCGCTCCGCCATTTTCCAAAGGCGCAAACCGCTCCTCACTACGGTACAGCTCCAGACGTTGGTTATGCAGGTCATAGAGCCCCTCAAAGCTCTTGCCCATCCCAATCGGCCAGTTCATGGGATAGCTAGCGATGCCTAGCACCTCCTCCAGCTCCTGGAGCAGATCCAGAGGCTCACGACCATCGCGGTCCAGCTTATTGATAAAGGTAAAGACAGGGATATTGCGGTGCTTGACGACCTCAAAAAGCTTTTTGGTCTGCGCCTCAATCCCCTTGGCAGAGTCAACGACCATGACCGCCGCATCCACCGCCATCAGGGTCCGATAGGTGTCCTCAGAGAAGTCCTCGTGCCCTGGGGTATCCAGGATATTGACCCGCTTGCCGGCATAGTCAAACTGCATGACAGACGAGGTCACCGAAATCCCCCGCTGCTTCTCAATGTCCATCCAGTCGGATTTGGCAAAGTTACCAGTCTTCTTGCCCTTGACCGTCCCAGCCTCGCGAATCTCACCCCCAAAATAGAGGAGCTGCTCAGTGATGGTGGTCTTCCCTGCGTCCGGGTGACTGATGATGGCAAAAGTGCGGCGTTTTTTAATCTGTTCTTGTAAACTCATGGTATTTCTTTCTTTTTTGACACATAGCAGAGCTGGTCTGCTTGTCGATGTTCTCTTTTCTTAACCCTCCTATTATACCTAAAAAGAAGGACTTTTTCAAACCTTATAAAAATTCCTCCTGAAAACCAGAAGGAATTAATTAACTAAGCTCTAGCAATCGCTTCTGCCCTTTCTGCACCAAGGCTACCAAGGCGAGGTTGGCAAGTGTGACAAGGATAAAATTGAGCCAGATATGGTGGCTGTTGACCAGAGGGATACCGCTAGCAAACCGTAATTTCCGCCTGTCAGCTGGTTGACCAGCAAGAGGGACAGGTTAATCACCAAACGATAAGATAAAATTACTAGTATATTAAGGTGGTCTTCTTTCTATTTACCAAGCAGATAAAACCGACCAGTGACAAAGAGAAGGTCCAACGCAATCTTTCGCCTATCAAACTCTAGTCCTGTCAGTGGCAGGTCAGCAAAGATAGCCACATCATTTTTAGCACCCACCACTGGGGCGATTTCGTGTCAGGTTAATTTCATTGATTCTCCAAATTCTCATCAAGATCGGTAAAGCTATCCAGGTAACCAGCCAGCTCCGCCGATTCTGGTAGCTGAAATTGTAAGTTATCATGAGCATAACTAGGGTCGTAACTGATGGTTGCTTGTCGCTCACCGATTGGTGAAAGGGTGTTTTTACGGTACAAATACTCGGTTAAGGCTTGGTTTTCTGAAAAAAGAAAACCAGAGGTCTTATGGGTATAAACAATGGTGTAAGCCTGCCCTTGATAGACGACATCAGCGTAGCCATAGGACCATTGCCCAATAGTCAACAGGACAACAGCTAGAGCTGTCCCCAAATACACAACAGCAGGTGTCATCAAGACACTGAGAACACTGAGCAGGTACCGCCAATAGCATCGACGGATTTTTCCTATTAAAAAGCTGATGAGATAACCAAGCGCCAAACAGGCAAATCCATAAAGACCAAGGTAAAAAATAGGCTGCAACTGAGCGAGTGACACCAACATCCCGATCAAAGCGATCGAGAGTTGCCATCTCCGTGACCACTGTTGATAGCTAGCGATTCCCATTAGCAGAATCGTGAGCAAATGAAACGGGAACATGAGGATAAGGATAAACCAGATAAAACTCAACATCTTTCAGTCCCTCCTCAAAAAAGAGTGCCATGCACTCTCTATTATACTATAATACTGAAGATTTGTCTTTTTCAACTTGACGCAAGACACCATCACGCATCTCATAAACCTTATCGCAATAGGTCGTCATGCGATGATCGTGGGTTACCATGATAACCGCTTTTTGACGTTCCTTGGACTCTTTAGCCAGTAGTTCAACGACCTCGACGGCACGGTCAGTATCGAGGCTGGCTGTCGGTTCGTCTGCTAATAGCAGAGCTGGATCATTGTAGAGCGCTCGTGCGATAGCCACTCGTTGCCGCTGGCCGCCTGAGAGCTCTTTGGGAAACTTTTTGACCAAGTGATCAATCCCTAGCTCCTCAAGTAACTCGAGCTGTCTCTGCTTATCAGCTCTGCCATTTATCCGATCAACCAAATCCAACTGCTTCTCCACCGACAGAAATGGAATGAGGTTAGACGATTGAAGGACAAAGCCAATATCTTGAAAACGTAAGCGAGCCCGCTCCTTTTCAGGAAGCTGGGAGTAATCTGTTCCGTTGATCAAGATTTGACCAGCTGTTGGTGTTTGCAACCCGCCAGCTAAGGTTAATAAAGTACTTTTGCCAGAGCCAGACGGACCAATAATAGCGATAAACTCTCCTGCAGCTATGTCAAAGTCTGTTGGTTTTAGTGCCTCAATGATGCTATCACCATCCTGAAAACTTTTACTAACGGCTGTTAATCTTAAAATAGTCATGTCAACCTCCTACCCAATATGCTCCAGCGGATCCACCTTAACGATAGCACCGACCGAGAAGAGTGCCCCCAACAGAGCAAAGAGAATCAAGCCCCCTGAAATGCCGCTGTAAAAGAGCCAGTTATGCTCAAAAGGAACCGCCGAGGGTAAAACTAGGGAAGACAGAAGAGTTAACCCAAGTCCAATACCTGTTCCTAAACCAGCCAAGACCAAGGTTTGTCCTAGTACAGAGCTAGCAATATAAGGCGTTGACAAGCCTTGAATCTTCATCAGCCCAAAAATCGGTGCCTTTTGTGTTGTCAAGACAAAGATAAAAATGCCGATAACGACTGCTGCAATAACCACCAAAAAACCAATCATAAAGGCAAAGGTCAAGTTCTGTGCCGTGTATCCTGGGAGCTTGTCAATAAACGCTGGTATGTCAAGCTGTTCAAGACTATCCTCAGGATAGCTGGTCACTTCTCCCCTGACCACAATCGCACTGGCTAGGTTCATCGGTTGCCCCTTCTGGTAAATGGTTTTGAACATTGACTGAGAGAGGTAAACTACAGGTGCCACACCGTAGGCTGCTCGATCCGTTATTCCTACGACAGTCAATTCTTTATCGCTCTCCCCCAAGGCTAACTGATCACCAATCGACAAGTCCAGCTCCTCTAGCAATTCCAGGGCAACGACTGCCTCATTTTCCTTTTCAAATCCCCGTCCCTCAATAATAGAAGGCATCAAAAAGGTTGCTGCATCGACACCAAAAACGGCTACCCGCTCCTTGTTTTCATCGCTGACTGGATTGTTTTCTGCCCAGACGACACCCGACCGGAAAAAGAGTGAGGCCTTCTCCTCGGCTTTAACTTGGTCCACTAATGCCTCATCCATTATTGATGGTGCCAGTAATTTATTGGCCTCTGTTGACAGGAAAATCGTATCCGCCTGCCATTTGTCGACGGCCGCTCGGTTCTGTTGCATCAAACCGTAAGCCAATCCTGTCAAGAAAAAGACCAGATAGGCGACCAAAACCAAGAGCCCCAATATCAAGCCGTAGCGTAGCTTGTTTTGCTTCATTTCTTCGATTGCTAAAAACATCTTTCCTCCATCTGTTTCCATCGCTTGATAACGTTTCTGAAACAGTAAATTATTTTACCATTATAGCACAAAAAGAGAGGGGAACAAAAATCACTGATTAAAAAAGGATTTTTCCTGTCTTGTTTCCATTTTAAAAGACCCCACACTAACCCACAGGCAACTCTACAACTAGCAAGAACAGGATTATCTGCTTCCCTTTTCCAAAAGTTAGGATTGAAACTTATTCTGAAATCAATGTCCGTCAAAAATCTATTGTTTGTTGTATCCTTTATGGTCCACTTGATACCAAAAAAACTTTTAAAAACTCAGAAAAACTTTGGAATAACTACTATCGCCCTTCAAAACGCCCCAACTTGGTTAAGGGATAGTAGTCAAGGACTCCTAGATCGCAGAGGTAAAGGATTAAACAGTAAACCGAATCTTACCCCAGAAGAAGCGTTACAGCTCAAAATCAAGCAACTAGAAGAGCGCAACCGCTATTTAGAGATGGAGGTAGGACTGCTTGCAGTTGCTTGTTGCCAATCGTGTCGTCACCTTGTTCCTAACGCTTGGACAAGCCTTGCAGGGCTATCCGTAACTCGCTTTGCTTCGAACGGCTAGCGCCAAAAAGTTGGAAGACAGCAGACGCAGAAACCGACGGTAAGGATTGGACGTTACTTGGAAGAATTTCAAGCCATCAAAGATTATTCAGATAAGCATAGTGGAGCCCCTATTAGCCAGTTATGCCAATTGCTTGGAGTGTCTCGATCAGGCTATTACAAGTGGCTAACCACAATGGAACAGACTCAGAGCGAACAAATCAATCACTATCGGAGATCCTCAAGGATTTTCATCTGAAACACAAAGGTATTTTAGGGTACCGTCGAATGACACGAGCTATTAATCGTAAACTTGGAACTACTTATAACAAGAAGCGAATTCTTGGTATCTCATCAATTATCCGTCATTCTTAAGACAATTGCACGAAGACCAATTTTGTGAATATTGAAGAGAACAGTCTCAATAAAGATTTCACAGCTCATGGTCCCTAATCAAATGGTGTACAGATGCGACTTTCTTGCAATATGGATGAGGCTGTAAGGCTTATTTAAGTGTTATTAAAGACCTTTATGATAGCTCCATCGTGGCTTATCACATCAGTAAGCACAATGATAAGCCCTTAGTTATGGAAAATCTAAGAAAGACTATAGAAGCCAATCTAGGAGCGATGCTACTGCTTCATAGTGATTGAGGCTCCCAATACACTTCACGAGACTAACGAATGGTAACAACATAGTATGAATTAACTCGCTCTATATCACGAGTTGGCAAATGCATTGACAATGCCCCTATCGAGAGCTTCTTTGATCACTTTAAAACAGAATGTTATGATTTGAAGACCTACAAAATATTTGAGGAGTTAGTCGCTGATAGTGATGAATATAGCTATTTTTACAACAATGAACTATTTCAAGAGAAGCATAACAGCCTTGCCCCTCTTGAAATGAGAAACAAGGCCGTTGCCTAATCTTTTATTAGTTCATTGTCCACTTGACAGGGAGCAGTTCACCAACTGCGGAAATGCTAGTTTTTTCGATTCTGAAACTAGTTTTTACTCAACCTCTGAATATCATTTATTTTTAAACATTATTTTTGAATCTTTTTTTACGACCGGCAAAAGATAGTCCAACCAAACAGAAGCCAAACAAAGAGTAAGCAAAATTATTAACTGAATTTGTCTTAGGTAGAGATTTTGTTTGAGCTACTGTAGAGGCAGTTTCAGGTAATGAATGCTTATTCTCTTCAGATACCTTTATTACGATAGTTGAAGATTCTGCTTTCTTATAACTTTCTTTATCACCTGGAGCTTCAATTACAAGTGCTTTTGAACCAGTTTGGCTTAGTTCTTTTGGTTTTTCTGAAGGTAAATTCTCAGGATTTTTCTCCCAAATTGCGTAAAGTGTTGCATCTGATTTAGGGAAGAACTCATCTAGTTTTGTGCCTTCTGAATTGGTTGTCCAACCTTTTAAAGTAAAGCCATCTCTAGCAAAAGTAGGGAACTCAATTTTTTCACCTAGCTTGTATTCTCGTTCTTCAATTACTTTTTCATCCTGGTCCTTGTAGGAAACTTTAACTGTTCGTCTAGAAAACTTAGCAAAGTCATCCTTGGTATATAAGAAACCTGCACGCAAAGCATTTACATAGGTATACAGTCTTTCACTCTCTTGTTTAGAACCTGAAGGCTGAGTGCCGCCACCAGCAGAATCAATAGTAATATCGTATCCAACTGCATCCGCATAAGCTTTTAAAACTGTTGTGGCTCGTGGCAAATGTAAAATTGTACCAACAGCTAGGACTTTTTTAGCTCCATGTTCTTTGAATGCTTTAACCATTCCGACTGCGTTACCCGGAGTATCGCGAGCTATATCATCCAAAATCAATCGATCCGCAGAGATTCCATTTTCGATAAGCCACTTAGCCATTACATCTGCTTCTGCATATTCATATCGTACTGGACCTCCACTAAGAACAATTGGAATATTTGGATACCTTTCAGCCATTTCTTTTGTCTTTTCGAGACGAGTAATTAATGCTGGTGAAGGTGTACCATCAGGATTTGGGGATTGACCAAAAACTGCAATGACGTCTGGAACCATATCGGTAAGCTGGTCCGAGCCATAGTTTACTTTTTTAGCATTATTGGCATCAGAAAATTTTAATACATTATGAACAGCTTCTTCTGCTTCTGGTGAGATATATTTTAAAGCAGCTAAGCGGTTTTTTACTTGCTCCTTTTCACCTGTCACTTTAGCAGCAAGAATAGACAAAGATAAGGCATGAATATCGCTTGGATCTCTTCTTAAGATTCTATCTAGCTGTGAAAAAGCCTCCTTATAATTTTTATTTACTAAATAAACCTCTGCCTGTAAACGATAAGTGTTCAAATAGTCAGGATTTTCCTGAGCTTTCTGATCTAAAGATTTATACAG
Source organism: Streptococcus ovuberis (assembly GCF_012396585.1). GTDB lineage: Bacteria > Bacillota > Bacilli > Lactobacillales > Streptococcaceae > Streptococcus > Streptococcus ovuberis. The sequence continues at coordinate 203,882 of NZ_JAAXPR010000001.1, forward strand.
ATCTTGCCATTCCCAACGTCTAAATCTAGTAACATCTTCACTTAGAACAGAATCATTGGCATAAGAATCACCATAGTTGGAAATCAATTTTTCCAAAGGTTCACCTCTACCATCGGCTTTTGCACCTGGAGCAGGCAATTCTGAGTAGAAATCAAAACCGATTTCACTAGTATAGTCAACTCGTTCATTCGTAAGATTTTCATAAAAATCTTTTGAAATTGAAGCTTCCTCGGTATCTGATGCAGCTGAATAAGCTCTAGTTTGCACTCCAGGTGCTGAATCATCAGTACTGATTAAAGTAGTTGTTTCGTTTTCAGCTACTCCTGTCTCTGTACTAATTTCTGAAGTAGTAGTATCAATACTTTGTGAGCTATCAATAGTACTAGTAACAGAAACGCTAGTAGACAAGTTTTCGCTATTATTATCTAAAGCCTGTACATTTGGTCCTGATGACAAAAGCCAGAATAAAGCTAGTGTAGAAATTGAAGTTAATTTCAATGCTCTAAACTTTCTTGCTCTGTAAGAATTATTATTTGTATTGAACATGAGTGTCCTCCAAAATTTTTATATCAATAAATCACGATAAGAAACATGACTATTAGAAAGCAAATCACTTCTTAAGACCATACTATTAAGGATATTTAACAGCATTTTTAAACGCTGAGGATTATTTTCAACGTTTATATCTACATCAATAATATATTCTTGAGATAGATTCCGATAGACAATAATATTATTCTCCTCAGATGAAAGCTCCAGGTTAAATCTAATTTTTGTACCATTTTTTTCAATTTCAATGATTTCAAAATTATCCGTAGGTTCAATTTCAATAAAATTATTCCTAAACTCTATTGCTGGGAATTTTGTATCATACGAATACGAATCAAAAAATATCGTACTAAAGGAATCATCATAATCAAATTCTGATAATCCATCTTTTACATAGTAAATTGGACTTTGTGAAATATTTAAATTCTTACCAAAGTTGGAACAAAGGTAATAGTCATAGTTTTTATCGTCACTGTAATTTAGTTCATATAAAGTTTTTGTTTCGATCCTTTCTATATAATTTGAAAAATAGTGTTGTAGATTGAACTTTAGTTGCTGAGTTGATAATCTACCATCAATAGCAATAATGGCAAGCCTTAATTTTTTTCGATCAAGAACAATCCGATTAAAGACACCTAAAAATGTCAGATATAGTATATCTAGTTCCCTTTTAGAAAACTCATAAGCATACTTCTCATAAAATTTTGAAGATAATTTCTCTACAAAATACCTTAGAATTGGTTGCTCATCGTTCCTGCTAAAATCCTTATAGCGTAAATCAATACTGTCAGATACTTTCAGCAGTATCTTTAAGCTAATCGGAAGCATTATTTTCAAAGTATCTTTAAAACAAGTGTAATCTTCAAAGAAATCAAATCGGAAGTAATCTGATAACTCTCTAAGGATAAAGTTTCTTGTTTCTTGAGCAAGTATAATAAGCTGACTATAATTTTCACTAGAACAATCTGAGAATCTATATAAATCCGTACTTATAACAGCAATGTAAGTTAAAAACTGAATTATTTCTTTTTCGAAAACAAATCCATACAGACGGCTATTTAATTTCTCAATAATTTCAACAACCAATTTATGTTCATCCGTAGATTCATAACAAAAATTTATTGGTTGTAGTTCTAGATCCTGATTTTTCTGATAATAATTATTTCGGAAATAAATTAAATAGATGATAAATCTTTCAATATTAAGGTCCGAAAAAACTATCCGAGATTTAGTAATTGAGCTTAAAATTGTTTTTCGGATAAGTTCCTTGTCAAAATCGGAACAAGCAAACAAATTTTCATAATCAGGTACCCCTGACTTATAAGTAGTGTATCTATCAAAATACCTATATATTCTGATTGTCAGCATCACTTTCTTAAATTGTGGGCCAACAATCTCGATACCATACTTCGGACGCATCTGGAGTGTTAGTCCATATTTCGAAACGAGATTTTTCACCTCCTGTAATTCTCTTGTCAAAGGACTAGTCGTGAGTAGTTCACTCTGAAAGTCTTCAATTTTGAGTGGTATTGTAGATGATACCAGCCTTCTAAGAATATGTAAGACAAATGTATCTTTCTCATTTTCTAACTTGACAGAGGGAAATATCTGAAATAGCTCTTTGATTTGCTCTATATAACTAGGATTGTTGATATGCAATTTGTAACCAAATGACCGTTTGGATTCAATACTTCCTAAATCCTGGATACATGATTTTAATTCATTGATATCTGATTTTATTGTTCGTGATGTTACATTTAACTTTTCAGCTATATACGAACTCGTTACAAAATCTTCCGAACGAAAAAGGAGGATAAATAAAGCCTTAAGTCTAGGTTTGCTATCTAAGATTTTTAGTCTCTCCGATACTTCCTTACCCACGATATTATCCTCCTATATTTTACTCTAAATACATTTCTCTCAGTCTATCGATAATTTCCTTATCAATATCTAACTCTGAGATAGCATATTGCTCAATTGAACCATAACCATCAAAAATAGAATTGATAGAGGCTTCAATAAAATCTGACTTTGTATCAATAAAAGAATAGAGATGGTCTAACACTTTTTCATCGGTTGTTAGTTTTCTATACCCTTCCATTTTTACTCTATTTCGTTCCTCACGATTTTTTCCAGTAATGAGATAATCTTGAATTAAATCCTCCTTACTGACACCGAGAATTCCTAAGAGTAACATAGCTCCGTAACCAGTACGATCTTTGCCTCCTCGACAATGCTGAACACTAGCTGGTGAATTTGGATTTGCAAGAACCGTTAGCATTTTAGAAAATGCTGTTTTAGATTCTTTACCTTCTGCAAATGTTCTATATTGTGAATAGACAACTTCTGAGTGATCAACTAATTGACCTGATTTTTGTTGCTCAATTATTTTATTGATAAGGTTAATGTCCTCATCCTCTTTAGAAGACTGAAATTGAGCTGCGAGCTCTGCAACATGAGCAGATGGATCTAGTTGAAAGCTCGTGACACCTGTATGAATTATAGGATTGGGGTACTTTGACACCTCATTATCACTCCTATAATCAACAATTGTCTTTAAGTTCAACTGTCTTAGATATTCTAAACCATCTTCTGTTGCATTGTGAATATGATCAGAACGATATAACACCCCCCATTTTACTCTCTTACCGTTATTAGCTTTATAACCACCCATATCTCTAAAATTATTCATTCCAGACACTGGTAAAGTTCTTTCAGCAACTTTGTACTCGCCTGACTTGGATTTAATCAGGAAATACGGTCTTCTATCTAACTCTAGCAGAATTTCAAATTTGTTATCATCAGTTTTCTTTAGAAACTTAATTGGCTCACCGTCTGAGCTACTTAACAGAAATACTTCGACTTCTCCATTTTCAGAATCACTTTCTCTAATAAAAGTGTAGATATTCTTCTGAAACTGTTTCACTTCAAACTCTTTAGCCATAATCTAACCTAACACTTTCAAATAGGTCAAGAGGATAGAAATAACCATAATTCCAAAGATCAATAGTGGAGCATGTTTGCCATTTGTTTTCTTCAAAATTTTATAGATAACAAAAGTTAACAGAATGCTAAACAGCCCAGGCATAACTTTGTCAAACATTTCTTGGAAGAGGATAACGTTGTCACCAGCCTTAATTTCAGAGACAACATTTACTTTAACGACAGAAGCAATAAGTCCTCCGATAACCATAAGACCGACAACATTCGCAATATTTGATAGACGTTGCAGGATATTGCCACCTACTCCTTCAATCAATTCTACACCTTTAGCGTGGCCTAAGTGGATACCATAATATTTAGACGCAATGTTTACAAAGTTATAGAGTAAGAACATTACAATCGGACCGAGGACACTACCATTTAATGCTAGGGCTGCACCAATACTTCCGCAAATTGGTAACCAAGTGAATTTCAATACACTATCACCAATACCTGCGAGTGGTCCCATTAGGCCAGTTTTGATACCAGTTACAGTATCCTTCTGATCTTCAGTTGTCGTTTCTTCCACGGCAGCTGAAATTCCAAGAATCAAGGCATCTGAGTTAACATGACTGTTAAAGAATTCAAGATGGCGCTTCATAGCTTTCACACGCAACTCTTTTGGCTTATCCTTGTACAAACGTTCAAGAACAGGTGTAAAACTTGATAAGAAACCAATAGCTTGCATTGATTGGAAGTTATTAGTTACGTTTAGTAATTGCATTCTCCAGAATACTTTGTTTAAATCTTGCTTTGTAATTTTGTTACTCATAGATCATAGTCCTCCTCATCATTATCAATTTGTCCGAACACTTCTTTAACTTGAGCTTTTTGAGTTGCCAAGTCGTAAATCAAAGCAATCGGTAAAGCGATTAGAGTGATTGGTAAAACTGAGAGCTGCAGATAAACTGCTAGAGCAAAACCAGCGATTAGGAATGTCCAAAGCTCAGCTTTTTTCAACATCATCAGCATCAAGAGACCAATACCCACAGCAGGAATAATCTTACCTGCTACTGAAAGACCTGACATAATTTCTTTTGGAAGTGCAGCAACAACTTGGTCTACTACACCAGCACCGAGATATACAGCAATGAAAGTTGGAACTGCACGAATAAGGAAGGCAATTACCATTGGAATATAGTTAATACGATAAACTTTACTAAAGTCACCAGTCTCTGCGATTTTTTCAGCGATTGGATTCAAATAAACAATACTTGAACGATATAGTACGAGTAATTGTTGAGCTAATAGAGAAGCTGGAACTGCAACTGCTACAGCAGTCGCAACACCATCTGATGCAAGACCTAATGCCGTCCCGATTGCAGTACCTGAAATGATGTCAGGTGCTGAATAAGCTCCTACGTTACCAATCCCCATCCACATTACTTCTAGCGAAGCACCAATGAGTAATGATGTATGCACATCCCCCATAATCAAACCAATGACAGGAGCAATTAGCAAAGGACGTCTCAACATCTGAGTACCAATATCATCAATTGCACATAGACCAGCCCACGCTGCAATTAGTAATGCCTGAATCATAAAATGACCTCCTCTAATTTAATTTTTTCGTCGTTTGGAACCATCTGAATTGTTACTTCCACTGAGTTTTCCAATAATTTCTTGAATGCTTCCTTCTCGGAAGGTGTAACAGCAACTGACTTAGTTAGCTTCTCCCTACCTTCTTGGAACCTCATTCCACCCACATTAAGAGAAGGAATTGGAACACCAGCTTCGTAAGCTCTTAATGCATCTTCACTAGTCGTAAATAGTAGCATTGTTCGTCTAGTAATTTTGTTTGTTTTGATAATTTCACCAAATTTTTCAACAGGAAATGCTTTTACAGAAATTCCTTGTGGAGCTGCCATAGTCAAAATACTTTTTTGAGTTTTGTCGCCAGCAACTTTATCATTCAAAACAATAATTTGCTCAATCTTATGCATATTAACCCAGGTCGTAACTACTTGACCGTGAATTAAGCGATCATCTATCCTACTAAAGACTATAGTCATCTTCTTCTCCTTCTTCAATTAAATCTTGTTTAGTCCTGACACTAAATCCTTGGTCATAAGCTGTCTTTAATACAGCAGCTAATGATTCAATTTGCTGTCCACGATTCATCAGAACTTCTAAAAGCATAGGTAAATTTAACCCTGAAACCACAACCACCTCTTCTTGAGATAGTAGCTGTGATGCTAAGTTTATTGGTGTTCCTCCGATAATATCCGTAAGAACTACCAGTCCTTTAGAAGTATCCAACGAGGAAACCTTCTGAAGCATTTCTTCTTTTAAAACCTCGACATCATCAACTGTATATATCCCTAATGTCTGAAAGTTGTTCTGCTTACCGACAATCAACTCTGCACTTTCAATTGCTGCCTTCGCAAAATTACCGTGCGACATTAGAAGTAGTGCAATACTGTCTGCCATATTATCCTCCTGCTTTTTTTAATCAAATAAAAACTTGGTTTTTATAAGTTAATTATAAAGGGAACGGAATACGGTTTCAATGAAAGGTTTTTCACTTTATAAAGTGAAGGCTTTGAAAAAAAGAAGCAACTAGCCAACAGACTAACTGCTACTCTTATAATTTAGAAACTCTCTCCATCAACTCTTGTCCTAAAATCGTTTCAAAGTCTAAATCAGTAACAAAATCATGCCAATGACTTCTACTTCCCTGACTGAAAGTCTCATTAAAATTCTCAAACCATGGATATATTTGTCCTAGATTACTATCTTCAATAACTGTTTCAACAGGAAGCACACCTCCAAGATAGGCTAATAAGCGTGAAACCTCAGCAGAATACAGCCAATTCAAAAAGTTTAAACACTGAGAAACTTGGACAGAGTATAGACTAACACCAATAGAACCACCTCCGGTCATCGCTTGCTTGCCTGGAACACTAGCAATATCAAATTGGTAGGCAACATCATGTTTTTCTGAACCCGAGAACAAGGGTGAGATATAGTTTGAAAAGACAATTTCCATTGCGGTATGACCTAGACGTAAATGTCTCACATGGTCTTCCCACCATAAGTCCAGTTTACCGTTGGTATATGTCACACTATTTTTATAGTCTTTAAATGTCTCATTGATAACAGACAAATCCATGTTATTGCCCAATAACTTTTCTCTATATCTTGGCATAAAGTCACAAGTTGCTACAATAGGGGTCTTGACTGCTAGTGTATGACCAAAATCTGTCTCCGAATCTTTGTTAAAAGACTTACTAAAGAAAGAAGAAACTAGATCAAACTCTTCAAATGTTTTTGGCACATCCAATTGCTTTTTGTACTTCTCGTAAAACTGTCGCTGGAGTAGCGTATTATCAAATAGGTCTTTCCGATAAACCAAGACTTGACTGGAAATATCAAATGGGAAAGTGTACTGTCTATCTGACTGATGGCTATACTCTGAGGCAATATTAGGCATCAACTTGCTGTTAATCACCTGAGTAAGCTCCTGATTTGTCACCTCCTGAAAAACCGTTTCAGCAAAATTGGGTAACCAAGCCATATCGACACGAATCAAATCAACCCGATTCAAAAAATCTTGATTTGATAAGTTGACAAGCAATTCTTGATATGTAAACTCTTCAATCTGGATCGTCATGCCGGTTAGAGTTTTGTATTTTTCAACAAGTACCTTAATGGCGTTTGACATTGGTGATTCAACGATTGCAAGGGTTAAAGTTATAGCGACTGGATTCGTCATTTCCTCATTCTGGTTCTCAACACCTTTGGGTTCAATAAGAGAATAATTATCGGTGTCCAAAGCCGCTATCAACCGCTTGGCAACTAATTTATAATCTAAGTTCAAATACGAAATATTCTGCTGCCCGATGATATCACGGCAACCAAGAACCAAAATATGAGGCCGTTCTGTTTTTCCAAACCAGTCTAATAAGTCGTTTAATTCCTTAACAACCTTTCTATCAGAGACAACTAAAGTGTCTTTAGACGTTAGATGAGACAATTTGGAATACATCATCACAATATTGGTATTGTCAGAATCAGTCAATAGCCGTACTCTGAAATCAGATTTGAGTAACGTTCTATGCAGATTAGCAAATAGGGCAAAACCTGCATATGGACTTATAAGTGTAACAATTCCATCGGAACGTGGTTCTAAAAAATTTACCACAAGTTTTTGGATATGATCACTATTAAAGTTGATGCCAGCATCGTTATCAGTATCAATCAAGATAAGCTTAGTTCCTTGCTGGTCTAAGTCAGTGGCTCGTGTTGGTTCAAGCCCAAGACTAACAACAGCAAGTGGTAAAAGAGAACTAATCTTAGCAATTCGTTCATCTAAATCAACCTGATTTTTGAAATAAAACAATTCAATATCATAGTCATCACTATCAAAGGTCACTAGAAAATCAATAAGGTCTGAGTAATGGAAACGACCAAAATAGGGAATAAAAACGCAGACTTTTTTTGATAAACCTTTTCTAAGGACTTGAGCTTGAGAATTTAATTGGTAACCAAGTCGCTTTGCTGCTTCTTCTACCAACTTAATTTTTGAGGCTCTAACATTTCCTCGTTTATTTAAGACATTTGATGCTGTACCATGTGAAACTCCAGCCTCACGTGCAATATCTTTAATAGTAACCATAAATTAGCCTCTTACTTTAAAAAACCATCCAAATACTCTAAAAATAATGTTATATCTGTTACCTGATAGGTATTTATCCCCTGATTTCGAGCCGCCTCAAGATTTTTCTCTAGATCATCAAAGAAATAAGTTTGGCTTGGCTCAAGCTCAAAAGTAGTTAATAAAGTCTGATAAATCTTAGGATCTGGCTTGGATTGCTTAACCTTATAAGATAAAATTTTACCATCCAAAATTGATGAGAGTTCTGGCGCTCGTTCTTCCATACATGGATAAAATAATTGAGACGTATTTGAAAGAATAAATAACTTATGTCCATGTTGTTTTAGGGAAACCATTTTTTTAACAACATCATCGTAGAAACTGACATAACGATACCAATACCACATGATTTGATGAACTTCTTCTTCAAATTCATTTAATAAGGCTTCATTAACTTTATTTTCAACTTCTTCAATTGTATACAGCCCGGCATCCATCTCTTCCCATAAACCTGAGCCAAAAATAGCCGCGTCTACGCGACGGCGTGATTCATCTACGGGTAACAAAGCTTTTAAAAAAACGTTCTTATCCCACTCAATAATCACATTGCCAAAATCAAATACTAAATTCATTTCAATACCCCATATTTCACTTTACAGCAGTCGTATGTCACTTTCTATTCTACCAAATTTCAAAACATTTTCGTAGTCACTTTATCAAAATAAGGTGCTGTCAAAACAACACCCTATTTCAATTCCTCCAAATAAATCACACCAGGTATCTTCGATAAATCCTCCATCAATTTTAAATGATTAAAGGACTCATTCAATTTTAAAGACAAATAACAAGACACTTGACTAGTTTCTGCTTGATAAATTTTCTGCTTTTTATCACTATAACTAAGCCCATTTTGCATATCTAAAATTTTTATATCGGAGGTGTTTAGAAAAATCAGAAGACGATTAAATCCCTCCAATGAATTAAAAATAATATGAAAATCAGCAACTTTTGAACGACTATTCAAGTAATCTTTTAAAGGTGAAACCAAGGTCATGATGCCAATTAAAGTAGCTGTTGAAATCAGAGCACCTGAATAAAAACCAATACCAGTAGCCAATCCCACAACAGCTGACGCCCATAGGCCCGCTGCTGTCGTTAAGCCACGAATTTTTTGGTTGTCGGTGACTAAGATCGTTCCAGCACCTAAAAATCCTAAACCACTAATGACCTGTGCTCCCATTCGTGTCGGATCTCCTATGCCATATTTCAAGACAATATACTGGTTGGTCATCATTACCATCGCAGATGCCAAACAAACCAGAATGTATGTTCTAATACCTGCCGCTTGGTTTTTAACACCTCGTTCAAAACCGATAATACCACCTAAAACGACAGACAAGAGAATTCTCAGTAAAATAATTGGCAGGGTTAATTCTCCTAGAGTCTCCATTACTGACGTGTTCCCTTTTGCGTTCTAAAACGATGACTAAGATAGAGAGCCAAGGTTGACATCACCATTAAGATAACCGAATAGACAAACATCATTGCAATTGCATTAACAGTGGCCGTCTCATCAGTTGCCGATTTAATGACAACACCAAGCGGCTTAAACAAAGGGTGATAGAGGAAAACCGATAAATCATAATCTGAGAGTAAGGAGTTAAAATTTAACACCACAACAGAGAGTACAACTGGCATGATAAATGGAATAATGACTTTTATCATGGTGTAAAAGCTTGATGCTCCCATACTACGAGCTGCTTCTTCCATATCACTGTCAATGCTAAAAAATACTGCTCGAATCATCCGATAAGAAAACGGAAGTTTTTGGATAATGTAAGCAATAAGCATCATACCTAAGGTCCCAATCAGAACCTGATTAAAGACAATTAAACGAGGCTCGTTAAAAGTAAACATCAGCCCCAGTGCAATCAATGTACTTGGTAAAATCCATGGAATTAAAGCGCCATACTCAAAAAATTTATCGAACTTATAAGTGTTTTTATGAACAATTCTTGAAATAATGATGGCAATAACAGTAACAATAAAGGCTGCTGAAGCTGCATAGATCAAACTTACTAGATAAGGTTTGAAGAACTCCGCATTAGAAAACAACTCCTGATAGTTTGCCAACGTAAAACTTGATAGGCTTAGATTACCAGTCTTAATTGTTAATGCATCCGTGAAGGAATAAAGGACAACCAGGGTAATTGGCAACATATAGATCACAAATAGCACGTAGGCAACAATGTGAGCAATGGCATTCCAAACTGGAGAGGTGATTGCTTGTTTTTTTAGGCCTGCTTTTGTTTTTGATACAGAAACATAGTTGCCACCTTTTTCTACCTTGTTAAGTAACGTTAACAACAAAATTGTTGCTAAGCCCAACATGATGGCTAAGAAAGCTGCTAGGTCACGTGAACCATTTGATTTTGCAAAACTGATAATCAACGGGTTAATCGTTTGAAACTCTTTTCCACCTACAATAAGTGGGGCAGAAACGGCTGACAAGCCCGTCAAAAAGGTCAAAATCGTTAAGGCAAACAAGGTTGGCTTAAAGGTAGGAAGCACCACCTTGAAAAATACGGTCATTGGTTTCGCACCCATGTTTCGAGAAGCTTCAATCGTATGGTAGTCAACACTACGGACAGCATTCGTCAAAAACATGATATGGTTTGAGGTACAAGCGAAAGTCATGATAAATAAAACCGCTCCGAAACCATGAAACCAATCTGGATTCAAACTTGGAAAGACTGATAGCAATAACTTAGTGATAAGCCCATTGCTACCATATACAAATTTATAGCCAGTCGCAAGAACAATACCACCGTAAATCAAAGAAGACATGTAGCCAAGTTTGAGAACTTTGGCTCCCTTGATATCCCAGTACTCAGTCAAAAGAACTACCAGAGTCCCAACAATGTTAACAGTTATCACCATAGAAATAGCTAGTTTGAAACTGTTCGCAATACTGTTTAGAGCCCTTTCCGAACTCATAATCTTATCCAAAGCCCGTAAGGAGAACTCACCATCTTTGAAAAAGACATTTGTCAGAAGTCCGATATTGGGATAAATGATGAAGGCTACCAGTAGCCACAGAACACCGATCCGTAGTAACCAGTCTTTCCATTTGATATCTTTGAACATGCTACTGACCTCCGTATTGCATAATGTCTTTCGGATTGATAAATAGCGTCACGACATCATCGATAACATGGCTGGAATGCCCGTCATTCTTTTCAATGATATTAACTTGCTGTCCATTCTCCAATATAACAGTATATTTGATGAAAACACCATTGAATTCCAGATCAACAATTTTCCCTTGAATAGATAAATCACTTTCAGCTTGTCTTTCCAGTCGTACACGTTCTAAGCGAACATAGCCACTGTTTGGTTCAAAAATTGGCAACCCATTAGCAAGTAGAGCCAAGGTTTGCTCTGACAGGTGGTTAATATCACCGATGAAATCACAGACAAATTCTGTCTTAGACTGATTGTAAATTTCATACGGTGTTCCCACTTGTTCAATGAAACCATTATTGAAGACCGCAATACGATCCGATAAGGTCAAGGCTTCTTCTTGATCGTGAGTGACATAAAGGGTTGTGATACCTAGTTCTTTTTGCAGTCGCTTCAACTCTAAGCGAAGATCTACCCGTAATTTGGCATCCAAATTCGAAAGCGGTTCGTCCAAGCAAAGAATTTTAGGCTCTAAGACCAAAGCCCTAGCCAAAGCAACCCGTTGCTGCTGTCCACCAGAAAGTTCCGAAATATTACGCTTCAACTGCTCATCCGAAATTTTGATTTTCTTAGCAACCTCATGAACCTTGGCTTTTATGATTTCAGGCGAAACCTTCTTAACCTTCAAACCAAAAGCAATATTATCATACACTGTCATTGTAGGGAATAACGCGTAGCTTTGGAAAACAATACCAATCTCACGTTTTTCTGGATCCAAATTCGTGATGTCTTTATCACCAACACAAATAGTACCCTTAGAGGGGTTAATAAACCCCACTAAGGTACGCAAGGTTGTTGATTTACCACAACCACTTGGTCCGAGAAATGTAAAGAACTCCCCTTCCTTGATTTCTAAATTCAAATTGTCAATCGCAATAAAATCTGCATATTTGATTTGTATATCGTTAAAGGTAATCATATACACCTCTCCTCACTTTTAAATGTTACTATTCTACAAATTCCAGTTCAGCTTTTTCCACCCATGAGCTGATATTCTCACCGATAAACTCCCAATCCAATTTCTGAGATTTAACGCTACTTGCAAATTCTTTAATTTCAGCCTTAGCACCTTCAAGAGCTGTCTTGTTAGCAGGGATTGAACCAAAATCGTCACTCCATGCTTTTTGAACCTCTGCACTACCAAACCAGTTGACAAATTCTTTGACAAGGGCTTCTTTCTTGCTAGTTGACAAAATTCCAACTTGCTCTGTGACGTAAGGAACCCCCACCTTAGGACTCATGACTTGGAATTTATAGCCACGTTCAGCTTGGTTTTGAAGAACACCTGAACCCCACATCATGCTGTAGTTCAATGGGTTGCTATCGTCGATAAGAGCAGAGATATAATCTTCACCTTGTGCATAAGTATGTGCATTTTGAATGTACTTCTTAGCTACTTCCCAACCTTCATCGGAAATACCCAAATCACCTTTTTCATCAGCGTAGCGGCTAACGATGCTTGCAAAGATGTTTTTAGAAGTACCTGTGTTCAAGCCAGAAATACCATAAGTCCCTTTATAAGAATCTTTGGTCAAATCTGTCCAGTCATTTGGCATATCAGCTTTTGCGTTACCGATCAGTACCAATGGTTGAACAACAATTGGGTGGTAATAACCATCAGCATCACCGAGTGTAGCATCTACTTCGTTAGCCCACTCTGGACTGTATTTAACGAGTAATTTTTCATCTTTGATACGGTTGAACTCCAAGTTGTTCAAACCAAATACCATATCAGCAATCGCATTGTTTTTCTCTGCAATCAATCGGTCAGCCAATTCACCACCAGAGATATCAACGTATGAAATTTTAAAGCCTTTTTCAGCTGCTTTTTCTTTGAGCCATTCACCACGGCCATCAGTTGTTGAGTTAGAATAGATGACAATCTCTTGTGAGTAGTCAATTTCAGCTGGTGCACTCTCTTTAGCTGGCTCAGCTGATTTAGATGTGCTACAAGCAGTCAACAAGAGTGCTGCGCTAGCGAACATGCAAAGTTTTTTAAAGTGTTTCATAAGAATTTCTCCTATTTAATATTTTTTTGTAGTTATTTTCAATTAAGCAAGAATACAATAAGTATGGCCAATCTGTTTGAATAATATCAAAACCCAGTTCAACTAATTTGATCCAAGAATAGCCATTATCAAACAGAGCTACTTCATCATCAATTCTTGCAGCCAGTACAATCGTGTCATTTAGACGAAGAGCATTTACCCAGGTAAGAATGCCTTTATTACGAAGTCGTTGCATAGTGGCAGGACTAATCAATTCTGAATCTAAATCTTCAAAAATCAATTCTACTGCAACTAAGTTAATACCTCCAAAGTTCAGAACTAACTCAAGTTCTTCAACCGTTTTGACAATCGGCATAAACATAACATCTAATTCAGAATCTCGCAATTGTTCCAGCAACTCTCTTTTTGCCGGTGCCTTGAGCAAGACTTGGCTTAATGACTTATAGGTTTTAAGTTTATCAAGGAAGGTATCCCAATAGAACCAACTCCTATCAATGTTTATTAGGCTCTTCCCTTCAAGATTGGCAAGAACTTCCTCAATCGTTTCTAATCTTTGATCTACTGGCTCAGCAAGCGAGTTGAAACAAGGTAAACCTTTAATTTGTTCCGCCGGCAAAAGACGAAGATCAATATCCATATCAAAAACCAACTTTTCTTGGCCATCATGAAATGCAAAAAATTCACCATCAACCGTTCGGATGACATCAACTTCAACCATATCACCTTTGTGACGAATGGCGTTCAGGTAAGCCTTTGTAGTATTTTGAATGATGTTACCACCATTTGTACCACGATGAACCGCAATTAGCACCCCCCTTTCTTCCTGATATTTCTGTAACAGATTCATCTCACTTCCTCCTTTATTTCTTTACAAGAATATTGTAAGCGATTTTTTGGAACGTGTCAAGTTTTTTTGAGGTTTTCTTAGTTTCGTATTTTGTAGATTAGTATTTATGTAGGAAGTACTAAATTAAACTTATGATTTATATCCAAAATCTTATAAAACAGGACATTGTCACCAACCGAGTTACTTTTATTCCAATATAGAAAATTTTCAAACCTATGTTAACTCATTAACAGTACACTAACCCACAGGCAACTCTACAACTAGCAAGAACAGGATTAACTGCTTCCCTTTTCCAAAAGTTAGGGCTGTCTTTAGAGTAAGCCCCTAACCAGAATTTATGCTCATCGCTTAACAAAAATCAAAATCCGAATCATTTGGTGGTCATCGGGTAACTATTGTTTAAGCCATGCAGCAACCTCAAAATAGTTGGAAAGGCTACTATGTTCAGATTCTGTGTTTAAATAAGCATGCATTCGCCCATTAACGGCGTGAAAGCAAGGAGCGATCTGATCGAAAATCATAAAACCTCCCCTAGGTTTAACTAGAAGAGGCTTGACTTGTTATAATATCCCTTAAGTGAGAAACCAGTTTGATCTAGTCCGCAAATTGGCTCTGATAGAGGTCGTAATAAAAACCTTTATCAGCTAAAAGACTGGCATGCGTACCTTGTTCGATAATTTCACCATCCTTTAAGACTAGGATTTTATCCGCTTCTTGAATGGTGGATAGACGATGGGCAATCACAAAGCTCGTGCGACCTTCCATCAAACGCTTCATAGCCTTTTGGATCAAGAGCTCTAGACGGGTGTCCACAGATGACGTTGCTTCGTCTAAAATTAAAATCTTAGGATCAGATAAGAGGGCACGGGCAATGGTTAACAACTGCTTTTGCCCCAATGAAATATTGCTGGATTCCTGATTCATTTCCATGTTGTAGCCACCAGGAAGGGTTCTGATAAAATGATCCACATTGGCGGCCTTTGCTGCTGCAATGATCTCTTCATCAGTAGCTTCTAGATTGCCAAACCGAAGGTTTTCCTTAATGGTGCCTTCATAGAGCCAGGCATCTTGGAGCACCATCCCAAACTGTTTACGGTAATCTTGACGAGACAAGGTTCTGATATCATGCCCATCGACTTTGATAGCTCCTGAAGTCACATCGTAAAAGCGCATCAGGAGATTAATCAAGGTCGTCTTACCCGCGCCAGTTGGACCGACTATAGCGACCATCTCACCCGGCTGGACATCAAGGTTAAAGTTACGGATCAAAGGTTTATCGGGCAAGTACTGGAAATCAACGGCCTCAAAAGACACCTGACCTGTCAAAGGCTTCTCTAAGCGCTCAGTAACCTGGTTAACTTCGTCTGTCTCATCCAATACCGCAAAAATCCGCTCGAGAGAAGATTGAGCCGACTGCAATTGACCTGCCAATTGAGTAATCGTCTGAATCGGTTGATTCACCTGCCAGACATACTGAACCAGGGCTTGCAGATTCCCAACAGTCAGTTGACCTGCCAAAACTCGAAATCCTCCCAAAAGAGCAATGAGCAGATAGGCCAAATTCGAGATGGTAGACAAGACAGGCATCATAATTCCAGAGGTAAAGCTCGCCTTGAACCCCGTCGCTTGCAAGTCGTCCATAATCTGACCAAATTCTGCCTCAGAATGCTCCTCACGTCCATAGAGTTTGATCACATTGAATCCGGTTAAATTTTCTTGAACAAAACCATTCATGTCACCTAAAAGCTGAGCCTGACGTTTAAAATAAGGCTGGGACTTGGTCATGATAAACTTGGCTGAAAAATAAGTCAACGGAATGCTAGCAATCACAATTAGAGAAAGGCTAGGACTAATGTAAACCGCCATAGAAACAGCCAATATAATCGTCAAAAATGCATTGATAATTTGAAGAAAAGACTGTTGCAGAGCGTTAGAGACCGTTTCCACATCTGAAGTAAATCGACCTAGCATATCCCCAAACTGATGACGGTCAAAGTAAGAGGTCGGAATCCGATTGATCTTTTGGCTCATCTCCTTACGAAGGTCCCTAATCGTAGACTGCACTGCTTTCGTGATGAAGACATTGGCATACCATGATCCCAACGAATAAAGACTTCCACGTATGTAGTAGATGATTAAAATTAGGATAATGTAACGGTAGTTAATCCCGGCTCCTTGGACACCAGCCATCATGTCCTTGACATTAGCAGTGATCTCTGTGATGATCAAACCAAAGGTCAAGGGTTCCAAGGCATTCATGGCTGCGCTCAAAATTTTGAAAAAGACAGAGAGAAAGAGAGAACGGCGATAACTCCTTAAATAGTGCCAGAGGCGTTTATACACATTTTCTGTTGGCATATTAGGCTTCTCCTTCCGTCAATGATTGATTGTTGAGCTGACTCTCCGCAATTTCACGATAGATGGCATTGCTTGCCATCAGCTGCTCATGGGTTCCACGCCCGACGATTTCTCCCTCGTTGAGGACAATGATCTGGTCCGCATTCATAATGGTTCCTACCCGTTGGGCAACAATGAGCACGGTAGCTTCTCCAGTGACCTCTTTGAGGCGGCGGCGAAGTTCCGCATCGGTCTTATAATCCAGTGCTGAGAAACTATCGTCAAAGATGTAGATGTCAGGTTTTTTGACCACTGCACGCGCAATAGACAGACGCTGTTTTTGGCCTCCAGATAGGTTGCTACCACCTTCTGCCAAGTGATGTTCATAACCTTTTTCGGTTGATTTAACAAACTGTTCTGCCTGTGAAACCGCAATGGCCTGATCTAACTCAGGAAGGCTGGCATCTTCTTTTCCGTAGCGCAGATTCTCTCCAATGGTGCCAGTAAACAGAAGTGCCTTCTGTGGAATGAACCCAATCTTGCTACGCAGGGCTTTGAGATGATAGTCCCTCACATCTACACCATCAATCAAAATCCGACCTAGTGTAATATCGTAAAACCTTGGAATCAATTGAACAAGGGACGACTTGCCTGATCCAGTTGATCCGATAAAGGCGATCGTTTCTCCCGGCTTAGCCTTAAAGCTGATGTTATGGAGGACTGGGCTCTCTGTTTCACCAGGGTAGGCAAAGGTCACATTGTCAAATTCCAGATAGCCCTTCGTCTTTGTCTGTGTGATCCCTCCCTCATTCGGATCAATCGAAATCGGCATATCCATGACTTCCTGCAATCGCTTAGCTGATACAGCCATTCTCGGGTACATGGTGAAGAGATTGGCGAAAAGCAAGAAAGAAAAGAGAGCGTGAAAGGCGTACTCAATAAAGGCGACTAAATGACCGACCTGCAAATCGCCTCGACTGATTGGCGGCAAGGCAAACCAGACAATAGCCACAATCATCACAATGATCAGCTGAACAAAAAGCGGTTCTCCAAGGCCCGTCAATCTGAAGAGCTTGCTAGACGTTGCGGCATAGCTTTCATTGGCTTGACCAAAGCGTTCCTCTTGGAAATCCTCCCGTGCGAAGGCTCGAATCACGCGCAATCCTGTCAAGTTCTCACGGACATATTGGTTAATCTTGTCCAGCGTCTTTTGTTGCTTTTCAGATAGCGGCCCTGTTTTATGGGCAATATACCACACCACAATTACGAGAAAGGGGAGGCATCCAGCTACAACCCACCCCAAAAATGGACTGGATAGGATAATCATCATCATTGAAGACACCATCATCAAGGGAGTGATGATTCCCATTCGCAACGCTTGCTCAGCAAAGGTCATGAGGACAAAAGCATCTCCTGTAATCCGAGTCACTAGGGAAGACACCCCAATCTGCTCATACTCGTGATGGGAGTATGTCTGTAGCTTCTGATAAAGATCCACCCGCATATCCCGAATCATAGTGGTGGTCATTTTACTAGATGCATAAGTAAGTACCACCCGACCTAGTGCACTAACTAAAATGATCACAAGCATCACAAAAGCCCAATAATAAAGCTTAGCTGGTTGGTTGCGGGTCAATCCCTCATCAATCATCCGAGCCAGAATGGTCGGCAGACCCAAGTTGACCATGACAAACATCAGCGCACCAAAGATATTGAGCATCAATAGCTTGGGATGTCTTTTCAAATAAGACCAAATATAACGCATATCTCCTCCTTTTTTCAACAGTCTTTTCCGAAAAACCGGCCCCTAAGATTTTACTCTGTAGAGTGTAAAAAGACTAAGCCTGGGAAAAGATCCTAGACTCAGTTGGGAATACTCAATTTTCAGTTGTTTCCAGTGTAACGTAATTTAAACTGGCAGGCAAGCCTTTTTTCTGTTTTTCTTTCGAAAAACACTTTAGAGGTTGCGTTTTACTTTTGAATTATTTGTAATTAAAAACTTTCCTGGCCAGATAATCACCAATCGTTGGAAACAAATGATAGAAACGGTGAGCCACCTTCAGCGAAAAAGGGAGAGTAAGGTCTCGTTGATTGTGCCCTAAACTGCGAACAATGCGCGCAGCCACCTGGTCCGGATTCAAAGCGTAACGTTCAACCCGTTTGAGGTAGGTGCCTGACGGGTCTGCCTGATCAAAGAAACCTGTCCGAATCGGACCCGGATTAACCGTGGTGACATAGACGCCATAATCAGCCAATTCTAAGCGCAAGGCGCTGGAAAACCCTGTCACTGCAAATTTAGCAGCACTGTAGACGCTAGCTTTGCTGGTCGCCATTAGCCCCAGCACACTCGAAATATTGACAATATGGCCCTTCCCAGCAACCTTCATCCGCAGCCCAATCAATCGTGACAACTGCATGAGCGCAAAGACATCTACTTCAAACATGCTTCTGACTTCCTCATCACTCACTTGATCAAACGCCTTGAACTCCCCATAACCGGCATTGTTAATCAGGATATCAACACTAATTCCCTCTTGGTCGAAGCCAGCTACCATCTGGTCAATCGCTTGAGGATCTGTTAGATCAATTTCGAGCAAGGTGGTTTTTGGCCGTTGTCCATACAACGCTGACAGTTTCGCTAAACTCCGTCCAGTTAAGATAAGGTGGTCATCTGGCAAGAGCGTCACAATCGCCTGAGCAAGTCCACCTGTTGCACCTGTTATCAGAATTGTTCTCATAAGTCATACTCCTCCAAATCATTCACCACCCAGACCTTTTCAAAAACTTGACTCGCTTCCAGACGAAGTTTTTTAACATCCCGAGATAAGAAGCGTGGAGAGATATGATTGAGAAAAAGGCGCTTCACACCTGCTTCCTTAGCCACCTGGGCCGCCTGAACATTGGTCGAATGCCCATGCTTTTTAGCAATAACGTAGTCATCCTTGCCGTAAGTCGCCTCATGCACCAAGACATCCGCATTCACTGCCAAGCGCACACTACTTGCCGTCTGACGTGTATCGCCTAAAATGGTCACAACCTTACCAGGTTTAGGCGGCGAAAGATAGTCCCTCGCAATAATTTCTCGGCCATCTGGCAAGGTGACATTATTCCCGTTTTTGAGTTGACCAAACAAAGGACCAAAGGGCACACCAGCAGCGCGCAAGCCCTCTGCGTCCAAGGAACCTTCCAAATCTTTTTGGACCACACGATAACCGACACAGAAAACTGTATGGTCTAGCTTGTCCGCAAACACCTGAAATTTATCGTTCTCCATAATCAACTCTTGCGAAATCTCTCCAAACTCATGGAAATGAATCTTATAGGGCAACCGAGTTCCCGAAACCTTAAGGCTGTTGAGGACAAACGATTTAATCCCAATCGGCCCATAAATAGTCAAATCTGTTTGTTCCTCATTCGCCTGAAAGGAACGGCTGGCCAGAAAACCTGGCAAGCCAAAAATATGATCACCATGCAGGTGAGTAATGAAAATCTTAGTTACCTTACGCGGGCGAATAGTGGTTTCTAAGATACGATTTTGCGTCCCTTCGCCGCAATCAAAGAGCCAAATCTCATTGATTTCATCCAAGAGCTTGAGTGCTAGACTAGAGACGTTTCGCATTTTGGACGGCTGACCAGCTGAGGTGCCTAAAAATTGAATTTGCATAGTGGGTAATAAACTTCTTTCTAAATCTAAACAAGGTAGACCTTAAATTGCCGATTGGCATAAGCGTAATAAGGTTTCCTTTGAGGAAAATGATCGATCAGTGCCAAAAGATCGTCACGGTTGAAACTAGAGAGACGAACGGCACCTGAAACCAACTTGTGAGCTTCGGCTAGAAGAGAGACCGATTGATCTAAAACAATAACCTCTACCACCTCGTCTTCCAAACAAAGGGGCGACATCTTAATCTTTCCTTTTTCTTGATAAACCTGATAATGCGGAAAAATCTGGGCCAACTCCAACAAGTCTATATCAGTCATCTGCTCAGCTATTTCCGGAAAAACCACCGCAACCTCCTGGTCGTTCTCATAACAAAACCCATAGGATTTTCCAAGGAGATTGAGACGGATAAAGGGCTTTTTTTCTTCAAAGCTAGGGGCGGTTTGAAAGAGGCCCAAGGCCTGACTGACTTGGAAGAAGTAGGCAGTCGCCGCCTCAGGTCCTTGCTTTTCGTAGGTCTCTGCAAAGTAGGCGTTCAAAACACTGGGCGGTGGGGTAATCAAACGCAAACACTCAGCCTCTGATAACCCTTGAAAAAGCTGGCTGAGATAAGCCTTATCTAGACTTGTAAAGCCGCCATATGTCAAGGCTAAATCAAGTAGCTCCATCATAAAACACCTCCAGACGCCAGCGATTCTCAGGAAGGATATAGCCTGAAATGTGCTCCCCTTCTTCCGTCAATTGGCTTTCTTCTATGAGAGCAAATTGGGTTAACTCATGAAGTAAATAGGATTTTGAAAAAGGGACTAGCAAGTTGAAAGGTTCAGATAAGTCCTTAATTTTTTGCTGAATCGCTTCTTGCAAATCCTGCTTCGCACTAGCAGACTTGGCTGACAATAAAACATGGGGTGTCAGGGTCGGGATAAATTCCTCAACCAAGTCTGCCTTATTGTAGAGCGTCATCCGAGGGATTTCCAACATATCCAACTCTTCCAAAATCTTTAAGACGACCTCTTCTTGCCTGGCATGGTCAAAATCAGAAGCGTCAATAACATGGAGAAGCAAATCCACATTGCGGCTTTCTTCTAAGGTTGATTTAAAGCTCGAAACTAACTCGGTTGGCAAGTCCTGAATAAACCCAACCGTATCTGTCAGGGTCATCTGAAACTGGTCTGCCAGCTGGACTTGCTTAGTTGTCGCATCCAGCGTCGCAAAGAGCTCATCAGCCTCATAATGTGCCTTACGGCTAAGCACATTCATAATGGTCGACTTCCCTGCATTGGTGTAGCCAATCAACCCAACCTTAAAGATTCCAGACGACAAGCGCTTTTCCCTAATCCGCGTCCGCGTCTTCTCAACGCCCTTAAGCTGACGCTCAATATCATGTATCTGGTTTCGAATGGAACGCCGATTCAACTCCAATTGGCTCTCGCCGGGACCTCTACTCCCAATTCCCCCAGCCTGTCGGCTGAGCATAATCCCTTGACCAACCAAGCGAGGAAGCATATATTTCAGTTGAGCTAGATGGACCTGAAGTTTTCCTTCATGGCTACGCGCCCTCAGGGCAAAAATATCCAAGATCAGCTGCATCCGGTCAATCACCTTAACGCCTAGAATGGCTTCTAAATTGCTATTTTGACGTGGCGTAAGGCGATTATTAACGATGACCGTATCAACTTCCTCAGCCTCTATCCACTCGGCAATTTCTTCCAATTTCCCTGAGCCAACAAAGGTCTTGCTGTCATAGCGCTCTCTCTTTTGCACCACTTTTCCTTTGACCTTTGCTCCTGCTGTTTTAGCAAGACTTTCCAGCTCCTGCATGGACATAGCAAAGTGGTCTGACTCCTGCAGGTCAACCCCAACGAGAAGAACACGTTCTTGTCCTTTTTGGGTTTCAATCATGACTTTCCTCCCTTGCTTCATCGGTTAAAAATGTCTCCACTGCCCTATAAACCCGCTCCTTAAAGTCAGCTGTCCCAACTTCATAAAACGAAACCTGCATACGGTTTTTAAACCAAGTCAACTGCCTTTTAGCAAACCGACGACTGTTTTGCTTGAGCTGGTCCAAAGCTTCTTGCAACGAAAGTTCTCCTGCAAAATAAGGAAAAAGTTCCTTATAGCCAATCCCTCGCGTTGCTTGGACCGTCGGGTGATGCCTGTACAACCACTCCGCTTCTGTCAAAAGCCCCTCCTCAACCATCCGATCGACCCGCTGGTTAATCCGATCGTAAAGCCTCTCTCGCTCATCTGTCAATCCAATTAAGAGGTAATCGTAAGGTGGCTCTTCATTAGCCAAATCCTTACCAAATTTAGCTAGTTCCAGAGCACGGATCGCTCGCCTGCGGCTAAACTGTTCCAGCTGCACCGACTCCTTTTCTAAAAGCGCTAGTAAAGAAACATCGCTTTCTTGTTCCAGAAGAGCTCGATAAGCTAACACTTGGGCCTGATCAACCTCCCCACCGAGATGGTACCCTTCTAGCAAACTTTGCAAGTAAAGCCCAGTCCCACCTACAATCAAGGGAATCTTGCCAGAGCAGTTGATCACTTCAATAGCCTGTTTGGCCTCTTGGCAAAACTCATAGGCCGAGTAAGTCTGTGTCACCTCACGGACATCAATCAAGTGATGCTTGGCTGCAGCTTGTTCTTCACTAGTCGCCTTGGCTGTTCCTATATCAAGCCCTCGATAGACCTGCTGACTGTCTCCTGAGATAATTTCACCTCCATAGCGCTGAGCGAGTTCAATCCCCAGAGCCGTTTTTCCGACAGCTGTTGGCCCTAACACAACTATAACTTTTTTTTTCATCTTTTTCCTTGAAAATTAACCATTTTTTCGCTATTATTTATTATAACACAAGATGTGGGTCATTCAAACGTCCGTTCACCAGAACTGGCCAAATGACCATTCATCGAAACGAAAGGAGAATGCTCATGGCTAAAAATAGTTTTATCAAAGGTCTTGCAGCAGGTGTCGCTGGTACAGTTGCAGCTGTGGCAGGGGCTGTCTACACATTTAACAAAAAAGTGATTCAACCCGAAGAAGAAAAAGCAGCCTTCATCGAAGAAAACCGTAAGAAAGCAGCTCGCCGTCGCGTCTCTCGCTAAGTAAGAGCCTCCCTCAACCATCAGCATAGCTGGTGGTTTTTTTTCTGTAGCTTCACGTTAGAAAAACTTTATACTCATAATGGCCTCTTCAAAGCTATTTTGGCTTGCTATATGGCTTAAAAATAGGGACTCCCTGACTACCGACTCACTCAGAGATGGATGGTCATCTAATAGTACGGATACTCTTCAACCAAAGCAAACACAAGGCAGATTCATGTTATTTAAAATCTGTAAATAGCGCACTTTGAGGTTTGACTGTACATACCATGAAACAGGGACAACCTCGTTACCAGCTGCTTCATAGTGAGACTACAAAAACTTACTTGCCATATAGTGTACTGACCAGTATCAGAGGACAAATCTATACCCAAAATCCTCCACAGGTTAGATGTTCTGCGGAGGATTTTTGGATTAACTGTATTTTATAAAGGAGGTTTTATCAAGTTAGTTTTGAGTTGTTCTTGGTACACTTGGTTTCCGCCAAATCTGGGTATCTATCAGACCGCAGAACGCGTCAACTGGCGAGACACCCGTAAATTCTGATTCCCCAGCCAGCTTGGCAACCAAGGCTTCAATCGTGCTTGGCAGGCCATCGTAAGCATTGATGTAGGTCCCGACCTGTGGCATGTCCGCCAACGCGAATGGGTGTTGAACGGAGACCACGATTGTCGGTACTTCATGAACATAGAAAGGTTGATCCGGTGTCCCTTTAGCAGCAGGCCAAATAATCCGTTGGGTGGTTCCTCCAGAGTTAACATCAACCAGATTGATGATCAGATCATAATGATCCGTAATCTGAGCAATCGGACGTTTGGAGGCATAGACATTTTGAATGGCCGCAGGGCGCTCATTTTCTGGAAGCTTTTTGATGCGTTCTTCTGTGTTTTCCCAGATAGAGACCTCATGCCCCCGTGCTTCCAATACCTCCTTCAAGGTATCTGAAGCGCGCTTTTTACCAGAATTAATCAGGGCACCAAAGCCACCCTTGTAACCATCAACTTCAACCAGTAAAATCCGCTTGTAGCGTTCCGGAGTCACTGGGAAAATGCCTTCTTCTTTTGCCTTGACCAGCGTGATTGCCTTGTCTGCTACTTCTGCAGCGATTTCTGCCGCTTCAGCGGTCGCAATAAGCTTCAGAGCCTCCTCCTTAGGCAACATGATTGCCTCGCGACGGCCTTCAAAAGTATGGAGACCTAGCTTGGCTTTTAGGCCTAGGGTACGACGGAGGGCGTCGTGCAAACGTTCGTCTGAGAGGAGGCCGTTTTCGTAACCTTCCTTCATCCACTGCAAGTCTTCATCTGGATCATTAAAGAAGAGGAAGAGGTCACACCCTGCCTCGATAGCTGTCGGCAACAACTCGCGCCTTGGCATAGAAGCTGTCATGGCTACCATATGCGACGCATCGGTTACGATAGCGCCATTATAGCCCAACTCCCCACGCAAAAGTTCATCCAGCAAGGTTTTATTGAGTGAAGCCGGTAACATCTCATCCAAGTCTCGATCAGGATGCATTTCCTTCTCAACATTCGGGAGATGAATATGCCCTGCCATGATACCAGGCAAACCAGCTTCAGCCATTTCTCCATAAATACGACCAAAGGTTTCCATCCATTCTGACTTATTCATGGGATTTGAAGCGTAAGACAAGTGATGGTCACGTTCATCAATCCCATCTCCAGGAAAATGTTTAGCAAAAGGAATGATCCCATGCTGCATAATACCACGCATGTATTCTTTGGAGAGTTCAATGACTTGGTCAACATCAGCCCCCCAAGTACGGTTGGCGATGATGGGGTTGCGCCAGTTGCGACTCAAATCCATAATCGGCGCAAACGATGCATTGCAGCCGACTGCTGATGCTTCTAGACCAGCAATACGTCCCAACTCATAAGCATATTTAGGATCATTGGTGGCTGCAATCTTGACCTCATCACCAATCTTAGTCCCATCTGTCACAGCTCCATTACCACCCGATTCGGTATTGGCTGCAATTAATAAAGGGATTTTTGACTTGGTTTGGAGAATGTAATTCTGCTCCCAAATATCTGTTGCTGGCCCCGGTGCATAGCGGACAGCTCCAATTTTATAATCATCGAGCACCCCAGTCAAGTATTCTTCTGTCCGAAGACTTCCCATATTGACAAAAAGCTGACCGATTTTCTCCTCTAAGGTCATATTCGCAATGGTTTCTTCCACCCATTCAACAGCTTGGTCATCCAAGTTGTAGGGCTTTTTTCTTAAATCAACTAGGTTTGTCATGTTCTTCTCCTTACTCTAGGTTTTTCCAAAAACGTTCCTTGTAAGCTGCTTCATCATAACACCCAGCTACAAAGTTTTCCGCTTCCATACTCATCAAATCTGACCAAGACGTCGCCTCTTCTCCCACGATAATCGGGTAGAAACTAACATCATTTTGTTCAGCTGCATAACAATCACCTGGGGAATCACCAATCATTAAAATCTGACTCGGTGACTCAACCTTATCAAGCAACTGTGCCAAGACATCTTCCTTCTTCCCGCGGTCTTGACAGTAGAGGTCTGTCACATAGGGCATCAATCCCTGCTCATGCCATTCTTCTTCCACTGCTTCACGGTTGGCAGAACTGACCACATAGACCTGGCCCAGCTGGCTGAGTTTTTTCAGCCCTTCTCTGGCATTGGGAAAAGCGAGCGCCTCACCCTCGTAAGCTTTGATATGGCGATTCACATCATTAGACCAGGCAAGAGCCTTTTCTAAATCAGCTGACGCCTCTTTTTCAATAGCCTTTTCCAGCGAAGCATTAGAGAGTGAATCCGTTGTTTCAGCCCATGCGACTAAATGATCAATGTCTGATAGTCCTGCTGATTGAAGGGCCATGACCAATCCCGTAAAACGGTTGACGCCCCGTGTCCGTGAATAAAGGTTCAACGTCTCCCAATGCTTTTGAAAATTTTCAGGATCTGCAATCGAAAAATGCTTCGCTATTAAAGGACCAAAGAAAAGCTCGTGCTTGTAAGTCATGGTATCCATGGCACAGCCATCCGAATCCACACAGAAAAGATAGGTTGTTTGTTTTGTCACAGTGTTCTCCTTATTCGAATGATTTGCTTAGTCGGCATCAACTAGGATAAAGGCACAGCTAATCGGTGGCAACTCCACCTCTCCTGCAGACTGTCTGACAGCCGATAACTCTGGCAAGCACTCAGAATTCGTTAACTGCAAGACCTGTCCATTCAAGGTCATGACAGACGAACGGGGATTCCCCTCAGCAGGGGCAAGCAGGTAAAGGTCTGCTGCAGTCGGCAAGGTCACACTTGTCGTTGCCGTCTCTGAGTTATTGACAATCAGGTAGGCGTAGCCTGCCTTGCCGTCTTGACGAGAGTGAACAAAAACATGTGCGCCTTCTCGGATAGGCTCTCCACTGGCAAAGACCTGTTCTCCCATCAAGCGATTCCAAAGAAGCACAGCAAAGTAATTTGGCCGTGGGGTAAAGACCACCCGCTCCAAGAAACCATAATCAGAAGCTGCCAAGGTATTGTGGAAAATAACCCCCTTGGTCAGGCTAGCAAAGGTTCCCAATTCATTGAGGGTCCGTGGAACATCCAGATAAGTTGAAGCCCATGTATTGCCACCGCCGCCAGCATCCCCCGACTCCGTCACCCACATCTCTGCTCCGGGCACAAAACGATCTCGTAGCGGTAGATAAGTTTGACAGAAATTGCCAGCAACAGCCAGATAATCCTCTGACAAGGCCTCCTCAGCTGACCAGTGACCACTTGGTAGAACAGGAGCTAAGCGTTCTGACACCCCATTGTAATAGTGGTACGAAAAGACATCTAAGTCCTCACTTGTCCCTTCCAAGAGGTCTTCACAGTTAGCCACCTCACCAACCAACTGCTCTACTCCACCTGTCCCTGTCGCATCTGGCTTACCAAAGACGACATTATCCCCACCAGTGGTACTTGGGCCTACTTTAAGACAGTCTGGATAGTGCTCACCTAACCAGGCAAAGAAGAGGTCATGATCCCTGCGATAATGGGCTGCGGTATACCCTTTTGGAAAACCAGTCTCCTCCATCATGTTCGGCTCATTGGTAAACTCTACCGCCTCAATTGGTACCCCATAACTCTGACTAAGGGCAAAGAGTTGCTCAGCTTGTTCGGGATGCCAGGGTTCCTCCGCCGAATGAAGCCCAGGACAGTTGGCTAATGACACCATAAGGTGTCCCCCAACAGCCTTGACAAAGTCCAAGACACCCAACCACTGCTCCTTAGTGAGGAGATTCAGATACCCCTCTGGTACCTGGCCACCTGTACTACCATCAAAATCATAGTAGGTCTTAGTCGCCCAGGTTCCTGACACGCGAATCCAGGCTTCACCCAGTTCTTTGGCTAAATAGCGGAGCTTCTCATTGGACAGGTCAATCGGATCATAATACTGCATCAAATCCTTGTACATGGCCGTAATGCCTTCGCCTGTCGGCTCTACATCAAACTCCTTAGTACCTGCAATTTCCTCAGGCGAATAAGCCTTCCAAAAAGTACCTCCAGTCACTTCAGCAAACTCAATATTGTAAGATACCAAGAGCGGATTAGTCTCATGAAGGGCTTTTAAACCTTTTGATTGTAAGTGTAACTGTTCCATACCTTTCGTCCTTTCTCTCAATGGGTAAGGTTAGCTGGTAACCACTGCTCCTGCTGTATCAACAGGCCTCGAACGAGTAGACCAACTAACCTTCCCTATCTTGTGATAATCACAACCATTACACCCCTGAATAAGCTGAGAAGCCTCCATCAATTGGAAGAACAACCCCATTCACGAAGCTAGCAAGATTTTCATCAGCCAAGAAGAAGATTCCTCCAACCAATTCTTCTGCTTCTCCGAAACGTCCCATTGGCGTATTGCGCAAAATTTTCTCCGCACGGGCTGATGGTGTGCCATCTTCATTAAATAGCAGAGCGCGATTTTGATTACTTACTAAGAAACCTGGTGCAATGGCATTGCAACGAATACCAACTTGCGAGAAGTGAACCGCTAACCATTGGGTAAAGTTAGAAATTGCAGCTTTTGCTCCTGAGTAAGCTGGAATTTTTGTCAATGGTGTGTAAGCATTCATACTTGAAATATTGATGATGTTTGCGCCAGGGCGTCCAACCATATCTTGCGCAAATACTTGTGTTGGTAAAAGCGTTCCAAGGTAATTGAGATTGAAAACAAATTCAATTCCAGACTTATCTAAATCAAAGAATGTTTTTGTTCCTTCTGGCAAGTCTGTGGCATGAAATTCATTATCCGTTGTTGCTTTTGGATTATTTCCGCCAGCACCGTTGATCAGAATATCGGTAGGTCCGAGGTCTGCAAGCACAGCTTTACGCACTTCTTCCAAGTTTTCTTTCTCAAGAACGTTAGCTTTATAGGCTTTAGCTATACCTCCTTCAGCAGTAATCTCATCTGCAAATTTTTGAGCTGCTTCTTGATTAAGGTCAAGTAGAGCAACTTTAGCGCCAGCTTTGGCAAATTCTTTAGCAAAGAAGCCACAAAGCACACCACCGGCACCGGTTATCACAACCACTTTCTCTTTAAACGCAATAACTTTTGACATGTTTTACTCCAATCTTTCTGTTCACCGAACACAGTTCATTAAAAAACCTAACCCGCTCGTCATACGACAGTATCAAACGATGATTTACTTCTCTTTCTAAATCAGGAGTTTTAACTCCTTACTCACATTACGCTTTGGTGTGGTCACATTCCCTACCGCAGCTGATGCCTCACTACTTATCTCCGACTGTTTTGGCATTGATTCCAAAGTCTGGCGTCTTGCCTGCAGCGCGCATATTGGCTTCGTAGAGGCCATTGAAATAAGTCGCACCTAAAGCACGGTCGTAAAGGCCATAACCCGGGGTCTTGGTCTGGTCACCCCAGATCCGGCGGCCATGGTCTGGACGGAGCGCCCCCTGCCAATCATAATCCACCAAGAGTTTCACCACCGCATTCATGTCGATGTCCCCTGCTTGGGACAGGTGAGCTGTTTCTTGGAAGCCCCAATCTCCTGCGGTCACATTGCGGGTATGCATGAAATTAATGCGATTTCGTTTCAAGGCATATTCCTGAATCGCTAGCACATCATTGGCTGGATCGGATGCATAAGACCCAACACACATGGTAATCCCATTGTTTGGCGAATCGTACAGATCAAGGAAACGTTCTACCGCCTTGAGCCCTGTGATAATCCGAGGAAGCCCAAAGATGCCATACGGTGGGTCATCTGGGTGAATGGCCATCTTCACCCCAGCAGCCTCAGCTGTCGGCATAATAGCTTTAATGAAGTAAGCCAAGTTCTCCCAGAGATCTTCTTCTGAAATGTTTTCCCGGTAGTTCTCAATGATCGCCTTCATTTCTTCCTTAGAATAAGAGGAATCCCACCCTGGCAAATTCAAATCATCCGCAACCGGATCAACTCCGTCCAAATCCGTCTTCAAGAAAGCTAATGAGGTACTGCCATCTGGCAGTGGGTGATGAAGGTCTGAGCGGGTCCAGTCAAAGACTGGCATAAAGTTATAACAAACCACTGGAATCCCTGCTTTTCCGACATTCTCAATTGAGGTTTTGTAATGTTCAATCAACTCGTCACGATTAGGCTTGCCTTGCTTGATGTCCTCATGGACAGGGATAGACTCGATAACGGTGATTTCAAGTCCTGCATCCTCCACCTGTCTCTTGAGCTCCAAAATATTCTCCAAAGGCCAAGCCTGCCCAACCGGCACATCATACACAGCAGTGACAATCCCTTGCATACCAGGGATCGCTTTGATTTCTTCTAAGGTGACGGGGTCTGTTTTCCCGTACCAGCGAAAAGACATTTTCATAGGTCACACTACTCCTTTAAATTAGTTTCCAAAAAAGGTTTCAGCATTCGTGAAACAGATCCCTTCAACGAATGGCTTCAATAACTCAAGATCATTCGGAATGTCTTCATCATCTACCCATTTTCCAATCAAACTCGCCAAAATGCGTCGGAAATAATCATGGCGCTGGAAGGACATAAAGCTCCGAGAATCGGTCAACATCCCGATAAAATTAGCCAAGAGGCCCTGTTCTGCATAATGGGTCATCTGATCCAACATCCCTGTCTTGGTATCATTGAACCACCAACCTGCTCCGAATTGTAACTGACTCTTCGTCCCTTCCTCATTGGCTTGGAAATTCGCTAACGTGTTGGCCAAAATACTGTTATAGGTTGGATTGAGGGTGTACCAGATCATTTTGGGCAATTGATCTTCCTTGGATAAAGCGTCCAAGAAACGATTGAGGTGATCGGCCAGAGCAATCTGGTCTCCCATGGAATCAAAACCACTGTCAGCTCCTAGCTTAGCATACAGGCGACTATGGCTATTGCGAACAGCACCAAAGTGGACTTGGGTCACCAAACCATGCTTATGGTAAAGCTTGCAGAGTTCCAAGAAGATGCCCGATTGCCATTGGTTTTTTTCCAATTCTGTCAACTCTTGACCAGCCAGAGCCTTCTTGAGAATCGCGTTTAATTGGTCTTTAGTTGTCTCCAGAAACTGCACAGCGCCAAAGCTAATATCCGATGCTCGGCAGCCTTGAGCTGCAAAATAAGCGATTCGTTGATCAAGGGCCTCTACCAACTCTTCAAACGTCAGAATGACCTGACCTGTCTTATCGGCAAGCGCTCCAATGAAAGAAGTAAAATTGGCATGTGCCACAAAGACCTCATCCGGTCTAAAGGTCGGAGCGACGCGAACAGCAATCGTCTCATCAGCCGCAATCTTCTGATGCCATTCCAAATCGTCTAGCGGATGGTCCGTCGTGCCAACAAAGCGGACATCAGACAATTTTAAGAGGGAGCGAGGCGTGATGCTTCCTGTCGCTAATTTAGCATTTAAACGCTCATAGAGACTTTCCCAGTTCTCAGCCTTAATCACCTCATCAATCCCAAAAACGGTTTTGAGCTCCAAATGGCTCCAGTGGTAAAGCGGGTTCCCAAAGGCACGGCTCACCGTCTCAATCCAAACACGGAACTTTTCCGCCTTAGGCGCAGAGCCTGTGATCAGCTCTTCTGATACCCCGTTTGCCCGCATCAGACGCCACTTGTAGTGGTCTCCATCCAGCCACAAGTCCACAATATTGTCGTAAGGCTTGTCTTCAAAAATGGCTCTTGGATCCAGATGGCAATGGAAATCATAAATAGGCATGTCCTTGGCAATCTCATAGAGCCTTTTAGCAGCCTGACCACGCAACATAAAGTCTTGATCGTTAAAAGCCATGTTATCCCTCCACTGCTGCCATAAAGGCCTTGGCAAACGCTGTGACACTGCTGTAGCCTTCTGTCGCGACCTTAGCACTGAGGGCTGACCCAACACCTACTGCACAAGCTCCGGCCGCCTTCCAAGCAGCCACATTCTCAATCGACACACCGCCAGACGGCATGAGAGCGACATCTGGGATTGGCCCGTGGATGTCCTTGATAAAATGAGGACCTAGGCTACCACCCGGGAAGAGCTTGATGATGGAACACCCCGCTTCCATAGCAGTGACAATCTCAGTAACCGTTGCGCAACCTGGAAAATAAAGATTCCCAGCCTCCTTAGCAATCTCCTGAATCTCAGCTGAGAAATGAGGACTAACCAGAAATTGGGCACCCGCTGCTAGGGCTTCTTCTGCTAAAGCTTTGGTCATCACCGTTCCAGCTCCAATCACTACCGTATCATCTGATGAATATTCGTCTACGAGGGTCTTGATCACACGACTCGCATCTGGTGTGGAATAAGTAACTTCAATGTTTTTGATACCACCAATAATCGCGTGACGAGCTATCTCCAAGGCATCCTCCGCAGTTTTTCCACGGATAACGGCAAAAGCATAATTACGTTTTAATTGTTCTAGCATATGAACTCCTTTTGCATTTCAAATCAGAAAGCGATTTCTTTAAAATTATTCTATCATTCATCAGATGATTTTTCAAGTATTTTAATAGTTTTTTTTAAAAATTTTAAAAAAACCATTAATTCATCAGATAATTTATGGCGATTTTGGATAAATAACAAAGGAGCTTGCGGCCAAGATACGCCACTAACTCCTTTATGGGTTTAATCAACTTGTTCTGATTTAATCCGAGCAATTTCACCTTGAATGTCAACCATTTTTTCCTTAGTCAACGGATAAAATTTCATCGCAATAATATTGCAGATATTGCCCAAAACCATCATACCAAACACCAAGAAAAGACCGATAAATTTCAATTCTGGGCTAAATGGCGTGTCAACGGTAGGTAGTTGCTCTGTAAAACCAATAGTGCTACAGAGAACACCAACAATCGTTGTCGCAAATGACGACACTATCTTATCAACTGATGAAAAAAGAGTGCCCATAAGTCCCGGCACATAACGCCCCGAGCGATAAACTTCATAGTCTGCACAGTCCGCTGTCATCGGAATCACCATCGTTCCTGCTAAAGACCGGAAGCCACTTTCCAATATCCAAAGGAAAAGAAAAGCAATGGTAAAGAAGGTCAAACCGTTAAACCCTTCCATACCCGGAAAGCTTAGGGTCTTTGGGTCTGCAAGATAAAAGAGAGCAAAGAGAGCAGCATTGGTCAAGATACCACCCCATGAACCGAGCAACAGCGCTTTTTTCTGTCCCATACGCGTCGCCACAAAGCGAACCCCCAAAATCATAAGCAAGATTGTAGGAATGGTCGTATAGCCAGCAACCGCCCCTTGGAGGCCATAATTACCAGCAACAATAGCATAGAGGATCACTAGAACGGTCGCATTAGACTTGATTTGCATAGCAATCTTGTCGGTTGAAGCAGCAAAGACCAACATTTGAATCCCACGATTATTTTTCAAGACTTCCCAGTAGTCCTTAAAAGTCACCTTAACAGGTTTACCTGTACCAAAGTACTCATGCCTATCCTTACTAGCTATCCCTAAAACGGCTAACCAAGTAAAGAGAAAGGCTGTCGGTGCTATATAAAACCAATACTCCTGGAACATTTCAACGGTGAAGCCTCCATGCTTAGGTACCAGGACATTGGACACTAAAACAGGTAAGGAAGCAAACATAATGGTATTGTAAATACCATCATAAATCCCGAAAGTCGGACGTTGCTCAGGATCGTTAGTCAAGGCAGTCTGAGCTGACTTCGTCACTACTGTCTGGAAGGTATAACCGATGATGTAGAGGGCGTAAATGGCAATGAAGTATGGCAAACGTGCCGCTTCAGGCAACTTGTGGGTCGTAAAAACCAGCAAGAATGTCGTCAGGGTCAAAATAAGGTTCCCAACTATCATAAAGGGACGATTTTTCCCAAATTGACCATCGGTTTTATCGACAAAATAGCCAATGATAGGGTCTGTCACCGCATCCCAGATTCTCATCCCCATGATGATACTAGAAGCCAAGACAACCCCTACTCCGACATAGCCTGTCATGTAATAAGCAATAAAGTTCATAAAGAATAGCCAAAGGTTGGTGGAAGTGTTGTTAAGAGCGAAGAGAGCAATCTGCCAAGACTTCGCACGATGAATACCTGTTGTTTGCATCCGAAACTCCTTAAAATGAATGGTCGATGTTCTAGACTTTCGATAGCTTTATCCCAGTCTGAAAACTTAATTTTTAGGCAAGTTCTAACTCAATCCTCACTTGCCCTAAAGGGTTGAGTTATATTTAAGTAAACGTTTTCTTATGATTCTATTCTATTATTCATCGGATGAATTGTCAAGCTTATTTTGATTTTTTCTTAAAAATTAGATAAATAAGCCAAAAATCATCAGATAAATACTCTGGCATATACACTTTTTAATGCTTTATAGTATTTTGAGTTGTATCCCTTGTTTTTTTGTTCTAGCTGGATTGCCTTCTAAGGCCCATTTTCAAAAGTTCACCAAGGCAAAGAGACCAGACAAAAAACGCGTACAATCAAAGGATTAAAACTTTGATTATACACGTTATTTCATTAATCTATCGTTATGACTGAACCAAACATTCAGAATCTGTGTTCACAGCTGATGATGTCCTCTTCACCGACCCTTTGGTTACTTGTTTTTTAGCATCCGGCCAATACTTCAAACACCTCCCTAGAGCAGAACCAAATGGACGAATCTCAGCAAACTGTTTCTACAAATGTCTATTCTTAATGTTTTCCGAACCTTGTCACGATTCCATTTCAAAATTAGCACTGACTGCTAAAATATGCCTGAGCATGGCGTCATAGGCTTTGACACTATCTCGTTCTTGAACTGCCTGCAGAATACTCCGGTGAGCCACCCGGCTATCTTCTCGCAAATCTTTGCCTTGAAAATCACTGTTAATCAGGCTAATGGATTGGTGGATCACAGGCAACAAACTATCCAATGCTAGGTTACCGCTCATCTTAGCCAGCCGAGCATGGAGTTGGACATCCAACTGGACATGATCGTCTGTCCCTTCATCATAAGACTGCTCAATAGCCTGAACAATTTCCTCTAACATCAGACAATCTTGTTCTGTAGCGTATTGGGCAGCCTTGGCTGCTACCCGAGGTTCCAACAAGAGACGAATCTCAAACAAGTCATGCGTCAGCTTTGTGGTATCCTTAATAAAGGTAAATCCGAGCGGGTCGTCAGCTACCCCTTTTTTGCCACTAATATAAGTTCCTGAACCTTGGCGGACTTCGAGGATATTGCGTGCAGCCAACCGGCGGACTGCCTCACGAACGGTACTACGGCCAACCTCTAAAATCTCCGCCAAGACATACTCGTTAGGCAAGCGACTCCCCGTTTCCAATTGGTGCTCTACAATATACTGGACCAAACGTTCTGCGGCCATTTCTGCTAAGGGTTGACTAGTTTTTTTCATATCGATCTCCTTTACTGTTATTATAGCGAATTTTTTCGACATTTTAAACTAGAAAATCGATAAAATCACGAGCCTTAAGGCTTATATCCCAAATTTGGAATAGCTGTCCAACGCTCCTTAAAGAGGCGAACCACTTGCTTGGGATCACGATTGCGACTAAAGAGTCCCTTATGATTCCCTTTGACCCGAATTAAGCTCACATTGGTCTCAAAGTCCGCAAAATTCCAAACCTGTTCTCCCACAAAGTACGGCAGACTATCGAAGACCTCGTGATTGGCCTTATAATAATCGCACTGGTATTCTTCGGTATAAGGGATATCCCAAAGGGAATGGTAACCCGGTAACGTATCCGCACCATACTCGGTAAACATGATTGGCTTATCTGGGTAAAGACGGTGCCAGTCCTCTAACTCTTGCTTCAAATGGACCTTGGCATCCTCTAACTCCGCATGATCCTTGTACCAACCATAATAGCGATTGAGACAGATAACATCAATCAAATCGGCAACTAGGTCTTTCCCTGGCATAGCCATCATGATATTAACAAGAGTGACCGGACGTTTTTGCTGGTCTAAGTCACGATAGAGCTGGATAAGCGATTCAAAGTACTCCCTAGCTCCTGCTTCGTGGGAAGAAGGTTCATTAGCCACAACCCACATGACCACGCAGGCATGGTTTTTATCGCGTTTGACCAGTTCTCGAATCACTGCTTCATGAGCCTCTTTGGTTTTCATAACAGTCCAAGTATTATCCGGTTCAGCCTTATCCCCCAAAAGATCTAACGCTGCTGTGAAATTTTGGAAGAGGCCGACTGCTGGCACTTCATCAATCACCACAATCCCCATACGATCCGCCAAGCGCATCATTTCCTCAGAATAAGGGTAATGGGAGGTTCTAAAGGAATTAGCTCCTATGTCCTTCAACAGGTTCAAATCCATTAAGTTAGCGGCTTCATTGAGCCCACGACCGTTAATATAGGTGTCTTCATGCTTGCCAAAACCTTTAAAGTAGAACGGTTGATCATTAATCAAAAACTGAGCATTTTTGACTTCCACTTTACGGATACCAAAGGCTTCATCATAACGATCGACTAACTTGTCACCATCAAAGAGCTCAACCCGGCAGGTATAAAGGTAAGCTTTCAATGGTTGCCACAAGGTCACAGATTCTAAAACAAGTGCTTGATCAGGAGCTCCTTGGGCAAGGACTTTGCCTGTCTCATCTAAAATGCTAACGACCACTTTAGAGACTGCACCAGCCTCAACCTTGACCATCACCTCAGCACTCTTTAAATCATCAGATAACTCATACTGGACAATAATATCTTCAATATGATGCTTAGGACGTGTATAGAGTTTCACTGGTCGATGAATACCAGCATAATTAAAGAAGTCAAAGTTTTCCTTAACAACTTTTTTGATGCGGCCATCTGGCATCTTCTTTTCTAGATAATTCCCAACAGGAAGGGTGGTGTAGTTTAATTCATTGTTGGCACAAACACTTAATACCAATGGTTTTTCAGCCAAATCTTTCTCTGTCAAAACCACTTCAAAGGGCGTAAAGCCACCCTTGTGCTCACCTGCCAGACGACCATTGAGGTAGACCTTCGCCTGATGAGTCACTGAGCCAAATCGGAGAACAGCCTCTTCGTCCTCCGCGATTTCAGGTAAGTCAATCACGCGCTCATACCAGTTATCCCCAATAAACAAGCGTTTGTCCTTATCCACTAAAACATCGTTAAAGGAAGTCGGCACCACCATTAACTCACTTTCTGGATCATCAGACAGGCGATTTTGACCATTGGGCGCATAGTTCCCTTGCTTAAATTGCCAAAGGCCATTGAGGTCATAGACTTTACGCTTTGCAGATAATTGTGGGTATAGCATCTTTTTTCTCCTATCGTTTAATATCCTGAGCACCCTTGCTCATTAACTGGTCAATATCTTTCTTCGTGACGATATTGATGTCTCCTTCGATTGTATGTTTGAATTTAAAACTCGCCATAGCCGTCTCTAGAACGGCTTGATTAGGCAGACCTTCTAGTAAACCGTAAATGATTCCTGCTGTAAAGGCATCCCCTGTTCCAACACGGTCTAAGACCTGAATGGATTCCCGATCTGTCTCATATAACTGGTGGTTTTCCCCATCGTAAAGATAGGCCTTGAGGATGTATTCATTGGTCGCACCAATTTCTCGCTCGGTAAAAGCAATTGTTTTAAGCGCATAGCGATCCGCGGTTTCTTTAAGAACCTGTTCTAACAGCTCACGATTCCGATAAGGTCTGGTAAAACCAAGGACATCTTTTAAGTCTCTGCCTTCTCGCGTTGGAAGAGAGAGGGGTTCTAGACCGATGCAGACGTCCGCCAGAGCAACCAACTTAGATAGAGCGATTCGGGCCTCTTCAAAAGATTCCCAAAGACTTTCTCGGTAGTTGAGGTCAAAGGAAATTGGAATGCCTTTAGCCTTGGCTCTGGTCATCAAAGCTAGCGCTATCGCATAGATTTCAGGATTGAGAGCGACTGTAATCCCGCTGATATGTAGCCAGCCCATATCCTCACAGATAGCCTCTAAGTCATAATCGGACAACTTAGACTCATAAAAGGCGGAATATTTCCGGTCATAGAGCACACGGCTCGAACGCAAAGAGAACCCCTTCTGGTAATAATATATTCCTAGTCGTTCTCCCGATTTCACCATATATTCCTGACCAATCTGATGCGTGAACAAGAAAGACTCTGCCATGTGGCCTACATCATTTTCAGGA
The DNA here is from genome assembly GCF_012396585.1 of Streptococcus ovuberis. Classification (GTDB taxonomy): domain Bacteria; phylum Bacillota; class Bacilli; order Lactobacillales; family Streptococcaceae; genus Streptococcus; species Streptococcus ovuberis. The sequence goes on from NZ_JAAXPR010000001.1 coordinate 241,818, forward strand.
ATAGCGCTCACCAAAGACACTGAATATCCTAGCTGTCCCAGGGTTGACAGGACATTCAACTCCGATCCCCCAAACTGGCAATCTAAGGTCGTCGCCTGCGTCAAGGTTTGGTGTTGCGGCGGAGACAAGCGGAGCATCATTTCACCAAAAGCAATAATTTTTGACATGAGGAACCCTTCCTATATTCAAATCAACCTCTTACGTTTCGATAACCCAAAAGACCAAGCTGATCTTTTGGGGACTAAATGAAGTTAGTCTTCGTCAAATTGATCGACCTTATACTGACTGACATCAACATAATCCATATCTGACAAAGGAACATTTTGAGCGATAGCTTGAACGCGCTCCGTATCTTTAGCTGCCCTCATGACATGAATTTTCTCTTGAATACGAGCCATTTCCTCGCTATCCAGATTGTAAAAACGCATGAGGAAAAGCGAGAATCCCAAAGCTACAATAGGAATGATGACAAACAAAGCAATCAAGGCCATCTTCAAATCACCAGAGTAAGGGGTTTCAACTGTCGGATATTCTTTCCCAAATCCAATCGCTGCCAAGACAAAGCCGACTACCATCGGTGCAAAGGACGACGCAATCGAATCGGTTAAGGAGAAGATTGTCCCAATCATCCCTGATAGATAACGTCCTGATACTGAGGTTTCATAGTCTGTGATATCAGCCCCCATGGTCAATACCAGACTAGATGGAGCTGTCGAAGCATAGCGGGCAACTACAAAGGTCACAAAGAAAGCAATGGTGTAAAGATCTAGGCGTCCAAAGTCAAGCATGCCAGGCTTACCAATATAGAGAATTCCCCCAAAGACCACTAAGCCAATAATCCCAGCCTGGAGAGCTGTCACATAAGCGAACCGCAAACCTTTCCGACGGGCCAATTGAGCCATTCCAACGGTCACCAGAATCCCTGGGATAATCAGAAGCAGGGACATTTTCCCAGATAAGGCATAGTTCCCAAAGATGATGCCGTAAAGCATCACTCCTACTACCGAATCGCCAAATAACTGCGCCACAAATTTTACAAAAGCTGCTGAGATAGACAACACTTGAAGGGGCTTATTGCCCTTGATAACCTTCCAGTAATCCCCAAGTTTGGTTTCTTTTGTTTTTTCACCCAAACCAAAGTATTTCTTATGATCTTTTTCCCAAATCCCAATAATAGCGAGGATACCTAGAACAGCTGAAATAATCACAACGGTCAAGAATAACTCTTGGAAGAAGCTTGGCGTGAAACCACCATGTTTAGGAACCAGCGTTCCGGAAACATACATTTGGCTACCAGAAAACATAATAGTCGTTGCAATACCATCCACGATGTTAAAGACTGGACGTTGTTTTGGATCGTTGGTCAAGGCTACCTGACCTGCCTTGGTGATGGTCTGTTGCAGGGAGTAGCCAATTTTATGGATAATCAAGATCAAAATAAATAGAGGGAAACGCAGGCTTTCACTCACCTGGCTCAAACCAAGCAACATAAACAGTGAAGCTGCTGTAATAACATTCCCAATAACCAAGATAGGACGGTACTTCCCAAACTTCGTATCTGTCTTATCGATAATAACCCCAATCGTTGGATCAATGAACCCGTCAAAAATACGGATATACCCCATAAGCTGACTAACAAAAATCGCAGCTAGTCCAAGCACCCCTGTTGAGAGATAAGTAATGAAACTAAAAGCAACCAAGTAAATATTGGTAGATGTATTATTCATAGCGAATAAGATAATCTGCCATAACTTAGCACGATTGTAAGCGACATCCTCGTTTCTTTCGACTGTGTTTTGACCCATGCTGAGCCTCCTCCTTTTTATCGCTTTTTTTGTAAGCGGTTTTCTTATGCTTTTATTTTAATATTCATCAGATGATTTGTCAACACTTTTTTGGATTATTTTCAAAAAAAGCCTAAAAGACCTAAAATTCATCAGATTAATACACCAAAAGAAATTCTATTCAACCTCACAATCGGCCTTCTTCCTTATTTTATGCTATAATGAGGAGCATGCCAAAAGCTCAGTATAGCCAGCAATCTTACTGCTTGTGACTGGCTAAACCTTCCCGAAAGGAGAACTCTTATGTCTTTTGATGGTTTTTTCTTGCATCACTTGACTCGTGAATTGCAGACCAATCTTTTAGGTGGCCGAATTCAAAAAATTAACCAACCCTTTGACCACGAGTTGGTATTGTCTATCCGTAATCATCGCCAAAGCCAAAAACTGTTACTATCTGCCCATCCAGTTTTTGCACGAATCCAACTGACAGAAACCCATTTTACCAATCCCCCAATCCCCAACACCTTCACCATGCTCATGCGCAAATACCTACAGGGTGCTGTCATCGAAGCCATTGACCAGGTGGGCAATGACCGGATTTTAGAAATTGCTGTTTCTAACAAAAACGAGATTGGCGACCATATCCAAGCCACTCTTATCATTGAAATAATGGGCAAGCACTCCAATATCTTACTAGTTGATAAGAGCAGCCAGAAAATTATCGAAGCCATCAAACATGTTGGCTTTTCCCAAAATTCCTATCGGACCATCCTGCCTGGCTCCACCTATGTTCTTCCTCCTCAGACAGACGCTCACAATCCATTTACCATTCCGGATGATAAACTGTTTGAAATCCTCTCAACGCAAGAACTCTCCCCTAAAAACCTTCAGCAGGTCTTCCAAGGCCTAGGCCGTGACAGCGCAGAAAGCCTAAGTCAAACTCTCACGAGCAATCGTCTGAACAATTTCCGAGACTTCTTTGCCCAGACCACCGCTGCCAATCTCACAGAAAAGTCCTTCGCCCCTGTCCTTTTCGAAAATAGTCAGCAGACCTTTGAGACCCTCTCTGAAGCCTTAGATACCTTTTATCAAGATAAGGCTGAACGTGACCGGGTGAAACAGCAGGCCAGTGAATTGATTCGTCACGTTGACAATGAGCTCGAAAAAAATCGTAACAAACTGATCAAACAAGAAGCTGAGCTATTGGCCACCGAAAATGCTGAAGAATTTCGCCAAAAAGGGGAGCTTTTGACCACCTATCTCCACCAGGTTCCAAATGACCAAGACCAGGTCAAATTGGACAACTACTACACTGGAGAAGCCCTGATTATCGCTTTAGATAAGGCTCTGAGCCCTAGTCAAAATGCCCAACGCTATTTTAAAAAATACGCTAAGTTAAAAGAGGCTGTCAAACACCTGACCAGCCTGATCCAAGCAACCAAGGAAACCATTGCCTATCTAGAAAGCGTGCAAACCTTGCTCGCCCAAGCCAATCTCTCTGAAATTGCTGATATTCGAGAAGAGTTGATCGAAACAGGCTTTATCCGTCGTCGCAACCGAGAAAAGCATCAAAAACGTCAAAAGCCTGAGCGCTACCTGGCAACAGATGGTCAGACCATTATTCTCGTTGGTAAAAACAACCTCCAAAACGACGAGTTGAGCTTCAAGATCGCTAAAAAAGGAGAGCTCTGGTTCCATGCTAAAGATATCCCAGGTAGCCATGTTATCCTCACGGGAAACTTGGATCCTTCTGACGAAGTCAAGACAGACGCTGCAGAGCTGGCTGCCTACTTTTCTAAAGGACGCTATTCCAACCTAGTCCAAGTTGACATGATCGAAGCTAAAAAGCTCCATAAGCCAACTGGCGGAAAACCAGGTTTTGTGACTTATACCGGTCAAAAGACCTTGCGAGTGACTCCTGATGAAGCCAAAATTAAAGCTATGAAACTCCAAGGAGAACCAAAATGACAATCCGACCTGCCAGCCCAACAGATACTAAAGCTCTCCTTGACATTTATGCTCACTATATCAAAAAGACAGCCATCACTTTCGAATACGAAGTACCGACTGTAGAAAACTTCTCGGAAAGGATTCGTAACATTCAAGAACGGTTTCCCTACCTGGTTTTTGAAGAAAATGGGCATGTGTTAGGCTATGCCTACGCTTCTCCCTACAAGGAACGCGCCGCCTACGATTGGACTGTAGAACTCTCCATCTATATCCATCCAAAGGCTAGGCAAAAAGGGATCGGGCAAGCCCTCTACCAAACTTTAGAAGAAGCGCTTCATCAGCAAAACATCGTCAATTTGCTTGCCTGTATCTCCCTTCCTAATGAAGCCAGCATCCATTTCCATGAAAAACAAGGTTTCCGAGAAGTCGCCCATTTCAAAGAAGTCGGTTTCAAATTCAATCGATGGCATGATATTATCTGGATGCAAAAACGGATCAACAAATAACCGTACTTGTTTTAGCAGCGTTTTTACAACAAGAAACAGAGACAAAGCCCTTGCCAGGAACAACGTCCTAGCAAGGGCTTTGTCTGTATTTACAACTATCGTTTATGTCAATTGGGTAAAAATGAGGGCAAGACTTAAATTCTAGCTCAAAGATGACTTTCTGCTTACCTTAGAAAGAACCAACGCTACCTGACTGATGCTTAAGCCAGTTGATTAACCGTAGCAATCCTCTGCCACTTCCAAATCATCTGGTACTAGGAGCAAGTACTGCCCTAAAACTGTCTTTGCTTCTGTTAATTGGCCGTATTCGCGTAGCAGGTAGCCATAGTCTTTAAGAAAGTCCGGATTATCTCTCAGGTCTGGGAACAAATCCCCATACTTCTCTAGTGCCTGATCAGACTCTAGCGCCTTGTAGGCCTTGGCTATCTGCCAACGGGTCAACACATGATCCAAGTCTTCCCGCTCTAAGGCCAACAGTTCTTCGTATCTCTCTTGCTCTAAATAAAGCGAAGACAACCGCAAGTCAATTTCTTCCAGATCCTCAGCCCATTCCTTAGCGACCAAAAGATGCGCTTCTGCCTGCTGGCTATCCTTCAATTCATAGGCATACTGAGAGGCTAAAAGCAAGGCTGAAACGGCCATCGGATGATCACTGAGGTAACGCTCCAACAGCTCCAAAGCCTCCTTAGTCTGGTGCTCTGCGTGAAGCGATTGAGCATAGAGAGACTCATGCCCTTGAAAATCAGGATTGAGACTCTCTAACTGTTTGAAATACAGATTGGCTCTCTGGTACTCCTCTTGGTCAAATAGCAGAGCAGCCAATTCAAATAACGTCTGGTCATCGTATTCCAACTCGATAGCTTTTTCTAGAAATTCAATCGCCGCTTCAAATTTACCGAGATGGGCATAGGCGTAACCGATCCGCTGGTAGGTTGAGATACCGGTCTGATCATAAATCTCCCGATTATCCAAGGACGCATAATGCTCAATAGCTGACCAATAATCTTCTAACTCCAATTCCAGCTCTGCCAGCCCAAAAAGAAGCAAGGGTTCACCAGAGAGCTGAGTCGCTTCTAATAGCTTCTCCTTAGCCACATCAGCCAGCCCCTCCAACTGGTAAAAATCTGCCTTGGCCACCAAGGCCTCTACATAAAAGGGACTCGTCGCATCAAAAGCGTCCAAATAAGCAAAAGCTTCCTCTGTCTGCCCGTCTTCTATGGCAATACCAGCCAGATTGAGCCCCAATTCTGGAAATTGTGGTAGAAGTTTTTCATAAATTTGCCTAGCCTGAGGAAAAAAACCAATACCTTCTAAATACTCTCCTAAGTCCAGCAAAGTATCGGGGGAATCCTCACTCAAGGCTTCTTTAAAATAACCATCAGCCCTATCCAAATCCTGACGCGCTAGGGCCTCTATCATCGCTTGACTTTTAGACATTTTCAACCTTCTCTCCTTCTTCTGCATAGAGGCCACTATAGGACTTGTACCACTTGAAGATGGCCCCTACAACAACCTTGACGGAGGCATAAACAGGAATCCCTAAGAGAACGCCCCAAACCCCAAAAATCCGACCTGCTGTCAAGAGAACAAACAAGATCGTAATGGGATGAATTTTCAAGGACGAGCCAATGATCAGTGGTGTCACAAACCGACCTTCAATGGTCTGCTCAACAATAAAGACAATCACAACTTTCACAAACATACTCGGTCCAGCTATCAAAGCCACTAGTAAGGCTGGAATCATGGCTAAAAAACTTCCAAGATACGGAACTAAGTTGAGGACACCCGCTAAAACGGCCAAGGTCAAAGCGTATTCTAGTCCTACAATGGAAAACAGAATAGCAAAAATAATGGCCACAATGGTCGCTACTGTCAGCTGACCTCTCACATAATTAGCAAGTTGGGCATTGACTTCGTGAAGGATATTGCCAACCGGTAAGCGCCACTTGGTGGGTAAGTACTGGGTAATGGCCTGATTCATCTGATCGCCGTCACGCAAGAGGTAAAAAAGAATGAAGGGCATGATGATCACTGCAACCACAATTTGAGAAGCGGTTGAAACTAAGTTCCCCACCCAATTGACTGCACTACTTGAGAAATTCCGAGCAATATCTGTAATCTGATAAGTCAGAGAGTCCAAAAATTCATTGATTTGAGGCCTGAATTGAGCGAACCGATCATCCTTAATCAAGTCCTCCACCAAACCTTCTATCTGACGAAAATAATCCGGCAAATTACTAGAAAAGCCTACAATTTGCTCCTGAACATTTGGAATGAAGACTGCCAAGCCCCAGATAATCAGCAACGATACCAAAACAAAAACTAACGAAATTGCCCAAACTCTAGATACCTTATGTCCTTCTAACCAATCAACAGCCGGTTTCATCATATAGTAAAGAAGTCCCGAAAGAATCACAGGTAACATAACAGTTGAACCCAGAGCAACGATTGGCTTAAAGAGAAAAGCCACTTTTGTTAGCATAAACAGATTGACAAAAATCAGTAAACACACTAAGAGAACTGTCACAGATTGGTTATCCGCAAACCAGCGGTAAAACCAAGAGTGCTTATAATATTTTTCTTCTTTCATAGACAAACCTCACTTTCTTTCTACCTTTATTGTACCACTTTCTGGACCATTTTCCCCTCAAGACCTCATCATTCCTCAAATTTTTGGAAAAGGCATCTTCTTTGACGAAAAGCTTCCCATTTTATGCTATAATTTACCTAAAAGAATAAAGGAGCTCCCTATGACTGAAACTGTTTATTTTGGAACCTATACTCGCCGCCAATCTGAAGGTGTCTATAAAGCCCAGTTCGATACTGAAACTGGGCAACTCAGTGACCTCCGCTTGGTCGCTAAAGAAGCAAGTCCGACCTATTTAGCCTTTGCCAAAAATGGACAGCTCTACACTGTCGGGGCTGAAGCTGATAAAGGTGGTATTGCTGCTTTTGATGCTGACTTTACACCGCTCAATCATGTTGTCGAGGAAGGTGCCCCACTCTGTTACGTAGCCGTTGACGAAGAACGCGGTCTGGTCTATGGTGCCAACTACCACAAGGGCCAAGTCCTGGTTTACAAACGTCAGCCAGATGGCAGTTTGGTACTGGCTGACAAGGCCCAACATGAAGGCAACGGCCCTCATGAAAACCAAGCTTCTGCTCACGTTCACTACACTGACCTGACACCTGACAAGTACCTCGTGACGTGCGATCTTGGAACAGATGAAGTCACCACTTACGATGTTACTGACGCTGGCAAATTAACCAAGCTAGCCAGCTACAAAGCCGCTCCAGGTGCTGGTGCGCGCCATATCGTTTTTCATCCAACACAAAAAATAGCCTACCTCATGTGTGAGTTGAATTCCACTGTTGAGGTCTTGATTTATGACGGCCGCGGTGAATTCGAACACCTTCAAACCATCTCAACCTTACCTAATACCCATACAGGCTTCAACGGCACTGCAGCCATCCGTATTTCAAAAGACGGCAACTACCTTTATGGCTCCAATCGTGGGCATAATTCTATCGTCGTGTATAAGATTTTACAGGACGGTACCCTTGAAGTCTTGGAATATGCTCCTACCAATGGTCAAAATCCTCGTGATTTCAACTTGACACCTGATAACCAACACCTGATTGCTGTTCATCAGGATTCTGATAATGCGACTGTCTTTGAACGCAATCCGGAAACAGGTAAGCTCACTGAGCTATCACATGATTTCGTCGTTCCTGAGGCGGTTTGCGTGACATTTAATTAAAAAACTTTTATAATAGCACTATCAAATAAAAAATAAGAGGATTTATCATATGGATAAGGCTAAAGAAATTTTCGAACAATTACAGACCATCATCAAAGATGGAGATTTTGACAAAGCTAAAACATTGCTTGAGGACAATAAAGACGCACTTGGTGAATACTTTGAACAAGCTAAAGCCCTTCTGTCTAATAGTGAAGGCCTAGACGGTATTCTCGATAAGGTTAAAGGAATCTTTGTTAAATAAGAAAAACGGAATGGTTTTACGCCATTCCGTTTTTCTTATTTAACAGATCAGTCAAAAGTTAGAACCTGTATTCACAATAGAAACACTGACTAGAATGGGCGAATTTTAGCTTACTCACTATCAGATGTTCCGGTAGTACGGCCATTATGCCCGCAAAAATTGTCCTCAGTTGGCCAAAAACTAGCCTAATTAACTTAGTATTCCTATTATGAATACAGGTTCTTAAAATCCCCCTAACATGCTGTATGACTATCTTTCCAGAAATCCTATAGATAATAAAGGCGCAAGACTTGAGAAGCACTCTTACACTAACTTGCTAGGCGTAACTGTTCCTATTCCTGAGTAGGAGCCTCATAAATCTTAATATAGGTTTTCTCGTGGTAGACCTTTTCAATATCGAAAAGGTCTAAATTTTCCTGCTGGGAGACAATATAGATTCCTTCACGCTGATAATAGGGCATTTCCTGCCCTTGTCTTGAAAATTTAAGACGTTTCTCCTCCCTTAACACCTCAAACTCGAAGCCCTCTTGCTCTTTCAGGCTACCAACCACCAGATAGTCTTGCGCAACCAACTGCCCGCCCCACTTTTGATAGAGGTGATTGGCAGCATCACCATCCCGAGTAAAGATAGCCAAGGCTTGGACCTGCTGATTCCTTAACCATTCATCAGCGATAACCCAAAGTTTTGAAGCAATGCCTTGATTTTGGTAATCAGGATGAACCGCTAAATTCTCAAAATAGGCAACTTTCTCACACGGATAATAGGCATAACTTCGGCTAAACTCAGGCTTATAAATACTGATACAGAGTAAACCCAAAACTTGCTCGCCTTCAACTGCTATTAAATCCAACTGATCTTCGTAAATCTCCGTATTCATCTTTTCTTTGATCTGGGACATATCGTCAAAAAAGGGCGAAAATAAATGACTTAGAGCCTTGGTGTATAACCAAGACTTCTCATACTTTGAATCATATGGAATAATCTTCAACTGCTCCTCCTCCTTCACAATAGCGTTAGTAAATCTGTAATCCTATCAATCTGGTGATCACTTTTTAGGGAAGACTGTTCTGGGGCATATTTTCCTAAGCCCTGCCTCACCCGAATGGTCTTCATTCCCACACACTTAGCAGGTATCATATCGTTATCAACCCTATCACCAATATAAACTGCCTGCTGTGCAGGTATGCCTGCCAATGTTAGAGCGCATTGGAAGATAGCTGGGTCTGGTTTTTTTAATCCAACATCTGACGAACTAATGATAAGGTCAATAGAGGCTCTTATGCCAAACATCTCTAACCGATCCTCAAGCCCCTTCCCTTGATTAGCAATAACCCCTAAACAGTAGCGTTCGCGCAACTGTTTCAGAACCAACGCAACATTGGGATACAACTTTTCTGAATCATGCGACCACTTAGGCCGTTTTATGCCCTCTGGCATAAAGATTTTCCAAACATCATTAATAGGATCGCCGCCTTGTTTTGCAATCTCTAGCATTTTGGCATAGAATATCTTGCTTGAAATCTCAATCCCGTATTGAGAACTTCTTTCTATGCAACGTTTTACAAAGTCTTGATAGGCCTCCTCTTCATCCACCAAGGTCGAACCAATATCAAAAAAGACCCATTTTAACATAAGCTTCCCCCTTAAAAAGGCAATACGTTTCTAATGTCTCAATCCCCTTTTCTCTCTTTTTAAATAGGCTACAACATGCCTATTACCTATCTCTCCTAGCTTTTCTAAACATCAGCATGGCTAATTGTCTCTGGGTCTGCTTTGTATTCAATAAGCTTGTTTATAGATTTTCAAACCATACTCATCTTCAATATCAGGCTCTAGGGCTTTCTTAAAAAGAACTTGAAAGGCTTTGCCCTGTTAATTGAGCATAGCTTTTGAAAAATCTTTCTTCTTGATTTAATCTGATTGTTACTGTACTCATGTTATTTACCTCGTTTCTTTGCCTTGCATTGTAACACATTTTTAGGGTGTTTGTCAATTTTCACAATAATAAAGGCACCTAGTTTCCCAGATGCTTGCATTGAATCGGTTAGACTAAACTAGACCTCAGAATAAAGTGTTCTACACTAAAAGAAAAAGGAGAACAATAGGTCTAGAAACATTCATCTTCTCTTTACAGATGACTTTAAACACCAAATCGCGGATCTGCACTATGCCGGCATGAAACGAAGCGCCCCGATCAAAGAATATAATTTAACGTTCTCTACCTTTGACAAATGGGTAAAACAAACCTAAACAACAGGTTCCTTCAAACCTATTGGTAATCTGACTGATCAATAGCATGAACTGACTGACCTCAGAAAATGAAATACAGCACTCAGAATCTAGGTCAATAGCCTAAAGCAAGCACAGGTGTTATGGCGAAAAAAGGGAAATAATCACTACTAACCAGGATAAAGATAGCTTTTCAGCCATTTGTCGCTGTTTAAACATCCCTCGCTCAAGCTATTACTACAAAGTCACAGAGCCAACATCTGAAACAGAACTGGAAGAAATGATGAAACGGATTTTCCATGAAAGAAAGTCCAGATACGGAACGAGGAAAGTTAAGAAACGCCTAGAAGCGCAAGGTATGATAGTGTCTCGCCGCCACATTCGTCGGATTATGAAGCGATTGAATCTCGCATCCGTTTACCCGCAGACTAGCTTCAAGCCCCAGTCTAAAGGGAAAAATCATACTCCCATTCCAAATCGCTTAGCCAGACAATTCAACCAAGTAAAAACTCTGGTAACAAACGATACCATATTTTGGACAATGAGGAGTCAATTCTAAAAAAGCACCTTGGGATGATGCCCCAAAGTGCTTCTATCAAGGGCTCTAAGCCCTTAATCTCATAAAGAGATTATTTTTTCAAGTTGTAGAATGATTTCAAACCACGGTACTCAGCGATTTCGCCCAATTGATCTTCAATACGAAGCAATTGGTTGTATTTAGCGATACGGTCTGTACGAGACAATGAACCTGTCTTGATTTGGCCAGCGTTTGTAGCAACAGCGATATCAGCAATAGTTGAATCTTCAGTTTCACCTGAACGGTGTGATACCACAGCAGTGTAACCAGCTTCTTTAGCCATTTCAATCGCATCAAAGGTTTCTGTCAAAGTACCGATTTGGTTAACCTTGATAAGGATTGAGTTAGCAGCGCCTTCTTGGATACCACGTGCAAGGTATTCTGTGTTTGTTACGAAGAAGTCATCACCAACCAATTGCACCTTATTGCCAAGACGAGCTGTGAGAGCTTTCCAACCATCCCAGTCATTTTCATCCATACCATCTTCGATAGAGATAATTGGGTACTTATCAACCAATTCTTCAAGGAAGTCAATTTGTTGCTCAGACGTACGAACAGCAGCACCTTCACCTTCGAATTTAGTGTAGTCATAAACACCACGTTCTTTATCGTAGAATTCTGATGCAGCACAGTCAAAGGCGATGAAAACATCTTTACCTGGGACATAACCAGCTGCTTCAATCGCTTCAAGGATTGTTTCAACACCGTCTTCAGTTCCTTCAAACTTAGGAGCGAAACCACCTTCATCACCAACAGCAGTTACTAAACCACGTGCTTTCAAGATTTTCTTCAAGGTATGGAAGATTTCAGCACCCCAACGAAGCGCTTCTTTGAAAGTTGGTGCACCAACTGGCATGATCATGAACTCTTGGAATGCAATTGGCGCATCTGAGTGAGAACCACCATTAACAATGTTCATCATTGGTGTTGGCAATACTTTAGTGTTGAAACCACCAAGGTAAGTGTAAAGTGGCACTTCAAGGTAGTCAGCAGCAGCACGCGCAGCAGCAATAGACACTGCAAGAATAGCGTTTGCTCCCAATTTTCCTTTATTTGGAGTACCGTCAAGTTCAATCATTGCACGGTCAATACCTTGTTGGTCACGAACATCAAAACCAATGATAGCTTCTGCAATAATGTTGTTAACGTTGTCAACAGCTTTTTGTGTACCAAGACCAAGGTAACGAGACTTGTCACCATCGCGAAGTTCAACCGCTTCGTGCTCACCAGTAGATGCACCTGATGGTACCATACCGCGACCGAATGCACCTGATTCAGTGTATACTTCTACTTCAAGTGTTGGGTTACCGCGTGAGTCAAGGACTTCGCGAGCGTAAACGTCAGTAATAATTGACATGTTGTACTCTCCTTATGAGTTAAATTTTTTACAAACTCATTATACCTCAAAATAGCTAGAACTTCAAGTGAAAGCTCAAGATTTGAAAAAACTCTTGAAAACAAGTCATAACATTCTCAGGACAAGAATCTGTCTTACTCTGCTCGCCATTCATTTTGTAAGTCTCTCCCTGGAAAAATTTTATCATTCTATGGTAAAATGATAGGATGACAGATATTAATCAAACCATTTTACAAAAAGCAAGTGGCGAAAATCGCCTTCATCCTGACCAGCAAAAGCTATTTTTAGGAACCTACCGTGAGCGTGTGGTCCTGGCGATCACTCACCAAGAAGCAGGACTTTCAACTGTTAAAACAGGCCTTAAGCCTATCTTAGAAAAACTCTTGGACCAAGTCAGCCCTTTGACTATGAAAGTATCCAATCAGTTAGACGATCGTTTAAAGCTCTATTACATGCGCCTGGCTCATGACATTCATCTTTCATTTAGCCTTGTTGCTGAAGAAGACAGCTCCTCTCCCTACGGGATCGTCCTGCATACTGACCAGGCTCTTAATCAGGAAAACATTGACCTGAGCAAGAGACATCCCGAACTCTTTCCAGCTACAGAACCTCCCCTTCAAACTAGCACTAAAAAAAGTTTATGGCAAAAATTATTTGGCCAATAACGCTACAAGAGATTAGCTCCCCTGATAAAGCCTTAATCAGAAGAGCTAATCTCTTTGCTTTGTTTGGTTACTCTTTAATGCCTTTATATTGTGCCTCCACGCCTCTTTGGACTGCTGGTCGCGCCGCAATCTTCTCAGACCAAGCCTTGAGGTGGCTGTAGCTCTCTAAGTCAAGAAATTCATAAGCGCCTTGATAGAGGGCATCTTGGGCCAAGCGACCATACCAAGACCAGATCGCTATGTCAGCGATTGTGTAGTCCTCACCCGTAATGTAGGCCTTCTGGGCTAATTCCTTATCCAATAAATCCAGCTGACGCTTGGCTTCCATGGTAAAACGATTGATCGGATATTCCAATTTCTCTGGGGCATATTGGAAGAAATGTCCGAAACCACCTCCTAGAAACGGAGCCGCTCCTGTCTGCCAAAAAAGCCAATTGAGCACTTCAGTACGCTTGTCCAGGTTTTCTGGTAAAAAAGCCTCAAACCGTTCCGCCAAATAAAGTAAAATAGCTGATGATTCAAAGACTCGAATCGGCTGCTCACCTGACTGATCCAGCATAGCCGGGATTTTAGAGTTTGGGTTGATGGCCACAAAATCACTGCCGAATTGGTCTCCATCCATAATGCTAATCCGATACAAATCATAAGCAGCCTGATCATAGCCTAACTCCAGTAACTCTTCTAACATAATGGCCACCTTAATCCCATTAGGCGTTCCGAGTGAATAAACCTGAAAAGGAGCTTCTCCCCTTGGTAACGTCTGTTCAAACCGGCTACCGGCTGTTGGCCGATTGATTCCTGAAAATTTTCCTTGGTCGCTATCTTGTGCTGACCAAACTTTTGGCAATTGATAAGTCATAGCAATTCCTCCTTTTTCTTATCCTACCATTTTTGGGCTGATTTTTCCAAAAATCAATACGTTTCACTGAATCAGAGAATAATCAGCCTAAACAACTTCCCCTTAGGCTGTCCTAGGGCATTAAAAATTTTCTAGCATCGTGCTAGATATCCTGAAAAATTATGGTATAATAAATAAAACTTTATTCCAAGGAGATTGCACACTTCCTATGAAACGCTCAAATAAGCACCGTAAACAACAGATGCCTTGGTGGTTAGGCCTGCTGGTCATACTTGGATTAGGAGGTTTGATTTGGACCGGGACACAGGTCTTTCAGACCAAACCAACAGAGACCAAGCCAAACACCACGCAAACTACTGTCTCAAGCACTCCCCCATCTTCGACTGAACCTCCGAAAAAGGTTTACACGGTCTCAGAAGAAGAAAAGGCCTACCTTAAATCACGTTTTGACCCCCTCCTTGCCCTCAACAAAGACACGATTGCTTACGTCTATGCTCCAGGTACGATGCTTGACGAACCTGTCGTTCAGGGGACTGACAATGGTCACTATCTCCAGTACACGATTGATGGCCAATACTCCCCTTATCTGGGAACAGTTTTCATGGACTACGAGAACTCCAAGGCGTTCGATGATAGCCTAACATGGCTCTTTGGCCATGCTAGGGGGAGTACCGTTCCTGACCACCGCATGTTCAACGATGTTAATTTTTACGAAGATCAGGCCTATTTTGACCAGCACCGCTATGTCGTTATTGAGACCCCTGAACGTAAATATTATTATGAAGCAGCTTTCTTTATCGTTGTTCCAGAAACGACTGGTTTTTATCGAACCTCTTTTGAAAGCAAGGAAAGCTTTGCTCAGCAGTTGACAGACGTTAGCAAGGAAGCTCGTACCAAAGCTAACAACATTACCATCAACCCTGATGATAAGTACCTTGTTCTCTCCACCTGTCGCGAAGAAGACGAGACTATCCGCACCAATCTCTATCTCCGCCAAATTCCTGATGAGGAGCTAGTTGATTTCTTGGAAGAGCACAGCTCCGAACTCGTTTACCAACCAACTCGGTAATAATGCCCTTGAGATAAAAAAGGGTGCTCAGCTAATTAAAAGAGGCTGGGCAAAAAGTCTTAAAAATAGTAAACGGCTTAGAATAACGTCGTCAAAAAAGGTTGATTCTAAGCCATTTTATTTTGTTCAAATTTCAACAGCAAGGCTGAAATTTGACTTTTTGCCCAGCCTCTTTTCGTTTTGAGCTATTTTCTTAATGGATTTGAGGAGGGTATTGACCATAAGAGCAATTCCCTTTCAATATGACTTGTGAGTTCCCTCCTAGGCTTACAGCCTAAAGCCCTCAAACAAGCTTTGACCAGTTCGAAGAGAGGAGCCTCATCACCTCTTCGTTTCTCAAAGCCTCCTGTAAAGGAGGCCATCTCTCTCGAACAAAAAAGACTTGCAACGTCAAACCTGTTACAAGTCTTGTCGAGATTTTTCAGAAAATCCGTAATGTCTAATCAGACAGTTTGCAGTGCTGAGGTCATGGAAACCCATCGTCACTAAACAAAAACAAGCTACTCAAACATTACGCTGTTGCGTTTGTTACGATACGTTCAAGTTCTTCAAGGCTTAAGGGCGGCAAGAGTAGATGGGTATCTGTTGTCTGCACCGCTATTTCCCTCAACAAGGGAAGGGCAGCCTGGAAGTCGACAATCCCAATCAGGTCGTCACGGCTGGTACTAATCAGGGCTAAGCGGTAATCACTGATGGACTGACCATCTACAGCATAACTGGTCTCAGGCGCATGAGGCAAGAGGGTCAGGGTCCCTTCCGTTAGCGCAAAGCTACCAAAGGTCTTGCCATCTTGGTCTTGATAAAACTGTGGTTGAGCTAGGTAAGGATCTACATTCTGATAATCTCTAGCAACTGAATCTGGTTCTGATTTTTTGAAAAAACGGTCAAACAATCCCATATTAAATTCCTCCTTACCAAATTATACCAACTAAAAACCTGCAATCGCAGGTTTTTAAGTCTCTCATTAATCCTTACGCGACTTTCTCGCGATATCTGCCAAGATGCTCTCCACAAAGCTGTCAAGGGCAACCGTTTCAGTTTCTTTAGAGCCGTAGCGGCGGACATTGACCGCACGGTCTGCCTGCTCCTTATCCCCGACAATCAGCTGATAAGGAATCTTGCTGGTCTGTGACGCACGAATCTTGTACTGCATCTTCTCATTGCGCTCATCGACCTCAGCACGAACACCGCGGTCTTTGAGGGCTTTTGCCACTTCCCAAGCGTAATCCGCATGGGCGTCGTTGGAAATCGGGATGACCGTTACCTGTTGTGGCGCTAACCAAGTTGGGAAGGCCCCTTTATAGGTTTCAATCAGAATAGCGGTAAAGCGCTCCATGGTTGAAATGACCCCACGGTGAATCATGACAGGGCGGTGCATTTCGCCATCTGCACCGATGTACTTGAGGTCAAAGCGTTCTGGCAACAGGAAGTCCAGCTGAATGGTGGACAGGGTTTCCTCGTTTCCAAGGGCTGTTTTAACCTGAATGTCTAATTTCGGCCCGTAGAAGGCTGCTTCGCCTTCGGCTTCAAAGTAGTCCACACCCATTTCATCAAGGGCAGCTTTCAGCATGCCTTGGGCATTGTCCCACATCTGATCGTCGTCGAAGTATTTTTCCTTGTCCTCTGGATCACGTAGGGACAGACGGAAGCGGTACTCGGTCAGGTTAAAGTCCGCATAGACATCAATGATGAGTTGCAGGGCTTTTTGGAATTCTTCCTGAATCTGCTCTGGGGTGACAAACAAGTGACCGTCGTTGAGGGACATTTCCCGCACCCGCTGGAGACCAGACAGGGCACCTGATTTCTCGTAGCGGTGCATCATGCCGATTTCAGCGATACGGATTGGCAACTCACGGTAAGAGTGCACATGGTGCTTGAAGACCTGAATGTGGTGCGGGCAATTCATCGGACGCAGGACAAACTCTTCCCCATCTCCCATGTCCATGACAGGGAACATGTCTTCATGGTAATGATCCCAGTGACCTGAGGTCTTGTAGAGATCAACGCTGGCAAGCGGTGGCGTGTAAACGTGCTGGTAACCAGACGCCAATTCCTTATCCACGATGTAGCGCTCCAGCTCACGACGGATAGTCGCCCCATTTGGCAACCAAAACGGCAGACCTTGACCCACTTCTTGGGAAATCATGAAAAGATCTAATTCCTTACCCAGTTTACGGTGGTCACGCTCTTTGGCTTCTTCCCGCATTTGCAGGTAGCTCTTTAGGTCTTTCTTGTCAAACCAAGCTGTCCCGTAAACCCGCTGCATCATGGCATTGTCAGAATTGCCCCGCCAGTAAGCACCGGCGACATTGAGGAGCTTAAAGACCTGTACACGACCTGTTGACGGCACGTGCGGGCCACGGCAGAGGTCGACAAATTCGCCCTGACGGTAAACGGTCAAGCCCTTGTCCGCATGCTCATTGATCAACTCCAGCTTGTATGGGTCGTCCGCAAAGAGCTCCAGTGCTTCTTCTTTGGTGATTTCCTCACGGATACATGGGTGGTTTTCTTGGACAATCTTGGCCATCTCTTTTTCGATAGCTTCCAAATCTTCATTGGAAATTTGCTGCCCCTCACCATTATCTGTGTCATAGTAGAAGCCATTTTCGATGGCAGGACCAATCCCCAAACGCAGGTTAGGGAAGAGACGGCGAGCCGCTTGGGCAAAGACGTGAGCTGCTGAGTGGCGGAGCAAGTCCAAGGCATCCTCGTGGTCAGCCGTGACGATTTCAAGACTGCCATCTTCCTCAATCGGACGCACGGTGTCAATCAAGACACCATTGTGCTTACCAGCCAAGGCTTTTTTCGCCAATCCAGGGCTGATAGAGTGAGCAATATCATAAGTTGTGGTGCCTTTGGCGTATCCACGCACCGCACCATCTGGGAAAGTAATGTTAATCATAAGATAAGATATCAAGGGCGTTAAGCGGACTAGAGAAAAATAGGAAATCGACCGCAGAAGCTAGCTTCTAGGGAGAGTTAGCTTTTTCCGCCGTCCGTAGCCCGTATTCAGTTAGAATGAATACGAGTTTGACCCTTCAGTTCCTTTCTATATTTTTTCATTCTTTTTTAGAGACGTGAGCATTTAAGCTAACGTCTAAAATAAATAAACGACGCCCTATAAAAGGACGTCGCAACGTGGTTCCACCTTCATTTATTCACGGCAAAAAGCCATGAATCTCATGTTTGGTGATAAGGGAACCACCCTTTTATGTTTGCATAAAATCAAGGAAGGAGTATGCCGTCTAGCTCTCTATGCTCTCACACCAACCGAGCACTCTCTCAAAGAGCTACTAGAGACATGTGTCTTCCTGTTTATTTTATCCTAAATACATTGATTTTTCAAGAGCTGAATCTTCATTTTTTGATAAATGATATAAAAACGTCTCCTAAAGCCATTAAGGATAATAGGGCCTAGATAAAACCAGGTAGACTCAGAGAGCTCTCAAAAAGATATCTGAGCGTGACCTTAGTCTTATAATAGGTTTCTAAGACATAGACCCTGATGCCACGATACCTTTTCTTTCGGCAAACCAGAAAGCCTTGTTCGCTTCCAATAACCTCTCTCAGCGAATGCAAAGCTTTGGGAGAAGGGCACCTCCTGTTTTGAAGCAACTGCCTTTTGCTAACAAGCTGAAGGGAACCATCAGAATTTACACCAGACAAATGATTAGCTTCCAAAAGGCAACCCACCTTCTCAGTCTGATCCCCCCTTGTCTCGATAGCGTCTGCTCAGGTCTCTCAAATATCTTCTAGAACGAACGGTTGACTTAATAATGATCCGTTGTGGCAAATAGACTCCCTTACGCGCCATAAGAAGACCTGTTTGAGTGGCCTTTCGTACCATCACCACTGGAATCGGTGATAGCTCTCCAGCGTCCATACGCTGATGGTGCGCTAATGCCATTTCAAGGTAGAAGTCTGCTACTTGACGGCCAAAGTTCTCCGCTGAAATCTCATAGAGTTTATTAGCCAGAGCCTCTTTTGTCATAGGTGGCGTCGCTATAATCGCATCACAGATTGCTTCTGCTAAATCTTTCTCATAGCGATAAAGCGTACCAAACATCTTATCGGAAATCACATTGGCTAAATAGGGGTTATCATGAGCAATAACCGCTGTTCCTGATGCCAAAGCCTCCAGATAGGTCAGACCTTGAGTCTCTGAAGTTGACGCTGACACAAAGAAATCAGCAGCCTTGTAATAGAGAGCCGTTTCGCTGGGCGCAATCATCCCTGTAAAAATCACATCGTCCGCCAGATCTAAGGCGTTAGCTAACTGTTTCAGTTCGGTCAAGTATGGGCCATCTCCAGCAATCACCAATTTAACCTTTAGTCCCTGTTCTAAGACCTTTGGCAAGGCCGTCATCAAGGCCTGAATATTTTTTTCATAGGAAACCCGTGAAAGGCTCAGCAACATGTAGGTGTCCTCTGAGATGCCTAATTTTCCTCTTAAATCAGCCAGGTCTTGTCTGGATAACTCTGGACGCCGAAATTTCTCCAAATCAATTCCTGTCGGAATCACTCGCTTAGGGGCAGTAACTTTGTAATCTGTCAGCATCCCCTCAACAATCTGGCTGGGACAAATCACTCCATCCATATAGTTACAGTAAGACCGAATAATATACTTGACCATTCCAGGCCGAATCACTTTTCCCTTGGCAATATAGTGCACGTAGTCTTCATAGTTCGTATGATAGGTATGGATTACAGGGATTTTTAACTCGCGTGCAATCATTTTTCCTAAAAGCCCTAGACTGAATTCTGTCTGGGTATGGATGATATCTAAATGGTAACGCTCTGCCAATTTCACCGCGTCGCTAAAGCCTGCATAAGCAATCCGCCGATCCTTGAAGGCAAAAAAAGGCACACTAGGGATGCGGATAATCTGCCAATCCTCATAGCGATTGACATCTTTATCCGTTGTTGTGAAAATAAAAACACGATGCCCCAGCTTCTCTAACTCTTTCTTGAGGGTTTTAATTGAGGTTGCAACACCTGATACCTGTGGAAAATAAGTATCTGTAAAAATTCCAATCCGCATGCTTATTCCATTACTTTCTTGTAAATTTTGGCCAATTCTTGAGCAACTGCCTCGATCGAACGACTCTCGGCGACTTTGTAACCAGCCTCTCTTTTATCTATTTTCCCCGCTAAAATACTGTCTAACGCAGACACAAATTCTTGATTGCTCTTCCCCTTAACAACAGAATCACTCTCTAACCAGCCGTCATAGACAGGAATATCCCTGACCAGAACGTGTTGGCGACTGGCTAGTGCTTCTAAGACCACAATTCCTTCTGTTTCTTCATAAGATGGGAAGAAAAAAGCATCTGCTCCGCTCATGGCCCCTTCAAAGACAGGCCCCTTGATATAACCTGGAAAACTGACATTGGCTGGATGTTTTTTTTCAACCAAGTCAACAATATCCTGAGGGATAAGGAGTTTGTTAATCTGACCAAACCAAATAAAGCGTACATCGGGCATTTGCTCAGCCACCTTGACAAAATCTATAATCCCCTTACGCTTAAAATAAAGGCCTGCACTGATCACAACCTTATCCTCGACTTTCAAGTCAAAATACTGACGAAAAGCCTTCTCTTTTGCCAGATCTGGCTGATAGCGCGCCAAATCAATCCCATTTGAAACTGGGGCAATCGGACGTGTAATCCCATAACCTTTCAGCAAACTTTCCGAGTAAGGCGTCGGTGTGATGATGAAATCTGCCTGCTGGTAAAAGAAAGTCAAATAGTTTTTAACCATCGGCGCCAATAAATTAGAGCCTTTGAAGGAATTTTCAAAATCTTCCTTAGTTGAATGGGCATGAACGATGACCTTCTTCCCTCTTTTCTTTGCCTGGCGCAAGAGTCGAAGGCTTTTAAAGCCATAAGTATTAATATGAACAATATCATAATCGCTCTTGGGATTAGTCGTATAGTCAATCCCCGCTAAAGTGAGAGCCTTTTCCTGATGCTTAATCGCCCGGCCAATACCAGACTTAGAAATCAGCTTCTCCCCTTCTAAATACAGTAAAATCTTCATGCTTTAATTATAGCTCTTTCCTTAAAAAAACTCAAATAGGGTCCATATTATCTTACGGTGTAACCCAAAAGGGTGAATCTCTAACTTGATGACTCAAGCTCAAAATTCACCTCTCTTCTTATTATGACCTAGGCTTTAAAGGATCTAACGTCTAGTATCTCTAGTCTTTCTTAAAGTGATAGCTACCCAACTAAAACCAATCATCAAGCCCATAATCTCTACTAGCATGTTGCGCTCTGTCCCTGTACTTGGTAAAACTCGCTTACCTGATACGCCTGACTGAGAGCCACGCGATGGAGTTGTTGGACCAGTTGGTTGTTCTTTGACCTTAACCGTTTGGCCCTTGTCATGGATGTCCTTGTGCTCAGCGATAACGTGACCTGAAGCATCGTAAGCTGTCTCTAACCTTTTCCAGTCTTTTTCATACTGTTTACTCCTCGTAAGATATCGTTTGTAAGGTATTTCTACTATTTTAGTGTCATGAGAAATCACTTAGCGATTAAGAAGCATCTGGCATGCAATAATGGCGCTAGGTCTAAATCCAATCTCTAAAATGATTTCATAAAAACTAGACGCTATTTTTTTGCTATTTGAAACCTTTTAAACAAAATTCCTGCAGCGGGGTATCCCACTGCAGGAATTATTGCATCTCTGCTGAAAAAGTTTGCTTGTTAGCCGTTAGATCTCAGTCTAACTTGCTTAGTCTTCCTTACGACGTTTCAAACCTGCAAGTCCCAAAAGGGCTAGAACTCCTGCACCGACTAGTGCTAATCCAGACTCTTCCTGGCCTGTCTTAGGAAGTTGGGCTACTGCCTTAACTGGTGCTGTCGCTTTAACTGGCTGACTCTCAACAGTAGGCTGACTTGGCTCTTGAGGAGTCGTTGGCTGACCTGGCTCTGTTGGCACTGAAGGGGGTGGTGTTCCTGGAACCTGTGGAGTTGATGGTTTTGGTTGACCCGGACGATTAGGAGTCGAAGGTGTCGGTGTAACAGGTTGTTTCACTTCACGGTAAACGTAAGTCACGTTAGTTGTGCCTTCAACGACCTTACCTTCTTCAGGAGCTGAGCCTTCTTGAACACGAACATACTCATAAACCTTGCCGTCTTCTGTCGTGATGCGGTTTGGCTTGTTATCATCTGCGGTGTTATAGCTTGTACCTGTTGGGCTTTCTGGCGTATCCACAACAGATGCCTTGATGGTTTCACCGGCTTCATTCACGTAGTGAACCTTAACATCACCCTTAACCTCTTCGTAGACGTAAGTGACTTTTTGTGGTGTTTCAGTGACTGTTCCTGTAGGAGGTGCTGAATTTTCCTTCACTTCCTTGTAGACAAACGTACGGCCATCTTCAGTGACAATCTTGTCTTCTGGCTTGGTCTCGTATGGTGTACCTGTTGGCTCGTTTGTCTTCACTGGTGTTTCTGGTTTCAATACTTCACCAGTTGTCGTGATGTGTTCGACAGTCACTTTACCAGTTGGTTTTGGTGCTTCTGGTGTTGGTGTTTCTGGTGTTTTAGGCACTTCACGGTAAACGTAAGTCACGTTGGTTGTGCCTTCAACGACCTTACCTTCTTCAGAAGCTGAGCCGTCTTGAACACGAACATACTCATAAACCTTGCCGTCTGCTGTCGTGATGCGGTTTGGTTTGTTATCATCTGCGGTGTTATAGCTTGTGCCTGTTGAGCTTTCTGGCGTATCCACAACAGATGTCTTGATGGTTTCACCGGATTCATTCACGTAGTGAACCTTAACATCACCCTTCACTTCTTCGTAGACGTAAGTCACTTTTTGTGGTGTTTCAGTAACGGTTCCTGTACGAGGTGCTGAACCTTTCTTATCTTCCTTGTAGACGAACGTGCGACCATCTTCAGTGACAATCTTGTCTTCTGGTTTGGTGTCGTATGGCGTACCTACTGGCTCGTTTGTCTTAACTGGTGTTTCTTTCCTCAACACTTCGCCAGTTGTTGTGATGTGTTCCACAGTGACACTACCTTTTTTCACTTCTGGTGTCTTAGGCACTTCACGGTAAACGTAAGTCACGTTGGTTGTGCCTTCAACGACCTTACCTTCTTCAGAAGCTGAGCCGTCTTGAACACGAACATACTCATAAACCTTGCCGTCTGCTGTCGTGATGCGGT
>NZ_JAAXPR010000010.1 GCF_012396585.1 Streptococcus ovuberis
AGTGGATGATTTCTTCATGAGCTTAGAAATAAGAAGGCGAATTAACATGACATCGCACTTGATTCTTGAGTGTGAAAGAATACGAAGATCCCTTTAGGGATAATGGCAAGTAATACTAACGCCTCTTAAAGAGGCGAGTGACGAGTCAAAAGCGGTTAGGCTTGAACAAAGTGAAAGCCAGCGTCTTTAGGCGCTGGCTGGTGATGTGGGCTTATAGCCCTTATTCAAACCACCCGTTTGACGGGTGGTCATGATTATGAGATGGCTTTTGAAAGTTTTTTCAGGGGAGAGCTCTCTTAAAGAAAAGTAAGATAAAGCTCACTGATTCCTTAAAACGAAGTCTAAATCTCCAGATTGGATAGATAATAGTTAGCGCTGTCAAAAGTTCGGAAAAAATGATATAATGCTAAATATATCAAAGACGGAGGTTGAAATGACAGCTTTTAAAGAATTAGTCGGCATTGAAGCAGCGAAATATGTCAAAAGCGGTATGATTGTTGGCCTAGGAACAGGATCTACAGCCTATTATTTTGTTGAAGAGCTGGGGCGCAGGGTTAAGGAGGAAGGGTTACAAATCACAGCAGTGACGACATCCAGTGTGACCAGTACTCAAGCAACTAGGCTAGGCATCCCTCTTAAAGGGATTGATGAGGTAATCTCGGTTGATTTGACAGTCGATGGGGCGGATGAAATAGATCCATCTTTCAACGGCATTAAGGGGGGTGGCGGCGCACTTCTCATGGAGAAGGTAGTAGCGACATATACCAAAGAATACATCTGGATTGTGGATGAGAGTAAGATGGTTCAACAGTTAGGTGCCTTTAAGCTTCCCGTCGAAGTCGTCCAGTATGGTGCTGAAAACCTCTTTCGTCACTTTAAAGCCAAAGGCTATCAACCGACTTTCCGTGAAAAAGATGGGAAGCGCTTTGTGACGGATATGCAAAATTTTATTATTGATCTTGACTTGAAAAAGATCGAAAATCCAAAGGTACTGGCTCAAGAATTGGATGCGACGGTCGGCGTCGTTGAACACGGTTTGTTTAACGGAATGGTCAACAAGGTGATTGTCGGTGGGGCAGAGGGTGTTCGCACTTTGGATGTTTAAATTTGTCAAAAAATTATAGGTTTTGGGTGCCAACCGTAACCACCCTAGATTAGGAGAAAGAATGTCAACATTTGACCGTATTCATTTAATTGTTTTAGACTCAGTAGGAATTGGGGCGCAACCCGATGCCAATAACTTTGTCAATGCCGGTGTGCCAGATGGCGCGTCTGATACGCTGGGGCATATTTCCAAAACAGTGGGGCTAGATGTGCCTAACATGGCAAAAATTGGTCTGGGGAATATCCCTCGTCCACAGGCACTTCAAACAGTTCCAGCCGAAAGTAATCCAACAGGTTATGTGACAAAACTCGAAGAAGTCTCACTCGGTAAAGATACCATGACCGGTCACTGGGAAATCATGGGGCTCAACATTACCGAACCGTTTGATACCTTCTGGGATGGCTTCCCTGAGGAAATTCTGACCAAGATCGAAGAATTTTCAGGTCGCAAGGTCATTCGTGAAGCCAACAAGCCATATTCTGGAACAGCGGTTATTGATGATTTTGGACCGCGTCAGATGGAGACAGGCGAGCTGATTATCTACACGTCAGCTGACCCTGTGCTACAAATTGCGGCGCATGAGGACATCATTCCGCTGGAGGAGCTCTACCGCATCTGTGAGTATGCACGTTCCATTACGCTGGAGCGTCCTGCATTGCTTGGTCGGATTATCGCTCGTCCTTATGTGGGGACTCCGGGCAACTTTACCCGTACGGCTAACCGCCATGACTATGCGGTATCGCCATTTGAAGATACGGTTTTGAACAAGCTTGCAGCCGCAGGCGTGCCGACTTATTCCGTTGGGAAAATCAACGATATTTTCAATGGTTCAGGCATCACCAATGACATGGGACACAATAAGGACAACAACCACGGTGTGGATACCTTAATCAATACCATGGGCTTGCCTGAGTTTGAGAAAGGCTTCTCCTTTACTAACTTGGTCGATTTTGATGCTCTGTATGGTCATCGCCGCAATGCCCACGGTTACCGTGATTGTCTCCATGAATTTGATGGACGTCTACCAGAAATCATCGCAGCCATGCGTGAAAATGATTTACTGTTAATTACAGCTGACCATGGCAATGATCCAACCTATGCAGGGACAGACCATACCCGTGAGTATATCCCACTCTTGGCCTATAGCCCTGCTTTCAAAGGCAACGGTGTCATCCCACAAGGGCATTTTGCCGACATCTCTGCAACCATCGCTGACAACTTCGACGTGGACAAGGCCATGATTGGAGAAAGCTTCTTGGATAAATTGGTGTAGAATGAAAACTTACGTACTTTTGGTCAGAGGCATCAATGTCGGTGGTAAGAATAAGGTCGTCATGAGTGAATGGCGAGCAGGGATTGTCGCTCTTGGGTTTCAGAATGTGAGCACCTATATCAATAGTGGTAATCTATTCTTTCGATCAGACCGGCCTCGTCAAGAAGTCTGTCAATATTTGAGAACGTATTTTGAGCAAGCTTATCCTTTTATCCAGCATTTTTCATTGATAGAGAAATCGGATTTTTTAAAAGAAATTGTTGATCTTCCTGACTGGTGGCAGGAGGATCTCGCTCGTAAGGATGTCCTCTTTTATACAGAGGGGCTAGATTCACTTCCTGTAGTGGAAAGAATCAAAACTTTTTCACTAGGGGATGAGCAGGTTTACTTTGGACGACTTGGGATTTATTGGGGGAAAAATTCGGAGAAGGAATATCTCAAAACAGCTTATCACAAGCAACTGATCAAGGAAGATTTTTACGGTCAGATGACCATCAGGAATGGCAATACAGTAGAGAAAATTGTAACATTTTTGACTAAATAGACAGGAGAAGCGTATGCAAGCGACTATTTATCACAATCCATATTGTAGCAAGTCTCGTGCAGTGCTAGAATGGCTGACGAAGCAGGATGTAGAGGTGGAAGTAGTTTCCTACCTCGAACAGCCACTCACAGAGCAGGAATTGCAAGACTTGCTTGCGAAATTAGCTGTTTCTCCTCGAGAGGTGATGCGAACAGATGTTCCTGCCTATCAGGAACAGGGATTGTCAGATGAGAAGTTATCGGATAAAGAGTTGATTGCAGCTATTGCAACAGCACCTGCCTTGCTCAACCGTCCGATTGTGGTTACTGAAAAAGGGGCAAAACTTTGTCGCCCGATTGAACTTGTAGAAACATTATTGTAAAGAGAGAAAGGAAAATTTATGACATTATTAGAAAAAATTTATGAAACGCGTGATTTTTTGCAAGCTAAAGGAATCACAGCACCAGAGTTTGGCTTGATTTTAGGCTCAGGCTTAGGAGAATTGGCAGACGAAATCGAAAACAGCATCGTCCTTGACTATGCAGATATTCCCAACTGGGGGCAGTCGCATGTCGTTGGTCACGCAGGCAAGCTGGTCTACGGTGACTTGGCTGGACGCAAAGTATTAGCGCTTCAGGGGCGTTTCCATTTCTATGAGGGCAATCCGATGGAAGTGGTGACTTTCCCAGTGCGTGTCATGAAGGCTTTGGGCTGTCATAGTGTCGTAGTTACCAATGCGGCAGGTGGTATTGGGTTTGGTCCTGGGACATTGATGCTCATCAACGACCACATCAATATGACTGGCACCAATCCTTTGATTGGTGAAAACTTAGATGAATTTGGGCCACGCTTCCCAGATATGTCGAAGGCCTACACGCCACAATACCGTCAGGTTGCTTATGAAGTTGCTGAGAAGCTTGGTATTCAACTCAGTGAAGGGGTCTACCTTGGTTGCTCAGGTCCAACTTATGAGACACCTGCTGAAATTCGTGCCTTCAAGACATTAGGAGCTGATGCTGTCGGCATGTCAACTGTTCCAGAAGTCATCATCGCTGCCCATTCAGGTCTTAAAGTGCTTGGTATTTCATGTATTACCAACCATGCCGCTGGTTTCCAAGAAGAACTGAACCACGAAGAAGTGGTCGAAGTGACCACACGCATCAAAGAAGATTTCAAAGGACTTGTTAAAGCTATTTTAGCGGAGTTGTAAGATGTATTATTGGAAGTTGATGAAACCAAAGATATTAATATCCCAGAGGGTTGGTTTATCGAAATTCAGAAACCTGTTCAAATTGAACTGATAAAAAAATAAAATTATAAAATGATACCTAGAAAGGAATTTATATGAGTATCCATATTTCAGCAAAACCAGGCGACATCGCCGATAAGATTTTACTTCCAGGAGATCCTCTCCGTGCCAAATTCATCGCAGAAAACTTCCTTGAAGATGCAGTTTGCTTCAACGAAGTCCGCAATATGTTTGGCTATACAGGAACTTACAAGGGGCACCGTGTCTCTGTCATGGGGACAGGGATGGGGATGCCTTCTATCTCCATCTATGCGCGTGAGCTCATTGTCGACTACGGCGTGAAAAAACTGATTCGTGTGGGAACAGCAGGCTCCATTGACCCGAATGTCCATGTCCGTGAATTGGTCTTAGCACAAGCTGCAGCGACCAATTCCAACATCATTCGCAACGATTTCCCAGAATATGATTTCCCACAAATTGCGGACTTTGACTTGTTGGATAAGGCCTATCACATTGCCAAAAACATGGGGTTGACAACTCATGTGGGCTCTGTTTTGTCTTCTGATGTGTTCTACTCAAACATGCCTGAACGCAACATGAAATTGGGTGAGCTTGGTGTTAAAGCCATCGAGATGGAAGCGGCAGCTCTTTACTATTTGGCTGCTCAACACAAAGTGCAGGCGCTTGGTATTATGACCATTTCGGATAGTTTGGTACATCCGGATGAAGATACCACTGCTGAGGAGCGCCAAAACACCTTCACTGATATGATGAAGGTAGGTCTTGAAACCTTGATTGGTTGATGAATATCAGTGAAAAAAACACGCTGGCTCTCTTGGTTCACCTCTATGAGTATGATATTGCCTATCAATTTGCCAATAAAATCCATTAGGTGCCAAAGGAATTGTTGGATGACCTTTATATCTTGAAGGAAAGGCTAGAACTCAATATTGAGCCTGCTTTAAAAAGCGCTCAAGTGATGAATCAGGGAGCTGATGAGGAGCAGATCGCCAATTATCTTTTGGATCTTGAAGCTAAGCTAAAAAAGGGACAGATCATTGATTTTATCAGAGCCGTTTCACCGGTCATTTATCGTCTGTTTATGCGCCTTTTGTCCTCCAAAATCCCAGAGATAAAGACCTATATTTTGGATAATAAGGACGACCGTTACGATGTTTGGAAGAAAGAGGTGTTAGCCAAATCTTCCAATCCTGTCTTACGCCATTTTAAAACAGGGCCTGCTGTCACATCAAATAGTTTAGCGGAGTTGATTTTGCTTCTGGATTTTTCAAATCCCATTAAGGATGCAGTGGTGACTCTTCGAGAGCTGGAACGTTCTGTCCGCAATCCCTTAGCTCATTTGATCCGACCATTTGATGAGGAAGCTTTAAAACAGACTACCAATTTCTCTTCTCAAACTTTTCTGAAAAAGTTAGTAGAATTAGCTAGACTAACTGGCATCGCGTATAGCGGCCCCTTCTATTTTGATCACCTTAATCAGGAATTGTTTCGAAAGTATCACTTGAGTGATTCTGTCCTATCTATCCTGAGTAAAAAATAGTCAGTTATGGTCGGCATACCAGATTGAAGGATTCCAGAAAAATAAAAGGAATTCCTTCAATTTTTTTGTGAAACAACTCTTCTATTTCCTTAAATAGCCTTCCGTATGGTATAATGTTATCCTGTGAAAGGATGATTGATAATTTATGATTGCTAAACTAAAACATGAATTTGATCTGACTCTGGCGGAGTTTTTGGTCTCGATTTTATTTATAACCATCGGTGCAGCCTTATATGCTGTTGCAGTAAATAGCTTTATCGTCCCTAATGACTTTGGGAGCGGTGGTGTGACTGGTCTCTCGATCCTGCTTTATTACATCTTTAAAATGAAAATTGGGACCATGAATTTTATCATCAATTCAATTTTGTTGGTTTTAGGTTGGCGTTTTTTGGAAAAGAAGACTCTGTTATTTACAATCTATGCCATGACTATGCTTAGCCTGTTTATGAATAATCTCAAAACACCCGTCTTTTATTCCGATAATATCCTCGTAACTGCTGCTGCGGGAGGAGTTTTAGCAGGTATCGGACTGAGCTTTATTTTGAGAGGAAATGGGACATCCGCTGGGACAGATATTATTGCCATGATGATGCGGAAATACCTAGGTATCAGCTTTGCTGGTGGCCTCATGTTGTGTGATTTGATCATCCTTTCGTCCTCAACTTATATTATCGGTTTAGAACGGTTGATTGTCACCTTGATCATGGTTTTTATTTTAGGAAGAACCTTGCAATATATGACCGAAGGTCTCAATCCAAGGAAGTCTGTCCTAATTATTTCCGATCATCATGAGCAAATTGCTTCAGAAATTGCCTCAACAATTGACCGAGGAATCACAGTCTTTCATGCTCATGGGTATTATTCTCAGTTAGAAAAAAGGATCCTCTATGTCGTGGTGAACAACAATCAGATTATTCATCTGCAAAAATTGGTTAATCAGATTGACCCTGTTGCCTTTGTAACTGTTTCAGACGTTCACCAAGTTTTAGGAGAAGGGTTTTCCATGTATAGTTATGCTGACCGCAAACGCAGGATCAAAAAAGTGCAAAAAAGTTAGAGAAAATTTCTCTAACTTTTTTTGTATATAATCTATTTAAAGATCTCTCATATCTTATAAAAAACGAAAAAAGTCCATTAAATAGATAAAAATAAAAAAAGTAGATGATTTTGTGGTTTTTATAACAAGTAAAGTGTGATTGATTATAGAAAGTTATTTTGTGAAAGCGATATCATATTTATAAGGAAGAATCACTTTTGAGAGAGGAGGAGGGACATGCTAACTTATCCTAAAGGTTCTCCATAGGGCAGCTGTAGTCAATTCAAACGTTATAGAAAGGATGATGAAATGATGAAAAAGAAACTCCAAAAAGGACTTTGTCTCAGTCTAACACTGTTATTAGCTTTTCAAGGACTCACAGTAGAAGCTTGTTCAGCCTTTATCATCGGGAAAGGCTTGACAGAGGATGGATCGACCTTGTACGGACGGACAGAAGATTACCCGTTCCCTGTTGAGATGGACGGAGAAGTGGTGACTGGTTACCATAACAAGAACTTTATTGTAACGCCAGCACAAACTTATTCCGAAAACGATAGGATTGAAGATGAGTCAAACGGTTTTACTTATCCAAGACAAGCTCAAGAATACAAATACATTTCTGCACCTGACGCTAGTCGGGGAACGGGTGAAGGCATTTTTGATGCCCACGGGTTTAACGAACATGGCGTATCCATGTCAGCAACCGTCACTGCTATTCCTAATGAAAAAGTATTATCCGTAGACCCTCTAGTCAAAAATGGTTTGGCAGAAGCTATCATGACTTCTCTGATACTCCCTCGAGTGAAGACCGCCCGCGAAGGGATCGAATATGTTGCCAAAGTCATTGATGAAAAGGGTTCTGCTGAAGGAAATATCATCATGATTGCTGACCAGAATGAACTCTGGTATATGGAAATTTTGTCTGGGCATCAGTATGTGGCTATTAAATTCCCAGAGGACAAGTATGCTGTCTTTCCTAATACTTATTTCCTAGGCCATGTTGATCTGACTGACAAGGAGAATGTTATCGCTTCTAAGGACGTTGAAAAAGTCGCCAAGGAAGCAGGTTCTTATAAAGAGGTTGGGGGTAAATTCCACATTGCCAAGTCATATGGACCTGAAAATTACGCCGAAGGAGACCGTTCAAGGGTCTATGCTGGGATCAAGTTATTAGACCCAGATGCGGATGTGACTTATGACGATGAGACTTTTGATTTACTCAGAACACCGTCTGACCCTAATAAGAAATTTTCTATCAAGGATGCTATGGCTATTCAGCGCAATCGGTTTGAGCATCTGCCAGAATTTAAACCAAATGATCTACTGCCACGCAACGAAAAAGGACGCCGCGGTAGTGGTGATGCCAAAGAAGAGGCAGTCTATAAGTATCCTCTCGGAAACGAGAATGTCATTGATGCCCATATCTACCAGATCAAGCCAGAATTGCCAAAAGAATTTGGCGGTATCGTATGGTTGAATCTGGGGACTTCAAGAAATACCCCTTATATTCCATTCTATGGCAACATCACTGAGACTTACAAGGCCTTCCATCCACAAACTTTAGAATATGATAAAACCTCTTGGTATTGGGTGGCTAAACACATTGATGAGATGACGATGGATCACCCAGAGCTGTTTGGCACAGAGACGTTGAAGTACTTCCAAGGATTGGAAGAGGGAATGATTACGCATCAAGCAGAACAGGACAAACATTATGCGACAGCTAATCTTTCTGCTGAGGAAGCTAGTCAGGAAGTAACAGAAGACAGCTTGAAGCGGTCTGAGGAACTATTTAATAAGATGGGAACTCTAGAAGAAGAAATGATGGCCAAGCTTCCAAAAGAGGAAACTAAAAAAGAAGAACACGTTCAGACAGCTGCTAAAGAGACATCTAAGTCAGCATCTAAACCTTCTGTTGCGCTTATTCTAGGAGTAGTGCTTGTTACTGGTTTATTAGGTTATTATTTCTTTAGAAAGCGAGGAAACTGAGGTTAAATCAGAAAAGGCATTGAAGAGACTTGTAAACGCTTAAGCAAAAAGCTTGTGAAAAGCGTCAATCTGTAGTACAATAGAATCGTCACAAGAGGAGCAGTTTGCTGAGAATGGCCGTTCGCCTAAACTCTTATCACCTGATCAAGTTAGGACTTGCGTAGGGATGTGGCAGAAGCACAGAATTTGACCTTCTGAAACCTTCTGCAGTTTTGATTGTGGCAATGTTGGCGAGACATAGTCACACAAGACTGTGTTTCAACTAGTAGCTGATAAGGCTACTATAAGAATGGGTTTACAGGAGGTTTTTTGATGTCTAAAAATCGTATTCAACTTTTAGCTGAAGTCGCTATTTTTGCTACTTTGGCTATGGTCTTGGATATTTTCACAGAGCCGATGCAATTAGGACCGTGGATTTCATTTTCTTTTAAGATGATTCCAATCTTCATAGTGGCTTTCCGTCGGGGAGTTGGCGCAGGAATGTCAGCTGGTTTCTTATGGGGCCTTTTAAAGGTCGTGACGGGAGAAGCAGCAAGCGGTATTTTAAGTCCTCTGCAAGGATTTCTGGAGTATTTTATAGCCTTTACTGTGATTGGTTTGGCTGGTTTAGCCAAGCCTTGGGTGGATAAGGCGCGGGCTCAGAAGGCCTCGGGTCAGATCTTGGCCTATAGCTTGATCGGCGTATTGGTAGGAACGACTGCGCGTTATATTATCCACTTTATCGCAGGCTTTGTCTTTTGGGGACAATATGCCCCTGAAGGCCAGAGCGCTGTCCTTTATTCCCTCTCTGTTAACGGCTTGTCCTGGTTTGGGGAAACCTTGGCTTGTGTTTTAGTAATCTGGCTGGCCCAGCCTATGATGACTTTCTTTTTAAATACGGGCCGCAAGGCTTAAGAAAATCCCGTCTCTTTCTTTTGAGACGGGATTTTTGAGTGGTCTGACAGCTCTAGTCAATCAGAGCTCAGTAAGCCATAGGAAGACAGAAGGATGATTGCAGGAACAAGTGAGTTTATACTCTTGGATATCACTCCCTGAGGCAGTCCATAAATCAGTTGAATTTGACTTCTTCAAGCAAATAATCGATGAAGCGTTCCCCCATTTTAGATAGATTAGCCTTTTGGTGCTTGATATAGATTAGCTCAATCGGGTCGTCCAAATCCAGAGGAATAGAAACAATATTGTCACCGTTGAGGTTGCTGTTTAAGATACCTGTTGCAATGGTGTAGCCATCCAGACCTATCAAGAGATTAAAGAGTGTGGCGCGGTCAGACACAACAATGGATTTTTTATGATGCTCAGTTGACATAATTTCTTCTGAAAAATAGAAGGAGTTGTGAATCCCTTGATCATAGCTGAGATAAGGAAAATCTTCTAAATCTTGGAGACTGACCTGCTCACGACTAGCTAATGGATTGCTCTTGCTCACGAAGATGTGGGGCTTAGCCATAAAAAGAGTAGTGTAGGCTAGATGACTATCCTCCAGCATCTTGGTTAGGACATCACGGTTGTATGAGTTGAGAAAAAGGACACCAATCTCGCTGCGAAAGTTTTTGACATCATCAATGATTTCCCAAGTCCTGGTCTCGCGTAAGAAGAGTTCATACTGGGTCATATCGCTTTTTTTCAAGAGGCTGACAAACGCATTAACGACAAAAGCATAGTGTTGGGAACTCACACTAAACAATTCCCGTTGAGTGCCAGGACTCTTGTAGCGTTCCAGCAAAAGGTCAGCTTGTTCGACAACCTGGCG
Source organism: Streptococcus ovuberis (assembly GCF_012396585.1). Lineage (GTDB taxonomy): Bacteria > Bacillota > Bacilli > Lactobacillales > Streptococcaceae > Streptococcus > Streptococcus ovuberis. The sequence goes on from NZ_JAAXPR010000010.1 coordinate 10,487, forward strand.
GGCATATGCTAAGAATTCCATCCCGTCCTTGGTCAAAGTAATGCCCTTAGGATTACGATGAAAAATCTCAATTCCCATCTCATTTTCTAAATCGCGGACAGCATTTGATAGGCTGGGCTGGGTGATGAAGAGTTGCTTGGCGGCCTCATTCATAGAGCCTGTTTCGACAATTTTGATAACGTACTGTAGTTGTTGTATTCTCATAGCCCTATTCTATCATATTTTGGAAGATTTGTAATAGGGAGCTCCTGCTAAAAGTGATAAAATGGTCTAACCAACGCATCAAGAAATGGTTGTTATCAGAAAATGCAAAACAGGATGATGATACCAAGCAAAGAAAGAACTAGGGGAATTAATGCTATTATTGCCATAGATGCACAAATGTCAAAAGAACACCTCGGATATCTCTGCCAACAGTGCGATATTGCTGTCTATTTAAGAAGATGATGCACCACTATTATTGGAAAAGCGGGTGACAAACGATGACCATGAAGAGTTTTTACCTGTTCAAATTATGTTTCAGGTTACCAAAATTCCAGGAGAACTTTTAAATGCCTAAGTTGTTCACAAAATTCCTTTTTAACTTGACAAAATGCTGTTGAAAATGGTAGAGTTAGGCTATTAACCTTTAAGTTGGTCCAGAGAGGCTGAGAAGGAATCAGATAACTAGGGCAATTGTTTGCCTATTTCTCTGTACCCTGCCTCCTAGCGGGGTATTTTTTTATAGCTAGAAAGGATTTGATATGATGCGAGAAAAGCGTCCTATTATCGCCCTTGATTTTCCAAATGCTGAGGCAGTGAAACAGTTTTTAAAACTTTTTCCAGCTGAGGAAAAGCTCTTTGTGAAAATCGGCATGGAACTCTATTACAGTTCAGGGCCTGACATTATTCGTCTTGTAAAAAATCTGGGTCATAGTGTTTTTTTGGATTTGAAACTACACGACATCCCCAATACAGTGAAATCAGCCATGGCTGCTCTTGCAGAATTAGGGGTGGATATGACCAATGTTCATGCTGCTGGTGGGGTTGAGATGATGAAGGCAGCGCGTGAAGGATTGGGCTTTGGGCCTAAATTGCTAGCTGTTACGCAATTGACCTCAACCTCTGAAGAACAGATGCGGGCAGATCAGAATATCCAGACCAGCTTAGTTGAATCGGTTACTCATTACGCTCAGCAAACCGCAATAGCTGGCCTTGATGGTGTGGTGTGTTCTGCCCAAGAAGTTAAAGGAATCAAGTCTTTGCTGGGCGAAGATTTTCTCTGTTTGACGCCAGGTATTCGGCCTATCGGCTCGAGCAAAGGTGATCAAAAACGGGTCGTCACGCCAGATGAAGCTCGGAGCATTGGTTCAGATTATATGGTGATTGGCCGACCGATTACCCAAGCGGATGATCCCCTTAGAGCCTATTATGCTGTGTATACTGCTTGGAATGCCCTATAAATGAAAGACTACTAAAAAGCAAAGGAGAATCTTATGACATTGGCAACTCAAATCGCTTCACATTTGCTAGAAATTGAAGCAGTCTACCTCAGACCAAACGCTCCCTTTAGATGGGCTTCGGGGATCCAATCTCCTATCTATACAGATAATCGGGTGACTCTGGCTTATCCGAATGTTCGTAACGCTATTGCGGAAGGTTTTGTTGCTAAAATACAGGGGTATTTCCCTGAGGTAGAAGTGATTGCGGGTACGGCGACAGCAGGTATTCCTCACGGGGCGCTTATAGCGGACAAGATGGCATTGCCTTTTGCTTACATCAGAAGTAAGCCCAAGACTCATGGTGCGGGTAATCAGGTAGAAGGACGCATTCAAAAGGGACAGAAGATGGTTGTCGTTGAGGATTTAATTTCAACCGGTGACTCTGTCTTGGAAGCTGTGGCGGCAGCCCAAAAAGAAGGCGCAGAAGTCCTTGGAGTAGTGGCTATTTTTACCTATGAGCTAGCTAAAGCTAGTCAAGCTTTTGAGGGAGTAAACCTCCCTTTGGTGACACTCACGACCTATAGTCATTTAATCCATCAGGCCAAAGCTATGGGGTATATTGATCAAAAAGGCTTAGAACTTCTAGAGAAATTTAAATCCAATCAAGAAACTTGGCAAGATTGACAATGTTTCAGCAGGAGTTGGCATCTCTTATACTTCAAAATGCAGAACGGAGGCAGGTCCTCGGTTCTTTTTTCTTACTAAGAGAAAGTGTTGGCTAACCATTTACTACTGAAATGAAAAGATGCCCACTGTGATTAAGGTGTTCTTAAAAACATTTCTAACAAGAGGCGGGTGACCGAAAAGTGTTGCATGTCTTTTGTCATACATTTGGCATGAGGTGAGGGTCTAATTGGTAGATTTAAAAATTTTTTGGTAGAATAAGAAGTTGTCTGGAGGAAAATATATGACCGTTTTTGAAAAACAGATTCGGAGCCTATTCAAAGTTTTGTCTTTTTTCATGCTCATTATCAGCATATTATGGCTCCTATCGACGTTTTGGTGGTTCAACAAACTTGACACTAAATACCAATCTATTCCTTGGATTTTAACTGTCCCTCTCATAGTCTTACTGGCTTTGGTGCTGAAGAGAGGCAGTCTGAGAACGGTGGGCAGCTGGCTTGTCGCTCATAAAAAGGAAATAGTAGCTATGACTCTGGTCTACCAGCTTTTGCTCCTCTTTTCAGCGAATATGATGATTCGTTCTGATGCTGCAGTCGTCTTTAATGGAGCTATCGGCCACATAACTGATGAGCAAATTTCAAGCTATCTGTCGCGCAATCCTAATAATCTGATGCTTTTTCTCTATGAACGTTTTGCTTACAAACATTTGGGAGAAGCGACGATTTGGGTGTTGCAGTTTTTAAATTTGGTCTATGTTCATTTATCTGGTTGGGGATTTTATAAAAGTGCTCAGCGCTTTTGGAATCAAACTATAGCGGATAGGGTATTTTTTACTTATTACCTCTTGATTGGGATGACTCCCAAATTTATGGCCATGTATACAGATGTCTTGATTCTTCCTTTCTTGGCAGTCCAAAGTTACCTGATCTTGTCTCTCTTAGATGAAAAACGATCGCTCGGTATCAAATGGCCTAGTCTGGTTCTTGGAATCGTCACTGGGGTTGGATTGGCCTTTAGGCCTACAATCCTTATTCCCTGCTTAGCCTTTGCCTTGGTTTTCCTTGTTGGAAAGCAGTGGAAGCAGACTTTTATCGTTCTTGGGTTGATGGTATTGACTTTGGGAGGGAGCTCTGGTCTAACTGCCCTCTATCAAGCCAAGCAAACAGAAGTCGTCATCAAAACGGATCCAGGTTTGGCTAAAAATTGGTTGACGTTTGTCAATCTAGGGCTGACCTATTCAGGAACAGATCAAAAAGACATGAAAGATGGCCTAAAACAATACCTTCCAGAAGATCAGAGAGACAACTATAACAGTGGACTCTTTAACAACCAAAACCAAATTCAAGAGATCAAACGCCGGTTAAGAGAATATTCCCTAGATACTTTCCTAGCGCATAGCCTTCATAAACAGTTTCTGACCACTGGTCAGGGCAATTTGAATTGGATTTACAAATCTGCTTCTCGTGAGAAATCCAGCTATCTCAGCCCGTTAGCAAGTAAGACAGAGAGTAATCCTTTGGCTCAACTCATTAGAGACTACCTGATTTACACGGATCAGCCAAAATTCCAATATTATGACTATTTGATTCAATTCGTCTGGGTTGGTGTCTCATTAGGCTTAGTCTTTTATTTTTGGAAGCCTCAAGATCAGATGGATAAGCATTGGTTGGCCTTGTCCTTATTTGGTGGCTTGCTCTTCCTGCAAATTTTTGAAGGTGGAAAATCACGCTACCTGATTCAATTTTTACCACAGATCCTATATTTATCAGCCTTGGGTTGGAGCAATAGGCCGAGCCTAAAATCAGTTAAGTTGCCGAAATGAGAGGAAAGGTCATATGGAAAACAACAAAACTATTTCAGTAATTGTCCCTTGTTACAATGAGGAAGAAACCATTCCTTTGTTTTTTGAAGCGATGCAAGCGATCCAAGAACAGTGTTGGCCTGACTTTCAATTTGATTACATCTTCGTCAATGACGGGTCTAGCGATAGCTCTTTAGAGGTACTGAGACAGCTACACCAAGTCTACCCACAAGTAGGCTATCTGTCTTTTTCGCGTAACTTCGGGAAGGAAGCGGCGCTTTATGCTGGTTTGAGAGAAGCTAAAGGTGAATGGGTGACCGTTATGGATGTTGATCTCCAAGATCCGCCCGAGCTTCTCTTAAAGATGATTGCAAAATTGACAGAGGACCCAAGTCTTGACAGTGTCGGATGTCGTCGGATAACACGTGAAGGCGAGCCTCCTATTCGCTCCTTTTTTGCCAATGCTTTCTATCGCTTAATTAACCATATCTCCAATGTTAAGATGGTCGATGGTGCGCGAGATTTTCGGTTAATGCGCCGTCAGATGGTTGATGCGATTTTAGAAGTAACAGAGTATAACCGTTTTTCCAAAGGCATTTTTTCTTGGGTGGGGTTTAAGACAGAATACCTGACGTACAAAAATGTCGAGCGTGTGGCAGGCAAGACCAGCTGGAATTTTTGGAGTCTTTTTCGCTATTCTTTAGAGGGAATTGTCAATTTTTCTGAAATCCCACTGAGCCTTGCTTCCTATGCTGGCATTCTCTTTTGTCTGTTGGCATTTGGATTAGCGGTGGTGATTGTGATTCGGACCCTACTGTTTGGTGATGCAGTACAGGGGTGGACCTCAATGATAGCCATTATCCTTCTTTTGGGGGGAATCCAGTTGCTTTGCTTGGGTATTTTGGGGAAATATCTTGGAAAGGTTTTTATGGAAACCAAAAAAAGACCCCTTTATTTGATTAAAGAGCGCAGTGATCGCTAATTGGTTACTCTAGATGAGTTAAGATCGAAATTTTAAAACCCATAAAAAGCAGCCAAATGGTTGCTTTTTATGGGGTTTAGAGCTAACTCTTATCAGTTGCTGTTTTATTGAATCCTCGTACTAGGAAAATAAGAAGGCTCTAAAGATTAAGGGAAGAGTTGGGCGAGCAAAGAATAGTAACCGAAATTTGTCCCTTTGACGAAGTCTAGCTTGTTCAATTCTCCCATAAGTGTTGCAAACAACCAGCAGTAGCAGCGCTAAGGTCTAGAGCTTGGCTTGACTGAGCTTTATTTCAAAGAGGCTACGACAAGTGCTATTCAGAAGTAAAAGAGCTATTATAGCAAGATAACGATTTTTTAGATACTTCCTAATCTAAGAAAGGTTTTAAAGCCACTAGTTCTTGAGAAGATAAGGGTCTATACTGTCCTGGTAAGAGTGTTTCATCGAGGGTAAAGGGTCCGAAACGCAAGCGCTTGAGATAGATGACCTTGGCTCCGACAGCCAGAAACATTTTCTTGACTTGATGGAACTTTCCTTCGGATAACGTCACTTGTGCTCTTGTGTAACCAGGTCGGTCTTCTAGTAGCGTCAGTAGGGCGGGTTTGCATTTACTTCCATCTCTGAAGCGAATCCCCTGGCTAAAACGGTCAATAGCTCGCCAGTCTAATCGAGCATTGACCTCAACCAGATAGGTTTTTGGAACGTGGTGGTCAGGGTGTAGAAGTCTCAGGCTCAGTGGACCGTTGTTCGTCAACAAAAGAAGGCCTTCTGTCGAGGCATCTAAACGGCCAATATGATAAAGGCCCACTCTTCTATCTTCTGGTCGGAGTAGGTCAAAGACGGTGGGGAGTTTGCTGTCTGAAACAGCTGTGACGTATCCCTTGGGCTTGTGCAAGATATAGTAGACCTGGCTAGAATCTTCTAGCTTTTTTCCGTTTAGCTGAATGTCTTGGATTTGTGGATCGACATTGAGTTGAGGATTAGTCACGACTTGTCCGTCAATAGAGACTAGACCTTGTTTCAGAGCTGCTTTGACAGCTTTTTTAGTGGTCAGATGGTGCTTGTTGAGCAGTTTGTAAAGTCGCATATAGAATCCTTCCTTTTAGTCTATTGTAAGGTTTTTAAACAGGAAAAGCCAGAAAAAGGGAAGGTTTAGACAAAAGTAAGGATTGTGGCTATCAAGATTCAGAAAAATCTGATATAATAAGTAAAATTGAATTAAGGAGTTTTTATGTCAGTGAAGATTGCCCTCTTGGGATTTGGAACAGTTGCCAGTGGTGTCCCTTTTTTACTTGAGGAAAATACAAAAAAAATTGAACAAACTGCTCAGTCTGCGATTGAGATTGCTAAGGTTTTGGTCAAGGACGAGGCAGAAAAAGACAGCTTGATTGCGAAGGGGTATGATTATCCTTTTGTCACCGATGTTGAGGAAATTTTATCTGATTCAGATATTGCGATTGTTGTGGAACTGATGGGACGGATTGAGCCTGCCAGGACCTTTATTAAACGCGCCCTTGAAGCTGGTAAGCATGTGGTGACAGCCAACAAGGACCTGCTGGCTGTCCATGGCCCTGAGCTTTTGGAGATAGCACAAAAAAATGGTCTTGCCCTCTATTACGAGGCTGCGGTGGCCGGCGGTATTCCTATTCTGAGAACCTTGGCCAATTCCTTTACCTCTGATAAGATTACTCGTGTCTTGGGGGTCTTGAATGGCACTTCGAACTTTATGTTGACCAAAATGGTAGCAGAAGGTTGGTCTTATTCAGATGCTCTTGCCAAGGCTCAGGAATTAGGCTATGCAGAGTCAGATCCGACCAACGATGTGGATGGGATCGATGCAGCATATAAGGCTGTGATTCTTAGCCAATTTGCCTTTGGGATGACCATTGCTTTTGAGGATGTCCACCATAAGGGAATCAGGGATATCGCTCCAGAAGATGTGGCGTTGGCTCAAGAATTGGGCTATGTGATTAAGCTAGTGGCTTCTATCGAAGAAACGCCATCTGGCTTAGCTGCAGAAGTGACTCCGACTTTCTTGCCAAAGCACCACCCTCTAGCTAGTGTCAATGGTGTGATGAATGCTGTTTTTGTGGAATCCATCGGCATTGGTGAGTCTATGTTTTATGGACCAGGAGCGGGGCAAAAACCAACTGCAGCTTCCGTTGTGGCAGATATCGTTCGGATCGCTCGTCGTTTGAAAGATCAAACGGTCGGTAAAGGCTTTAATGAATTCCATCAAGCTGCTGTTTTGGCGCAACCAGAAGACATCAAGAGCAGTTATTATTTTGCGATTGGGACGCCTGACCAGCCAGGACAGATCCTCCGTTTGGCAGAAATTTTCAATGCGGAAAAGATTTCCTTCAAGCAAATTTTACAGAGCGATGCTGATGGCCAGATGGCGCGTGTCGTAATTGTCACCCACTCCGTTGATAAGACTCAACTGGAAAAAGTGACAAAACGTCTGGCAGAGCTTTCAGATATCGAAGTCTATAATGTCTTAAAAGTGTTGGGGGAATAAGATGAAAATTAGAATTCCTGCAACGTCAGCCAATCTTGGACCTGGTTTTGATTCGATTGGTTTGGCCCTGTCGCGCTATTTGACCATTGAGGTTTTAAAACCAGCGGACGAGTGGTATATCGAGCACAACCTTCCCTATGTCCCAGATGACAAGTACAATCTTCTCATCAAGACCGCTCTAAAAATCAAGCCAGACCTGCAACCTCATCATTTAAAGATGGAGAGCGATATCCCTTTGGCGAGGGGATTAGGATCGTCTAGTTCTGTTATAGTGGCTGGGATTGAGTTGGCCAACCAACTGGGAAATCTTCAGTTAAGTCAAGCAGAAAAATTGCAACTGGCTACAGAGATAGAAGGGCATCCAGATAATGTTGCACCAGCTATTTATGGCAATCTCGTGGTAGCTAGCTATGTCAATAAAAGGGTGTCAGCTATTGTCTCAGACTTTCCAGAATGTGCTTTTTTAGCCTTTATTCCTAAATATGAGTTACGCACTTCAGATAGCAGAGGGGTATTGCCCAATCAACTGTCTCACAAAAAAGCAGTCGCAGCCTCAGCGGTTTCAAATGTTCTTGTAGCAGCACTGTTAAAAGGCGATTTGACGACCGCAGGCCAAGCCATGGAATCCGATATTTTTCACGAACCCTTTAGGCAACGTTTGGTCAAGGAATTTTATGCCATCAAGAAAATCGGGCACGAATATGGAGCGTATGCTACTTATTTATCCGGTGCAGGTCCGACCATTATGGTCCTAGCACCGCAGGACAAGATTGACAGTCTTCAAGAAGCAATCTCTCAGTTAGGTTTTGATGGAGAGTTGGCTCCATTAACAGTGGATACTGTTGGGATCTACGTTGAATAGAGACGAAGGAGTCATAAAATGAAAGAAGTCATAACCACCCGTGAAAACTGGTGGCTTGTACACCGGCTATAAGCCGTTAAACTCCAGCAGCGTCTAAAGACGCTCGCTGAACGTTGTTCAAGTTATGCTTCTATTACTTGACTATTGCCCGTAACAACGGGCTTTTATCGTGTTCTAAATCCTCCATCTGAAAAGGGATCTTCGTATTCTTTAACGCTCAACTTATCTAGAGCTATGTCGTCCTTCTCTTGCTCGCGAATATACTTCGCTACGGTTTGTTCGTTTAATCCGATAGTACTGACGTAATAACCCCTCGCCCAAAACTTACGATTTCCGTATTTATACTTTAAATTCGAATGTCTATCAAATATCATCAAAGCACTCTTACTTTTTAAATATCCCATAAAATCGGAAATCGCTAGTTTGGGTGGTATCAGCACAAGCATGTGAACGTGATCTGGCATCATGTGCCCTTCTATAATTTCTACTCCTTTGTACTGGCATAGATGACGGAAAATATCGATGAGGTCTTGTCTAATTTTATAGTAGATGGACTTTCTACGATACTTCGGAGTGAAGACGATGTGATAGAGCACATCCATTTGGTGTGTGATAAACTATAACTGGTTTTAGCCATTTATTTTTCCTTTCTGTATCTAACCTGAACAATTAGATTATACTAGGAAAAATAAATGGAAGCTAGAAGCCTTATCAGCCACCAGCTTAGCTGGTGGTTTTCTCATTTTTCTCTCCGAGAAAAACTGGCTGGAAGCCATAATACAAGAAGCCTTACAACAATTAGGGTTGAGCTATGATCAAGAAGCAAATGTTCTTTTTGGAGTTTATCATGGCTTTCTAGTTTACCTTTCAGAAGTAAACAGTGGGAATAGCAAGATTTATACCCTAACGACAACGGCTATTCGAAATGGTGAGGGATTGCAAAAGAGCTTTGGAAAGAACTAAAGACTCACTCAGATAAGTCTATCACAGCGGTGTCAGCTAAACAGTATAAGATAACAGCTCTCCTCCGGCATCGACTTACAAAGGGGAAGAGGCCTGCTGACATCCAGCAGGCTCTAGAGTCTTTAATAAACTTTTTGACAGATCACGGATTTGTAGCAGCTTGTGAAGACACAGGGCAAACAAGTGACTTGGGTATCTATACAGTTAGTGGAGCTGTACGGATTTTATCGGAGAATGCTTACACGCAATACGTAAAGAATCTGGATACATCTGAACAATTATACGGTCAAAGCTCTGAAAATTATATCCTTGGTACTGTAGGTGCATTCCTAGGTTCTTTGATTGGAGTAGCCTTAATTGTCATCTTAGGACAATTAGGTTTCGTCGCAGCATTTTCAGGAATTGTAATGGGGATTGCAACGGTTAAGGGATATGAGCTTCTAGCAAAAAAATTCTCTAAGGTTGCAGCCGTTATCTGTTTAGTGATTGTTGTGGCGATGACTTACTTTGCCAATGAATTAGATTGGGCACTATTAGTTGCTCGCGTAGCTGAAATTGATATCATCACAGCCTTCCAAGGTCTGTCAGAATTGAAGACTTTAGAATATATCGATATGACAGACTACACCACTAATTTATTGATGTTATTTGCCTTTACACTGATTACAGCAGGTTTAACTATCTTTGGAGCCCTTAAAGACAATGCTAATAAATTTGTAACACATCCACTAACAGAAGACTAACCGAAACCACCCAGTAAATGAATATTGGGTGGTATTTTTTCGATTTTTCTTCAGTTTTCTGGTATAATGGTAGAGGCTATGCCAAATTTTCAATGAAAGAATCATCATGTCACATTATCAAAACCTACAGTCGTTTTTTGAAGGAATCGACTTTAAAGAAAATGAACCCTTAAAGCATTATACCTACACCAAGGTGGGAGGGGCAGCGGATGTCTTGTTTTTCCCTAAAAACAAGTATGAGCTGGCCAAGATTGTCCGCTATGCCAATGAACACGAGATTCCCTGGATGGTTCTGGGAAATGCGAGTAATATCATTATTCGCGATAAAGGAATCCGTGGTTTTGTCATCATGTTTAATAAGCTCAACACGGTAACCGTCAATGGTTATACGATTGAGGCAGAAGCAGGGGCTAATCTGATTGAAACCACAAGGATTGCCCTTTACCATTCGTTGACAGGCTTTGAATTTGCCTGTGGCATACCAGGATCTATTGGTGGTGCAGTTTATATGAATGCGGGCGCATATGGCGGTGAAATATCAGCGGTTTTGGTGTCTGCTCAGCTTCTGAACAAAGATGGTGAAATCAGGACAGTTGACGGTCGGGACATGAAGTTCGGTTACCGCCATTCTATCGTCCAAGATAATGGTGCGATCGTCATCTCCGCAAAATTTGCCTTAAAACCAGGCGTTTATGAAACCATTCAACATGAAATGAACCGTTTAACCCATTTGCGTGAATTGAAGCAACCATTGGAGTACCCTTCTTGTGGGTCTGTTTTCAAAAGACCTGTCGGACATTTTGCAGGTCAGTTAATCATGGAGGCTGGCCTCAAGGGTTACCGTATAGGTGGGGTTGAAGTGTCAGAAAAACATGCTGGTTTTATGATTAATGTCGCTGATGGCACTGCCTCAGATTACGAGGCTTTGATTGACCATGTGATTGCTAAGGTTCAGGAGCAGTCAGGTATTACACTAGAGCGTGAAGTGCGTATCATTGGAGAAGGTTAGTCTTTAATGACTAGTAAAAAAAGGAGGAGCAGCCGTGACTGAAAAACAGCCGATCATTGCATTTAAGAACGTCTCTAAAGTCTATGAAGATAATGGGACGGTTGTGCTTAAAAATATCAACTTTGAACTGGAAGAAGGAAAGTTTTACACACTTTTAGGAGCGTCTGGTTCAGGGAAATCAACGATTTTAAACATTATTGCAGGCCTACTGGATGCGACTAGTGGGGATGTTTATCTAGATGGCGAGCGGATCAATGATGTGCCGACCAACAAAAGAGATGTGCATACGGTCTTTCAGTCTTACGCCCTCTTTCCTCATATGACTGTGTTTGAAAATGTGGCCTTTTCGCTCAAATTACGTAAGGTGGAAAAAGCTGAAATCGAGCGACGTGTCAAGGAAGCCTTGAAGATGGTGCGTTTGGAAGGCTATGAGAACCGTTCCATTCAGAAGCTATCTGGTGGGCAGCGTCAGCGGGTAGCCATCGCACGTGCCATTATCAATCGCCCGCGTGTAGTCCTTTTGGACGAACCTTTGTCTGCGCTTGATTTGAAGCTTCGTACAGAAATGCAATACGAACTGCGCGAACTGCAACAGGATTTGGGGATTACCTTTGTCTTTGTGACGCATGATCAAGAAGAAGCCCTTGCCATGAGTGATTGGATTTTTGTCATGAATGAAGGCGAAATTGTTCAGTCTGGAACCCCTGTAGATATCTATGATGAGCCGATTAACCACTTTGTAGCGACCTTTATTGGGGAGTCCAATATCCTCCCAGGCATCATGATCGAAGACTACCTCGTAGAATTTAACGGCAAACGTTTTGAAGCGGTTGACGGTGGGATGAAGCCTAATGAACCGATCGAAGTCGTGATTAGACCGGAAGACTTGCAGATTACCTTGCCAGAAGAAGGGAAATTGCAGGTGAAGGTAGATACCCAGCTCTTTCGCGGTGTGCACTACGAGATTATTGCCTATGATGAATTGGGCAACGAGTGGATGATTCATTCGACCCGTAAAGCAATTGTCGGCGAAGTCATTGGACTGGATTTTGAACCGGAAGATATCCACATCATGCGCCTCAATGAAACTGAAGAAGAGTTCGATGCCCGTATTGAAGAATATGTTGAAATCGAAGAGCCAGAAGAAGGCTTGATTAATGCCATCGAGGAGGAACGTGATGAAGAAAACCTCTAGTCTTCTCTCTTTGCCCTACTGGCTTTGGCTAGTCTTCTTTGTCTTTGTGCCACTAGGGCTTATCATCTGGCAATCTTTCTTTGATATTCATGGGAATTTTACCCTATCCAACTATCAAACGTACTTTACTTCGCCTAATGCGACCTACCTCAAGATGAGTCTAAACTCGGTTCTCTATGCAGGAATTATCACTCTAGTGACCTTGGTCCTTGCTTATCCGACCGCTTATTTTCTGACCAAGCTCAAGCACAAGCAGCTCTGGTTGATGCTCATCATCTTACCAACATGGGTTAACCTTTTGCTCAAGGCGTATGCCTTTATTGGGATTTTTGGCAATAGCGGAGCCATCAATTCATTTCTGAGCTTTTTAGGATTAGCTCCAAAGCAACTCTTGTTTACAGACTTTGCCTTTATTTTTGTCGCCAGCTACATTGAGTTGCCTTTCATGATGTTGCCTATCTTTAATATTTTGGATGATTTGGATCCTAACTTGATTGCAGCCAGTAAAGACTTAGGTGCTAACAATTGGCAGACCTTCACCAAGGTTATTTTCCCTCTTTCTATGAATGGGGTTAGATCAGGGATTCAAGCTGTCTTTATCCCATCACTCAGCCTCTTTATGTTGACCCGTTTGATTGGTGGAAACCGTGTCATCACGCTAGGGACAGCCATAGAGCAACACTTTTTGACCACCCAGAATTGGGGGATGGGTTCAACGATTGGAGTGGTTTTGATTTTGGCCATGCTTCTGATCATGTGGGCGACGAAAGAGAGGGCTAAAGGATGAAAAAAATTGCGAATATCTACCTAATCATCGTCTTTCTCATTCTCTACTTACCCATTTTTTACTTGATTTATTATGCTTTCAATAGTGGTGGGACTATGAATGGTTTTGAAGGCTTTACTTGGGAGCACTTCCAGGCGGTCTTTGACGATAGTCGGCTCATGTTGATTGTTGCGCAAACCTTTCTTCTAGCGTTCTTAAGTTCCTTGATTGCCACTATTATCGGTACCTTTGGTGCCATCTATATTTACCAGTTGCGTCGACGGTATCAGGAGAGCCTCCTATCTGCTAACAATATCTTAATGGTTGCGCCTGATGTGATGATTGGGGCGTCCTTCTTGATTCTCTTTACGATGATTGGTTTCCAACTAGGTTTTGTCTCCGTCTTATTGAGCCACGTGGCCTTCTCTATCCCGATTGTAGTGTTGATGGTTTTGCCAAGACTTAAAGAAATGAATGACGATATGATTCTAGCGGCATTTGACTTGGGAGCTACCAGAAGCCAGATGTTTCGTGAAATTATGCTGCCTTACTTAACACCCGCAATTATTGCAGGTTATTTTATGGCCTTTACCTATTCTTTGGATGATTTTGCGGTGACCTTTTTTGTAACGGGAAATGGCTTCTCCACGCTTTCTGTAGAAATCTACTCTCGAGCCCGGCAAGGGATTTCCCTTGAAATCAATGCCCTGTCAGCTCTGGTCTTTCTTTTCTCGATTATACTGGTTATCGGATATTACTTTATTTCGCGTGAAAAGGAGGACATTTAATGAAACGATTGCTATCATTTTTTGTGGGCGTTTTAACGATTATTCTCCTCTTGACAGGATTGAGCCTCACCATGTCTGCCCAGAAGGATTCTGGTAGCACTGGCAAGTTGGTGATTTACAACTGGGGAGATTACATTGATCCTGATTTACTGAAAGAATTCACGGCAGAAACAGGTATCCAAGTCGATTATCAAACTTTTGATTCAAATGAATCGATGTATACCAAGATCAAGCAAGGAGGGACGACTTATGACATTGCTGTCCCATCTGAGTACATGATTTCTAAAATGATTGAAGAAGACATGCTGTTGCCGATTGACCATCATCAAATCACAGGAATGGAAAATCTTGGTAAGGAATTTATCAATCAGTCTTTTGACCCAGGAAACAAGTTCTCTGTTCCTTATTTCTGGGGAACGCTTGGCATCATCTACAATACCAAAATGGTTAAAGAAGCTCCGCTTGAATGGGAAGATCTTTGGAAAGAAGAGTACCGCAACAATATTATGTTGATTGACGGGGCTCGTGAAGGAATGGGCATTGGGCTACAGAGTTTAGGCTATAGCCTCAACTCACAAAATCCAAACGAATTGCATGAAGCCGCTGAAAAACTCTATCAATTGACGCCTAATATTAAGGCCATTGTTGCAGATGAAATCAAGGGCTATATGATTCAAGGAGAAGCTGCGGTGGCAGTCAGTTTTTCAGGGGAAGCTAGCGAGATGCTAGATGGTAATGAAGACTTGGTTTATGTCGTTCCTTCAAAAGGGAGCAACCTCTGGTTTGACAATATAGTAATCCCAAAAACAGCTAAAAACATTGACGGAGCACATGCCTTCATCAGTTTTATGCTCCGTCCAGAAAACGCTCTTCGAAATGCTGAATATGTCGGTTATTCAACGCCGAATAACGTTGCAAAAGCAATGTTAGATGAAGAGACCCGTGAGGATCAGGCTTTTTACCCAAGTGGTGAAACACTGGATAATCTTGAAGTTTACGATAACCTGGGTAAAGAGTTACTCGGAGATTACAATGATTTGTACCTTCAGTTTAAAATGTATCGGAAATAATAGTGGAATAAAAAATGGAACAATCAAACAAAGAATTTAACTATGCCTCCAGCTCCATTCTGGTCTCTGTCTTGAGAGGGATTGTTGTTGGTTTGGCAGTTGGGTTAGTGGTTAGCCTATTTCGATTGTTTATCGGACATAGTTTTGAATGGCTGGTCCATCTTTATCAAATGGCACGACAAAATCTGTTCGTGCTTTTTGCTATTGCAGTAGGCTATTTTGTACTGACTCTTTTTATAGCCTTTTTAGCCAAAGGAGAAAAGGGCATCCGCGGATCAGGCATCCCCCAAGTAGAGGGGGAATTAAAAGGGTTGATGACCTCGAATTGGTGGGAAATTCTGTGGCGAAAATTTATGGGTGGTATGTTAGCTATTTCAAGCGGACTCATGTTAGGGCGAGAAGGTCCCTCCATTCAGTTAGGGGCTATGACGGCTAAAGGAGTGGCCAGTCACTTTAAACTAAGTCCGTTAGAAACCAGGGTTTTGATAGCAAGTGGTGCCGCGGCTGGTTTATCCGCAGCCTTTAACGCGCCCATTGCGGGCTTGCTTTTTGTGATTGAAGAGGTATACCGCCATTTTTCCCGTCTTGTCTGGATAACGACTTTGACTGCGAGCCTCGTTGCTAATGCTGTTTCTCAATGGATGTTTGGCTTGTCGCCAGCCTTGCATCTTCCGATTTCGCTACCTGCTTTGGATTTTCACCAATATTGGCTTTTGATTTTAACTGGAGCATTTCTTGGACTTGCTGGCTATGTCTACGAACGTGTCATTCTAGCCATGCCCAAATTCTACAAAAAAATGGGAGATGCCCTTCAGCTAACACCCGATTTCTATCCACTCATCCCATTTTCACTCATTATGCCAATTGGTCTATTGTTTCCTAAATTATTAGGCGGCGGCCATGAGCTAATCGTTCATTTACCACACGCGCAGACAAGTTTAACGATGTTACTGGTATTCTTTGTTATTCGTTTTTGTATGAGCATGTTAAGCTATGGTTCGGGTTTGCCAGGCGGAATTTTCTTGCCGATATTGGCTCTTGGTTCTGTCTTAGGCTTGCTGATTGGCCATGTTCTGCTGGGATTAGGTCTAATCGTATCAGAAGATTTACCACTCTTTATTGTACTGGGGATGGCTGGTTATTTTGGGGCCATTTCAAAGGCTCCCCTAACAGGGATTGTACTGGTTACGGAGATGGTCGGGGATATGCAGCAATTGATGCCGATTGGAATTGTGATGTTGTCGTCTTATATTGTCATGGATTTATGTCACGGAGTGCCAATTTATGAAGCGATGTTAGAAAAAATGCTTCCAGAACATGCCAATGAAACTACTAGAGTGACTCTGATTGAAATTCCAGTATCTGAGAAGATTGCAGGAAGACGTGTGGCGGACCTTACATTACCAGATGGCGTCTTGATTACTGGTCAAGGCACACCTGGTCATGTGGAGGTTGTCAATGGTCAAAGCAAGCTGTATCTAGGAAATACCATTCATCTAGTGGTCCAAACCCATAAAATTGATGTTGTCAAATCTATTTTATTAGATTAGCACGTCTTTCTTCTTAGCAGCTGAATTCTTGGTATAAAAAAGCCCAAAAGTACCTCTTTTGGTCTAACCAATAAGACATTATAGCAGAAGCGACGATAGTATCTAGTACTCATTTTTCTATAGTATTGCGAAAAATGCCAAGATTGTGGCCAGTAACCAGTAAGATGTTATCCAGTATATTATCCGTCATTCTACAAAAGAGCAATTCGTTGATTACCTGAAAACACAACTCAGTATTGTAAATACAAACGACTAGAATGGATGTTACGTTATGTCATTATTATCAAAAAGAGATCTGTCGAATTTGCAAGAGATTACCAAAGGCTATTCTTCAGAAAAAAAGTACAAAATAGTTGGTGATCAAGCCTATTTCTTGAAAATTTCCCCTCTATCCTTTGCGGAACGTAAACGATTAGAGATGAAATACCTGAGGGATCTATCGACCACTTCATTAAAACAAGCTCAGTTGTTAGAGGTTGCGTTTCAGGAAGATAAAATGCTTAGCCTGTACAACTGGATTGATGGGAAAGATTTTCGAGATCTTGCGACTACCTTATCCGCTCAAGAACTTTATGCTTACGGCATACAGGCTGGAAGTTACCTAAGGGACATTCATAGTCTGCCGATTGATGAGAAACCACTCAATTGGGAAGAGCACTATAGGGCTAAAATCAATCGAAAAATAGCTGCTTTTTCAGAAGTTCACACCCTGTATCCAGATGGCTCTCTTTTTATCGATTTTATTGAGAATCATAGCTACTTGCTTCAACATCGTCCGCAAAGTTTATGCCACGGTGACTACCATGTGGGCAATCTAATGATCGAACACCCTTCTAATGAGCTTGTCGTTATTGACTTTGGCTCGTTAGAAATTGGTGATCCGTACGAAGAGTTTAATCGCATGATATGGAATGCTCAACTTTCAGAAGAGTTTGCGACGGGACTTATCCATGGTTATTTTAAGGAAAAACAGATTCCAGAAAAGTTTTGGGGTCTAATGGCTCTCTACATGGCGACAGACGTCATTGGTTCCATCCCTTGGGCCATACCCTTTGGTGAGCAACAAGTTCAAACCATGATAGAACGAGCAGAAGCTGTGCTGGATTGGTATCAAAAGTTTGAGCAGAGGATTCCTAGTTTCTATAAAGGGGAAGCCTCGCGTTTCTAAACGCCTGGTCGCTATGGTATAATGAGTATAGGAAATACTACGAAGGAGGTTCCATGGTTTTATCCAAGAAAAAAGCCCGCCATGTGATTGAAGAAATTATTGCCCTATTCCCAGATGCTCAGCCAAGTTTGGACTTCCGAAACCATTTTGAATTGGTCTGTGCAGTCCTGTTATCCGCTCAAACAACCGATGCGGCGGTTAACAAGGCAACCCCTGGCTTATTTGCAGCTTATCCAACTCCTCAAGCCATGGCAGCGGCAGATGTGGCTGACATTGCAAGGTATATTTCGAGATTAGGACTCTACCGCAACAAGGCTAAATTTTTAAAAGAATGTGCCCAACAACTCTTAGATAGGCATGATGGTGTGGTGCCACAAACGCGTGAAGAATTAGAAGCCTTATCCGGCGTTGGACGAAAAACCGCCAATGTGGTTCTAAGTGTTGGGTTTGGTATTCCAGCCTTTGCGGTTGACACACATGTATCAAGAATCTGTAAACACCATCAGATTGTTAAACAATCCGCGACACCGCTGGAAATTGAAAAACGGGTCATGGATATCTTACCGCCAGAGCGTTGGCTAGCCGCTCATCAGGCTATGATTTACTTTGGCCGCGCCATCTGCCACCCCAAAAATCCAGAGTGCGATCAGTACCCGCAACTTTATCAGTTTGAGGAATAAGGTTTCTAAAGAACGGAAAATAGCATAGAGAAAGGAAAGCAGTGCTTGAGATTAGATAAATTTATCGTAGCAGTAGGAGCAGGATCACGTAGTCAGGCCAAGACTATGGTCAAAGCTAAACGCTTAACAGTGAATGGTCAAGTTGCTAAAAAATCAGACCTGGCTGTCAATGAGCAAGAAGATCAGATTTGTCTTGATGGCGAGGTGCTAGTTTACAGTGAATTTGACTACCTGATGCTCAACAAGCCTGCTGGTGTGATTTCGGCCACAGAAGACCCTCAAGAGCGGACTGTTTTAGATCTTCTCCCTGCTCGCTATCATCGGGTAGCTCCTGTTGGACGTTTGGATAAGGATACGGTGGGGCTTTTGCTGTTGACTAACGATGGTCACTTAAATCATAACCTGCTTTCTCCTAAAAAGCATGTTGACAAATGTTACGAGGTTACTTTAGCTGCCCCTTGTCAGCCAGATTATAAAGAAAAAATGCAAGCGGGTGTTGTTTTGGAAGATGGCTATGTCTGCTTACCGGCGCGGATTGATTGGCAAGACGACATCCCCCATATTGCCTATCTTACCATCCAGGAAGGCAAATTTCATCAAGTCAAGCGTATGTTTGCTGCACTAGGTAATCAGGTAACCCACCTTAAACGCATAAGGATGGGCAGTCTCGTCTTAGATGAGCATCTTGCGGCCGGAGAATTTCGCCAGCTGACCGAGGAAGAAGTCCGACAATTAAAAGGAAAAAGATGAGACTGGGATAAACGTCCTAGTTTCTTCATTTTATTATCGTAAGGAAGTAAAACACAGCGATTGAGTAAGGCTCTAATACATGTGTTTCAGCGTCTTTTAGAGTCAACCTCAACTAGGTTGGAATCCAAAATCGGTCATTCGTCAGAATTCAATTCTAGGGACATACGCTATTTGTCTCGCACCTTCGGAGTGAGACGGATTAAAACTGTATAATCGAAATAAAGTTCGATTTTTACGAACTTTATTTCTTTTTTAAAACCATTTTCTGTTATTTTGCCGATTATTGCGGTAAAATAAATCATGGAAGCGCCCAAGAAGCGTAGCGATGCATTTGCATAGGTAGGTCATTTTCTTAAAATTGAGGTGGAAACCATGTTTGATATGCCTGTTTTCGATTACGAAGATATCCAATTGATCCCTAATAAGTGTATTGTCAAGAGTCGTTCTGAAGCTGATACGCGCATTACCTTTGGTGGACATCGTTTTAAACTTCCTGTTGTTCCAGCCAATATGCAAACCATTATTGATGAGAACCTGGCGGAGCATTTGGCTTCTGAAGGTTACTTTTACATCATGCACCGCTTTGAGGAAGACAAACGCAAACCTTTCATTGCTAAAATGCACCAAAAAGGTCTCATTGCTTCTATTTCAGTTGGAGTTAAAGAGTATGAATATGATTTTGTGCGCTCCTTAAAAGACGATGCACCTGAATTTATCACCATTGATATCGCGCATGGTCACTCAGATTCTGTGATTAACATGATTAAGCACATCAAGGCGGAATTGCCTAATACCTTTGTGATTGCAGGAAATGTTGGGACGCCGGAAGCGGTTCGCGAATTGGAAAATGCAGGGGCGGATGCAACGAAGGTCGGAATTGGACCAGGAAAAGTTTGTATCACCAAGGTCAAGACTGGTTTTGGGACTGGTGGTTGGCAATTGGCTGCCCTACGCTGGTGTGCCAAGGCTGCCCGTAAGCCAATTATTGCAGACGGTGGCATTCGGACACACGGTGATATTGCGAAGTCTATTCGTTTTGGAGCGAGCATGGTCATGATCGGCTCACTGTTTGCAAGTCACAATGAGAGCCCAGGAGAAACGATCGAAGTTGATGGTAAGGAATTCAAAGAATACTACGGCTCAGCTTCCCAATTCCAAAAGGGCGAGTACAAAAACGTCGAAGGGAAGAAAATCCTACTGCCAACCAAAGGTAGCATCTTTAACACTTTGATTGAAATGGAACAAGATCTCCAATCTTCCATTTCCTATGCTGGCGGCAAGGACTTAGAAAGCTTGACCAAGGTCAACTATGTTATCGTTAAAAATTCTATCTGGAACGGGGATAGTTTATAAGGATAAAGTCACGCAAGTCGTGGCTTTTTATAATGTCTTTTTTTGAATCAATTGCTAAACACTTAATTTGGAGGTTGAAAATGGTCAGAAGTGCTATTTTTCAAATGGCTATTTTAATTGCTAAGATAGGTCAATGGTTCTTGACTTTCCTGGCAGGAGGAATCTGCCTAGGCTTGTTAGTGGCGATATTCAGAGGAGATTTAATAGAGGCCTCGTTAACACAGGGTTATCCAGGAAACTTTCAATCAGTCTCGAACTTTCTAGTCATTTTGGTATTATTACTTGCCATAGTCATCGTCTCATTGATGATTTATGTGGCGATTTGTACACAGTCACTTTTAAGAGAAATGAGAGATGATAGAATCTTTATCTTAAAAAATATTCACTTACTTTATAGAATTTTATTTTGCCTCATCGCGATTACTTTATTACAGATGATTGCCAAGGTGGGATTTTCGGTGATAGAGATCAATAATGTGAGCCAGTTATCCGATTTTACCTTTCAAGATTATTGGTTTCACCTCATTCTAATCGGAATTTCTTGTCTGGGAATCTTAGTTTTAAAAAGAGGCTATCAGGTTGAAACAGACTATAATGAGATCATCTAACAATGGAAACGATTAAAATCAATTTAGATAAAATCTTAAAGGATCGTCAAGTTACTTCTAAAGAATTAGCGGAAAAAATTGGAATTACAGAAGCTAATTTATCAATCTTAAAGACTGGAAAGGCTAAAGGGATTCGATTTAACACCCTGATAAATATCTGTCGTGTTTTAAAATGTCAACCGGGAGATATTCTGGAATATGTCATTAATGACAATTAAAGGTCTCTTAATGAGATCCGGTTATATCACTAATAAAAAGGAGAAATTTCATGCGTTATTTGTCTAAGATTAGTATAGTAGTTGTGGGTATTTATCTTCTGAGTGCTTGTACTTATACCAGTGTTGATAAGGAAGTAATGCAACAAGTTAAAAACGAAGTCGCTAAAGAATTATCACCTCTTGAACAGAGTATAGAAGATAAGGTTTTGTATGTACCTAATCAAGAACAATATACACTCACTGATGAATTTAGTGGAACAATCTATCTCATGGCTTCTCGTAAACAAATCGAAAAAGGAGCTGATCAAGAGCTGTTTGAATTGAATCACGAAGAAATGACTCCTATTGATATGGGAAGTGACGATGATTTTAATATCCGATATGATGACAAAACATGGTTTTCTATTCAGAAGATAGCTGTCGACAATCTGAAAGATTTTACGATGAATACTAGGAGGGCAGATTCGTACCTTCTTGTATTTAGAGATAAATAGTTGACTGCAGCGGGGGCGCTTATAAAAGTATTTGAGGAGGAGTATTCTCCTCTTTTTTCATCTCACTAATTCAAATAAGTTGCAGAGCTGCTTTTGACGGGTATTTAGAAAAGACATAGCAGAAAATTCTTGACAGGGTATCAAAAATAGTTTAATATCTATTGGAGTTTAATATGAAATGGAAGCAAGAATGAACGAGATTACTGGCCATTCTCAGTTTCCTCACAAAGGATGATATTTTGACAACTGCAACAAAAACGAAACCAACGAAGAAAAAAGCCACTAAGACTACTAAGAAAAACTTGGTCATTGTGGAATCGCCAGCCAAGGCTAAAACGATTGAAAAGTACTTGGGACGCAACTACAAGGTTGTGGCTTCTGTCGGGCATATCCGTGATTTGAAAAAGTCCTCTATGTCCATTGATTTTGCCAATAACTATGAGCCGGAGTACATCAATATTCGTGGCAAAGGTCCCTTAATCAATGACCTGAAAAAAGAAGCTAAAAAAGCACATAAAGTTTATTTAGCAAGTGACCCGGACCGCGAAGGAGAAGCTATTTCTTGGCATTTGGCACATATTCTTAATTTGGATGCTGAGGACAAAAACCGTGTCGTTTTCAACGAAATCACTAAAGATGCAGTCAAAAATGCCTTTAAGGAACCTCGGACAATTGATCAGGATTTAGTAGATGCTCAGCAGGCACGTCGTGTCCTTGACCGCATTGTGGGCTATTCCATCTCACCGATTCTCTGGAAAAAGGTGAAAAAGGGGCTTTCAGCTGGGCGTGTTCAATCGGTTGCGCTCAAATTAATTATTGACCGGGAGAATGAAATCAAGGCCTTCAAACCGGAAGAATACTGGACGATTGATGGCACTTTTAAAAAAGGCAGTAAAACTTTCCAGGCGGCCTTTTATGGTCTTGATGGTAAAAAGCTAAAGCTGGAGAACAACGACCAAGTCAAGGACGTTTTAGCCCGTATCACGGGTGATGATTTCACGGTCGATCAAGTTGAGAAGAAGGAGCGTCGCCGAAATGCGCCGTTGCCTTATACCACTTCAACCCTTCAGATGGATGCGGCTAACAAGATTAATTTTAGAACTCGTAAGACCATGATGGTTGCTCAGCAACTCTACGAAGGCATCAATCTAGGAAATGGTAGTCAAGGTCTTATCACATACATGCGTACGGATTCTACTCGTATTAGTCCAGTGGCTCAAGGTGAAGCAGCCAATTTCATCATCGAGCGTTTTGGTAGCTCTTATGCTAAACATGGAAGTCGTGTTAAAAATGCTGGTGGTGCTCAGGATGCCCACGAGGCTATCCGTCCGTCCAATGTTTTTCAGACACCAGAGAGCATTGCAAAGTATCTTGACAAGGACCAGCTCAAACTCTATACCTTGATCTGGAATCGTTTTGTAGCTAGTCAGATGACCGCTGCAATTTTCGATACCATGAAGGTCAATCTTTCTCAAAACGGTGTCACCTTTACAGCTAACGGGAGTCAGGTTAAATTTAACGGCTATCTGGCTGTCTACAATGACACAGATAAGGATAAGATGCTGCCAGAGATGGGAGTTGGAGATGTTGTCAAACGTACCAGCACTAAGCCAGAACAACACTTTACTCAGCCACCAGCACGCTACTCCGAAGCAACCTTGATTAAAGCTTTGGAAGAAAATGGTGTCGGCAGGCCATCAACCTATGCGCCGACTCTTGAGACCATTCAGCGACGCTACTATGTCAAATTAGCTTCAAAACGCTTTGAACCCACTGAACTTGGTGAAATTGTCAATCAACTGATCGTAGAATTCTTTCCAGATATTGTTAACATCACTTTTACAGCAGATATGGAAAACAAGCTAGATGCTGTGGAAGTTGGTCAGGCTCAGTGGCAGAAGGTGATTGATGATTTTTACAAACCTTTTGAGAAGGATGTGGCCAAAGCTGAAGCGGAAATGGAAAAAATCCAAATCAAAGACGAGCCTGCCGGTTTTGATTGTGATCAGTGTGGCCATCCCATGGTCATCAAGCTTGGTCGGTTTGGCAAGTTTTATGCCTGCAGCAATTTTCCTGATTGCCGCAACACCAAGCAAATCACCAAAGAGATTGGTGTGGTCTGCCCAACCTGCAATCAGGGGCAAATCATTGAACGTAAGAGCAAACGAAATCGCATCTTCTATGGTTGCAACCGTTACCCGGATTGTGAGTTTACATCATGGGATAAGCCTGTTGGCCGTAGCTGTCCTAAATCAGGCCATTTCCTAGTCGAAAAGGCCATTCGTGGGGGAGGCAAACAAGTCATTTGTTCGAATACAGATTGCGATTATAAAGAGACTCAAAGTAAGGCTTAACTCAGCATAAGTCTGCCTCTGTAAGATTAGGGGTGTCCAGAGTATTTGAACAGTTATTCGAGGCAAACTCTATCGGGTTTGTCTCTTTCTATCTCGAAGGCACAGCAGTTCTCTATTGATTGCTAAATCTATAGAGAATCAAGCAAACACTTCTGTTCAAAAGGGACTAGGCAATGCTTACTAGCCAAAGGAGGGTTTAACGGACATTTTTAAAAATTTCCATTATAATAGACATTTTCCAAAATGTCTGTTATAATGGACAGTAAAAGGAGGGGCAAATGGTTTATCTAGCCTTAATCGGTGATTTTATTGCTTCTAAGGACATTCTTGACCGTTCTCTTGTCCAACAAAAGTTGGAGACTTGTCTTCATAGCTTGAATCATCAGTATCAAGACGTCTTGGTTTCCAAATTAACCATTACTTTGGGAGATGAGTTTCAGGGATTATTTCAGTT
Organism: Streptococcus ovuberis; assembly: GCF_012396585.1. GTDB lineage: Bacteria > Bacillota > Bacilli > Lactobacillales > Streptococcaceae > Streptococcus > Streptococcus ovuberis. The sequence goes on from NZ_JAAXPR010000010.1 coordinate 34,918, forward strand.
AGATGCTCCCATTTTTAAGCTGGTTGATGAGTTGGTTCTCGCGATGAAACCATACAAAATACGGTTTGGACTTGGAGCGGGAGAAATTTTAACACCTATTGATCCAGAACAAAGTATTGGAGCAGATGGGCCGGCTTATTGGAGGGCTCGCCAGGCAATAGAGACTGTTCATAAAAAAAATGACTATGGCAATACCCAAATCGCACTAATTCTGGAAAATCCTCAGCTGTCCCAACAGGCTAACGCCTTATTAGCAGCTTCGGAGCACATAAAGAGCAGTTGGCGACCAAGTCAAGAAGAGGTTTTTGAGGCCCTGATTGAGCTGGGAATCTATCAAGAACAATTTGAACAGTATAGGGTTGCTGATTATTTGAAATTAAATGAAAGCGCCTTTACGAAACGTCTCAAAAGCAGTGGCGCTAAAATTTATTTTAGATGCCGAAATGCAGTGCAGGAACTCATTGCGCGTAGTCAGGAGGGCAATTAATGTCTGCTTTCAGTCTGTCACACTTTTTGGTGGTCAATCCTTTTATTGCTCTCTTTATTATCTGCCATGTGCTGTCCGATTTCCATTTCCAGTCCCAGAAACTGGCAGAACTTAACGAAAAGAATAAGTTCTATCTACTAGGCCATCTCTGTCAGGTGGCTTGGCCCTTAATTCTTTTGGGCCTCTATCAACCGGTGGCCTGGCCTGAAGTTATATGGATTATCTGTAGCCATGCCTTCCTTGATGGTCTTGAACCATTTGTAAAAGGCTATTTTTCGGAACGCCTGTACTTTACTATGGATCAATTTATCCATCTGGCTATTTCGGTGAGTCTGGCTCTCAGTTTATCTGAGGCTGGTGCTAAGTTAGCGATGACTTTAGGAGAATGGGCAAAACTGCCAAGTATTGTGCTCTTTTTCCTCTTAGTGACAAAACCAGCCAATCTTGTTTTTAGGATTTGTTTTGCAAAATATCAGCCAGTCAAATCTATCTTAAATGACAATCAAGTTTTTCAAAAACAGGAAGAGCAACAGACAATTACTGGAGCAGGAGCGACCATTGGAACCTTGGAACGGTTGGTGATGGGTGTTTGTATTCTCTTTGGCCAGTTCGCCTCCATCGGTCTTGTCTTCACAGCCAAATCTATCGCCCGCTACAACAAAATTTCAGAAAATCCAGCCTTTGCGGAATACTATTTGATCGGCTCTTTATTTAGCATTCTAACGGTTATGGTAGCTGCATGGATTTGTTTATGATAAAATAGTCAAATGGTAGCAAAAATCAGACACATGTCTGATTTTTTGTTAGAATGAAATGAGAATAAATATAAGGAGTTTAGAAATGGCACATTATGATTTATTGGTTATTGGTTTTGGTAAGGCGGGTAAAACCTTGGCTGGCAAACTGGCGACAGCCGGTAAGAAGGTCGCACTCATTGAACAGGATGCTAGCATGTATGGAGGTACCTGTATTAACATCGGCTGTATCCCGACCAAGACTCTGATCGTTGCTGCTGAGAACAACTGGGACTTTGCTACAGCTATGGCACAAAAGGAGACAGTCGTTACCCGCTTGCGTGGTAAGAATCAGGCTGTCTTGACGGGCACAGGAGTAGACCTCTACAATGCCCGGGCTCGTTTTGTGGCAGATAAGGTGGTTGAGGTGAGTGCTGGCGAGGATAAACAGGAGTTGACTGCTGATAACATTGTCATCAACACAGGCGCTGTTTCCAATGTCCTACCAATCCCAGGTCTTTTGGAAACAGCGGGTGTTTACGACAGTACAGGCATCCAAAATTTGTCTGAACGTCCAGCTCGTCTTGGGATCATAGGTGGGGGAAATATAGGCTTGGAATTTGCGAGTCTTTATGCCAAACTAGGTAGCCAAGTAACAGTCTTTGAGGCAGCGCCAGCTTTACTTGGTCGTGATGAGCCAGAGGTAGCCAAGTTAGCTCAGACCTACCTGGAAGAAGATGGGGTGAGCTTCCACCTAGGCTCAGCTATTTCCGCCGTGAAAAATAGCGGAGCTGATGTAGTGGTGACAGCTGATGATCAAGATCACCATTTTGATGCGGTGCTCTATGCTACTGGCCGCAAGCCTGCGACAGAAGGGTTGGGACTGGAAACCACTAGTATCCAATTGACCGACCGTGGCGCTATCCAAGTGGATGATTACTGTGAGACAAGCGTTCCTGGTGTTTATGCCGTGGGTGACGTTAATGGTGGCCTCCAATTCACGTATACTTCTCTAGACGATTTTCGTGTGGTCTTTGGGAAATTAACAGGCGCCTACGATTACAAGAGAACTGACCGTGGCCAGGTGCCGTCAACTGTTTTTATCGAGCCAGCCCTTTCCCGAGTTGGTCTGACAGAAGCTCAAGCCCTCGCAGCAGGTTACGATGTTCTCACCAACTCTTTGCTTGTTGCTAACATGCCACGTGCTCATGTCAACAACGATTTGCGCGGTCTTTACAAGGTGGTTATTGATAAACAGAGTCAGTTGATTTTGGGAGCGACCCTTTTTGGTGCTGGTTCACAGGAAATCATCAACTTGATCACTATGGCTATGGATAACAAAATTCCTTATACCTATCTTAAAAATCAAATTTTCACCCACCCAACTATGGCTGAAAACTTGAATGATGTTTTTAACATCTAAGCGCCTAGGAGCAGGAAAAAACGCTTAACGATACTATTTCTTCCTTAAAGTCTTATGTATGCTGCAACAGGCTATCCTAGATCGCTTTGCGATAGTCTTGAGATGCAAGTATGGGCAAGAGTCAGGGGATGATTGTCTGAGGAAGAAGCCAGGCAAACCATGTTTACCTCATTTGTCAGGATGTTTTTAAAACTGAAAAGTGGCGGAAATCGTTAATTCCCGCTGTGTTAAACAGGTTTTTCTACAATTGTTTTAGAGATCGGACTTGTGAACTTGTATCCCAAAAGTTGGACACAAAATCTAACGGTTTGGGGCAGTTCACTTGTTTTCCGGTCTCTTTTTAAGACTGGTTCTGTCCGTTTGTCTTCTATGGACAATAGTGCCATATCATCATTGTTTGCTACTCGGGACTAAGGGCAATGCGCATCAAAAGGGAGTCAAAGGACGTCATCTCTGACCTGACTCTAGCACCTCAAACTATTTTTATAACAGAATTTTTGGTAAAATAGACTAGACTGAAATAAGATTAGAAATGGAAATTATCATGACTGCGACATACATTAATGTGATTGGGGCTGGCCTAGCTGGCTCGGAAGCGGCATACCAGATTGCTAAAAGAGGTATCCCTGTTAAACTCTACGAAATGCGCGGGGTCAAACCAACCCCTCAGCATAAGACAGATAATTTTGCCGAGTTGGTCTGTTCAAATTCTTTTCGTGGGGATAGCTTGACCAATGCAGTCGGTCTCCTAAAGGAAGAAATGCGGCGACTTGATTCGATTATCCTGCGCAATGGCGAAGCACACCGTGTTCCAGCTGGTGGAGCTATGGCGGTAGACCGTGAAGGGTATGCGGAAGCTGTGACAGCAGAGCTTTACAACCACCCACTGATCGAGGTGATTCGTGAGGAGATGACAGAAATTCCAGAAGACGCAATAACAGTGATTGCGACTGGCCCCTTGACCAGCGATACTCTGGCTGCTAAAATCCATGCCTTCAATGGTGGGGATGGGTTCTATTTCTATGACGCAGCAGCACCGATTATTGATGTGAATACGATTGATAGAAGCAAGGTCTACCTCAAGTCTCGCTATGACAAAGGAGAAGCTGCTTACCTTAATTGTCCCATGACCAAGGAAGAATTTCTGGCTTTCCATGAAGCCTTGATAACTGCAGAAGAAGCACCACTCAATTCCTTTGAAAAAGAGAAATACTTTGAAGGATGTATGCCAATTGAGGTTATGGCTAAACGTGGTGTCAAAACCATGCTTTACGGCCCGATGAAGCCCGTTGGATTGGAATACCCTGATGACTATAAGGGGCCTCGAGACGGTGAGTTTAAGACCCCCTATGCAGTTGTCCAGCTTCGCCAGGACAATGCAGCAGGTAGTCTTTATAATATTGTAGGGTTCCAAACTCACCTCAAATGGGGCGAGCAAAAACGGGTCTTCCAGATGATTCCAGGACTTGAGAATGCAGAGTTTGTTCGTTACGGTGTCATGCATCGAAATTCCTACATGGACTCTCCAAACCTTCTTAACCAAGCCTTCCAATCAACCAAGCAACCAAATCTCTTCTTTGCTGGCCAGATGACAGGGGTAGAAGGTTACGTTGAATCAGCAGCGAGTGGTCTAGTGGCTGGCATCAATGCCGTTCGCCTTTTCAAAGGAGAAGAACCCGCCTTCTTCCCAGAGACAACTGCCATCGGCAGCTTGCCTTATTATGTGACCCATGCTGAGAGCAAGCACTTCCAGCCGATGAACGTTAACTTTGGCATTATCAAAGAGCTAGAAGGGCCACGGATTCGGGATAAAAAAGAACGCTACGAAGCCATTGCAGAACGAGCATTGGGAGATTTGACTAACTTTATAGAAAACTATTCTATTTAAGGGGGGTGTTCAAGGTGATTCCCATTGATCGCAAACGTTTCTTCCAATTGGTCGCCACAGTCTACAACCATGACCGTCATCAACTGACGCAGAACTGCCAAGAAGCTCTGTTTGAGGCAGCCAAGGCGCTCGAAAAAGGAGAAGAACCGACTCTTATCGTGGCACGCCTTGCTTACTATGTCAACATCGAATTATTAGCTTTCGGGGTAGGGACACGAGCGCCTAATTCCCTTGGGGAACTGGCCATGTTTCTCAATCATCATAAGGGGACATACGCATTTAAAGGACTTTGGTAACCTTGCAAAAGTGTAAGCTTTGCAGTCTAGTTTTGACTTGCTTTTGAATATCGTTGTGTTTTAATAATGATACAAAAAGAAAAGGAGAATTGACATGAACAAAAAATTAGTTGTTTCGCGTACCGATAGGAGATTTTTAGGGGTTTGTGGTGGGCTAGCAGAGTATTTCGGAATGAAATCAGAAAATGTTCGTCTTGGTTTTATCATCGGTGCTTTTTTTGGAGGAACGGCAATTGGTATTTATATCGTTCTTGCCATTATCATGGCGGAGTGATTCTTATAAGAAAAACCTTTCCCAGTGGAAGGTTTTTCTTAATTTAGGGAAACATTTTTGAAAATTTGTCCAGACAAAACTAGTAAAATAGGGTAAAATAGTAGAGGTTGCTAGATTGACTAGCCAGATTATCAGAAGGATTGTAGAGATTATGAGTATTTTAACAGTTGAACATTTAACCCACGGTTTTGGAGAGCGTGCGATTTTTGATGATGTATCTTTCCGTCTCTTAAAAGGGGAGCATATTGGCCTTATTGGTGCCAATGGCGAAGGAAAGTCTACCTTTATGAACATCATCACAGGTAAACTCCAACCAGACGAAGGCAAGGTCGAGTGGAGCAAGCGTGTACGTGTTGGCTACTTAGACCAACATACCGTTTTGGAACCAGGGATGACCATCCGTGATGTCTTGCGTAGCGCGTTTGCCTATCTTTACGAATATGAAGCACGCCTCGGAGAAGTCTATATGGAAATGGCAGAGGCTGATGATGCTCAAATGGCTGAGTTGATGGAAGAGACCGGCGAATTACAGGATCTTTTGGAAACAAACGATTTTTACATCGTTGATAGCAAGGTTGAGGAAGTTGCACGCGCCTTAGGAATTATGGCTTTTGGCCTTGATTCAGATGTCACAGAACTATCCGGAGGACAGCGGACTAAGATTTTGCTGGCTAAGCTCTTGTTGGAAAAGCCTGATATCTTGCTTCTCGATGAGCCAACGAACTACCTGGATGCTGAACATATTGAATGGCTCCGCCGTTACCTCAATGACTATGAAAATGCCTTTATTTTGATTTCCCACGATATTCCTTTCCTCAATAGTGTGATTAACCTGATTTACCATATGGATAACCAGCAACTCAACCGCTATGTTGGAGACTATGACAAGTTCCAGGAAGTCTATGCGATGAAAAAGGCTCAGATAGAGGCGGCTTACAATCGCCAACAAAAGGAGATTGCAGATCTCAAAGATTTCGTTGCTAGAAATAAAGCACGGGTTGCTACTCGTAACATGGCCATGTCTCGCCAAAAGAAACTAGACAAGATGGAAATGATTGAATTGGTGCAAGAACGTCCGAAGCCAGAATTTCATTTCTTACCAGCGAGGACACCAGGGCGCTACATTTTCAAAACGGATAATCTGGTGATTGGGTATGATCAGGCGCTAACTCAGCCCATGAGCCTAGAAATGCAGCGCGGGCAAAAAATTGCTATTACAGGATCAAATGGTATCGGGAAAACGACTCTGCTCAAGAGTTTGTTGGGACTAATAAAGCCTCTAGAGGGTCAGGTTGAACGCGGAGAGTTTCTCGAAATTGGTTACTTTGAGCAGGAGATGTCTGGTGATATTGATAAGTCTTGCCTCAATGAGATCTGGGACACTTTCCCCTACATGAATCAGGCTGAAGTCCGCGCAGCTCTTGCCAAGTGTGGTCTGACCACAAAGCATATCGAAAGCAATGTCCGCGTGTTAAGTGGAGGTGAGCAGGCCAAGGTTCGCCTCTGTAAACTCCAAAACAAGGAAAGTAACGTTCTTATTTTGGATGAGCCAACCAATCACTTGGATGTGGATGCCAAGGATGAACTCAAACGCGCCTTAAAAGCCTATAAGGGAAGTATTCTCATGGTTTGCCACGAGCCAGAATTTTACGAGGGACTCGTTAGTGAGGTTTGGGATTTCTCAGGCTATTCTGTGAAAAGAGGTTAAGCGAGACAGAATTTATAAACAAGAAAAAACACAAGGAAGCAGTAGGCTTGTCATGTATCAAGTCAACCGTTCCTTGTGTTTTAGTATTGGATGGTCTTATTTCTTGCTAAACCATTTGTGACCCAGATAAGTCCCAATCAGAAGACCAATGGAAATCCACCAGCGATTTTCTAAGTGAAAAAGATGCTTTATCATGGCCATAAGGAGAAAATAGGTTATGGCGGTAATTAGAAATTTTCGATTATCATTCATCTTCGCTTCAATTCCCTTCCTAGTATATTGTAAAACAATGTCTTCTTTCATAAGAATAACATAAAATACCCAAAATGGCAATCGGTTACAAAGCTAAAGTTTCCTTCACCCATCAATCTATCTAACATGTTTCCTAAATACTTTATTCTTACAATTTTGTAAGTCAACAGACAGAAGCTGTAAGTGCAATAGTCACCGAAATCCCTTACAATAGAACTATAAATTTGCTACAATAAGTAAAAGAAGGACTAGCTAAGGAGGAAGTGACATGTTTTTACAAGCCAAACACCTGAAACGGGTTTTCAAGACACGATTTTCTAAGACGGAGGTTCAGGCCTTACAGGATGTTCATTTTCAGGTCGAAAAAGGCGAATTTGTCGCCATCATGGGAGAGTCTGGATCAGGGAAGACGACCCTGCTCAACATTTTAGCCACCTTGGATCGGCCGAGTTCAGGGACGGTCATTCTCGATGGTCAGAGCATTAGCCATATCAAGGAAGGCGAGTTAGCTGATTTTCGCCTTAACAACCTAGGCTTCGTCTTTCAGGATTTCAACTTGCTGGATAATCTGACTATCCGAGATAATATTTTCTTGCCTCTAGTCTTGAGTAATCAGCCTCCCCAAGAAATGGAAGCGCGCCTGCCAGACTTAGCTCGTAAACTAGGGATTGAAGCTTTATTAGATCAGCGTCCTTTTGAGCTTTCTGGTGGTCAGCAACAGCGCGTAGCCATTGCCAGAGCTCTGATTACCAATCCGCAACTGATTCTAGCTGATGAGCCGACAGCCGCCTTGGACTATCGCAATTCAGAAGACTTAATGCGGATCTTTGAGGCCATCAATACTGGAGGGCAGACTATTCTCATGGTGACGCATTCTAGTATGGCAGCTAGTCACGCTGGGCGTGTTCTCTTTATTAAAGATGGCAGGATTTTCCATCAACTCTACCGTGGTAGCCAGACGCAGACGGAATTTTACAAGACCATTTCACTCGCTATGACCAGTCTTTTAGGAGGTGAGTAAATGTTCTTCCTAAAACTTGCCTTGGGGAATTTGAAAAAATCCTACCAAACTTATGCTCCGTTTATTTTATCCAGTGTTACGCTCTTTGTTTTGCTAAACACCATTAACTTGATTTGGTTATCGCCAGAAGTTCAGGCGAGACGGACCACACCGGTTTTATTGCAGTTTGCCTTTTGGGTCATTGCGATATTTTCTGCTATCATTGTGACCTATAGTCATCGGTTTTTGATTAAACAGCGCTTCAAGGAATTCGGCCTTTACAATGTTCTTGGTATGAACCGTAAGCGGATCGCAACGATTGCCAGTATTGAGCTAGCTCTGGTTGGCTTTGGCGTTATTCTTTCTGGTATAGTACTGGCTACTGTCTTGGCCAAGTTTCTTTATCTGATTCTAGTCAATCTCCTACAAATGGAGGGTTTTGATCTAGTCATTCAACCGAGCGGCTACCATCTGTCTATCCTTTTATTTGTAACGCTCTTTAGCGGATTGATCGCCCTGACAGGATGGCAGATTGGCCAACTGTCGTCTCTTGATATGCTCTCTACTAGCCGTAAAGGGGAAAAAGAGCCTAAGGGCAATGTCATTTTAGGATTACTTGGGATAATCCTCATTGTGACAGCTTATGTCTTTGCAGTCAAAGAACCCGTTAATTTCAATGAAGCCTATCTAAAGCTAATTTTTTTAGCCGTTTTAGCGGTTATCTTTGGCACTTATCTCTTCTTTGTCAGCTTCACCACTTGGTTTTTGAAAAAGCAAAAGCAAAACAAGGCTTATTTTTACAAGCGCCAGCATTTTATCCCTGTCTCGCAGATGCTTTACCGAATGAAGCAAAACGCTTTTGGTTTAGGCAATATCACTATCTTGGCCACTATGGTTATGGTGACCCTCATCGCAACCAGCACCATCTACTTCATGGTGTCTGCTAGTGTTGATCAGCAGTACCCTAAGGACAAAAATACGGTCATTCGGCAGATTTTTATCACTGATAAGGAAAAAGCTGCTCAAGGGATAGAGGCTCTTTTAACAAAATTAGAGCCCCAACCTGATAGCTGGTCTAGTATCCTGCATTATGACGAGTATCCGTCGCTTACAAATACGGAAGTGCTAGATTTGGCAACTGCTGAGGATTATAGGGCCGTTAATCGAGTGCAGTTAATAATCATTACAGCAGAAGAATACAAGCGACTTGAAGGGATTGAATTGGATTTAGACGAGCATACAGTAGGCTACTATCATCAAACCTTTTCTAAAGATTTGAAAACTAAAACCATCGCTATCGGCACAGAAACCGTTTATGCAGTCAAGCCCATTACGGCAGCGACCTCGATTCGTCAAAACCTCTATATGGAGCCAAGGCCTTATGCTCTGATAGTGGTTAAGGATATGGAGAGGCTTGCCGAATTTGCAATGCATTATGCCATCAGTAAGGGCTATGCTCCTGCTTCCAATGCTGAGCAAAATTTTCCCCTCTCTTATAGCACAACTGTCCAGCTCACCTCTGATCAGTACCAGCAGTTGCAAAACCTAACGTACCAAGATAAAGACTACTCTTATATTCTGAACAATAGAGAAGAAAGTATTCAAGATAACCTCTCCTTTACTGGAACCTTTATCTTCATTGGGTTTATCATTGGCATGTCCTTCCTGCTGGGTGCCTGTCTCATCATGTACTTCAAGCAAATCTCTGAGGGCTACGAAGATAAAAAAGCCTATAAGGTCTTGCAGGAGATTGGAATGAGCCCTAAAATGGTCAAAAAGACCATCAGTAGCCAGGTCTGGATCATCTTCTTCCTTCCGTTAATCGTCAGTGTTTCTCATGTATCCTTTGCCCTCTTTCTGATTGGCCGCATTATCAGGGAAATGGGTATTTTGGACAATCAGATTTTATTGCAAATGACAGGCATCACGATGGCTAGCTTTATTTTCCTTTATTTCATCATTTACCGGTTAACCAGTCGTGCCTATTACAAAATCATTGAAAGGTAGGCAAAAAGTGGCAGAGGATGCCACTTTTTTGTAAAATAAGAGTATGAAAACGATTTTTGTAGTAGAAGATGATCCTGTTATCGTCCAATCATTAAAAGACCATTTTAAATCTAGTTATCAAGTCATTAGTGTACTTAATTTTCGCTCTGTCAAACAAGAAGTTGAAGAAGCAGCTCCTGATTTGATTTTGATGGATATTACCTTACCCTACTTTAATGGGTTTTACTGGACGACTGAAATTCGCCAATTTACCAAAGTTCCTGTCATATTTATCTCCAGTGCTAATGAGGAGATGAACGCTATCATGGCCCTTAATATGGGGGCGGATGACTTCATCGCTAAACCTTTTTCCTTGTCGGTATTAGAGGCTAAGATTGCGGCTTTTTTACGCCGTAGCCAAGATTATAGTGAAACAGAGTTGGTTTTTGGCGACTATCGGCTCAGCCTTGATGGGGAATTTTCTGGATTAGCTGGAAGCGTCCAGCTTTCTCCGACCGAAAATAAGATTCTTCACATTCTTCTTAGCCAGAAAGGACAATTGGTTTCTAAGGAAAAATTGCTAGATAAGCTTTGGGAAAACGATGATTTTATTGATCAAAACACACTTAATGTCAACATGACTCGATTGCGTAAAAAGTTGCGTCAAGTGGCATTTGAAGAGATTCACACCATTAGAGGGGTAGGTTTTTTGATTCCGTGATTGGTAAGTTTCTAAAGGAATATATGGCTTGGTTACTGCTCTATGTCGCCTTAGCCTGTCTTTTTCTCACCACTTTTTGGCTCTATCGCCTTCCTATGGCTTATTTTGCCAATGCCCTAATCTTCGCTTTGACACTTTTCGTTTTTTTCGCGTTAGGTGCCCTGATGCGTTTTAGGAAAGAATGGTACTCTTTAAGACATCCCAACCCCAACAATGAAAGACCATCTTCGTTTAGTCCCTTGGTCACAGCTGCTCAAGAAGCCCTTCAACTAGAGCGACAAAAGAACCAGGAACAAACAGAAACGCTCTTACAAGAACTTAATCAGCTTAAATCCTTGATTAAGATGTGGGGGCATCAGATAAAGGTTCCTCTGGCCAGCTTGGATCTCTTGGTTCAAACAGAGAAATTGAACCCTCAGCAAGTAGCCAGTCAGGTCCAAACTATTGACCATTATCTGACCATCTTACTAACTTACCTCAAGTTTCAAGACAAGACCGATGATTTTCGCTTTGAACGTTTGCACGTGAGACCAATAGTGAGCCAAATCATCAAAGATTATCGGGTCCAATGTCTAACCAAGGACTTATCTGTGCACATAGAAGGAGACTGTATCCTCAATTCAGACGCCAAATGGCTTTCCTTTGCCCTCAGTCAATTCATTGATAATGCGATCAAATACAGCAAACGCGGAGGTAAGATTACAATCTCACTTTATGAGAAAGGGATTCGGATTAAGGACCATGGAATCGGGATTCTCGCAGAAGATTTGCCCAGACTCTTTGACGAAGGGTTCACCGGTTTTAATGGGCATAAATACCACAAGTCAACAGGTCTAGGACTTTTTATGGCTAAAAAGGTTCTAGATGATTTAGAACTGGCTATCACTGTCGAAAGTGAGGTCGAACAGGGGACCACCGTTACCCTGTCGCCAAAGAGAGGAATTCAAGATGAGAAAAGACCATTTTAAACTCTATGCTGCCATCTTTCCGATGATTTTCAACTCGGAGGGACAAATTCTCCTTCATAAGAGACAAAATACTGGCTACATGGATGGGTATTGGGATCTAGCTGGTACTGGACATCTTGACGCTGGGGAGACAGCAAGGGAAGCCGTCATTCGCGAATGCCTTGAGGAGTTAGGCATAGACATAACCCCAGAGGCGCTTCAACTTGTTCATACAGTCCACAGAGTCGGGCAAGAGGATGCTTTTCCTTATCTCTATCTTTATTTTATGGTTAAACAATTCACAGGGCAGCCAAGAATCATGGAAGCTCGCAAAAATGCCGAACTAGCTTGGTTTTTTCCTGACAAGTTGCCTACAAATATGATCTCTGATCGGAAAATTGCTGTTCAAAAAGCCTTATCTGGACAAATCTATGATGAATGGAGAACCTAATGGAAATCTGGGATATTTATGATCAACAGAACCGTAAAACAGGACAATTAATAGAACGAAGTCGGGTCAATGCGTTAAAACCCGGCCAATACCATGGTTGTGTCAATGCCTTGCTCTATGACCAAACTGGGCAGGTTTTAGTCCAACAGCGTTCCTTTTGCAAAGAAACTAATCCTGGAGTTTGGGACATTTTCACAGGTGGATCCATGCTGGCTGGTGAAACTCCTGAACAGGCGATTTCAAGAGAAGTAGCTGAAGAGCTATCTCTTTTTCGACTCGACTTTACCTATCTAGGTTATGAGGCTAGACCAGATATCAAGTGCATCATGCATTACTACAAAGCTTTGATTCCAGATATGGCTAAAGAAACCATCTCAATCCAAAGGATTGAAGTGGAGAGGATCGACTGGTTATCACTGGATAAAGCTTGTGAGCTTCTTACTGACAGCCCTTATGATCAGAAATGGGTAAATAAGTGTTTCTTTGACGACATAAAATAAATTATGTCAGATTATTCGTTTTATTTGCCCCTGATTCATAAAAATGAGACGAGCCCTTGATATTCAACCGAAAAAGGTGTAAAATTATTGTAACCGGTTTCCATTTCCCTATCTTAATAAGGAGGACAAATCATGAACTTTTTAAAACGTGCCTGGCTCAGTGTTAGTAGGCGAAAAACCAAGTCGCTCTTACTCTTTGCTATTGTGTTTATCATCGCTAATGTGATTGCTGGTGCCATTTCCATTCAGCAAGCTAGTAAAAGGGTTGAGGAGAAAATCAAGTACAGTATGGGAGCTGTTGCGACGATTGAAGTTGATGGAGAGGCCTTGCAAAAGGAGTATACGAAAGACAGTAACTTTAGCTTTGATTCTCGCATAACACCTGACATTATTCAGCAGATTGCCCAGTCTTCATACGTCAAATACTATGATTACAGCGCTTCAGCCAGTCTTGGCTCAGAAGAAGTCCAGTACTTTGTTCCAGATTTTATCAAGGAGCAGGAGGAAAGTGGCAGTGCGGGCGGATTTAATTCTCCCGAGCAGAAATATTACGCCTTTACGGTTCACGGTGTCCAATACCCTAATATTCTTGATATTGAGGAAAAGAAAATTAGCCTTGTAGACGGGCGTGTCCTGACCCAGGAAGAAGTAGACAGTGGCAAGCATGTTGGTCTGATTTCCAAGAAAGTTGCTGAACTGAACAACATTAAAGTGGGTGATACCGTTAATTTTGGCAATTTTGAGGTTAACTATGGCACCAGTGGGGAAAGTTCCCAGTCAAGCGCTACTCTATTAGGAGAATTCCCTATCGAAATTGTGGGGATCTTCGACAGCAAGTCCTCTGAAGCAGCAGCTAAGGAAAATACTGGAAACGCTCAACAGAATCCTGATCAATTTAGTCAAGCTATGTCTGAGCAAATGCAGGCTAACACTATCTATGCACCGAATCAGATAGCTGTTGATATTATGCAAGTTTTCTTTGAAAAATCCTCTATCATCGCAGAACAAGGTGAAGAAATAGACACTTCACCCTATTACAGCCCGGTATATGTGTTGAAAAAACCAGAAGATGTATCTAAATTTAAAGAAGAGAACATGCCACTGGTGCCCAAATACTATACCATCATGGCTTCGTCTGACCAGTATGATACAATTGCCGCTCCTGTTCAGGCCATGTCTAAAATGGCAGGATACGTTCTCTGGGTGGCCATTTTAGCAGCGATTTTGATCATCACATTAGTCGTTTTGCTCTTCCTGCGTGATCGTAAGCATGAATTAGGCATTTACCTATCCTTTGGAGAACAAAAGGGCAAAGTATTTGGTCAAATCCTAGTTGAAGTTCTCCTGATTTCATTTGTAGCTGTTAGTTTAGCTGTATTGACCGGAAATCTTTTAGCCAATAGCCTATCTGGCAGTCTGATTCAACAGCAGTTAGAGAACCAAGCAATGAACGATGGTGGGATGACTTATTACATGTTTGGACCACTCGCACAAACCAATTACACAACTGAGGATGTCATCGCCGCCTATAAGGTAACGCTAACGCCACTTTATATTGTCTTGATGTATGCTGTCGGTCTAGGGACGACTCTCTTGGCAACCCTGGCTCCTCTGGCCTATATTCTCAGACTCAATCCAAAGAAAATCATGATGTAAGGAGGACCTGCTTGTGGCTCTATTAGAAGCGAAACAACTGAGTTATTATTACCAAGACGGTGAACAACGTCGGACTATTTTAAAGGATACCTCTGTCACTTTTGAAAAAGGCGTCTTCTACACCATTTTGGGGCAATCGGGTTCTGGTAAAACAACCTTTCTTTCCTTACTGAGCGCTCTCGATGAACCCAAAGAAGGAAAAGTGCTCTATGACGGCAAAGATATCAAGGAAATTGGCTACCAATCCTTTAGAAGGGATAAAATCGGAATTATCTTCCAGCAATATAATCTCATTCCCTATATGACAGCTGTTGAGAATGTCCTGGTGCCGATGGCTATCACAGCTAATTCCCTACCAGCGGACAAGGAAAATGTGGCTTATAATCTTTTGGGCTATATTGGCCTTGATAAGACTAAGGCTAATCGCTTGGTTAATCAGCTATCAGGGGGAGAACAGCAGCGGGTCGCTATTGCACGCGCTTTAGCGACCAATGTCGACATTATCCTAGCCGACGAACCGACGGGGAACTTGGACGAAGAAATGGAAGCTGAAATTGTCAACATTTTCAAAAAACTAGCTCACGAGCATCAAAAGTGCGTCATCGTCGTGACCCATGCCAAGGAAATCGCGGATCAAAGCGATCAAATTCTTTATTTACATAAAGGAAAACTAAGTAGGCATGAGTGATTTTCTATCCAAATTTTCTGGTCAGAATTACGATGAGCTGCTAGAAAATGATCAAAAAGAACACTCAAATGAAGAAGCTAAGCCTGTCGTTCCAAAGGCATTTCCAGTAGAGGGGGCAAAAGCGAAACCAGAAACCAAATCAGCAGAACCAACTCATCCAACAACAGGTGCACTCAATAGCCTTATGAGTGGAGCAGATCAACCTGTATCGGATGCTCCGTCAAAAATCAGTCCCTCTCGACCACCACGTCCGACGCGCGCCACAAAGCGATATGAAGTCAGTGATGACTATGAACTTGACCCAACTTATCACAAGCGTCAGAAAAGAAAGTACCTGATTTGGAGCGGTTTGGGCTTGCTGGGCCTCTTAGCCTGCGTCTTTCTTTATTTTAAAATGACTCGTGTGACTATGCCTGACTTTACTGGTAAACCTGTAACAGATGCTAGGGCTTGGGGTGTCAAGCATAACGTTGACTTTTCTTTAGAACAGAAATTTAGTCTGGAACAAGATGTCAATCAGGTTATTTCCCAAGCTGTTAAACCTGGAAAATCTGTCAAAAAAGGTGGAACAATCAACCTGGTGGTGTCACTCGGAGCGGATCCTGATGAGATTCTTTCCTTACCGGACTTCGCCAAGATGACCACTTCTCAAGCTGAAAAATGGATTTCAGAGCATAAAGCTGAAAACTTAATTCTTAAGCGAGAATTTGATGAAACGGTTGATGCTGATCACTTTATCCGCTTAGACATCACCTCATCAGGCGTGACTCGCCAAGACTACAAACGTGGAAACAAAGCAACTCTATACTATTCTCGCGGTCAAGAAAAGCTCGAAAAAAATATCGAAATTCCAGACTTTGCAGGTAAGACCAAGACAGATGTTGAAGCTTGGGCCAAGAAAAATGAGCTTAAAGTCACCTATACAGATCAGGCTAATGAGACAGCAACTATCGGAAATGTTCTGTCCCAGTCTCTAAAGCCGGGAGATAAGATTTCTAAAAAGGATGCCTTTGAGGTCTTTGTTTCGGCAGGCAAGGGGGTTGCTGTCCCAGATTTTGCGACATTATCGCCAGATGTTGCTGGCAATGCACCTGGTCTGACTGTTACGGTCAAATACCAGTTCAATCCCAATCTCCGTTACGGTACTCTTATTTCTCAGAGCATTGAAGCGGGCAAGCAATTGACAGAAAAAGAAAGTAAAAATGTCGTGGTTATTTATTCTCAAGGGACCCCATATCTCAAAGATTTACGTGGAAAAAATGCCAGCGAACTAGCCAAATATTTCTTCGACGAATTTCAATCACGTTCTGCAGAAGTGACTTATGAGACTTATTGGGTTGATTCTGCCCAGCCACGTGGCACAGTGGTTGAACAAAGTGAGTATGAAACTCCTATTCCAATGGCTTATCATGTCTATCTTGGCGTGAGTAATGGTGCCTGGTCAAATCATATACCAACTACCGGTCAGCAACAAGACCCTATTACAGAAGGACCAGTACCAGCTACAACTGTTTCTGAAGGAGCAGTAGCAGTGGACCAACCTCAACCATAACCTTTTGACAAAAAGCTTTGCCCAAGGTGGTAAGGCTTTTTTAACGTCACTAATCTGAAGCAATCTACAGAAATTTCACATCCATTTTGTTTGTTTAATTTTTTTATTAACCTAGGTTAATTTTTTCTTGAAATTTTAGCGAGTTCGCGATATGATAGTTAAAGAGTAGATAGATTAGCTTCTTTAGCTATATACTTTTAGTGATTAACTAGTGAGGAGGAGAAAGAAACCGTAAAACAATCAGAAAAAATGTTATTAATAACGATTAAAATCAATAGGAGGAATTATGGATAAACATATCCCAAAAACGAGAAAACAAACAGTACTATTAACAACTTCCGCAATGGTCTTATTAACCACTGCCCTAACAGACCATCGGGTTCAGGCTGACACTTTAAATGAAGAAGCTGAAATCGTTGCTAGCTACAATAGCCGTCCAGAAGATGTATCTGAAGTCAGCACAGAGAAACTGTCTGTGCTTAAAGAACTTTCTTCAACAAGAGAGGATTCTGTTAATGATTCGATTTCTAAAACGGACCAAGCTTTATTCTCAGTTGAAAGGAGCCATGAACAAGGAAAATTGTCACCATCAGACGAAAACACATTGAGGGATGAGCTATCTTTTGAACACTCTAATGAAATGCATCCTAACACCCAGGGTACTAAGGAGCTGAAGCATTTGAGTGATCAAGCTCAAACGATTCGTCAACAACAAGCAACACAAGGTGCTCTTCCCTTAGATGGGCGTGGTGTTGTGATTGCAACAATTGATACCGGGATTGATAAAAATCATGAAATCATGCGAATAGACGATGATGTCACTGATCAAGACTTAAAGATAAAAGAAGTAGCACCTGGGTTTAACCGTAAGGTCCCCTTTGCCTTTGACTTTATGGGCGGAGACAATGACTTATTAGATAATTCATCTGAGCATGGGATGCACATTGCGGGCATACTTGCTGGGAACAAACTGGATGGTTTTAAAGGAATGGCACCTAACGCTCAACTTTTAGCGTACAGAACTTGGAGTTACTCTAATGTTGAAGGTTTTCAAGAAGATCATCAATTTTTTGCTTTAGAAGATGCTATTAAAAGAGGAGCTGACATTGTTAGTCTAAGTATCGGTAGCGATGGTACCGGCCAAAAAGATGATGTTTGGTATGAAGCCTTTAAAAGAGCTGCGGAAAAAGGAATTATTATCACAGCATCAATGGGAAATGCAGGATCATCTAATACAAGCAATACCTTTGATAGACGTGTTGATTCTGCCTATCCACAAAAAGATGATTCTGCTATTGTTGCCGTAGCAGCAAACCCTCATGTCATTGGTGTCGGCTCATATTATCACACCCATATGCATCTCCCTCATTTAAAGATCGGTGATTTAGATCTCCCCTATGAAGATATTAACTGGCATAACTATAGCTTATTCGACAAAAAGAAAAGCAACGAATTTAAAATTCAAGAAGAATTATATGATTTAGAAGCATCTCCAAACCTCCCAGACCTAGCCGATAAAATTGTTATCGTTCGGAGGGATCAGGAGAATTTATTCACCAAGCTAACCGATTTGATGCGCAAAAATGTTAAAGGCATTATTCTAATTAATGCAGCTAGCCCAACCACTCTGGGGAACTATCAGACTGTTCCCGAAATCAGGAGTACTCTTCTAGATGACTATAAGGGACAATTTCAAAAAACATGGGCAGTGAGTATCTCTGAAAAAGATGGAGCCCTTTTGAAGGATTACCTAAAAAAACAGGAACAGCCCAAAAAAGAAGAACTAATTTTCCAGACTCAGCCAATTCTTACAAAAGTATTCGATCATCCAGGTATTTCCGGTTTTAGCTCATGGGGAGTGGCAGGGACACTAGAGATGAAACCAGACGTGGTTGCTCCTGGCGAAAATATTTACTCGACCGGTAACGGAAACAGTTACTTTAATCTTAGTGGCACATCCATGGCTTCTCCTTATGTCGCCGGAGCCAGCGCTATGCTACTTCCTCATACCAAAACCTTGCTAAAAACTGGTGGCCAATTGATCGAAGGTCTATCATTACCAGAATTAAATAAAATTTTATTCCAGAACACAACAGATGTCCTTCAAGATTATACTGTCCCAGAAGGAAAGGACATCTTGGAATACTCACCAAGACGGCAAGGTGCGGGAGCTGTCAATGTGGAAAAAGCTCTTAAAACTAATGTTTTAGTTACGTTTGACAATAATAAAGGCGCTGTTTCTCTAAAAGACTTTGAAACAACTAAAAAAGACTTCTCATTAGTCATGAAAAATTTGTCTAATGAGACACAGACCTTCCTTATCAAACCAGGTCATGTTTTAGGAAGTGTTCTTTATCCTCATAGTCGTCAAATGTATGGTCAAACGCAAGCAATAGAAACAATTCATTCACGTAGGATTGAGGGGGCCAATCTCAAAACGGCTAGAATGATTACAATCGCTCCAAATAGTCAGGTGACACTACCAATGACGCTAGAAGTTGGCAAAGCAGAAAAAAATGAGTTTGTTGAGGGATATATCTATTTCCAATCCCTAAATTCAGGACAACCTGACCTCAATATTCCTTATACAGGATTTTTTGGCAATTGGAATGATGAAAAAATTATTGATCCTCCAGCTTGGGAAAAAGATAGTAAAACTAAGATGACTGGTTTTGTCAAAGGCTATCCGACAGGTCGCCATGAGGTTTTTGACTATGTACCTTTAGGAACTGATTATGAGCAATGGAAAAAAGATCCCTCTCAAATCACCTCCGATTCTA
This sequence comes from Streptococcus ovuberis, assembly GCF_012396585.1. GTDB lineage: Bacteria > Bacillota > Bacilli > Lactobacillales > Streptococcaceae > Streptococcus > Streptococcus ovuberis. The sequence continues at coordinate 54,261 of NZ_JAAXPR010000010.1, forward strand.
AGCTTTATGTCCTGCAATCGCGAGGTGGTATCAGCGATCAAGCTAAAATGCGCCTGAGATTGATGGCTATGCGTCATGCACAAGAGACTGTTGTTGAGATTGTCGATTCTAATGACGAGTCCTCAGCCAAGATTTTGAAGGTTTTAAAAAGGAGTCACTACCCGCTAAAATTTTTAAACAGCGCTCATAAAGAAAAGCTTCAACATTACTTAGAACCTTATAATGAGCCTGATCCTGATTTAGAATGGACAGGGACGGTCTTTGATCCCAAAACAAACGATGAGATCCCTCTAGAAGAAGGACAATACTATATTCGTGTCAGAGCGCGCTTAGAAGAAGGTCGACCTTGGCAGTATACTTACATTCCGTTTAAGATTGACAATACCTCGCCAGCTGTTGCTGTTAAAGATGACGTAAAAGATAAAGTGATTTTGAAAATCACAGACCCAAATCTTCAGCGAGTGACCTTAGAAAAAGACGGAGATACTATTAAGGTGATTGAACCTTCTTCAGATGGTTATTATCATATTGATAAAAGTGATATTAATGACAATGTCGAATTAACCGCTGTGGATTATGGTGACAATAAAACAACCTTTGACTTGACAAAGTTGGAAGTATCTTACAGCACAGCAGCAGAAGACATTAAAGAAGATTTTAGCAAATCTTCTAGACCAAGGAAATGGCGTAGACGTCGGTATGGTCTGGCTACACTAGATAAAAAGGAGGATAGCGATTTAGAAGATAAAATTGACTTTGAAGAAGAGGACGAAGTTGAAGAGGAAGTAGAGCAAGAAGACCCAAACGAATTCGAGAGTGGTTCTGATTTTCATGACGACGATAATACACTCGGTTATTTAGAAGGAAATCGTAGTGGTAAAATTTGGCATGAAGAAGAAGGACAATATTATCGGATTTACAGACTTCATATCAAAAAAGGTCAGCGCGTTAATGTCACCAATACCAATCCATTGAATAACGCTACTAAAGGTATCGGATTTACTGACCCAACTTGGTCTAAGACTTACGAATATGATCCGAAGCAACAGCGCTACCTTAGAGAAGTTAAGGTTCCAGTGTTTGATGGGTCAAATCAAATAAATGTGACCGTTTATAACGGGGATAAAAGAATTTTTTCTCGTGGTTATGCTGTGAAGCTGGATAGCCAGATCCCTAAACTCACTTTTAATACTCAAAACATTACTCTTCCAGATGATGACGACCGCGATGGTACCATTTTGACACCAGATGGTAAGGTCAAGTTATCTGGAACAATAGAGGATGGACAAGAAGGATGGAAACTGTATATCAATGGTGATATGGTAGACAGTGTACTCAAACCTGGAGAATTTGGAGACTTTTATCACCATAATAAGCGTCAATGGGTCTACGAAAAGCAACTTACAGATGGAGATTATGTGAACATTAAAGTCTCTGATCACCTCAAAAATACTAAAACTTATAACTTTAAGGTTAAAATTGATCCATCTGTTAAACAGGAAGACCAAGACCTGACACAATCACATCCTGACAAGCCAAAAACTAAAGCGACTACCTTAGTGACCAGCACCTTAGATGTCCGCTCGCTCTTTGAAAACTTTAACGGAGAAGGCATTACAAGTGAAACAGCACTCATGAAAGAGTTGACTCGTCTCATTCCAAATTACAGCATTCAGCTCGTGGACTTCGTATTAGGGAATCAACCAGATGGTATGCATTTTGCACGATTGCAGGTTCAAAAAGGGAATCGTTATCAGCAATTGGACTTGACATGGTCTTCAAGCAAGATTAAGCAAGATAGAATCCCCAAAGAAGCTGACCAAAAGATGACGCCAAAAAGAGAAATAACTATACCAACGGAAACCACACACCCTAAAACGGATGCTCTCGTAGAACAAACGTTGGAGGTAGAGAGCAAGTCTGCTTTAAATGTCCTTAAACCGTTACCGGTGCCTAAAAAATCAAATTCTCTTCTTATAAACGAAGAGAATTGCACCAAAACTGAAGCTAAAGAAGAAGTTAAGTCTCTTCCTAAAACAGGTGATCGTAATCATTTAATTTCTTTAGTTTTAGGCATTTTTACAGCTAGCTTAACCTTCTTTCTCCCAAAGAGAAAGAAAGAATAAAGTGGTACTAGCTCGGAAAATTTGGTCTTATTAAAAAATAGAGAAGTAGGCAATTCATAAAAGGCCTACTTCTCTATTTTCGTGCAAAGGAAAAACAAGGCAATCTGATTTAACTTATAGCAAAAATAATTTCTATTTTTGCTATAATAGATTTATCAAAAGTAGAGAAAGGAGTGGTAACCAATCTATAGTTAAGAGGCACCAGACCCTAAAGTCTCATCAAGATTACGCTAAGACGAATGCCAGTGAGGCTTTATGTTCGTGGATATATTCCTCTCATAAGTCAATTTAGTCAGAAAAACGATTGATAGAAACCTATTGAAGTTATCTCAAAGAAACAGAATAAGTGCTTAAAAGAGCAGTCATTTAAATTCATTACCAGATACACAAAAACAGAAATACAAAGGAGTAGACTATGTCTCACTATTTAACCATTGATGTTGGTGGTACCCAGATCAAATATGCCTTAATCCAGGAAAATGGGTCTATTGGAGAGACCAGTACTTGCCCAACCCCTCAAGGATCGTTAGACGCATTTTTGGAGGTTATTTTTGCCATTATAGAGTCTTTAAAAACAACTATCCAAGGGATTGCTTTTAGTATTCCTGGCAAGGTCGATACAGAGGCTGGCGTGATTTATTTCGGAGGAGCACTGACTTATCTGGATCAACTTCCTTTGAAACAAATTATCCAAGAGCGTTACGGCATAAAAGTAGCTCTTCAAAATGATGCCAAAGCTGCAGCTTTAGCCGAAGTTTGGCTAGGTAGCCTCAAAGGGGTTCATGACGGTGCCGTCATTGTCCTAGGGACAGGTGTTGGAGGTGGTGTTGTCTTAAATGGCAAGCTCCGCATGGGGCCACATTTTCAAGCCGGCGAACTTAGTCTTGGAACCCTCGATCTGAGTAAGCCTGGTTTTGAGAAAATGATAGGTATGGCTGGTTCTGCCGTTAGAATGATCGAAACAATCAATAAAACTTTGGGTAATCAAGACATCAAAGATGGACGATTAGCGTTTGATGCAATTCTATCTGGAAACGAGCAGGCTCTTGCCATATTTAGGGACTATTGTCAACAGATCGCTTATCTCATCTTAAATCTACAAGCTTTTTTGGATTTAACAACCTATGCTATCGGCGGTGGAATTAGTTCCCAACCAATTGTCATTGAAGAAATTAAAAATCAATACCTTGCCATCTTAGAAGCTAATCCCGTCCTTAAAATGAACCTTCCAGAACTGACTATCCTTCCAACGACACTCAAGAATGAGGCTAATTTGGTCGGGGCACTCTATACACTTTTAACGACTGAATAAAACCACTAACAAAGACTGGTAGCAAAGCTCCAGTCTTTGTTAGTGGTCTAAAACTAATAAGAAGTTTAATGTTTCGTATTCATAAAACAGATATATAAGGTGTAGATTTAGAAAAGACTATTATTTTTATTACATAATTTTAGTTACGTAAACATTAAAAGGAACTAGGATAGCACTAAAGATGTTATGATTTGGTGGATGGTAGATACCTATAAACGATACCAGTCAAGGGGTCATTTTACTCTCAACATTCTATATGTATCAGTTCAAAGAAGAGTTTCGAAGAAGCAGTATTCATGCCCAATAGTTTATCAATTTCTCTACTAATGTTGAAATGTTTATCTAAAGAATATTTACATAATATGCGTTATGTAAATATTAAAGTTTATCTAGAGCATTCTTTTGTTCATCGTTGACGATATGGGTGTAGAGATCGGTCACCTGAGTATTGGCATGGCCAAGTTGGTGGCTGACAAGCACCTGAGATTTAGTCGCATCGTAAAGTCTAGTTGCCAGGGTATGCCTTAATTTATGTGGAGTGACCCTAATTTTAAAACTTTCAGAATATTTAGCAACCATCTTTTCTACAGAAGAAGCATCAATCCGGTTTGGTAGTCCGCGGTATTCTGTCAAAAAGAGAGCTTGATCTGTCTTTTCTGCCTTATAGCGCTTATTTCTGATGGCCAAATAATCTTCTAAATAAGGCTTAGCGAAACTTGCGACATTGACAGAATCGCGTTTACCTCCTTTTCGTGTCACCTCGATCAGCATCATTTTGAGGTTCAAGTCTTTCAAATCAAGATTAACAGCCTCAGAAAGTCGAACTCCCGATGCTAACAGTAGTGCAATGACAGCTAAATCGCGTTCCTTATTTTTAGAGAAGGATGATAGGGCACGGTTTGACAACTGATCAGGGTAATCATTTGCGATGTAGTCTAAAAAACCTTGGGTCTCATCACCTAAAAAGAGTTTTTGTTTGATATTTTCTGCTCGAGCAGCCAGAGTCTCTTTTTGCTTTTTAGTAGAGACTTTCTTCATAACATTTCGGTAAAAGTAGGGCTCTCCTTGTTCATTTTCAACCTCTTCAGTCAAATACTTGTAAAGACTAGACAAGGCGGATAGAGTCCGGTTGATAGTTGTTTGTGAAACCCCTTGCTTGGTTGTATTAGCATTCAACAAAGGTCGCTCACGCAAATACAAGATAAAGGCTTCCATATCTTTTTTGGTTAAATGTTCTAGGAGAGATAGCTTAATATCAGACATTTGAGCAACATCAGCAAGTCCAGAGTCCATCAACCAACTAAAGAATCGATCGTATTCTTTGAGGTATTCATATAAGGTGGTAAAGGAATAAGGCACAGCCAACTTGGATTGATAATATTCCAGAACAAACCAAGGCATCCGTTCCTTTAAGTGTTCAATCTTTTCTAGTAATAGTTCACGTTTCATCATTAAGCTCCGTTTTGGGTATAAGAGAAGTATATCACACCCTTGCATATTTTTCAAGAAAATTATAGTTTTTCGGAAAGATGTTATGGGACTATCTTTTAGCAAAGCTAAATAACTAAAAAAATTTTTTCTTTAATAAAATGCTCAAAATGCACTTTATTAAAGTCTAAACAGGATTTTCAGCTTGTCTCATTTTACTATGAAAATGTACTTTATTTATGTGAAAACTGGAAATTTTTTCAAATGTACATTTCCTACAAAAATACTTTTGGTTTTCAAATTAAATTCAGATGTTCTAATCTGTATTTTTTGAAAAAAATGGAAAAATGGAGCAAATCTATTATAGACTTGCTCCTAAATTCATTTAAAAGGAAGAAAATGTTCCCTTTTACGCCTCCTTCCTTTGCAGATTGAACACGGTTCTTTAGAACGTTTTTCGCATTGAATTCGTTTATATATTGACATTTTGTAGTGATGATTTGAATCATTTTGACAAATCCACCAAACACTCTTTGTATTAGATTCACTTATTTCACTTGGATTTAGCAACAGTACATTGTTCAAGTAATCCCATTCTTTCATTAAGTGTGGATATTTAACATCAAAAGAATTGAAGCCTTTTAGTATTTTCAGGTATGCCGTCATAGTCCCTAGATTCAATCCAATGCATCAAACGTTTTTTAAACCAATCAAAGTCAGTTGTTTTTGCGTAAGTCCACGCAAAATCTTCTGATTCAACCCACATAAGACTGTCCTACTTTTAGTTATATTAAAAACTAAATTATCTAAAATTCTAACTCTATTAGCATCAAAGTGATGATAAAACTGAACTATAGTTTTTGAAATAAATTATAAATGGGGTAATCTAAATATCTCTTTTTTGTTTCCTCATCCAATTTATTCCAATAAAAATTAGCCTGTTGTTTTGATTTTAACAACACTGAGGCACCAAAACAAATTTCATTTTTACCATAATTATTAATCAAAATGCTAGTAAGAGTTTCCATTTCATTATTATTCAATTCTCGATTTCTATACTTAATTTGAAGATCATTTATAATAGCTATCTCGCTATTTTTGAAATAATTTAAGTTCCAATCAGAAAGTCTTTGAGCCCAATTAAGCAGCGTCTCTCTTCTTTCAGTATCTTTTGCCATATCAGCTGCTGCAATTATTTTTATTATTGTATTGTCAGCCCCCTCATGATTTAAACTATTATCAACTAGTCGTTGATAGGAAGCTATTACTGAATCAAAGTTGCAATTATCTATTTTTAACCATTCATTTGGTTCAAAAACTTCAAAAATAGAAATATCTGAATAATCTTCATCTTCCCCTCTTCGACACCAAGGAGTTTCATTGAAAATATCTATCATAGTCCCCTTCTTATCATCTTCAAATTCATATAATGTGATAATGTGGATGTTAGCAATTTTCAGATGAAGTAATTTTGATTCATCATAATTTAAAGCAAGCGTTTCTCTTAAAATTAGACCTTTATTAAGAAAGGACAAATTTTTTTGCGATTGACTATCAAATAATGCTAAATCAAGTTTTTTGTTGATGCCCATATTATCCATAATAGTAGCAATGCGTTGCAATTCTTCAAGATGCTCATTTAAATTCATCAACTTAATTTCATTTAAATTATTTGCATCAAATTCTACCCTTTCACCATTTAATGTAATATATCCTGATTTTTGTAATTCTTGTAACGCTTCAGTACATCTAATGGCTTCTGACAAATTATCGGGACGTGAAAAATTTAAACTGAATTTGTTTGTTTTCTTATGAGCTGAAAATGTAAATCCTGATCCAATTCGAAGTTCTACCCTACCATCTGGAAAACGATGTCTCTTTATATTATCAAAGATAAATGTTTCTCCTATAGTAAAAATTAAATCAGTTTCTTCAAAAATTTCAACTACTTTAATTGTACTATCAACTGGAATTATAGCACCATTTTCCGCATCTTCTAGATAAGGAAAAATATCGTGTTCTTCTTGATAATTAAAAATATCAACTGGATTTTTTCCTTGATGGTAAAACTTAATAATTTTATTTTTAGGTAACTCACTTAAACTTACCAATTTTTTATTAATAAAACTACGTTGCCTGTCACTGGTTCTAATAAAATCTAATAACTCTGCATACACTTTTTCAGCAGGCAATGGATGAATGTTAACTAGCACTGTCTTATTAATTTGTTCTTTAATTTTTGATTTTTTAGATTTGCTATTCTTAAGTAGACGTTTAATTGTTAATGGAGGTAAAGACTTGTAATATATCCCTTTTAGTTCATAACTATTGTCTAATGAAACCACAAATAATACAACTCCCCCTGTCCTCAAATACAACTCTAGATCACTTAAAGTTAAGCGAAAATTATTAAGAGGAATCTCACTTTTTTGTGTAGATTTAACTTGGATAGGAACCACCCCGATAATATCTTCTTTTCTATCTGTTGGATTTTTTAAAACATGTATAGTTCCGTCCCATGATGGAGTTTTATCATTCTTATCAATATAGGATTGGAGATAATCGTTTTTATCTATAAATGTAGCTAGATGGGAAACACCTATTGATTCAATTTTTTTATTGTTTGCCAAATATTCACCCCATTACATAATATTATATACTTCTTATTATACCACTAACGCAGTAAAAATATAGACTATATCACTACTGTACTCCTCTAAAATCTACATAATATTACCTTAAAAAATGCACATTTGAACTCACTAACTTCCTAATATTTTCTACCTCATTTTGTACAATTGAATTTCCAACTAAACTGGAATATCGTAACTAAAGTATATACCATATTACACTTTAAAATAAAGTACAAAACAAAAATAAAGTACATTTTTTAATCTATGTACTTTATGCTTCTATCCCAGTATTATCAAGGGTTTAGACCATGTTAGGTCAATTGTTCATAAATTTTTAGTTTATAGTTGGTAGTTATTAATTAACTGCTGTTTCAGGGATTCAACAATTTAAAATCTGATAGGTTGCTGATGGCCTTTATTGGCCTTTAATTAGTTAAAAATTACCCTCAGAGTGATCTAAGGGGAATTTTAAGGCTATTTTAATTCCTTTTTGTCTGGTAAGTATGAACCACCAAGATAGTCTTGACTTAATTTTTCTAAGGTACCATTTTCATAAAGTTTTGACACAGCTTGGTTGAATTGCTTTTGAAGATCTTCGCTATCGTCTGAGAAAACGATATAGTTGTTAGGATTGGATGTTGTTTCTAGCTCAATGATTTCAAAATCATAGCCATTTTGTTGCACAATTGTCTCAACAGAAATTTTATCAAAGACTAAATAGTCAAACTCAGCATTTGACAGGTCTAAAAGACGTTTAGCGATGTCTTCACCAGAATATTCAATAACAGATGGGTTTTTGCTATGTGCTGTATTCCAATCTTCAACCAGTTTAGCAGTTGATGTTCCCGTATCATCTTGAGTGATTTTTCCTCCAATATCTTCCAATGATCTTATATCAGAATCTTTTGGAACGACCAAAACCAAAGGATTGGTCGCAATTGGGGAGGAATACAGGTACTTTGCAGCCCGCTCATCTGTATAAGAGAGGTTGTTTGCTGCTATCTGGAATTTTCCACTATCCATGCCTACGAAGATGGATTCCCAAGCAGTCGTTTTGAAGGAAATATCGTATCCTTCGATATATTGACTTGCAGCTTTGATAACTTCGATGTCGTAACCTGTCAGTTCTCCTGCTTCTTCGTATGAAAAAGGTTTAATATCTCCTGCTGTAGCTACAACGACTGTTTTTTTAGGGGTATCTGAACCAACAGCGGTTCCAGATTGTGATTGGCAGGCAACAAGTCCTAGAGCAGATAAAGCAAGTGTTCCTAAAGCGAGCTTGCGGAGTTGACTAGTCATAGAAAAATACCTCATTGATATAGTGATGTAGTTTCAGTTTATCACGATCTGAAAATGAGGTAAATTATAACTTTTTAAAGGCGACGATAGGAATTACCTATCACGTGAGGATTTCCGCCATTTTTGGTAGAACATTTCGCCAAAGATCAAGCCCAAAAGCGTGACTAGCACAGTAATTAAGCCTACTACTCCACTAGATGGGCTAGCTGCTAGATGAATTTTAAAGATATCGTAGATAAAAATGCCCAAAATTGGCATTCCAAGGAAAAATAAGAGACGACCAAAGGCGAATTTGCTCAGACTTCCGCCATCTTCATGACTCTCCTTATCCTTTGTGAGATAGGCAAAGTAACGAAAGATACTGTAGGCTGCTATAGTAAACAGTACTAGAAAAAAATAATTTCCCATGTGATAAGCTCCTCAATTCAAAAGAACAAAGTGCCTGATGAGGTTGCATCAACATCCCAAACACCTTGTTACTCTTAGTTATTTACGTTTCTTCTTAGCTTTCTTGAGTTTATTCGCCATACGCTTCATTCCCTGTTCGGCTGCAAAGGCACCTATTTTACCTTTGAGTCCACCACCAAACATATCAGCCATACTTGGCATATTACCACCACCCATCATATCACCAAGGCTAGAGAGGTCCATGCCGTTTAAATCAGGCATTCCTGGCATATTTTTAGGCAAGTTATTGGGATTAAGACCCATCTGACGCATCATTTTTTGCATGTCGCCGCTCATGACGCCCTGCATCATGGATTTAGCTTGATTAAAGTCCTTGATGAATTTATTAACATCTACAAAGCTGTTCCCAGAGCCCGTGGCAATACGTCTCCGACGACTAGGGGTCAAGAGATCTGGATTTTCACGTTCTGCAGGGGTCATTGAAGAGACAATCGCACGCTTACGCGCGATTTCTCGCTCATCCACCTTCAAATTCGCCAGAGCGGGATTCCCGGCCATACCAGGAAGCATTTTTAAGAGATCCTCCATTGGTCCCATGCTCTGCACCTGATCTAATTGTTCAATAAAGTCATTAAAATCAAAAGTGTTTTCCCGCATCTTCTCTGCCAGCTCCAGAGACTTTTTCTCATCGTACTCAGCAGAAGCCTTTTCAATCAAGGTCAGGAGATCCCCCATTCCCAAGATACGGCTAGCCATACGGTCAGGGTGGAAGGTTTCGATATCAGTAATCTTTTCCCCTGTCCCTGTAAATTTAATCGGTTGGCCAGTGATTTGGCGAACAGAGAGAGCCGCACCACCACGAGTATCTCCATCAATCTTGGTTAGGATAACCCCTGTGATGGATAACTGATCGTTGAATTCGCGTGCGACATTCGCAGCTTCTTGACCAATCATGGCATCAACAACGAGGAGAATTTCATTCGGTTGCGCTAGGGATTTAATGTCCCGCAATTCAGCCATTAGGCGTTCATCAATTTGAAGGCGGCCGGCGGTATCAATTAGGACATAGTCATGATGATTTTGGCGTGCCTTTTCTAACCCTTGACGGACGATTTCAACAGCTGGAACTTCCGTTCCCATATCAAAGACCGGCACATTGATTTGCTGACCAAGGGTTTTGAGCTGATCAATGGCAGCCGGACGGTAAATGTCCGCGGCAATCATGAATGGACGAGCCTTTTCTTCTTTGATCAGCTTATTGGCTAACTTACCTGCAAATGTCGTCTTACCAGCACCTTGCAAACCGACCATCATAATGACTGTCGGAATCTTAGGAGATTTAATGATCTCGGCTGTGTCAGATCCCAAGATTGCTGTCAATTCCTCGTTAACGATTTTGACCACTTGTTGGGCTGGGTTGAGGGTGTCAATAACCTCTTGTCCTAGAGCACGGTTGCGAATATTACGGACGAAGTCCTTAACAACTGGAAGGGCTACGTCTGCCTCTAACAATGCTAGACGGATTTCTTTGGTTACCTCTTGGATATCTGACTCAGAGATCTTTTTCTTGCCACGCAGGTTTTTAAAGACGCCCTGCAAACGTTCCGTTAAACTTTCAAATGCCATGATGTGATAACTCCTTAAACTTTAATCAACTAGGTATTTCCTTATTGAGAATTTGTTTCGCAAACCAACTGGAAAGCTCCTGCTACTCCCGATTATCAATAGAGGTTAAAATCTCCAATCGCTCCTCCAGGAAGCTATCCCCTTTATAGCGTTCAGCTATTTCTTCAAAAATTTCATTGCGGACAATATAATCGGAGTACATGTGCAGTTTCATCTCGTAGTCCTCAAGAATTTTTTCGGTCCGTTTGATATTATCATAAACCGCTTGGCGGCTGACTGAGAATTCTTCTGCAATTTCTGCAAGACTATAGTCGTCTGCATAGTAAAGTTCAATGTAGTTCATCTGTTTGTCTGTCAAAAGAGCTGCATAAAACTCAAACAGCGCATTCATCCGATTGGTTTTTTCTATTTCCATAGATGCTATTATACCAAAAAAAGTACTATTTTAGTAGTTAATTGTAGCACCTGATGTCAAAATAGCACAAATAACCATTATCTTTTTCGAACAAGTGACATAATTTAAAATATGTTACTTGTTATATTTTAAACCAATTCCCTAATAGGTATAAAGGGCGTGTCCTCTCTCATTGTTTGACTGGTTAGTTATTAATGCCGCCTACCTCAATTAGGTCGAAAAACCGTTTAACACTAAAAAATCCCCCACAAAAATGTAGGGGGGATGGGCACTAAAATTTAGTGTGATAAAAAGGTTCACACAATTTATCAAGGTCCGCTCCTGCGTTATGACCTCCCATGCGCAAATATGGCTATATGCCAAATTCGGCTCATCGCATGAGTTAATCATACCATAGAATTTTGTTAGTTGCAAGACTTTTGCTTAAATGAAGAGAAACAGTAACAGTAACCTGTATAACACGTTGGTCTTTGTTAAGAACTTGACTAATCTCGCTTTTGGTTTATTCTAATAATTCTCTGTCATAGATAGTATAATCACACCGATAAATCACGAGGCGTTTGCCATCAATCAAGAGCTCACTCGTCTGTGGAGCGTCTGAAGCATAAAGAGAGACCTTGTTACCAACATAGGTAGCCAGTGGTGTTCCATTCTGGGAACGAATGAGAATAATTTTTCTCTTGCCTGTGAAATCATTTTTTAAACTGGAAACCATTCGATTCAAAACAGGAATCGTACGGCTAGTTTCATCTACCGAGACTGTTTGTTGGTACTTAGAGAACATGTCTTCTAGCCCTTCTTCTGCTGCAATCAAAGAAGAGCCGACATGGTCAATCTCATAGTTACCTAGGGTAATCTTCAAGACAGTACTATCAGCATTTGAAGCACCATCAGAACTGATGGAATCAAATTCTTGATTTCTTGAAATAGAAAGGGATTTGCCAGACATCTGATCAATGAGTTGTGAATTTTCATCATAGGTCCGAACAGTCATCTCTAGCCCGATCCATTCTGCCTTGAAATTGCTAAACCAATTTTGAATGCTTTGGCAACCAGTCATAAGGCTGACCGATAGTAAGCACACAAGCAATAAGCTGTAACGTTTTAGAGTTTTCATTGTTCTCTCCTGAATTTTAGTCTATAGTGTAGTTGTCAAAACCTTTAGAGTCTAGCCAGGTTTTGACAAACTAACTAGGGTTGGCTTAAACCACTTGTTGGATCCGGTACATCGCTGCATATCGACCGTTTTGGGCTAGAAGTTCTTGGTGATTACCACGTTCAACAATTTGCCCCTCATGCAGGACTAGAATTTGATCCGCATTTTGGATAGTAGATAGTCTGTGGGCGATGATAAAGGTCGTCCGCCCTTCTTTAAGGACATCCATAGCCTTTTGGATGATTTCCTCCGTTTCGGTATCAATGTGGGAAGTCGCCTCGTCTAAAATCAAAATCTTAGGATCGCAAGCCAAGGTTCTCGCAAAGGCAATCAATTGCCGCTCCCCGCTAGAAAAAGCATTGCCTTTCTCCACAACAGGCTCATCAATTCCATTAGTAAGGCGTTCTATCATGGGGCCTGCTCCAACCTTCTTCAAGGCTTCTAGCACTTGATAAGGACTTATCTGTTCATTATCCATAGTAACATTGCTAGCGATTGTTCCTGTAAAGAGATAAGGATCTTGTAAGACAATGCCCATTTGGGAACGAACGCTTTCGCGTTGATAATCTTGAATCACTTGGTCATCAATGAGAATCTGGCCTTGTTGGGGATCGTAGAATCGAAAAAGTAAATTCATGATAGAACTCTTCCCAGATCCTGTGTGCCCAACTAGGGCTATCGTCTCACCTGGCCTAGCATGCAACGAAATGTCTTTCAACACCCACTCCTTGTCTTCATAAGCGAAGGAAACATGCTCAAACCGAACATCGCCCCGACTCACTGTTAATTTCTTTGCAGTATCTACTTCTAGCGGCTGATCCAAGAGCTCGTAAACCCGTCGCCCAGTAGTCAAGGACCGTTGCATATTAGGTAACATTCTGACCAAGGACCCTAGAGCATTGAATAAACGCTCTGTATAATTAACATAAGAAAAAATTAACCCAACTGAAATCCCTAGATGATTTCCCAAAAAGGCCTGGCCAATTACGGATAAAATCAAAGCCAAAACCAGACGTTTTAGCAGCTCTACCAAGGACCAAGACATGGTGGCTTCTACATGGGTAATTTGAAGATCGGAGCGGAGCATTTTAGCAGCTGTACCTTCAAATTGTCTCGCCATGGTCTTTTCTTGACCAAAGAGCTGAATAATACTAGCCCCATTCATCGCTTCGTTGACTTGGCTATTTAACTCACTTTGGGCTTCATAAAAATCAGTCATAGCCTGCTCAGTCTCTTTGGCGTAATAGTGGTGCCAGACGATAAAGATTGGAATCAATACCAAAAGCGTCAGACCTAACCAAAGATTGAGGTAGATGAGAATACCATAAATAGTGATCACCCAAAGCAGGTTGATTAAGGCCTGCGACAGCATTGTCCCGTAAAACTGTGCCCTTAGAGTCTCAGTGTCGTTGACAATACGAGCAGAAATTTTACCTGCTGGTTTGTCATCGAAATAAGCAATAGGCAATCCCTGCATCGTGTCGTAAGCTCTGTTGCGCAGAAGCTCTCCGACACGATTTGCCACGTGCATTAAGAGGCGCGTTGACAAGTAGCCCATGATACTTCCTAGTGCAGTCAGGCCAAGAAAAGCCCCTAGCCATTGCCACAGGAGACCAAGTTGGATTGGTTGTCCATGGCTTATTGGAGTTAGCACAAGATCAATAGCTTTTTGGACATAGAGCGGAGCGACTTGAGCTAGAAAGCTCGACAATGCCATGAGAAGCATTCCTAAGCTAAATAACTTCCAGAAGGGCTTTATCTCAGATAACAGTCTTTTTAAGATAATCATTAGTTTTCCCTTCCTTCTTCCCTTTGTTGGCGCAGATACTGCTCATAATACCAGCCTTTTTGGGTTAACAATTCTAGTGGTGTCCCTGCTTCTACTATTTGGCCTTGGTCCAAAACCAGTACCTGATCTGCATGACTAACAGCTGACAGGCGATGCGAAATAATAACGTTGGTCTTTCCTTTGCGCAATGTTTGAATGTTGTTGATAATCAAACGCTCAGTCTTCGCATCAACTGCCGAAAGGGAATCATCTAAGATGAGCAATTCAGGATCCTTGAGCAAAGCTCTCGCAATTGATAGGCGTTGCTTTTGGCCACCAGAAATAGATACCCCTTTTTCACCAACCATCGTATCAATTCCGTGGCTCATACGAGTTAAGTCCTCCGAAAAGGCTGCCGCATCAATAGCTTCCAAAACAGATTCTTGTTTGGCTTCGGGTTGACTAAAACGGACGTTATCCAGTACACTTTTAGAAAACAGTATGTGCTCTTGCGGTACATAACCCAGTTTTTCTTCGATACTGCTTCTCTTGAAGTTAGAAATAGGATTGCCGTTCAATGAAAATTGCCCGTCTCCGATAGGGTATTGCCGTAGAAGCTGGCGTACCAGAGTCGTTTTTCCACTCCCTGTTTTACCAACTATTCCTAGTGTCTGCCCCTTGGACAATTCAAAGGAAATCTCTTTTAATACAGGTTCTTGCTGATTTGGGTAGGCAAAAGAATAGTGATCAAATGCGATATGAGCAAGTTCGTTAGCTACGATATCTCCGTCTATCTCCATATCATCACTGGTTTCAATCAGTTCTGTCAGTTTCCCGAAAGCAACCTTGCCAATCTGGTAGATCAGAACAACATCTGACAAGACCCACATAGGATCCATCAACATGCCTGTATAGAGTTGCAACGCTACAACATCTCCTAATTGTAAGTGACCTGTTTGCATATAGTAGCCTCCCAAACCCATTACAATAGCTGTACTAAGAGCAAGGAGAGTAAGCGCTAACCGTCCATAAGCTGCTTGGTAAACCATCAATTGATCATTACGTTTTACCAAATCTGCTGTTTTCCGGCGAAATTTTGCGGCTCCTAACTCTTTCTTGGCGTATGCTCGGGTCACTCGAATCCCTTCTACGACCTCCAAGACTTCATTGCTCAGATTGGCAACAGCTTCCCGAACTTCTTCAGAAACAATTTCCTGCTTGGCGCTGACCCAGTAGATAATGCTTCCTAAAAACAAGAGCGGCAAGGCAGCCAAGATGGTAATCTGCCATGAAATGGCAATCATGGCTGGCAGAACAAACAAAATTGTTCCCAAAGCCGTAAAAATACTCATCACACCGAAACCCAATAATTCTGAATAGTCATTCGTGTCATTGGTAAACCGTGTCAGCATATCGCCGGATCGAAACTTATCATAAAAGGGTCTTCGCATATGGATCAACTTAGCAAATAAATCTCGCCGCATTTGAAATCGATAGTCACTAGCCCTACCGAATAATTGCTTGACCCAAACATAGTCCGCTAGATAAGTAATCACGCACGCAGCTATAATCACTCCTACTGCCAGCCAAAGGTCCTTGGCAGTTAGTGTTCCTTGGCTTATTTGGTTGATGACACGCTGGGTCATCATGGTCGGTACAACAAAAAGCCCATAACTGATTAATAGTCCTATGCTGACAAGGATATAACTCTTCCAGTGAGACTTGATGAAGGACCAGATTGCCCGTTTCATGGAATGCTGGATGCTTTTTTCTTCCATTTCTTGTCCCCTTTCTATTATGAAACACAAAAAAGCCATGTCCTCTACTAAGAAACAGTCCTTCCTAGCAGTACATGGCACAACAGTAGCCGATGAGGTTAGGCTAACCTTTATACATTAATCTGGAAAGGAGTATGATAACGAATAGGTGAATTGAAAAATGTTGTCATGATAGTCTCCTTTCTTTGGTTTATTCTGTCAACAAAGTCAAGTCTAACACAGTTTTTAATCTCTTGTCAAGGTTCTGCTTAATTTTTTTACCATAATAACCCTCAAAATCTTTGAAAAAAACAGGCCACCCCATTTTTAAGCTAAAACTATAAATAACGACCTAAAAAACGCCTAAAACCAGCGGATAGAAAGGGCTGATTTTAGACGTTTTGATCATTTTTTAGGTTAACTGAATGATTAACGACCGTAGTAACCGTTGACATACTGGCTCCAAGCTTGGTCCTCTGCTAGGAGTTGTGACGTTGTGTAACTGCCACGATAGGCATTCCAAACACTGTCTTGAACAGGTGGTGTTGCCGTTTCATAGCCAAGAGGCGTATCGTAAGTCGTCAAGCCATAGAACTCAATAATCGCATTCAATTTTGCTGCATAACTGGTATCTGTTGCATAGGTACCCGTCAAAGCTGCTGTTGCATCCCAATAATTAGGGGCATAAGCCTTACGAACCCCAGCATAATAATCCCAAGACAAGAGATCAGCGTAATCGTACATAGAGGCCACCCAGCTAGGGTAGGCACGAAAAGCATCATTGATATAGTAAGCTCGACCGGTGCCATCATCCTCCCAAGTTCTCATCGTCACAGAATTTCCTTGGTATTGTCCTTTGATGCCAAAAAGATTATAGTAAGGTCCGACACTCAACCCAGAACGGCCACTATTTGATTCATGAATAGCCTGTGCAATCATAACAGAAGCATAAATACCGCGTTCTTGGCCAATCTGACGTGCACGTTCACCAATAATGGAGATAAACTCATAAGTAGCAGGATCTCCATAAAATTCCTGAGCCTGTACAAGGCCGTCTGTCTCTCCTGTTTTGAAAAATGATCCTGTTAAGGCAGAGCCAATAACGGCAACAGCCATACTGGCCATTGCTAAGTATTTCTTCTTTGCCATCTTAAAATCTCCTCTTTTCATTATTACCTCCACCAGTCTAACAAAATCACGTAACAGTTCAACGATTCTTTGTGACAATTCTGTATCAATTTTCTTACAGTTCATTTTTTTAGTATTTGGCCTTTAAAATGATTTGATGCTGCAGACTAAATCAAACAGTAGACGAAAGTAGCCTGTAAATGATAAAATGAAATTTATGAAAATACTTATCACTTCCGGTGGAACCGCTGAAAAAATTGATCAGGTTCGCGATATTACCAACAAAGCAACCGGCCGCCTTGGTCAAGTCATGGCTGAGTACTTCTTAGCCAAGGGACACGAGGTTAGTTTTGTGACGAGCAAACACGGATTAGTCCCGCAAGCACACCCCAAATTAACCACCTACCCAATCACGAATGTCCAAGATCTCCTAGATACTTTAGAGCCATTGGTCAAAAATCACGATGCCATCGTTCATGCTATGGCGGTATCTGACTACACACCTCTTTATATGACTGATTTTGAAACGGTTGCAAAAAGTTCAGACCTAACTGAATTTCTTCAAAAAAGCAATCTGGAGACCAAAATTTCTTCCCATTCAGATTATCAAGTGCTTTTTCTCAAAAAGACGCCTAAAGTCATCGGTCTAATAAAAACATGGAATCCTAGTATTCAGCTGATCGGCTTCAAGCTGCTGGTTAATGTGACCAAAAAACAGCTGTTTGAGGTGGCGCGTGACAGCCTTATCAAAAATCAAGCGTCCGCTATTGTCGCTAATGATTTGCTTGAGATCTCTGGAGACCAGCATTTGGCTTATATGGTGCTCAGTGATGGAGAAAAGATGGCTAGCACCAAGCAAGAAATTGCCCAATTGATTCTGGAGCATCTAGAGAGGGGACACAATGACTAAACGAATCACTTTAGCCGTTACAGGCTCTATCTCCGCTTACAAGGCTGCCGATTTGACTAGCCAGCTGACCAAACTAGGTTTTGCTGTGACAGTCTTAATGACCGCTTCTGCAACGCGTTTTATCACACCACTGACTCTTCAAGTACTTTCTAAAAATCTTGTCCACTTGGACATTATGGAGGAGCCTCAACCTGATAAAGTTAACCACATTGAGTTAGCCAAGCAGACAGATCTTTTTATCGTTGCGCCAGCTTCAGCCAATACAATCGCCAAATTAGCTAACGGCTTAGCTGACGATATCGTTTCTTGTACAGCTCTTGCCTTATCACTAGATACTCCCAAACTTGTCGCACCAGCCATGAATACACAAATGTATATCAACCCCATCACTCAGAATAATCTTGAAAAGTTAAAAAAATATGGCTATCGGGAAATTCTCCCTCGCGAAGCCTTGCTAGCTTGTGGCGATTATGGACCAGGAGCTTTAGCAGAACTATCCGTTATTACCAATACAATTATGGAGATTTTTAATGAATACTAACCGTTCCTCTAGTAGATTAGCTGTTGTTACCATGTTTTTTGCCACTATGTTAGTCTTACATCTGACAACATCCGTCTTATTCAACGTTCTTCCCTTGCCCATTAAACCTACTATCATTCACATCCCAGTCATTGTGGCTTCAATTGTTTATGGCCCGAAAATTGGGCTAACTTTAGGGTTTTTGATGGGTATTATCAGCGTGATTCACAACACTATTTTCCAAATCCCAACGAGTTACCTCTTTAGTCCTTTTGTCCAGGGAGGGAATGCTTACTCTCTCATTATTGCACTTGTACCACGGACCTTAATTGGTATTACCCCTTATTTCATTTATAAACTTTTTAAAAATCGTACAGGTCTCGTCCTTTCAGGAGCACTTGGCTCAATGACTAATACTATTTTTGTGTTAGGAGGGATTTTTATTCTCTTCGCCCAGGTCTACTCTGGCGATATAAAGGCCATGCTAGCAACTGTCTTTGGGGCCAATGCTCTAGCAGAAATGGTCATCTCCGCTATCTTAACCACGGCTATCGTACCAGTCTTACTGAAACTTAAGGCACGTTAACTATTGAGACTGGTCTATGCCAGTCTCTTTCTTTTTTAGCTGCTGATGCTTATCAAGAAAATATTTTCTTAAAATTTACCATTATTTTCATTTTTTAACTGTTATTTTGACAAAATCATGGTATAATGAAAGCGATTAATAAAAAAGGAGTTCTTCCATGTCTTATCAAGAAAACTACCAAACTTGGCTTAATTTTGAATACCTTCCAGATTACCTTCGTGATGACTTATTATCCATGGATGAAAAAACAAAAGAAGACGCCTTCTACACTCCGTTGGAATTTGGCACTGCAGGGATGCGGGGGTTGATTGGTGCAGGGATTAATCGAATCAATATTTACGTTGTCCGTCAGGCCACCGAAGGTCTGGCTAAGTTGATCGAAAGCAAAGGACAAGATGCGAAAAGACGCGGGGTTGTCATTGCTTATGACAGCCGTCACTTCTCTCCTGAATTTGCTGATGAATCTGCAGCGGTTTTAGCACAACACGGCATCAAGACCTATGTCTTTGAAAGCCTTCGCCCAACTCCTGAGTTATCTTTTGCTGTTCGCCACCTCAACACTTGGGCTGGTATCATGATTACCGCTAGCCACAACCCGGCCCCGTTTAATGGATATAAGGTTTATGGCGAAGACGGTGGACAGATGCCACCTGCTGATGCCGATGCCCTGACAGCCTTCATTCGTGAGATTGAAGATCCTTTCTCCATCGCAGTTGCTGATCTGGAGCAGGTTAAAGCAGATGGTGTTGTTGAAATCATCGGTGAAACAGTTGACGCTGAGTACTTGAAAGAAGTTAAGTCAGTCAATATCAATCAAGAACTGATCGATACTTATGGTCGCGACATGAAGATCGTCTATACGCCGCTTCATGGAACTGGAGAAATGCTAGCACGTCGTGCTCTGGAGCAGGCAGGTTTTGCTTCTGTCGAAGTTGTTGAAGCACAAGCAATAGCTGATCCAAACTTTTCAACCGTCAAGTCGCCTAATCCTGAGAGTCAAGCTGCTTTTGCTATGGCTGAAGAACTTGGACGCCAAGTTGGCGCTGACGTCTTAGTAGCGACTGACCCTGATGCAGACCGTCTCGGCGTTGAAATCCGCCAAGCAGATGGGTCTTACACTAATCTTTCAGGGAACCAAATCGGAGCGATCTTAGCCAAATATATTTTAGAAGCTCACAAAACAGCTGGTACACTGCCAGCGAATGCCGCCCTCGCTAAATCAATCGTTTCAACAGAGCTTGTAACCAAAATTGCTGAAAGTTATGGCGCCACTATGTTTAATGTCTTGACAGGCTTTAAATTTATCGCTGAAAAAATTCAAGAATTCGAAGACACCAACAACCATACTTATATGTTTGGCTTTGAAGAAAGCTTTGGCTACCTGATCAAGCCTTTTGTTCGCGATAAGGATGCTATCCAGGCTCTTTTGCTCATCGCAGAGATCGCTGCCTACTATCGCTCTCGTGGATTGACTTTGGCAGATGGCATTAATGAGATCTACCAAGAATACGGCTACTTTGCGGAGAAAACCATTTCAGTAACCCTTTCAGGTGTTGATGGGGCAGCCGAAATCAAAAAGATTATGGACAAATTCCGGCAATCAGCTCCTGCTACTTTCGGAAATATCGCTATTGCAGTCACAGAAGACTTCCAAGAATTGACCTCAACTACTGCTGATGGACAAATCACAGCCTTGACAACTCCGCCAAGTAACGTTCTCAAATACCATTTAATTGATGACTCATGGTTTGCTGTTCGTCCTTCTGGCACAGAACCAAAAATTAAATTCTACATTGCAACAGTAGGTGAAACCTTAGCAGAAGCTGAGGAAAAAATTGCAGCTATCGAAGCAGACATCAATACTTTTGTAAACTAAGAATTATCTCAAAATCAGGAAAACACTTGCGTCATATAGCATTGTTTTCCTGATTTTTCTTATATTGTATTGTGTCAAACGTTTGTCATGAAACCCTTATCAAAAATTTCAGACAAGGGGTTTTATTTTGAAAATATAAAGGATTTCATGAACTGGTTAAATGAGATTACTGGCTTTCATGTTCAGGTTTTATCCCCTTTCATTCTTAATTTGTAATTTTTTTTAAAAAATTTAAAAAATAGACAGAAAACGTTTTCTATTTTTAGAAAATTATGATATACTAAGCGTGTATTAAAAATAAAGGAGTTGGTTGATTTGGCAAACAACAAAATGTTAGCAATGATCCTTGCTGGTGGACGTGGCACACGTTTGGAAGGACTGACCAAGAAAGTGGCTAAACCCGCAGTCGCTTTCGGTGGCAAGTATCGTATCATTGATTTCCCCCTCAGTAACTGTGCAAACTCTGGTATTGAAGTGGTCGGAGTCCTGACCCAGTACGAGTCTGTCCAGTTGAACTCTTACGTTGCTAAATCTCAACGTTGGGGCCTGGATGTAAAAGATTCTGGGATTTTTGTACTTCCACCGCGTGAAAAAATTGGTGGTTTTGGCCTTTACAAAGGAACTGCAGACGCTATTACTCAAAACATTGATTTCATTGACCTCAATGAACCAGAGTATGTCCTCATTCTTTCGGGAGACCACATCTACAAGATGAACTACGACAAACTCTTGGAGACTCACGAGAAAAATAAAGCCGATGCCACTATCGCTGTTATCGAAGTTCCAATCAAAGAAGCTTCTCGCTTCGGTATCATGAATACGGATGAAGATTATCGTATCGAAGAGTTTGAAGAAAAACCAGCCAATCCAAAGAGTAACTTAGCTTCTATGGGGATCTACATTTTCAACTGGAAGACACTCAAAAAGTATCTCTTGGAAGACGAAGTGTTAGAAGGATCGACGCATGACTTTGGTCACGATATTATTCCAAAATACTTAGCGGATGGCCTCAGACTTTATGCTCATCCTTATAAGGGCTACTGGAAGGATGTTGGTACAGTCAATAGTCTCTGGGAGTCTAATATGGACTTGCTAGACACGAAAAACGACCTCAACCTGTTTGACTCTTCTTGGCGGATCTACTCGCAAGATTCGGGATCTCCAGCCCAGGTCATTGGTAAGCAGGCGGTGGTCAAGAGTGCTTATGTTGATAAAGGTGCTATCATCGAAGGCCATGTTGAACACTCGGTCATTTCTACGGATGTTCAGGTTTCTAGAGGTGCTGTTGTGAAAAATTCTGTACTGCTTCCAGGATCCCAGATTGCAGATGACACTGAATTAGACTATGTGATCGTGGCTGAAAATGTCAACGTTGGACCAGGAGTTACTCTATCTGGAACTCCAGATCAGATTTTGCTGATCGACAAAGACATCGCACACAACAAGGAGGATTAAAATGCTCAGAAATACATTAGGAATTGTCAATATCGATGGGAAAAATGTTGATTTTGGCACTGAATTCATGCCACATCGTGGCACCCAAGCCTATGGTTTCTTGGGCCGCTTCCGCATGATCGACTTTGTTTTGTCCAATATGTCCAACTCAGGCATTTCAGAATTTCAAGTCTACATGCCCAATAAGATGCGCTCAACCATCCAGCACGTTGGTACCGGGGATCAGTATAATATTAACAGTAAACGCGGTAAGTTAAGATTGCTCAACAGCGAATCCAGCGCGACGTCTATCTATCAGCACGATGTCAAGGCCTTTACGGATAATCTGCGTTATATTGAAAACTCAAAAGCGGAATATGTCCTTCTAGCACCGAGTTACTTTATCTACAGCCAAGATTTCAATAAGGTTATGGACAATCACCTGGAAACAGGAGCTGATATTACTGTCCTTTACAAAAATATCAGTGATGCCAAGGAGTCTTTTATCGGCTGTGATACTTTGAAATTTGATAATAATAAGCGAATTATCGGCTTTGAAGAGAACCACGGAAAGTATAAGAATCGTCAAATTTCTTTGGAGGCGTACCTTCTCAAACGTTCACTCTTTATCGAATTGATTAAGCGTGCTAACAAGGTCTCTTCTCTCTATTGGTTCAAAGAAATTTTGGCAGATGTTGTCAATGACTACAAAGTCATGGGATATGCTCACCGCGACTATGTCGCTTGCATCAATACCGTTGATGCTTACTTTAAGACGCAGATCGACCTAATTGATGCAGACAATCGCAAACTCCTCTTCAAGCCAAAGTGGCCAATTCATACGCAAACCACAGATAGCTCTCCTACTCTCTACGGACCTTTGGCAGAAGTTCGAGGAAGCTTGATTTCAAACGGTAGTTCCATTGATGGTCAGGTTGAAAACTCTGTCATCGATCGTGATGTTGTCATCGAAGAAGGTGTTGTGATCAAGAATTCTATCATTCTGAACGGTGTTACTATCCGCCGTGGCGCTAATATTGAAAATGCCATTATTGACAAAGAAACGGAAATCAAACACCCCATTGATATCAAAGGGACACCTGATATTCCAGTATATATTAAACCGCGCGAAATTATTTAAGGGAAATACTGTCAAGGAGTGGACTCTGGTTTGATATTCCAGGCTGTCCACTTCTTCTTTTGAAAGAGGATGCTTATTTTTATATGAGAGGAGACTACCGTGTCACAATCTATTTTATTCGTTGCTTCAGAAGGGCTACCCTATATCAAAAGCGGAGGTCTAGCTGATGTTATTGGCTCGCTGCCAAAGGAATTAGTCAAAAAAGGAGAGGACGTCCGTGTTATCCTGCCACTATACAAAAAGATGGCCATTAACGACCATCAGCGGTTTGACTATGTGGTTAGTTATGATGTCAATGCGGGTAACATCCATACTATGGCTAATGTTTATCAAGAAATCCGTGATGGCGTCACCTTCTATTTTATTGAACACCGAGATATTTTTGAACGAGATGAGCTATATGGCTACAGTGACGATGCTTATCGTTTTGGATTTTTCCAACACGCTACTTGTAGGCTTCTAGAAGCCCTTAATTTCTATCCAGAAGTGATTCACACCCACGATTGGCATACAGCTGCTATCCCTTTCCTTTGTCGCACGTTCTACAGTTACAAGGAAGAATTTAGACGTATTAAACATGTTTTGACCATCCACAACCTTGCCTTCCAGGGAGTTTTTCCAGAACATGAACTATGGGCTAGTCTAGGTATGGACTACAGCTACTTCTTGGATGGAACCGCACGTTTTTACCATGATCAGATCAGCTATATGAAACTTGGAATTCTTTATGCAGATAAGGTGACAACTGTTTCCAACACCTATGCTCAAGAAATCTTGACAGAAGAATTCGGTGAAAACATGCAGCATGTCCTTGGTTTGAGATACGATGATTTATCAGGAATTGTCAATGGTATTGACTACGATGTCTGGAATAGCACGACAGATGCCAGCCTTCAGCATCCTTACGGACTATCGACTATTTCAGAAAAAAGAAAAAACAAATTAGCGCTCCAAGCTCAATTTGGTCTTCCTCAAGATGAAGACACTATCCTAGTCGGTGTGGTTTCTCGACTAACCTGGCAGAAAGGCTTCTACCTGATGGTTGAAAAATTACCAGAAATGCTACAGGCCAGAGTCCAATTTGTCATCCTAGGTAATGGAGAAGCCAATATCGAAAACACCTTTAACTATTACAAAGAAGCCTATCCAGAACAATTCGCCTTTTATCAAGGCTATAATGAAGTCCTAGCCCATCAAATTTATGCGGGAAGTGATCTTTTCTTCATGCCCTCTATGTTTGAACCATGTGGGATTAGCCAGTTGATCGCAATGCACTACGGCAGCCTGCCTTTAGTGCGTGAAACTGGTGGCTTAAAGGACACTGTTACCCCTTACAATCAATTTACTCAGGAAGGTACAGGCTTTGTCTTCACTGGAAAATCTGCCAATGCCATGCGGATGGTTTATGATTATGCCCTAGACACTTACTATAATCGTCCACAAGATTGGCAGGTACTGATAGCCAACGCAATGAACAAGGATGTCAGCTGGGAAGCGTCTGCCAAGGCTTATCAAGAGCTTTACCACAGTATCACTCGCTAAATTTAGAAAGAGAGGGATAAGATGAAACCATTTGGAGAACAAGATCTCTACTACCTCAGAACTGGACAACATACCAACCTCTATGACACCATGGGAGCCCACATCATCAAGGAGCGCAATAAAATCCTAGGCACACAATTTCGTGTCTTTGCACCTAACGCTAAAAGCATACATGTCATTGGCGAATTTAATAATTGGGAATCAACACACTTGATGGAAGATAAAGGAGAAGGCATCTTTGAGCTCTATGTTCCCGATGTCAAATCACTTGTGCTCTATAAGTACCGTATTCTGACCCATGATGGCCAAGACATCGTTAAAGCCGATCCTTATGCCTTCTATAGCGAATCAAGGCCAGGCACTGCTTCTTCCACTTACCATTCACGCTATCGGTTTAAGGATGAGGATTGGATGTACCAACGTGTTGGTTATGATTTTAAAACATCACCTGTCTCCATCTATGAACTCCATCTAGGTTCTTGGAAACGTAAGAAAGATGAGCAAAATGGTGATGACAAGCCTCTAGATTACTTTTATTCGTATAAAGAGCTAGCTCCTCTAGTCATTGAGCATGTGAAGACACATGGATTCACCCATGTTGAACTCATGCCTGTCATGGAACACCCCTTAGATGCTTCCTGGGGTTATCAAGTAACCGGTTATTATAGCGTTACAAGCCGTTACGGTAAACCAGATGATTTGAAATATTTCATTGATCAATGTCATCAAGCTGGCATTGGGGTTATCCTAGACTGGGTACCACTCCACTTTTGCAAAGACAGTCATGGACTTTACCTGTTCGATGGTAGCCCTCTCTTTGAGTATGCTCAAGAGCACGACAGAGAAAACCATCAGTGGGGAACGGCCAATTTTGATTTAGCCAAAGGATCGACGCAAAGTTTCCTTCTCTCCAACATCAAATACTGGCTGGAAAAGTTCCATTTTGATGGCATTCGAGTGGATGCCCTATCCTATCTTATCTACTGGAGGGGAGAGACAGAAGAAGATAAGATCAACCATCCTGCACTAGCATTCATCAAACGTGTTAATGCGTTAGTCCACACAGAATACAAAGGCGTCATGATGATTGCTGAGGATTCTTCTAGCTTCCCTAAGGTTACGCACTCCCTTGAAGAAGAAGGGCTTGGCTTTGATCTCAAGTGGGACCTGGGCTGGATGAATGACACACTCTCCTATTTTGAGCGTCAAGCCATTCATCGTCCTTATCATAGCAACGAAATTACCTTCGGGATGTTTTACAACCATAATGAACAATTCGTCCTACCACTTTCTCACGATGAAGTGGTCCACGGCAAACACTCCATTGTCGAGAAGATGCAGGGATCTTATGAAGATCAATTCCATCAAGCAAGAGCCTACTATGCCTATTTCTATGCCCACCCAGGTAAAAAACACCTCTTTATGGGCAATGAATGGGGACATATCCGTGAATGGCACGAGTATCGCCAAATGGATTGGTTCCTGATGGAGTATCCAAGCCATAAAGGATTTCACGATATGATGGTAACCTTGACCAATATCTACCGTCACAACAGTGCTCTCTGGGAGAAAGATTTTGACGAAGATGGGTTTGAGTGGGCTAAAATTGATCCACAAGCTAACTTTTATGCCTTCAGACGCTTCAGCAAGGATCAAGAATTTCTCATCGTTAATAACTTCAACGACCAAAACCTCTACGATGTCAAGTTAGACCTTCCTGAAGGCAATCGTTATAAACTGATCTTTTCATCTAATGAGTTACCGATTGACTCCTTTGAGATAGAGGCAACTGACGGCCAGGTAGAGCTGACTATCCCGCGCTATACAACCTACTATCTTGAAAAGGTGACCGTTAAAAAACGTCGTAAACAGGCTAGATAGGCCAAAACTCTGAAAAAAGCTTACAGTGAATACCCCAAGGATAGAACTGTAAGCTTTTTTCTGTTTTTGAAAGAACCTGATCATTGATTTTGTGGAGTGTATTCGTCTGATTAGATTATGTTTCCATTGTTTTTCTCCATTTCCAAAATTACTGAAATAACAATCCATTAACAAAAAGTAAGATTGTTACTAAAATATTAGTCACACTATGAGCGAATATGCTATCTCTCAAATCTCTAGTTTTATAGTATAAGGTGCTAAACAGTAAGCCACTGACAAGATGACCTAGTAAATGGAATGATAGTGTATAGGTATGAGCAAAGGCAAAAATAAAGGATGAGAAGAAAATAGTTAAGCATTTTTTATCTGGATAGAATCTAAGCTAAATTTCAAGTCCAAGTTAGGCATTTAGTAAAAATTGTCTAGGAGATAAATAGTTCAAACATTTCTTTGGATAGTTGTTAATCCAATTTTCGATGAAGGCGACCATTCTTGTGGTCGTTTTCTT
>NZ_JAAXPR010000011.1 GCF_012396585.1 Streptococcus ovuberis
GGTTTCGGAACTTTGAAAACTTCAAAACTCGCATTTTCATTGCGATAAACATAAAACAAGAGAAGACAAAGCTTGTCCTCTCTCGATGTTAGATTGGTCAACCCACTACAGTTGACAATGAGGCGAAAAAATCGCCTGAACACCTGTTGCAGACGATTCTAACGGATCTTTAAAGAGATTCTTAATCCGTGCGATTTTTAAGTTGGACCAGATAGGTTTCAAGCGGAACATCATAATCGGTCATGTAGCGAGCGGATTCAACACCGACATAACGGAAATGCCAGTCTTCAGCAGGAACCCCTGTTTGGGGTTGATAGCTCTGCTTGTAACGCAAGACAAAACCATAATCGGGCGCAATGGTTGCCAACTGACTTGCCACCCCAGGGTCCATGAGATTGAGATAATCTACTGTTGACAGATCAATCGCCAACCCTGTCATATGCTCGCTAGTCCCTGGCGCTTGGAAGTAGGTCTGCACAAAAGACTCTGCCGCCTCACGACCAATCTGGCGGGCCTCCATTTCTTCGGCTAGGAAAGTCTCGTAAAGCGAAGACTGTTCCTCTACACTACGGTAGCCGGTAATCAAGTGGGCATTAGGATCAATGGCTTGAGCTGCAGCTAAAAAATTAGCTGTTGCCTCTGCAATGCGACTATCCACCATAAAACCGGATACTTCTGATAGCTCTGGCGATAGTTCTTCCTTGACATTTTTAGGACCGACCAAGATCAATTCCCAAGCATCAGGGTCAACCTTAGGTAAGTCTTGACTGGAATTCAAGACCTTGAGCACCTTGGGACCAGCTGTCGCTTCCGCGATTGGTTTTTCGCCCCTAGTCTGTTTGGGATTAAACAGTTCTTGAAAGAAGATCAAGCCAACCAGCACCATTAAGGCTAGAATAAGACCCGCAAAAATCATAAAGAGACTAACAGGCTTATCATCGGTTTCCTCTTCTTGAGGAGGGATGTCCTCCCCCTCTTGGGGTTCTTTTTCTTGGTCCTCAAACTCTAGAGGTGGGAACTGGTCTAAGATTTCTTCTGATTGTTTTTCACTGCCCGCCATCTAGCACCTCTGCTCCACGAAGACGATAGGACATATCTCCTACGATCTCCACTGTAAACTGGCCGTTTTCATAACTGAGTACAGTCACACTGCCATTGTCCAAATTTTGCTTGGGAATCTCTGGCGCCAAGAGATAGACCAAAGTGCTAATTGTCATGCCATGAGAAACGACAATAGCCTTGCCGCCACCTTGGGCTTCTATTTTTTTGGCGATGTCGGTAAAGCCAGACAGGATACGCTCCTTAATAACTTCCCAAGGCTGTGCCCATCCAGCAGTATCTGCTTCGAAAATACCAGCCGCCATCTCTTCGTAAGTCAGTTTACGAAACTCAATGTCTGTTCCGTAGATACGGGGCAGCACCCCAAAAAAGAGCTCCGCATCGTAACCCCCGTCAAGGCTGCCAAAGCACCATTCTCGAATCCGCTTGTCCCGCGTGTAAGGAATATCTGTCTGCCCTAACTCATCTAGGATAATTTCCATGGTCTGCAAGGTCCTGCCCGAGTCGCTAGAAAACGCCTCCTTGAAAGTCAAGTCAAAAGACTTTAACCCAACAGCAAGTTCTTTAATACCACGTTCCCCAGCAGCGGTCAATGGCGTATCACTCCAGCCCTGAGCTCGACCAATTGTGTTAAACATGGTCTTGCCGTGGCGGGCGATATAAAGGGTTGTTTTCACCATAATCTTCTCCATTCATCACATTTCTGTTTCCTATTATACCATGAGGTGCAAGGAGGTGCAAAAAAAGGCCTGCCAAAAACAAGCCTCTTAGTAAAACGATCTCGTCTTTCTGTCGCCACAAGAAAAGACCAGGGACAAACATCCCTTTTTCTAAAGAGACATTCCTTAAGGAGCTAAAGAACTGATGGATCCGCCAAAACTGCCAATTGTCAGCTTGAGAGTGATCGGATTCACAGCAAGCATACCGATCAAATGACCAGAAATCCTAATGCTGAGTCCCCATTTTTGAGCCCTGTCAGACGACCTGACCAAGAAAACAAGTCCTTTTATTGGTAAACACTGTCTCTGTCTTTAGAATAACCTTTTTAAATGACTTTTCGAAAGAGATTACTCTCTATAATCTCTTTTTGGCTAGTCAAATGCCAAAAATGGCATTCTGGACAACGATACGCACCTTGTAACAATGATGTACCTCCTGACTTAATAGAGTTTTTATGGGTAGCTAAAAATAACTCCGCCGCTATCCTATCTTTAACGATCGCTTTTTGGCTGGAACAGTTTACACGCCTTTGTTTTCTTTATCGTTTCTTAAAAGTTGTCCGTGACACAGCTTATCCCCATCTAGAGATGCTCTCCGTTAATTCTTAAAGCTATGGATCGGTGCTGGAATTTGTCCGCCGCGGTTGATAAAATCAGCCGATGATGCGCTATTTACTCGCATCACTGGAGCAGTCCCCAAAAGACCACCAAACTCAATCCGATCCCCTTCTTGACCTTTAGGAATAATGCGAACCGCTGTCGTCTTCTGGTTGATGACTCCAATGGCCGCTTCGTCAGCAATCATGGCCGCAATGGTTTCAGAAGGCGTGTCCTCTGGAATCGCAATCATATCCAGACCTACTGAGCAAATTGCTGTCATGGCTTCTAATTTTTCCAGATTAAGGGAACCAGACTCAACCGCCGCAATCATCCCTTCATCTTCTGACACGGGAATGAAAGCACCTGATAAGCCCCCCACTTGGTTGCAAGCCATGACACCGCCTTTTTTGACCGCATCATTTAAAAGGGCTAAAGCTGCTGTTGTCCCATGTGTGCCGACCGTTTCCAATCCCATTTCTTCCAAGACACGCGCCACCGAGTCGCCAACAGCAGGTGTTGGTGCAAGAGATAAATCAACAATCCCGAATTTGACACCAAGACGCTCACTCGCCATTTGACCGACTAATTGACCAATGCGAGTAATCTTAAAGGCGGTTTTTTTAACTGTTTCAGCGACCACATCAAAACTTTCACCACGGACTTTTTCCAAAGCACGCTTGACTACGCCAGGTCCTGACACACCGACATTGATGACCACATCAGCTTCTCCAACACCATGAAAGGCACCTGCCATAAAAGGATTGTCCTCAACCGCATTGGCAAAAACAACTAACTTAGCCGCTCCCATGTCAGAAGCCTGAGCGGTTTCCTTGATGATACGTCCCATGTCACGCACCGCTGTCATATTGATGCCAGACTTGGTGGAGCCAATATTGACCGACGCACAAACCTTTTCTGTCTGGGCCAAGGCTTGGGGAATGGAATTGATGAGAATCTCATCTCCTTTTTGATAACCCTTTTGCACCAGAGCTGAAAAGCCACCGATAAAATCCACACCGATGGTCTTGGCTGCGCGATCCAAAGCGTGAGCTAACGGCAGATAGTCCGTCGCATCTGTTGCCGCCCCAATCAGGGCAATGGGAGTCACTGAGACACGTTTATTCACAATAGGAATTCCTAATTCAGCTGCAATCTCATCCCCAACAGCTACGAGATTAGCCGCCTTGGTCGTGATTTTCTGATAAATCTTATCAGCAGCCCGATCAATATCCGGATCAATACAGTCTAAAAGAGAAATTCCCATCGTAATGGTCCTGATATCAAAGTGCTGCTCTTCAATCATGGCAATGGTTTCTGTGACCTGTCTAATGTCCATCTCAGTTCTCCTTTACACGTTATGCATGGCATCAAAAATCGCCGCACTCTGGATATTGATTTTGACATTGAGCTCCTGGCCGAAGGTCTCCAAATCCTGACGAATCTTTGTAAAATCAACCGTCTCATCGCCAGAAACGACCGCCATCATTGTAAAATAGCCGTCCAAAACCGTCTGGGAAATATCATCAATGTTAAAGCCTAAGCCAGCTAACTTGGCAGCCACTCCTGCCACGATTCCTGTGTTATCCTTACCAACTACCGTTACAATTGCCTTCATGTTACACCTCATGCTTTCTATCCTGAACCCATAGGGGCAGAGTTTCTCTTATTTTAAAAGAAAACCAAGGTTTTGGCAAGCAAAACCTTGGAAATGCATATAAAATCAATCTTTTCTCACTCAGACACTGGCGAATCTTTCCTTTATCGCCTGCCATACTCACTGACATCAATGCCACGCGCCTGGGCCCAGTGCTGGTATGACCAGATCTGTCTGCTGTAGATTAACAATCGTCTTTGCTCCTGAGATGGTCATAGTGCTTTAGAAGGCGTGCTTTTACACCAATTTATCCAAGAAGCTTTCGCCAATCATGGCTGTGTCAACGCCGAAGTTTTCAGCAACTGTCGCTGAAATATCTGCAAAGTGTCCTTGTGGAATGACCCCACTCCCTTTCAAGGATTTTCCATAGATGAGCAGTGGAATATATTCGCGGGTATGATCCGTTCCAGCGTAGGTTGGGTCATTGCCGTGGTCAGCCGTAATCATGAGGAGATCATGCTCGCGCATGGCTGCTATGATGTCTGGCAATTGACTATCAAATTCATGCAGGCAATCACGATACCCATGGGCATTGCGACGGTGTCCGTAAAGGGCATCAAAGTCAACTAAGTTAGTAAAGGAGAAACCCCTCTCAAATTCAGGCAAGCCCATAGTCTTAATCAAGGTCTCAACCCCATGAGCATTGGACTTGTTGTGTCCCATGTCATGATTAACACCAGAGCCATTGAAAATATCATTGATTTTACCGACAGAGTAAACATCAATGCCGGCTTGGTCTAACTTGTTCATGACCGTGTCTTGGAAAGGCGATACGGCATAGTCATGGCGGTTAGCGGTACGGGTAAAGTTACCCGGCGTTCCCACATAAGGACGGGCAATGATACGACCGAGAAGCGCTGGACGCTCCAAGGTAATCGAACGGGCATATTCACAAATACGGTAGAGTTCCTCAAGCGGAATGACATCTTCATGCGCTGCAATTTGCAGCACTGGGTCAGCTGAGGTGTAGATAATCAGCTCACCTGTCTCCATCTGACGCGGACCAAAGTCATCGATAACTGCTGTACCTGAATAAGGCTTGTTAGCTTCACGAATAACCTTGCGACCTGAAAACTCTTCAACCTTGGTTAAGATTTCCTCAGGGAAGCCATTCCAGAAGGTATCAAACGGCTCGGTAATGTTGAGCCCCATGATTTCCCAGTGACCTGTCATGGTGTCCTTGCCGAGGGAGACTTCTTCTAACTTGGTGACATACCCTGTTGGGTGACTCTCAGCAGGCACTGTTTTAAGAGCTTGCGGACGAGGGATATTTCCCAGACCAATCTTAGCCATATTGGGCACTTCAAGCCCAACGGTCTTAGAAATGTGACCGAGGGTATCTGAAGCCCCATCTGGCACACCAGCGTTGACGAAATCGTTGGCATCTGGTGCAGCACCAATGCCTACAGAGTCTAAAACAACTAAATGAATACGATCAAATTGTGACATCGTTTCTCCTTTCACGGATGAAAAGAAGCCGAAATATGGTAGACAGCTTCTTCTCATTCTTCTATTTTTAAAAAATCAAACTTCTACCTGACCACGACTGCAGCACATCTTTCCAAAGTCTTGGTCAAAAATGAATGAAACCATCTTGGCATCACTATCCGACAATAGAGCCTTAATAAGAGCCTTCTTCCACCTTTTGATGTTTAACGATTTTTATAATACGACTGGTTCCTAAGCGTGATGCGCCTAGCGAGATGAATTTTTCGGCATCCTCTAAAGAAGAAATCCCACCAGCTGCTTTAATCTGAACATCTTTACCAACATGTTCTGCCATTAGAGCAACGTCTTCAAAGGTTGCACCAGCTGTTGAAAAACCTGTAGATGTTTTAATAAAATCTGCGCCAGAACGCGTCACCACACCACAAAGTTCAATCAATTCCTCTTTGGTTAATTGACAGGTTTCGACAATGACCTTCAAAATATGACTGCCACAGGCCGCCTTAATCTGCCGAATTTCGTCTTCAATGGCCGCATAATCTCCGTTTTTGACATCAGTCAAGTTAATAACCATGTCAATTTCATCAGCACCGTTTTTGATAGCATCTTGGCATTCAAATACCTTGGTTGCTGTCGTACTGTAACCGTTAGGAAATCCAATAACAGTGCAAATCGCTAGTTTCCCTGAAACATAGTCCGCTGCCTTCTTAACATAAGAAGCAGGAATACAAGCAGATGCCGTATGGTAAGCCATAGCATCATCCAAAATGAGCTTTATGTCTTCCCACGACGCTGTTGTCGTTAATAATGTATGGTCTACTTTACTTAATATCTCTTTAATTTCCATCATATCATCTCCTTATTTTTAACTTAAAATAGTGTCACAATGCCCACGATAAAGGCGCTCAATAAACTGACGGCAATCCCCCCAATCATCGAACGAAAGACCAATCGTGCTAAAGTGCCACGTTTTTCTGGGCAGAGCACTGCAATCCCAGAAACACAGATCCCCAAACTAGATAGGTTGGCAAAGCCACATAATGAAATCGTTGCGACTAAAGCTGTACGGTGGTCTAACGACCGAATTAGCTTTCCCAACTGTTGAAAAGATACAAATTCATTTAAAATGAGTTTGCTACCAAGCAGATTCCCTTCCAAGAGAATGTTTTGACGATCAAATCCCATCAAGAAGCCGAACGGCGCAAAAATATAGGAAAAGATTTGTTCTAAACGAATCCCAAAAGCACTTAGCAACAAATTTATGAGAGAAACCAAGCCAACAAAAGCGATTAAACTGGCTCCGATTGAAAAGGCCATTTGAGCACCTGTACTGGCTCCTTCAGCAATGGCATCGATAACATTAGCGTTATTGCCTTTATTATCCATTTTAATGTCGTCAATTTTTTGAACAGGTTCGGTTTGAGGAAGGAGAACTTTAGCGATTAATATACTGCCAATCGGTACCATCGTTGAAGCAATGAGCAGATATTCCATTGGGATGCCTAGGGCAATGTAGCCACCAAGAATAGACACAGACATACTGCCCATTCCCGATACCAGAACCACCATGACCTCACTATCAGTCATTCTTGCAAGGTATTTGCTGACCAAAATCGGGCTATCTGTTTGGCCAAGAAACATATTGGCTACCGCAACAAAGCTTTCAACCTCGGAAGATTTCATTATCTTTCCGACTCCTTTACCAATCCACTTGACGATAAAACCAAGAACACCTAGATAGTAAAGTAAGCTGACAAGGGCCGATAGGAAAACGATGTTCCCAAGAGTTTGTATCGCAAAGATAAAACCTGTTTTTGCGCCACTGTCTGCCAGCGAGCCAAACACAAAATCCAGACCTGCCTGGCCACAATTAATGACCTTGGTAACTCCTTCTGACACCAGTTTAACAAACTGTTGACCAAGTGGAATCCGGACCAAGACGATGGCAATCATGAATTGTACCAATAATGCCTTTCCAATCAAACCAAGTGAAATGTGACGTCGGTTAAAGGAAATAGCATATACGATACCTAAAACCAATAAAATACCTAGAATGCCATAAACAAATTGCATGTTCTCCTCCCTTGTCTAGTTTTATTTGCGTTTGTCTTCCTCAATGAGTATGCGAAGTGCTTCTACCGCAACTTGGATAGCAGCCTCTGTGTCATGAACCATTGGATTATCCATACCTAAAGCATTTCTTTCTTGGTTTCCGACAACAAGGAAGTCTGACCCACAGCGAACTCCCAAATGACTAGCTGCCACAAATAGGGCTGCTGATTCCATTTCTGATGCCTTTGTTCCCAGACGCTTCCAAGCTTCCCATTTATTGAGCAATTCATAACTAACGGGCATCCGTTCAGGCTCATGTTGACCGTAAAAGGCATCTTTACATTGGACAACACCAGCATGTGTTGTATAACCTAGCTTTTTAGAGGCACTGACCAAGGCATTGGTTACTTCTAAATCAGCAACAGCTGGAAATTCTATGGGCGCGTACTCTTTACTAGTTCCTTCCATCCGAATAGCACCTGTTGCAATAACAATGTCTCCGCCTTTAACGTCAAGATCAATCCCACCACAGGTTCCAACACGGATAAACGTATCTGCACCGCACAATCTTAACTCTTCCAAGGCAATAGAAGCTGAAGAGCCGCCGATACCTGTTGATGTGACGCTTACTTTTTCGCCATTTAAGGTCCCTGTATAGGTCACATACTCGCGACTATCTGCTATTAATTCAGCATTATCAAAATGCTCTGCAATCTTAGCGCAGCGCTTCGGATCTCCTGGCATGAGCACATAGCGTCCCACGTCACCAGGGCGAATCTGTAAGTGATACTGTAACCCAACTTCACCAGAATAATTTTGCATGTTTAAGACCTCCTGTTTGTCTTGTTTATTTTTGTTATACTTGTATAATAACATACAAGTTGTATTTTGTAAACGCTTTTTATATTTTTTTATTGATTTTCTGTCATTATTTCATTAAAATAACCTATAACTAGACCTTTAGGAGGCTGATATGCCTAACAATGAATTAGATAGCAAGTTAAAAAAATTAAAACATGTCCAAGTCTACAATCAGATTTTTAAACTGATTCAGGACGGTATATACACCCCCGGTATGCAGTTGCCTTCTGAACCTGAATTGGCAGAGCAGTTGAATGTCAGTCGTGCCACCCTCAGAAAGTCGCTGGCTCTCTTACAGGAAGACCATTTGGTTAAAAATGTGCGAGGCAAGGGCAATTTTATCAGAGACTTCTCAGACTCCGATAGCAAGCTGGGCTTAGAATATTTGCAACATCCTATAAAGGCTTGTATGTCTCTTGACATCCTTGAGACAGAATTAGAGTTTCGTCTGGAAGTTCCTTCTGTAGCTGTTGCCTCGTCCTTAAAACATGAGACACCCGTCGTGGTCATTGCTGATCGCTGGTACCATACAGAAAATGGACCGTCTGCTTACTCCTTGTCTTTTGTCCCTATTGAAATCATTTCTGACTTAGAGATGACCTTGCACGACACTGGCGAGTTGAAACATCTTCTTGAACACCGTCTTTATCAATCTGATATTGCTAACCATTCTCAAAATGACTTTGTTTACACACAGTCAGGAAATTTCAGTGCAACCAAGTACACCCTCTCTAACCACGATCGCTTCATTCTCATACAGGAAAATGTTTATAATAAAGAAAAATTAATTGTCTCAAGCAAGCATTATATTCCTATTGAGTACTTTGAATTCTCGATTACATCTCGACGCTCCAATCATCAGTAATACTGGACACCTGCCAAAACAACCAAAAACACCCCTCTAATATTTAGGAACACAAGTCCTAAAAACTAGAGGGGTGTTTTAAGATAAACTGTCATCGTGATAGACAAATAGGACCAATATGAGACAGGGCAAAACCCAGTTGCCTAAGAGAGGCTAAAAATCGTTAATAGCCTAGAAATTAAGCATTTAGTCTTCTAACGCTTTGGCGCTTCGTCTCGCATAGGCCGTCACATCAATTCCACGGGCTTGGGCCCAGTGCTGAGCACTGGCTGGTAAGACCAGATCTGTCTGCTGTATATCAGCAATCCTTTTGGCGCCTAAGATGGTCATGATGTCGCGGACCTGCTCTTGTATGTTTCGGACGGTCTCAATGGCGGTGTCTAGACGATCTGGCTGGCGGACCCACTGAAGGGCTTGACCCGAAAGGCCTACTAAGTCTGCCCCGAGGGCCAGACATTTAACAACGTCGAGGGCATGATGCACACCGCCAGAGGCGATAATCTGCGGACGGCTCTTCGCTGGCAGACTCATTGCTTCTAGCAGGCTCTCTACAGTTGTTAGCCCCCAATCTTCTAGAAAATCATATTTAGCTGTCGTTCTGCGGGCATTTTCGATGCGGGCAAAATTGGTACCGCCACGACCAGAAACGTCAACTGTGCGAACGCCTCGTTGGTAGAGTTCTGCAATCGTCTCTCGGCTCATGCCAAAGCCGACTTCCTTGACGACAACCGGAACCGACAAGTGAGCTGCGATAGTTTCCACATTATCCAGCCAGCCTCGAAAGGCGCGATCGCCTTCTGGCATGATGATTTCCTGAGGGACATTGACATGGATTTGCAGGGCATTGGCTTCTAGCAAATCGACGGCTCGCTTGGCGTTTTCAAGCCCATGGTGGGCACCGAGATTGGCAAAGACCAGCCCATCAGGGTTTTCCTGACGGATGACTTTAAAGGATGCTGCTGCCTCGGGGTCTTTCATGGCAATGCTGACAGAACCTGTCGCGAGAGCAAGACCTGTCTCGCGGGCAAGAATTGCCAGACGTTGATTAATCTTGATGGTTTGAAGACTGCCTCCTGTAATGGCATTGATAAAGAAAGGGGTTGAAAAATCAAGCCCTGCCACTTGGGTAGCAGCCGAAACGTCAGCCACATCTAACTCTGCAAAAGCTTGGTGGACAAAGCGAACAGCTTCGAGATCAGGTCCAGATGAGGCTTGGTATTGTTGGTTAGCAAGGCCAACATGCTGGTCCTTCCGATTGACTTGTTGGGTCATAGATTTCCTTCTCTTTCTTAGGCAAATGGTGGGGCAAACAAGAGGTCTAGGGGAAGAATTCCCGCTGCCACCCAGCTATCTTGAATCTGAGCAGCTTTAAAAGGTTCTTTCAAAAGGGCGATGCCACAGTCGCCACCCCCTGCTCCTGATGTTTTAGCAGCAGCTCCATGCTCTTCTGCTAAATCAATCAAAGTCTTTAAGGCTGGGGTTTCTAAGTGTAAGCCTACTTGTTCAGCATAACTGCGAAGCAAGAAGCGATTGTGTCGGATTTCTTGGCAAATTGCTGAAGAGTTCTGCTCCTGAAAAGCCTGCACCATACGTTCTAGGCAGGCTTGACTAGCAGTGACAAAGTCTTGACGAATTTGTTTCTTGTGAAACGTATTTCTCGCTACTTCATCTAGTAATCCCTCTGTGGAAGCAACGCTTCTGGTCCAACCGACCAAAAATTGCAGATTTTCTGGGAAGAGCAAACGCTCTATCACTAGGTTTGGCCAGTCTAGAGCAACTAAATCCGCTACTGTCTGCTCTGCTATTTTTGGCAAAAGCCAGGCTGGCAAGGGCCTCTGATAGGCGATAAGACCGCCAAAACTAGAGGCAGCCAGATCGCCAAAAGAGCCCGACAATCCTAGCTTAGTCTGAGCCAGTACTGACAGTTTATAAAGCACTAACGGTGACAAAGACTGTCCATAAAAGAGGCTAATAGCCTTGATCACAGCTACTGTGACCGCTCCGCTAGAACCTAGCCCATACTTTTGCCCGCTTCCTGAATCATCCAGCTCACTGGTGATCGCTAACCGGTAATAGGTACTAGGGAACTCCCCCAAATCCCTCAGATACTCTTCCGTGACTTGCATGGCTACCTGAACGAGACTATAGGGATGCTCTTGATCAAAGACAATGTTATGGTCCTTGCGATACCAGGATAGGTTCAAATCGGCCTGTTGATCCGAGTGAAGCTGGCCAGTCTGTGTCGCTTCAACAGTTACCTGCAAGTATTGGTTAACTGCTGCAATGATTGCCAAACCGCCATCAACCACAGCATATTCCCCTGCCAGATAGAGTTTCCCTGGAATCTTTACTTGTATCTTACTCATCTGAAGCCTCAAATACCGCAACTGTCTCCAGCCAAGCTTCCTCTGTCAAAGCATAGGCTGCTGGTCCTGGACGACTAGTGATGATCTTTTCTTTAGGAAACTGTTTTGCCAGTGCCTCAACCAAACTTGTCATATCACTAGCCCTACAAAGGACCTTGACATTCGGTCCTGCATCCATGGTCATATAAGCAGGGAGACCAAGCTCCTCACGAACATGACGAACCAAGCCTTGAACACGGATTGACTCTGGTTCAAAGTAAGTAAAAGGCGGATCAGCAGAAAGGGTCGTCGCATGCATCTTCATGCCATTATGTTCTGTAATTTGCCCTACTTTAACCAGGTCTTTATGCTTTATGGCCTCCTTAATAGCCTCTAAATCCGTCTTAGCAGACGAGATCCAAGCAGGGTAAAAAGGAGACGTCGCAACGGTATGGTCCATCCCAACACGGCTAGAAATTGACTTTCTTTCAGTATTAATGGCCAGAACAATCATACCGATATCCCAGTCTGCTGGATCAATAGGAACTGCGTAAGAATCCTTCGAACCTGTCCCCATCTGCCATTCCACAAAGCCCCCGAACAAGGAGCGGGTGCTTGACCCTGAACCTCGTCTGGCGAAGGTCGACAAGGTTTGACGGTCCCAATCCAGCGACAAAGCTTCTGATACAGCTAAAGAAAGGGCTGCAAAGGCTGACGCCGATGAGGCCAAACCTGCTGCAGTCGGGACAAAATTGTAAGAGGTGACCTTAGCATTTCTATTCTCCCCTGTCTCTTGACGAAAAAGGTCCAAAAAACGGCTGATTTTAGAGGTTTCCTCCGGTGATTGCGCCTGACCATTCAAGAAAAAGTAATCCTCCGTCAAATGGGCATCAAAGACCACTTCGGTATCCGTGTAAAAAGCATCTAAAGTAAGCGACAAGGAACTATTCATGGGCAAAAAGAGGGCCTTGTCCCTCTTTCCCCAGTATTTAATCAAAGCTATGTTAGTATGGGCACGTGCCCGGCCGACTCTTATCATTTGTCCTCTCCTTCAAGGCCTAAATACTGAATCCAGATGCCTTTGGCACCAGCTGTTTCAAGAGCTTGCATTAATTTTTCTGCTTGCTGACGATCGGCTACCAAGGCTATCATGCAGCCGCCTCGACCCCCTCCGGTCAATTTAGCACCCAAGGCACCGGCCTGTCTAGCCACAGTTATTAAGTGGTCTAACTGTGGATCAGACACCCCAAGATCTACAAGATAGGTCTGGGCTCGATTCATCAATTGTCCCAGGCTGGTCACATTCTTATCAGCTAAGGCCTGCTGGCTTTCAATGACCAGCTGACCAAGAGCTTCAATATGACCTTGGGGGCTAAAAGATAAACTGGCTGACCCTTGGTTTTCGACCTCAATCCAGTCGGCTACATGCTGGACTGCTTCAAGAGTGTGCCCAATACGCCCCGTGTCTGCGACCACCAGGTAAGCCGGAAAATCCAGAGACAAAACCTCAAAAGGCTGGTCTTTGACATAGTAAACAGGCTTTTCGCGACTAATAGTCGTCACGTCTACCCCTGAAGGATTACCATGTGCAATTCGCTCAGATGACTGAGCAATCTCCCAAAGTTCCTGATCCGTCAATTCTTTCTCGTAGAAAGCAAATAAGGCCCTCGCCACGGATACTGCGACTGCCGCACTTGACCCCATCCCCCGCTCAGCAGGAATCGTTGACGTAATTTCCACATGAATCGGAGGATTTTGTGATACCCCTAGACGGTAAAGGGAAAAACGGATGGCATGTTTGAGGCTCTCATAAACCTTGGGTATCTCGTGAACCAAGCCATCGTAGAGAGCACAGTTGACAGACAGGTCACCACACGTCTCCGTCACAGTCGTCTGGACTTCAACCCCAGCAAAAGGAAGAGCAATAGCAGGTTTTCCATAAACGACCGCATGTTCTCCCATTAAGATAATCTTACCGCTTGCACGCCCTTGTGCTGTCTTTGTCATGTCTCCTTTGTCTCCTTACTTGGAGACTCTCCTCTTTATAAAATCATCTTATTATACCACGTTTTAGCATCATCGGCTCAGTTAGGCCTCAAAGCTAAAAAACTTCAACACTTTGGCCCGATTGATAAAGGTATTAAGACTCATTGGTCTGTCTTCCTCATTAGTCATCATAGCACCCAAAAGGATTGGTGCCCCCTTCTTCTGACAAAAGAACGCTCTTGCCCCCATACAGTAACGACCAATCCTTGATGAAAAATTCCTTATTGCCTGGTAAAATTAACCGTCAGATAAAGGTTGTATAGCAGATAAGTCACCGCAAAAACTTAACAATCGTTCCAAAAATAACATTGAAAACCAAGAAAGACTGAGAAAAGTAGTAGGCCCACTAGATCAACCTCAAAAGAGCTATCAAAACAATACCCGCCCCTACGGTGAGTAAAAGGTTTCTGTAACGGAAAGCCACCCAGAGCAGCAAAACACTCACTAAGGCTTCCTGCCAGAGCAATTGTGGCAACTGCCCGCTGTCATAAGTAAATACATTTGAAAACGTTAAGGCAAAAATAATAGATAGCGGTAAATATTTTAAAAACCGTAGGACCCTATCAGATAATTTGACTTTTTTTAAGAGGGCAAACGGAAGCACTCTCGGCACAAAAGTGACCAGGGCAGAAAGCAAAATTGCCCACACAACATCACTAGTTCTCATCCAGCCATACCCCCATCACACAACCTGCCAAAGTAGCAGACAAAACAGCTACTGACTTAGGTAAAAAACAAGCCAGAACAAAGAATACTGAAGCGACGGTCAAAAGGATTCCAGCTATTTTTTTCACAGGAACGCTGAGGGCAAGTCCCCTAAATTGTGCTGCGAAAATCCCTATAAACATCGCTATAAGGGCAAAGTCTAAACCTAAGGTATAGGGGCTAGGAATTCTCTCCCCCACCAGAGCTCCCATAACTGTTGCTATTGTCCAAGACAGGTAGCTCAACACATTATTCCCCAGCATCCAATCAGCAGATACAACCTGCTGCTGGAGACCTTCTGCCAATAAAACACCGTAAGTTTCATCCGTCAAAAGACCACCAATCACCAGGCTCTGTCCAGTTGAAACATTCGGAAAAAAAGTCGCTGTATGCAAGGCCATTAAAAAATTTCGTAAATTGATCAGGAATATTGTCAGAGCAATCGAAGAGAGGGGTTCACCTGTCACCAGCAAACCGACCAAGGCAAACTGACCTGCTCCTGCATAAATGAGTAAACTCATGAGGAGTACCTGCCAAACAGTTATCCCTGCTGCTGCCGCAATCACACCAAAGGCCATTCCAACGCCTAAATAACCCAGCCCAGTGGGCAAGGCAGACTGCATTCCTCGTTTAAATTCAGACGTCATAGTCACCTTTTCATTTCAAATAGATTATATCCTTATCATAGCATAAAACCTATCTTGTCACAAGGTAAGAGCCTACATTCTCCAAGACCTTTACCCGTATTTTCAGCAACTGTCTTGAAAAAATTGGTTTCGTCAAACAGTTACTCGTCCTATTGAAATTATATTATCCACCATTTCATCTAAAAAGCGAACCTTTGATTCTTTCTGAAAGATGAATTGTCTTCATTTGTTTGGTGCTAAATGACACTCAAAAATCAGTGAGTTGCTGGTCATCAAGTAACTCGTTTTTAAGTCATACAGCAACCCAAAAATCTTTGAAGAGTCCATTGTGTTCAGATTTTGAATTTCGATACCTATACCTATGCCCTACTGTATTTTCCCATACGACTGCAAGAGTTAAAAACCTAACCCCACATGGAGCTAGGCGGTTTTACATCTTATTCAACCAAAACTATGGACCCATAATTGGCCAACATCCACTTGCTTACGGGTCTTTAACAATCAGTCAGCTCAACCGCA
Source organism: Streptococcus ovuberis (assembly GCF_012396585.1). Taxonomy (GTDB): domain Bacteria; phylum Bacillota; class Bacilli; order Lactobacillales; family Streptococcaceae; genus Streptococcus; species Streptococcus ovuberis. Next base: position 15,519 of record NZ_JAAXPR010000011.1, read on the forward strand.
TCCTAAATAGAGATAGCTCACTACTTCTAGCTTGTCAGCCCACCCCTCGGTAAACCTTATCTGCTCCGTGCCCATAGCTGACCGAACCGTATTGACAACGGCTCCTTGACACTTGCGAGCTAACCTCTCCGCCAACAGTTTGTCCTGAAACTGTTGAAACGCACTAAAATAAGCACTGTGACAAGTTTGGTAAATGACTCCGCCTAATTGGGCTGTTAGGGGAACTCCTCTGATCAGCATCACCAGCTGAACTATCTAGAGTAAGCTTTCTTTCAGTGACTCAATCTTGAACGTTAACCTAATACCATGCTTTCAAACACCAGGCTCGGCTTGGCATTAAGCGACAAATCAGCAAAGTTCCCTTGTTCATACTCGACATCAGCAGCTAAAGCGATCATACCGGCATTATCACCGCAGAGACGCAACGGAGGGATGACCACTTCCACATCTGTTATGTCTGTCGCTAAGCGCTCGCGCAAACCTTGGTTGGCAGCGACCCCACCTGCCACAACCAGTTGCTTAACTGGGTATTGGCTCAGAGCTCTCTTGGTCTTACTGATGAGGACATCCAAAACCGACGCCTGAAAGGAAGCGCAGAGGTCTTCTAAGGCTAGTTTTTCTCCTTTTTGTTGCGCATTGTGGTTTAGATTGATAAAAGCCGACTTAAGCCCAGAAAACGAAAAGTCCAAGTGATTTTCTTTCATCATAGCTCTTGGGAAGTTGTAAACGTCCTGACCTTTGTGAGCCAATACATCAATTTCCTTACCAGCTGGATAGGTCAAGCCCATAACCCGACCAACCTTGTCGTAAGCCTCACCTACAGCATCATCACGGGTCTCCCCAATGATCCGGTAATCTCCTGCTTTTGGGACATAGACTAGCTCGGTATGACCACCTGACACCAACAGAGCCATAAGAGGGTAGGTCAACTCAGCTGTCTGGTTAGCTGCCATAAGATGGCCGGCCATGTGGTTAACAGGAATCAGGGGTAGGCCGTTTGCCCAAGCAAAGGCCTTGGCAGCCGCCATACCAACTAGCAGGGCACCCACCAGGCCAGGGCCATAGGTCACTGCCACAGCTGATAGGTCACTAGCCACAATCCCAGCCTCCACCAGTGCATCGTTAATACAGGTCGTGATCACCTCCACATGGTGACGGCTAGCTACTTCTGGCACCACGCCCCCAAAACGCTTATGACTATCGACTTGACTAGCGATGATGTTGGTCAATAGTTCCGTCTTATTCTTCAAAACAGCCACGCTGGTCTCATCACAGGAGGACTCAATGGCTAAGATATATCTGTTTGACATGTCTTTATCTTTCTAATCATTCTTGCTAATAGGAGCTTAAGGATACGGTTGTCAACCGTCACAGTTCCCTAAATTACTGTGCAACAGTCCGTAACTTTCCTGAAAGTTACTGGTTTTCAATTGAGCTCACACCTTCAACAGTCACTCCCCTGACTGTTGCTTGCCTTCTCTTTTTTAAGCACGCACCTTCAACAGTCACTCCCCTGACTGTTGAAGCCCCAAAAGGTATGCTGGTGGAGGATGTTTTGGGCTTTTTCCAGGTCATCTGCTGTGTGTAGGAGCCAATACTCGACAAAACTAGCAAAGGCCCCCGACAGGTAGTAAATATAGCTATGGTTGACACTTTCTTGGGCAAATAGCTGAGCTGATAGTAGATTCCCATCGATAAACATTTGCCGCAACTGATAAGAAAAGGTCAAGGGTGACACCTGCAACAAACGCCTAATTAACTCCCGCTTTTGATAAACTGCCTCTAAAATTTGGTTAGTAAAAAGGCGAGATTCCGCTTCACCAATCTCCTCTAAGTGTTCAACAACTGGTTGGCAACTATCTTCAATAGCAGCAATCACTTCCCCCACAATGGCCTTATACAGGTGATCCTTACTCTCATAGTGCTGATAAAAGGCATTCCTAGAACACCTCGCCTCACGGCAGATGGTCGTCACACTCAACTTGGCATAATCTTCATTCTCTAAGAGCCCCAAAAACGCAGTCCGTATATTTTCTTCTGTTCGCTCAAAACGTAAATCTGTCGTCATTTTCCCCCTTCAAGATGACAAATTTACCAAAACTGTCACCTAACTTACACTCGTATGGAAATTGTCATTTGCCTTTTATAAATGACAAGTGTACTATAAATTATATCAGAAGAAAGAGGAGAAATCAAATGACAAATCGGATTACAGACATTTTGGGGATTGAAAAACCCATCATCCAAGGCCCTCTGGCTTGGTTGACCAACGGTCAATACGCTGGCGCTGTCAGTGCCGCAGGTGGCTTGGGAGTTCTTGGTATCAGTGCAGGTCAGACCGTTGCAGCGACGACGGTGGAGGAAACCATCGAAAATATGCGACGGGAAATCCGCATTGCCCGTGAGATAACGGATAAACCGCTAGGCATCAACGTCGCTCCTGGTCATGAGTTGACCGATATTTTCACAGGCCCTATGCTTGAGCTGATGGTGGAAGAAGGAGTGCAGGTTGCAGTCATGGTCGGTGAATTTTCCGCCTTCTGGACAGCGAAATTCAAGGAAAAAGGCATCAAAGTCGTCTTTCGTGCCGGCACACCGACCGTGGAAAACACCGAGGAAGCCATTCAAGGTGGTGCGGACATCATCGTGGCAACTGGTTTTGATGAAGGGGGGACGGTTCCTGAAAAGGTCATCGGCACTTTTTCCATCGTACCGATGATTGTCGATGCTGCAAAAGGACGTGTCCCTGTCATGGCAGCTGGTGGGATTGCGGACGCTCGGACGGCCCGGGCGGCCTTTGCCCTAGGCGCAGAAGGGCTCTATGTTGGTACAGCCTTCATGATGGCTGAAGAAGCCATTTTGGCAGATAACATCAAGGAAATGGCGCTCAAAGCGACAGCTTCTGACCTGCTGCTCTACCGCACAGTACCTGCCTACTACCGCTCTTTACCGGGCGACATTCCCAACAAACTCTTGGAAATGAGCCAGGCAGGGGCAACAGAGCAAGAGATTTTCGAGGTACAGCGTGGCTACAATGGGATGCGTGATGGCATGCTCTTTGGCGACCTCAGCAAGGGCTTTGCTTCCTTTGGCCTAGGGATTTCCCTGATTGACAAGATTGAGCCAGTGGCGGTGATTATGGACAAATTGATGAGTGGCATTGAGGATTTAGTATAAGATGGCAGATAAGAAACAAATGATGATTGGCCTCGCCATGTTTGGTGCGGCAGGTTTAAATTTTCGATCGTGGTTGGACCCAGAGGTCAAACTCTCGGAGTATCCAGATCTTTCAGTCGATATTCAAGCGGCTCAGCTGGCTGAAAAAGGCAAGTTCCAGTTCATGTTCTTTGGTGATTTTCCAGGCACTAAGGCAGCGCATAACAGCGACATGCAGACCATGGGCTTGGATCCCTTGCTGATTGCCAGTATCATAGGCAGCCAGACCTCACGTATCGGTCTGGGAATCACGCGGGCGACCTCTTGGTCCAATCCCTATGAGTTGGCTAGACAGTTCAAAACGCTTGATGCGCTGACGCACGGGCGAGTAGCTTGGAATGCGGTCACAGGGGCGAACGGTGTCAGTGCCAATGCCTACGGGGTCAATCTAGCCCCCAGCTTTGACCGCTATGGCAAGGCCTATGAATTTACAGAGGCTGTGCAACAGCTCTGGGCAACATGGGGAGAGGACGCCCTTAAACTCAACCACCAGACCAAGGAATTTGCCGACTACGACCAAGTCAAACCAGTGGTCATCAAGGGTGACTATGTGCAGACAGCAGGTACTCTGCCCATCCCACCGTCCAAGCAAGGTCAGCCAGTCATTTTCCACTCGGGTGGGTCGGAAAATAGCATTGCCTACGCTGGCAAATATGCCAATGTTTTTGTCGGTGAAGTCTGGACCATCGAGCAAGGTCAAGCCATGCGCCAGGCGCTTCGCCAAGCTGCTGTGGATAATGGGCGAAACCCTGATGACATCAAATTTATCGCAGGGCTTATGCCCCTGCTAGGAGATGACAAGAAAGCCGCGCTAGAGCGCCACGCTAGCTTTATTGATGGTGAGACCTTCTTGCAACGCATCGCCCATATCGGCTATGTGCTAGGCATCCAGTTTACGCCTGCTGATATTGAGCGCCCGATTGCGCCAGAGATCTTAGATGCGGTACAGGTTACCCCTTACAGCGACCCACGTCTGGAAAATGTCCTCAAGGTGGCGCGTGAGGGCTGGACCTTGCGGGAAATCGTCTATCATTCGGTGATTGACTACCACCCTACAGCGGTCGGGAATGCTAAGGACATTGCCGACCACATGACGGCTTGGTTTGAAGCAGGAGCAGCCGATGGGTTCTGGGTCATGCCAGATGTCTATGCCGTCGATTTGCCTCGCTTTGTCGACGAAGTCGTCCCAATTCTTCAAGAACGTGGCATTTTCCATGAAGATTATGACGGTGAAACCCTGCGGGAGCACCTCGGTGTGCCTTACCAGTATGGGGTAAGGCAGGAGGATTAATGATGACCCCTACTATCAGTATTATCGGTCAAGGAAAGATGGGAAAGGCTCTAGCCAAACGCTTTAACCAAGCTGATATTCCCCTTCAAGTCCTGGGACGAGGACAGGAAGTTGTGCAAGGAAAATTTGTCTTTTTTGCAGTGCCTTATGAAGATATGATTAGTCTCATTTTCCCTAATCAAGACCATTTTGCCAATAAAATCATCATTGATATCAGCAATCCTCTCGATTATCAGACCAAGACGTCTCCCTTACCTCCAGACCAGTCTGCCAGCCTAAAACTAGCAGAACTCTTTCCAAATTTAACTTTTATCAAGGCTTTCAATACAAATTTTTCGTCTAGTCGCGTACCTGCTGGTGAGACACCGTTGGTTCTCATGGCTGGAAATCATCCGTCCGCTAAAACCTCCTTTGCTCACCTTCTTGAACAAGCTTAGTTTAAAGCTATCGATTTAGGCAAAATAGACCGTAGCCGTGATTTAGAAGCCTTTGCCCGTGTGCAACTGGCTTTATTAGAAGCGGGACAGATTGAACCCTTGCAATATTTTGCCTTATAAACATTAACCGACAAGCCAAAAGAGGCTTGTCGGTTTTGCATCAAAAAAGCAACGATCTGTCATTTGCTGCTTTTTTTTGTAAATCCCCTTCAATAGTGCCTCGTTAGGCTCCCAAATGGTATAGGAAAACAGGCATCAGAAAAACCCTAGCCTCCCCCCAAAAAAAGGGGCACAAGAAAAACACCCCTGTTGAAAGCTGCTAGAGCAGCATCAAGGAGTGTTTCTCTATAAGTAAACAGGCCTATTCACCCAATACCAAACCTGCTGTATTGAACTACCAAAGCAATCCAATCACACAGGTTACTGCCCCTAGCAAAACCTCAGTGAAGATAGCAGCAAAACAATGAACACTACCGCTTACATTGATTTGTCAGGAGACATGTGCATAGAAAAACAGACTGATTCTACCGCTTCCTTGTCATAAGGATTGCATCTTCGGTGGGATTATGGTAATAGCCTTTACGGCTACCTGCAACGACAAAACCGTGCTTCGCATAAAGTTTTTGGGCGGCTTGATTGCTAGCTCTGACTTCTAGGAAAATAGGCCGGTCCAGGTCTTTTAAGTTGGCCATGAGCTGATCAGCCAGACCTCGGCCTTGGTAGTTGGTTTTAACAGCGATGTTAGTGATTTCCAGCTCACCGACCAAGTCTTGGGTGGTCAAAAAACCGATGATTTCATCATCTGCTGTCACGATAAAACAATCCGTGTCTGGCTTGTTCAGATCCGCTTCAATCTGGGCTAAGCTCCAAGGTGACTGACCTTGGTAAACATCGCTCAAAATAGCATAAATAGCTTGGACCTTATCCATCTCAGACCCTCTTGATGTAGCTGGAGGTGTCCCCCTCTTGATTGTCTTTGAGCCAATTTTCCTCGGCTTCGACCTTTTTTAAGTAGGTCGGAACAAAGCTGTGGACAGGAACAGGCTCAGCCGTCAGAGCAGCTACCCCAATGCGATAGGCTGATGGTAGGGTTTCAAGAATCTGAGCCTGAGGCAAGGCTATCTCAATCTGGTCACGGAAGCTAGTCACCTCACCGACAAAGGTTACTGTAGCAGAACTAGATAATGTGGATAAAACCTCATTGAAATCAGCATTAACCTCTGGCTGAACTGCTCTGCCATTATCATAAAAACCAGCATAAACCGTGTTACGACGGGCATCGATGAGAGGAACCGCTAGACCCTGGACGTCTGGACACAGGGCATAAAGACTAGAGATACCAACCAAATCAATGTTTAGCGTATAGGCTAAAGTTTTTGCCGTTGCCACTGCCACCCTTAGACCCGTATAAGAACCAGGACCTTGGGCAACAGCGATCCGTTCCAGATCAGATGGCACCCAGCCAACCTGGTCCATGAGAAAATCAATGCTGGGCATGAGGCTGATGCTGTGGTTTTTCTTGATGGTCAAGGTCAGCTCACCAAGGAGTCGATCATCCTCCAAGATAGCGATAGAGAGGACCTGGTTAGATGTGTCAAAGGCTAAAATTTTCATAAGGATTGCACTCTTTCGTTTACTTTTCTACTCTTAAAAGCTCACTCCTATTTTACTAAAAAATGTGGAAAGTTGCTAGGCGTTAAAAAGTAAAAGTCATAGCCCAATTAAAAGCAAAGGGCTATGACAATAAGCAGATCAACAGGAAAGCATCTACTAGCCAATATCTTATGTTCCAAAATATTTTGCGACCAAGTATAGATAAAAAACAACCGCAAAGATAACCTGGACAATGCTTAGGAAAAATAGGAGAATCGCCAGTTTATCTTTCTCTTTAATAGATTCATATATACTTAATAACAGAAAGATAAGGACCAAAATATAGTGAAATGAAGCGATGTAGGTTCTATGCCGATCAGCAACACCTGCATAAAGGAGGTTTATGACTAACCAAATGAAAGGAATAACTTGGGAAGAAGCAACAGAATGTTTTTTACGCATATGAAACACCTCTAGTTTAGCGTTTTAAAGAAAGCGTTTTACTTTATTTGTATTATACTCCTTCTTATCAAATTAATCAAGACACGTCCAGACGTTTCCTTGCTACTTAGAGGAAGGAAGACTTCATAAGCGAACCTTATCGGCAAAAATATAAATCGTTCTCCGTATAGACAACGTGCCATATCCGTTTCCAGATTTACTAGCGTCCTTATTGTTTGATAGAGGCAACGAGTAAACTAAGACAAGATAAACCGTTTTCCATCTCTCATCCAACTTGCTCATCGGTTTGATTTTATGATATAATAAGCTTACTATTACACTTCAGGTCAATTTATTACAACCACAACTGGATAAGCTATTGTCAATCTGGATCACTAGATTGGCTACTTTCCTACAGGCTGATTTGACCATCTTTTGAAAGGAAATTTATGATCTACAAAGTATTTTACCAAGAGGAAAAAAATAACCACCCACAACGTGAAAAGACTCAAGCCATCTATGTCCAAGTTGATGCAACTAGCGAACTCGATGGCCGCATCAAGGTCCGTGACTTAGTTGAAACGAACACCGACTACCATATCGAATTTATCGAATTGCTCTCAGACAAGCATCTAGCTTACGAAAAAGAGACCGGTGCCTTCTCATTAACGGAGTTCTAATATGTCAAATATCAATCTAAAACCGCATGAAGTGGGGGTCTTTGCCATCGGCGGTCTAGGCGAAATTGGCAAGAACACCTACGGCATCGAATACCAAAACGAAATCATTATCGTTGATGCAGGAATTAAATTCCCCGAAGACGATCTGCTCGGGATTGACTATGTTATTCCAGACTATTCCTACATCGTTGAAAACATTAAGCGTGTCAAAGCCTTAGTGATCACGCACGGCCACGAAGACCACATCGGAGGCATTCCCTTCCTGCTCAAGCAGGCCAATATCCCTATCTACGCTGGTCCGTTGGCACTAGCCTTGATTCGTGGCAAACTAGAAGAGCACGGTCTCTTGCGTAATGCTAAACTCTACGAAATTAACCACAAGACCGAATTAACTTTCAAGCACTTAAGCATCACCTTCTTCCGCACGACCCACTCGATTCCAGAGCCTTTGGGGGTCGTAATTGATACCCCTCAAGGGAAAATCGTCTGCACAGGTGACTTTAAATTTGACTTTACCCCAGTAGGAGAACCGGCTGACTTGCACCGCATGGCTGCGCTTGGTGAAGAAGGCGTCCTTTGTCTCTTGTCAGATTCAACCAATGCGGAGATCCCAACCTTTACGAACTCCGAAAAAGTGGTTGGCCAATCCATCATGAAGCTGATTGAGGGCATTAGCGGACGGATCATCTTCGCCTCCTTTGCCTCTAATATCTTCCGCCTCCAGCAAGCAGCAGATGCCGCTGTCAAGACAGGGCGCAAGATTGCTGTCTTTGGACGTTCTATGGAGAAGGCCATTTTGAATGGTGTCGAACTCGGCTACATCAAGGTCCCAGAAGGAACCTTCATTGAACCTTATGAGATTAAAGATTACCCTGCTGGAGAAGTCTTAATTCTCTGCACAGGGAGTCAAGGGGAGCCGATGGCTGCTCTGGCTCGGATTGCTAACGGAACTCACAGACAAGTAACCCTGCAACCTGGCGACACCGTTATCTTCTCCTCTAGCCCAATCCCTGGCAATACCACTAGCGTTAACAAGTTGATTAACACCATCACAGAAGCCGGAGTCAGGGTTATTCACGGTAAGATTAACAATATCCATACTTCTGGACACGGGGGCCAGCAAGAGCAAAAACTCATGCTCAGCCTCATCAAACCTAAGTACTTCATGCCTGTCCATGGTGAATACCGTATGCAGAAGATTCACGCTGGTCTGGCGGTTGACACTGGCGTTCAGAAAGAGAATATCTTTATCATGGAAAATGGAGATGTTCTAGCTCTCACCAAGAATTCCGCACGTATTTCAGGACGTTTCAACGCCCAAGATATCTATGTTGACGGAAACGGTATCGGTGACATCGGTGCAGCCGTTCTTCGCGACCGCCACGATCTTTCAGAAGATGGGGTTGTCATCGCAGTAGCTACGGTTGATTTTGACCAACAGCTCATCCTAGCTGGACCTGATATTCTCAGCCGCGGTTTTGTCTATATGCGTGAATCAGGCGAATTGATTCGAGAAAGCCAACGCCTACTCTTCAATGCCATACGCGTCGCCTTGAAAAATAAAGAAGCCAATATCCAAAGTGTGAACGGTGCTATTATTAATGCCTTGCGGCCTTTCTTATCTGAAAAAACCGAACGCGAACCGATCATTATTCCAATGATTCTGACACCTGATCATTCCTAAAAGCAACTTAATCATTCTCTTGCAAAGTGAGGAAAATTCGCCTCCAAAGAAGGTGAATCCCTATCAGGACCAGTCATTTATGGCGCCTACTATTGATAGAAATCTAATACGCTGTATCATCCTTCTGTTCTATCAACGGTAGGTGCTTTTTCTATCTCACATTGATAGAGGAATCGCCTACTTTTCTTCTGATCTGTATCTTGACCTTCCAACTTTTTAGAGTCCTACCATTTAGCACCTGTATCCCAAAACGCTTGTAAACGTCTTAATGACGGACAGTGCCATCTGAAAGGCTCTTTAATAGAAAAAACCTAATGCGTTTCTCCCAAACACATTAGGTTTTTAAACGTTTTCCCTTTAAAAAAGGACTAAAGATTATAACAAGAAGTCAGTTGACATCATAGGCCTTGTGACATCAAACTTTCTCAAAATACCATTATAGCAGTGGAATAGCTATATCCTATCTGTTCGATTCAACCGCGGATTGCCCGAACCAAAGCGCGATTTCCCTTTGAGCCGCTTCCACAGAGTCTGAACCGTGAACGACATTTTTAATATTCCCATCGATTGGCGCCATGGCAAAATCTCCACGAATGGTTCCTGGTAGAGCATCAACAGGGTTAGTTGCTCCCATCATATTACGCCAACTTTTAACCACCTTAGGTCCTGAAATTACCCCAATCAGAATGGGACCGCTCATCATATAGCCCTCAATATCTTTGAAAAATGGCTTATCTGCCAAATGGCTGTAGTGTTGCTTGAGGATTTCAGGGGTCGCACACCGTAACTCTAGACGTTCTAAAATGAACCCACGTCGCTCAATCAAATGCAAAATCTCACCAATTAATCGGCGCTCTACCCCATCTGGCTTAATCATAAAAAAGGTCTGTTCCATAGCAATCCTCCAAGAGTTGTTTATCATTCTATTGTACCATGAAAGCGATATTTTAAGTGTTAGCAACTGGCAAATAAAACCCTAAAAATTATCTGTACGCCTCTCTGACCTCCACCGTAAAATAGCCCTCATCTCGTAAATCCATAAGGAGGGTTAAGACTTCATCTAGATCACTAGAGTTGAAGACATAGTCAAATCGGCTTGTTCTAGTTCCCAATTCATGGATACGAGTCAAAGTGTGGGTAAAGTGCTGATCTATTTTATCTAAATCCATATCAACATCATAACTATATCCAGCGTGAAGAGACACTATAGGTTTGTCTTCCTGATAAGCTTGCCTATTAACAGAATTTACCAGACTGTAAAGGTCATAGACCTCAGCTAAAATCCCCTCCCGGATACTGACCACATCCTCTTCGTAACTCCCAGAGCTCGTAGTAAAAGAAAACCACAGTTGATCATCAACGTCTTCTTCCCCGTAATCAAAGAGTGGATTCTTTTTTTGCTCCTCTGATAGGGGCACACGAGCATAGGAAGTGCCCGATTCATCTGTCCAGCCAGCTTTCTCATAGGCATCTGCTAAACCTAGCTCCAAGCGCTCAAATTCCTCCCTTATCAACCCTTCAATATGTACCTTTCGACTCTGAGATACGCAGGCCGTCAAGAGACATAGACTACTTAGGCATAATAAGCAAAGTTTTTTTCATACTTCCGCTCCATTTTCTCTTGCTACTCACATTTTACCACATATCAACTTGAGCACCCGCTGATAAGCCCAAAGGCAAAAAACTTGAACCGACAATGGTCTCCTTCCTTTAAAAGGCTAATAATCTCCCAAGCGGCTTTCAGTAAATAGACAAGAAAGGGACTCTTTGGGAAGTTTTGATAGCCCTTGGCCACTAAAATCGGTTTTAACTGCGCCAAGAGTTCATCTCTTGCCTATCAAATGGTATAATAAAATCAGAAAGGAAATCCTTATGCAAACTAGTCTCGCTCTCCGTATGCGTCCCCAAACCATCGATCACGTTATCGGCCAAGACCATCTGGTTGGACCTGGTAAAATCATCCGTCGCATGGTCGAAGCTAAACGTCTGTCATCTATGATCCTATATGGACCACCTGGTATCGGTAAAACCTCAATCGCAGCCGCTATCGCGGGGACAACCAAGTATGCCTTTCGCACCTTTAACGCTACCGTTGATAGCAAAAAAGATCTTCAAACCATCGCTGAAGAAGCAAAGTTTTCAGGAGGGCTAGTCCTTCTTTTAGACGAAATTCACCGGTTAGACAAGACCAAGCAAGATTTTTTACTCCCACTTTTGGAAAACGGCTTGATTACCATGATCGGGGCAACCACTGAAAACCCCTTTTTCTCCGTTACGCCCGCTATCCGCAGTCGGGTACAAATCTTTGAGCTAGAGCCGCTCACGGTCGAACAAGTCAAAAACGCTCTCCAAACAGCCTTGACAGATAGGGAGCGTGGGTTTAACTTTGAGGTAAAACTAGATGATCAAGTGCTTGATGTCATTGCTACTTCGACCAATGGGGACCTGCGTTCTGCCTATAATTCCCTAGAACTTGCTGTCCTATCAACCACACCAGACGAGACTGGGCTTCGCCATATTGACCAGGAGGCTATTCAGAATAGCCTACAGCGTTCTTACATCAGCATGGACAGAGATGGAGACGCTCACTATGATATTCTATCCGCACTCCAAAAATCTATCCGAGGAAGCGATGTAGATGCTAGCCTTCACTACGCTGCTCGCTTAATTGAAGCAGGGGATCTGCCGAGTCTGGCTCGTCGGTTGACTGTCATTGCCTACGAAGACATCGGCCTAGCCAATCCAGAAGCTCAGATTCATACCGTAACAGCTCTCGAAGCTGCCCAAAGGATTGGATTCCCAGAAGCTCGGATTCTGATCGCCAATGTCGTGATTGACTTAGCACTTTCCCCAAAATCAAACTCTGCCTATCTAGCTATGGATCAGGCGCTTTCTGACCTTCGTAGCAAAGGGTCTCTCCCTATTCCAAAACATTTACGAGATGCCCATTACGCAGGCAGTAAAGAACTAGGAAATGGTCTTCATTACAAGTACCCCCATGCCTACCCTGAAAAGTGGGTCAATCAAGACTATTTACCAGAAAAATTACGGAACACCCGTTATTTTACGCCCAATCAGACCGGTAAATACGAGCGTGCTCTAGCTGCCAATAAAGAACGGATTGACCAACTCAAGAAAGCGCCTTAAATTTTTTACAATTACCTCTTGAAATTTTTTAAAAAAGTGGTAACATATTAGATAGAGATTGCTGTGGTGTGCGAATTCATACAACAGTGTTGACCGAACAAATTTTTGTATTTATATGGGAGACAGAAGTCATCTAACAGCGCGCAGGCCGTTTCACGCGGAAGCAGCTTCAGTTGGAGCGAGTCACCCACCTGCTATTTCGTGCGGGTTCAATACAAACCATGAATCACCGGCACCAATACAGCATTTTGCCTCCTTAGCTCAGTTGGTAGAGCAGTAGACTCTTAATCTATGGGTCGCAGGTTCGAGCCCTGCAGGGGGTATCCGCTTTTACAGCACAAAAGCCTGATTTATCGGGCTTTTTTTGACCTCTTTTTTTACTTGTCCGAGGTTTTGTCCGAGTCTAGTATCGTAATAGGCTTTACAGTATCCCACTTCCAAAGACAGTCGCCAAAAACACATTTTTTAACCTACAAATACACTGATATATAGCTTGGTATCCCAGCGACAAACGGAAACGTCTTCTGTTCTATTGCTAAAAAACAAAAGTTGACAGAACTGTCAAGTTTCTGTCAACTAAGGTTTACTCTGATTCAATATAGCGGATCAGGTTTTTTTCGGTTAAAATGTCTGAATAAGTATAGGACTCGACGTAATGACGGGCTGCGTCACCTTCTGGTTTGGTTTCATCTTCATACTCAACGATGAAGAGTGACTGGTAAACCTCAATTAAGCGGCCAATTTTATTTTTCTCACGCTTTCGTCCATTTTCTAAGGTTAACTCAACCAGCTTTCCTTCATTATTTTTAATATCTTCCTTGATTTGCTTCATTTTTGCAACATCTGTAAATGCATCACTCATCTAATAGCCATCCTCTCTTCTTGATATGCTTGAAAATTTATTGTATTCTTTTAGGAAATTTAGTTTAACTGTGCCACGAGCACCCGAACGGTTTTTCTCAATAATAACTTCAACGGTATTATCTGGGATGGCATCCTCATCATCGCCCCGCTCATAGTAATCGTCTCGATAAAGGAAAGCTACAATATCCGCATCCTGCTCAATAGATCCCGATTCCCGAATATCCGAGAGTACGGGACGTTTGTCCTGCCGTTGCTCTACCCCACGTGAGAGCTGACTGAGGGCAATAACTGGCACCTTTAATTCCTTTGCCAAAATCTTTAACTGACGAGAAATTTCAGAAACCTCTTGCTGACGGTTTTCCCGCCCAGTCCCTGTAATCAACTGCAAATAGTCAATCAAGATTAAGCCAAGATTCTTTGTTTCCTGAGCCAATTTACGTGATCTGGCCCGAATCTCGGTAATCTTAATCCCTGGGGTATCATCAATATAAATGGAAGCCCTAGCTAATTGTGCCTGAGCTATTGTTACTTTTTGCCATTCTTCTTCTGTCAACTGACCAGTCCTTAGCGAATGGGAATTGATAACCCCTTCTGCAGCTAGCATCCGGTCAACCAGACTCTCCGCACCCATTTCCAGTGAGAAAATAGCGACAGTTTTATCCTGCTTAGTAGCAATGTTTTGAGCAATGTTTAAGGCAAAGGCTGTCTTACCGACAGCTGGACGAGCTGCTAAGATGATCAACTCTTCTTCATGTAAACCTGTGGTCATATGGTCAAGATCAGGATAACCTGTTGCAATCCCTGTGATATCCGATGTCTGCTGGGAACGCTTTTCCAAAGATTCAAAATTGATATTGAGGATGTCATCGATGCGCTTAAACCCACTTCTACTGGCACCTTCTCCGATATCGATTAAGGCTTTCTCCGTCCGTGCAATGATATCATCAGCACCTTCTGAGGCTTCATAGGCTAAGTTGACAGAGTCTGTCAAGCTACCTATCAATCGCCTTAGACTAGCCTTTTCAGCAACAATCTTGGCATAATATTCAGCATTGGCAGAGGTTGGCACAGCGTTGACTATCTCTACCAAGTAACTGATGCCGCCTATGTTTTGAAGATCTCCCTTATCATCCAGATAATTGCGTAAGGTCGTTGCATCAATGGCATCCCCTCGCTCCGCCAAAGCCACCATAGCTTGAAAGATCAGCTGGTGGGCATACTTAAAGAAGTCCCTAGCATCAATGTATTCACGGACGAAAACAAGTTTGCTCTCATCAATAAATATCGCACCTAGGACTGACTGTTCAGCTAAAATATCTTGCGGTTGGACCCGCAATTCATCCAGCTCTGCCATCTTCCTCTCCTTTATAAAGCCTTAGGCTTCATGCACATACAAGCGAATAACGCCACTAATCTCTTGATAGATCTTGACAGGCACATCGATCGGACCCACTGAGCGCAACGGATGATCCAGTTTAATATGACGTTTATCAAGCTTAATCCCGAATTGTTTCTCAAGTTCTTCTGCAATCTTTTTGCTGGTAATTGATCCGAAAGTCCTCCCATCGGGACCTACCTTCTCAGAAAATTTCACCACTGTCGTTTCTTGAGCCAATTGTGCCTTGATGGCTTCTGCCTCGGCAACCAATTCCGCATGGGCTTTTTCTTTTGCTTTTTCCTGACCGCGCAGTTCACCCACAGCCTGTGCGGTAGCTTCCTTGGCTAAATTTTTCTTAATCAAAAAGTTTTGGGCATAGCCAGTCGGAACTTCTTTGATCTCACCTTTTTTCCCTTTACCCTTAACATCTGCTAAAAAAATAACTTTCATGATATCCTCCTATACTTCACTCACTTCTCGACTCACTTGGTCTAGTTGACTGAGAAGTTCTTGGTAAACTTGGTCAATTGATTGGTCCGCGATTTGAGTAGCTGCTAAGCCAAAATGGCCACCACCGCCCATGTTTTCCATGATTTTTTGAACATTAATCTTACCCCGACTGCGGGCTGAGATAGCAACGCAATCTTGCGCCTTGTGGTAAACCACGAAAGATGCTTCAATATCTGACATAGACAGAAGCGTGTCCGCAGCTTTACTGGCTACAACCACATCGTAAACCTCATCAGGTTCCGCTTTGACTATGATGATATCAGGCTGAACCCGTTCACCTTTCAAAATCAACTGGTTAATGTGGCGATAATCTTCAAAATCCGTTGCTGAAATCATCTGGATCTCTAAGCTATCACTCCCACAACTGCGCAAGTAACTGGCAACATCAAATGTCCGGCTTGTTACACGAGATGAAAAATTCTTTGTATCCAGCATAATCCCAGCCATCAAAAGACTAGCCTGCAACCGACTCAGGCGCGACTTTTTCCCATTCTGGAACTGGAGAAGCTCTGTGACCAATTCACTAGCACTGCTTGCACCACTTTCAATATAACTGATCACTGCATTGCCTGGGAAGTCACTATCCCTGCGATGATGATCCACCACAATCACTTGGCTAAAGCGTCCATAGAGTTCTTCAGATAAGGTTAAACTCGTCTTTGAGTGATCGACCATTATCAAAAGTGACTGACTAGTCACCAAATTTAAGGCCTCGTCAACGCTAATCAGATTAGGCGTTTCCTCTTCCTTTAGACGTCGAATAGCACGCTCAACATCACTAGACATACCTAGTTCGTCATAAACAGCGTATGACTGAGGTAAGATATTCTGCGCAAAACACTGCATCCCAATTGTGGAACCCAGAGCATCCATATCTAAATTTCGGTGCCCAACAACAAAAACCTGATCCACAGACTTGATCTTATCTGAAATAGCAGACATCATAGCCCTAGTACGGGTTCTGGTTCGTTTTACAGTTGATGCCGAATTACCACCGAAATAAATAGGGGATTTTCCTTCAGCATTTTCTTGAATCACAACCTGGTCACCACCACGGACTTCTGCCATATTCAAATTTTGGACCGCTAACTGACCAATATCTAAATGATTATGGTCCCCAAAAGCTAAGCCCATACTAAGCGTCAAGGATAAATCTCTAGCTCTAGCCTCCGTCCGAAATTCGTCAATAACTGAGAACTTATCTTCAATCAAGCGGTCCAAGACAGCGTAGTCCGTCATCAAAAAGAAGCGGTCCATGTCAATACGACGGTAGAAAATTTGGTGTTTATCCGTAAATTCCTTGACAAAATTAGCCACAAAACTATTAATTTGACTAATATCTGAGTCAGAAATCACATCTTCTAAATCATCATAATTATCAACGCCGATAACCCCAATAACTGGCCTAAGTGCCGTCATCTCCTGGGTCGCCTTGTACTCTGAAGAAACATCAAAGAAGTAAAAAAGATGGCTCTGTGGATCGGTATGAACGATGTAACGTTTTCCTGAAAAATGGGCGTATATCCTTGATTTATCCAGACCTACAGCCATAATTTCCTTAAAACGCCCTTGATCAAAACTACCATCCTCTCGCGTAAAGATCAACTCTGCAAAAGGATTAAACCACTCGATCTCTTCATCATTCTCAGACATTTTAATAACCCCGACAGGAAGATTCTCTAACAGGGAGATCATACTATTTTCAGCTTGTTGATTAATGTACTTAATCTTCTCCAGTTCATCTGACTCATATATCTTATTTTGGTAAATGAGCAGCGCTAGAAAGACAATGACGATAAACAAACCAAGCAAAAACAAGATGGCTGGACGAGTCTCTAAATTGACAGCAAGTCCAATCAAACCTAGCAGGAGTAAACCAATTATGATAAAATGGCTAATCGTAAATCGAAACTGTTTCATTTTTTTCCTCTTAGGTGTTATTTTACCACACAATAGGGGAAAAAGCTATGTTTGCTTATTATTTTCAGAGAGACACATAAAGAAAATGTATGCCCCTTATCGTTTAAGAGCATACATTTTTCAGCTTTGTAGATTTTTTAGACAAGTTCTCTATCCTGTCCATTGATATAAGCATGAAGAGTAGCGCTAGACATTACCTAAATAGCAATTGCTCGTCCTCTTTTACTGGTTTACTAAGGTGTCTATTAAGGTTTACAGTATGTCAATTTTTTGTAAACCAATCTTTACTTGCCATTTTTCTTTGTTATTGACCGCCCTTTGCCCTCCAAATAGACCATGAGGATTGAAATGTCTGCTGGGTTGACCCCTGAAATCCGACTGGCTTGGCCGATGGTTTCTGGATTGATTTTCTTGAATTTATCACGCGCCTCTGTGGCAATAGAGTCGATGTCATCCCAGTCAATGTCAGCTGGAATCCGCTTTTCTTCCATGCGCTTCATCTTGTCCACCTGATCGAGCGCTTTAGCAATATAGCCCTCGTACTTAATCTCGGTTTCGATCAGCTCAATCACCTTACTGTCCATCGGCTCCGCCGCTTCACCGACAAACTGGGTCACCACAGCATAGTCAATCTCAGGTCGGCGCATGAAGTCCTTAGCCGTCATGGCATCGGTCAACGGCTTGAAGCCAAGGGCTTGAACCTGCTCATTAGTCTCCTTGACGGGTTTGAGCTTGATGCTGGCAAGACGTGCCATCTCACGGTCAAACTGGTCTTTCTTTTCTTGGAACATAGCCCAGCGGTCATCGGCTACCAGTCCAACTTTGCGACCAATCGGTGTCAATCGCATGTCGGCATTGTCATGGCGGAGAATGAGGCGATACTCTGCCCGTGAGGTCAAGAGACGGTAAGGCTCCAGCGTCCCCTTGGTCACGAGATCATCGATCATGACCCCGATATAGCCATCACTCCGTCCCAAAATCATCTCAGGCTTGCCCTGGACCTTGAGCGCAGCGTTAATCCCTGCTATCAAGCCCTGTCCAGCGGCTTCTTCATAACCCGATGTGCCATTGGTCTGACCTGCTGTGAAAAGACCGCTGATGGACTTGGTCTCCAAGGTCGCACGGAGCTGGTGAGGCAGAACGATATCGTACTCGATGGCATAGCCTGTCCGCATCATCTCTGCATTTTCTAAGCCCCTGATGGAGTGGAGCAGTTCTTTTTGAACATCTTCAGGTAGGCTGGTGGACAACCCTTGAACGTAGATTTCTTCCGTGTTTCGGCCTTCTGGCTCAAGGAAGAGCTGGTGCCGTTCCTTGTCGGCAAAGCGGAAAATCTTATCCTCGATGGATGGGCAGTAGCGAGGTCCGACGCCCTTGACCACACCTGAAAACATCGGGGCTCGGTGGAGGTTGTCATTGATAATCTGGTGGCTGGTCTCATTGGTATAGGTCAGCCAGCAAGGCACTTGGTCGGTCACATAGTCCTCGTCCTTGGACAGGAAGGAGAAGTGATTGGGCTTGTCATCTCCTGGCTGGATTTCGGTCACCGAGTAGTCGATAGAGGACGCCTTGATACGTGGCGGCGTCCCTGTCTTGAAGCGACCGATTTCTAGTCCTAGCTCTTTGAGGTTGTCCGCCAGCTTGACAGACGCTAAGCTATTATTTGGACCAGACGAATACTTGAGGTCTCCGATGATGATTTCCCCCCGCAGGGCTGTCCCTGTGGTGACAACGACCGCTGCTGACGAAAAGGCCTGTCCAGTGGCTGTCTTCACACCGATGACCTGCCCATTGTCCACCAAAACCTCGGCAATCTCGGACTGGCGAAGCGTGAGGTTCTCTTGGCGCTCAACGGTTTGCTTCATCAGCTGGGCGTAGAGCGCCTTGTCTGCCTGAGCACGAAGCGCACGGACAGCAGGGCCTTTGCCGGTGTTGAGCATCTTCATCTGGATATAGGACTTGTCGATGTTGCGCCCCATCTCGCCCCCCAGAGCGTCAATCTCGCGAACGACAATGCCCTTGGCAGAGCCGCCAACAGAAGGGTTGCAGGGCATAAAGGCCAGCATATCAACATTGAGGGTGGCAAGGAGGGTCTTAGCCCCCATACGGCTGGCAGCCAGACTCGCCTCGACCCCAGCGTGACCAGCCCCGATAACGATAATGTCGTATTGTTCTGTAAAGTTGTGTGTCATGGTTTTCTTTTTTCTAAAATCCTTTCTAGGTAGGGCACCAATTTTTTGGTCTGTACCTCCTCTTTTTTCAACCAAAAGAAATCAGTATGTTCTTCTGGGTCCAGCTGAATGACCGTCGGTTTTTCTGGTAAGCGAACATGATAGACCAACCGTGTAAATACCGTTTGCTTGTCCCGGTCAAATTGACTATCCTCATGAATGATGTCTAATGCCTGATTAGAAAGATCAATTCCTGTCTCCTCACGGCATTCTCTAATCGCAGCCTTTCTTGGCAGCTCACCAAACTCAACACCACCACCCGGAATGTCCCAAAATCTTGGATAGACATTGTCTTTTCCTCGCTTAATAGCAGAGCGTTGAATGATAAGTACCTCATCATCAACCGTCACGAACACATGGGCGATTAACCTAACGCTCATTTGATGTTCCCTCCCTATTCACCACATGCTTGACCTGACCGTCCCAGTTTTTTAGAGCGGTCTTGAGAAAAGCGGGCTTCACATCAATAGTATCCAACTGGTCAATAGGGAGCCATTCACAACGGCGTTGGGTGTCTCCCTCTACCAACATCCGATTAGGCTCAGAAAGCGGGGTGACAAGGTACTGAAACTCAATACGATGAACCTTTTTGTGATCCGACTCAAAATAATTTTCCACAACAAAGGCTAATTGGTCTACCTGTATGTCACAACCAAGCTCCTCACGCACCTCGCGTCGGACAGCGTCCTCAGTCGTTTCACCGACCGCAATCGCACCACCAATAGAATGATAACCACCATCTGGTGACTGACAAAGATAAATACAACCATCTCGAACAATTAAAGCGGTTGCTCTGACCCAAAAGAAGTAATCATCTTGCCTCGTTCTAAAATCCATCTTTTCCCTCCATACTGACAACATGCTTGACCTGACCGTCCAAATCTTTGAGAGCTGTTTTGAGGAAGGCAGGTCTTAAATCAATCTTGTCAAGCTTGTCAATGTCCATCCACTCACACTCACGAGGTGTTCCATTTTCCCTCAAGCTAGGACTTGGCTCAGTAACGGGTGTGACAAGGTAATGAAATTCAATGGTATGAACATTGACATCAGGTTGACAGAAGGTGGTTTCAACGACAAAGGCCAACTGATCGACACTTATTTCACAGCCAACTTCCTCACGCACCTCACGTCGGACAGCTTCTTCAGTCGTTTCACCGACAGTAATCGCACCACCAATGCAGTAATATTGTCCAGCAGGCGATTTGGCGAGATAAATCTGATTGCCCCTAACCAACAGCGCTGTTGCTCGAACGCCGAACGTCTTATGGTCTATTGTTGTTCTAAAATCCATGGGTCACCTCCAGTCGTCAGAAAAAGCCAAAGCTAGTTCATCATTGCACGCCAGAACCTACGTCACTGAAGTTAAGTTTACAAGATTGGTGGTTGCTTTTCTGGCTATCTTGGCAAAAAATCTGACAGCATACTAAGCGCATGCTAAGCATTTTTAACACTGATAGACAGGAAAACAAGTGCCAAGATGGTGAACTTGACCAGTTAGGTTCTCGAACGTACAAGACAATGAGCTTTGACTTTCATCGCATTGTTAAGGTTATTGTAGCAGAAAAGTAAGGGAGTTGTCAATGAATAGTAATTGACGGTATGAAGAAAATGAATGTATCCTTATAACTACATCCATTTTTTCAAAACATTTTCGTTGATCCCCGATTGTCAATTCGTATAAAATTTTAGCTTAAATACAGGGCATTTCACAAACAGCTATTATCCAAATAACGAAGTTTCTTCACCCGTCTATCGTGATTAGTAAAATACTCCAGATTAAACCTTCTAACCAAATACCACCGTTTGTTGCATGCGGTAACTGACCAAAAATAGGAAGATTTCTGTCATGATTTTAGCTAAAAGCAGGCCAATACCTAGTTTAACTAGCCCCTGTAGCATAAAGGCATTGCATACCAATAAAGCAACAACTAACAAACCATAACGCATAATAGGGGTCAAATTCTGTTCTTTCTGACGAAAGACTAGGTGAGCATTGAGCAAATATTGGAAACCAGCACTAGCTAGACGGGATAAAATGACCGATACAAGGAGATTATTGGTGAGGGTCATTAGAAGGAAGAGTAAGCCTATATCTAAGAGCGCAGCTGCGCAACTACTTGCCATAAAGGTGAGGAACGGGGCATAGATTCGAACAGAATCCTGAATCGGTCGGAAGTGTGAAGACTTGTTCTCTTCAATATAGATTGTCTCAATGGGTACCTCGACTAGGGTAAAACCAGCCTTCTTGCTGTCCAGTAGCATCTGAAATTCATACTCAAATCGCTCACCTGGTAGAGACAGGAGCCAGTCCAGGTGCTGGGAGGAAAAGCCACGTAAGCCAGTCTGGGTATCGCTGATGGCTTGTCCGGTCACCAGCTTGAATAGGCCCGCCGTGACCTTGTTACCAAAACGGCTACGGGCAGGGACCTTGCCGACAAAGGCTCTTGCCCCTAAGACAATTTGATGAGGGCTTCTCTTTACTGCTTGACCAACTCGGTCAATATCCTCCACCAAATGCTGACCGTCGCTATCTGCAGTGACAAAAACATCATCTGAATTGGCACGCTCTTTTAGGTAAGCAAAAGCTGTTTTGAGAGCTGCTCCCTTTCCACGATTGACCTCATGGGTCAGGACAGTAGCTCCAAGCTCTGCTACGGTCGCAAAGAGGTTGGCATAGCGTGGCCCGCTACCGTCATCAACCACAAGGATTTGATGAGCTGGATTGGTTTTTAAAGCTATTACCAGCTTGACTAATTTCTCGTCTGGTTCATAGGAAGGAATAATGATCATCATAGAAGGTCCTCCTGTTTTCTTGTTGAGTGCAAGCAGACTAGTCCACTGAGAGCCAAAAAGGCAAAACCTGTCCACCAATAAGGGATATCAATAGTGGTCGATCTTCCGGAAATCTCAATAATTCCCTTTATCAAGCAACCACTGGTAGCGATGGCTAGGCTAGAGTTAAAGAGCAAGACGCTGGTACGATTGCTCAGCCATACCCGACCAAGGAAGGATAGGCCATAAGCCAGAGCCCCAACTAATGGAATAGCAAACATCCCTCTCATATAAAGGGAACTCTCCCCATAGCTAAAGTGCTCATAAATACGATTGAAGAGGAGCAGAAACAAGCTTATCAGGACTAGGCTTATCATCGTTTTCTTTTTCGTTTTAGTTGTAACCAATGTAAACAATATCACTCACCGCCCTTTCTTTAATAGTACTACCGTTAGTTGTCGGTTTGTTGATGACTTGACCGTTGAAATACATAGTAGAGGAGCCGCCACCATCTAAGTTATAGGCCAGATCAACGTCATAACTCTGCATGATTTCCGCTAATTCATAGAGACTCAGGCCTGTGCTTTCCTCACTACGGCCGTCTGATACCACGAAGATATAATGGAGGGATCCATCTTCTTCCTCAATGATACCAATCGCCGTCCTTGGGTTATCAGCCATGGCACGCCCAACTTCATCTGAAGTCGAGACGGTAATCTCTCCGTCCTCAATCAAGGTTGGACCAAAGGTAAAGGTATTGACAACACCACTATCTAGGAGAGCTTGAGCAGTTGTTTCAGCTTCTGAAATGACCCCTAGTGTACCATCTGTATACTGGACGAGGTCTTCATAGTCAGTCGATCGGGCAGTATCCCGGTAGAGGACACCGTTTTTGATTACATACCCCGTCTGATTTGCCCCATAGTAGTCCCCGTTAACAGCGAAAATCGCATTTTTACTAGCAGCTATGCTAGATGTTGTCGCTGTAATGTTAGTCCCATAAGTATCCTGTGCCAAAGCTGTCTTAAGCAAACTAGGGTCGCTGATGGTCACATCCGCCACATAAGCAGTTGTATCGTTCTGGCGAAACGTCTCAATGGTGACACTCATGTTGTCATCCTGGTAGCTAGTATCAGTGCTTGTGATTTGGCCTGTGTTAATAGCAGAGCTGGTGGAGCTGGTGGTTTCTACCGTAGACAATTGAGTGGTTTGAACGGATGGTGTTTCCACCACTGTCGCTACAGCTGTTGCTAAAACAAAGGTTTTTAAAAGTGCGTAGGCATTGGCCATCAACAAAACGATGGAAAATAGAATCGCATAGGCATGTTTTTTGACTTTTCTCATGTTACGGTCCCCTTTCTGTAACATTTTTCTAACTTACAGGCTCTTCTTTTTCTTGAGACGACGAGACAATTTAACAGTCCATGACGGCTGAATCAAAAGTAGATGATCAAGCAAAGCTTGATCGGATAGCCCTGTCAAGACGCGGTAGGTAAGTTCTAATTGACCTTGTCCACTCTTGACGGTCTCAAGTGATGGTGATCGTCCCAAATGAGCCACGAAATCCTCGACTTCTCGACGATCTGGATCTGTTTGAGGAAGACAAATGGTGATTTCCTGCCAGTTAGCAGCTTGATGGATGAAGGCTGATTTCTCCAAAGTCAACAGAACCCCACCGATAACCATCGCCATCAAAATAGCTAAGAGCAAGTAGCCCATTCCAGTCGCTAGACCAACAGCTGTCGCCATAAAGACTAGGAGCAATTCCTTACTAGAACTAGCTGGAGAACGAAACTTAATCAAACTGAAGGCACCTGCCACCGCAACAGAGGTTCCAAGATTACCATTAACGAGAAAAATGATAACCGCAATCAAGGCTGGTAAAACCACTAAGGTCAGGGCAAAATCTTTTGAGTAGTTACCATCATGTTTATACAAGCTCGTCAGAATAAATCCTAAGGCTAAACTGGTCAGAAGGCAAGCCAACAACCACACAGGATTCACTGAAACGGTCGATGAGCTTAGAACACTCTGAAACATCTGATCAAGCATAAGCTACCTCCCTTGTCTTCATTTGCTTTTGGGATAAACAGTAAGCCTGACCATATTTAGAGAAAGAGGTTTTCCCTAGTTGGTACTTGGCTAAAACATCTTCCAGCCAGTCTGGATTGGTTTCTGCAACCTTAATTTCCATAATCACTTGATTGTCAGAAACCAAGTCCTCTTCAAAAGGCGCAACCAAGGTCAGACCAGAAACCAATCCATAAGTTACATGCTTGTCCAACGTAATGCGAACTGATTTATCCTCACGTCCTTTGAAGGACTGGCGCTGGTAACGAATCAGCATTTTTGGCTGGATTGTGCCGTAGCGCTCATGGAGTATGGCCAATTGCTGTGCCATTTTCCAATCAGAACCAGAACCGCCTCTCACAATCATTTGACCAGCTCCTTCGGGGGTGGTTGCCACACGGTACTTGTGACCCACCCCATCAATCTTTTGTTTAAATTTCTAAAAAGGCTGGAGCATTAAGATTGGCACTGGTGTCGTAGGTCCTCAGACGCAATTTTTCTTTGCCGTATTTATTGGCTAAGGAATCTTGGATCATCTGAAAATCCTCTGTGTCAAAATAAAGGCTCGAAATAGTAGACTGGGCAAACTCATCTGCCTGTAGGTGAGGCGCTAGATCTTTTAAAAGCAGGGGTAGTTTCTCCTGTGATACCAGATACTTAGTCTCTATACGTTTGAATTCTTTTTGAGTTACTTTTTTCATCGTCATTCCTTTCTTCTTCGATCATTTTGTTAGTTAACGGCCATGAGGCATACCGCCACCAGGTCCCCCCATCATCATGGCGTTGGTAATCTCGGTTACTGTCTGCCCATTAACCATAATCTCACCACCTGTATAGGTTGCTGTGCCATTAAAATCAAAGGCTGACTGAGCAGAAATAGTTACCGTACCGCCTGTAACTGTCACATCCCCATTACTATCAATCGCATCGGTATCACCCGAAGCCATGGTAATGCTGATATCACCGCCATTGATGTTGATGCCAACTCCTGTTTGGTAGACATCTGATGAACTTGCTGTCCAATCACTCGCATTGATGCCATCGTCTGTAGCCTTGATATCAATTGTCCCACCGTTTAGAGTGACCACCTTTCCTTCGATACCTTCTGTACTGGTTTGGATGGTGATGGTACCACTATCCATTAGCGCTTCATTGCTGGCATGAATGGCATCGTCACCGGCTTGGATAGTAATATGGCTGTTTGTGATATAGAGATTACCAAGACTTTTGTCCTCATCATTATCTGAATGAATGGCATCCTCTGTCGCAACAATATCAAGAGTTGCTCCTGTAACATTCAGAGCATCATTGGCTGACAAACCATGCTTCGCTGCTGTCAACTTGTAGTTTCCTCCTGTTATTTTAAGATCATCATTAGATTTGATGGCGTTGTTGTAGTTACCCTCAACCGTCAACTGACCAGAGCCATTGATGGTTAAGTCTTTTTTGCTGTAAATGGCTGCGCTGAAATCAGTCGCCGTACGGTCTGCACTATCTGAGAGGGTATTGGTCGTTCCCTCTGCTAGAGTCAAGTAAACCTTATCTGCATTAGACACTGCAATCAAAGCATCTGTCCCTGTCATGGTCACACCATTTAAGACAATCTGTACCTCATCACTATCAGCTGCTTCGACTAAGATTTGTAGGCCATCACTCTCACCTGAGACGATATAGGTCCCTGCCTGAGAAATTGTCACGACAGATCCCGATAGACTGACACCGTCTCCTGAAGTTGTAGCAGTTGAACCTTTGAGTTCAATCTTGCTTGCTGAAGCTCCATCATAACTGGCATCTAGGTCCTTATCAGAAAAGTAGCCGGTTGTCGCTGTTACTTCTTCTGTACTAGTCGCTTGATCGGTTGATGTAGACGTAAGGATTGCTGAGCTTGAGCCTGTTTGGCTGGCTACTCCTTGCTGACAGGCTGCTAAAGTCAAACTAGCTAGGAGAATTGGGAATAATTTTTTAACTTGTTTTTTCATAGTTCTTACCTTCTTTCTGCTGAGAAGTATAATCTCTTATTCTGAAAGAATTCTAAAAATTTTCTGAAAGTTTTCTTAAACAAAAACAACCCCAAAAGGGTTGCTTAAAAATAATCAATAATCACCAAATAACTTTTCTAAATATACTGACACGCTACTCCGTCTTTATACGCAGCGTCAATTATGCCACCTCCTAGGCACTCCTCACCATCATAGAAAACAACAGCCTGGCCTGGGGTAATGGCTCGCTGGAGCTCATCAAAGATGACCTCAGATTTATCCCCCTTGACATGAACAGTCACTTTCTGATCCGGTTGACGATAGCGGAACTTAGCTGTACACTCAAGTTCAAAAACCTCTGGAATATTCCTTGTAAAGCTGATTTGACTAGCTTGTAAAGAGGTTGACAAGAGATGCTCATGATAGAAACCTTGGCCAACATAAAGAATATTCTTCGAGATGTCTTTCCCAACGACAAACCAAGGTTGATTATCACCACCGTGTTGACCACCAATTCCTAGACCACCACGCTGGCCGATTGTATAATACATGAGACCCGCATGCTCACCCATATCTTGCCCATCCATGGTCATCATCCGGCCTGGGGTAGCTGGCAGGTAATTGCTCAAAAATTCCTTGAAGTTTTTCTCACCGATGAAGCAAATACCTGTCGAGTCTTTCTTTTTAGCTGTCGCTAACCCTGCTCGCTCTGCAATTTCCCGCACTTGCGCTTTTTGCAAATGCCCAAGCGGAAACATGGTTTTTTGCAGTTGTTCTTGAGATAACTGGCTGAGGAAGTAAGTCTGATCTTTGTTGTTGTCCACTCCTCGCAACATGTGAACAGTACCATCCTCATCTCGCACTACCTGAGCATAGTGCCCTGTTGCCACATAGTCCGCTCCCAAGCTCATGGCATAGTCTAAAAAAGCCTTAAACTTGATTTCCTTGTTACACATGACATCAGGATTAGGTGTTCGGCCTGCACGGTATTCTGCTAGGAAGTATTCAAATACTCGATCCCAGTATTCTTTTTCAAAGTTGACTGAGTAGTAAGGAATACCTAGCTGATCTGCTACCGCTGCGACATCTTTATAATCCTCAGTAGCTGTACAAAAACCATTTTCATCAGTGTCATCCCAGTTTTTCATAAAAATACCGACAACATCATAACCTTGCTCCTTGAGGAGTAAGGCTGTCACGGAGGAGTCTACCCCACCACTCATGCCGACAACGACACGTGTTTTTGAATTATCAATCATATGATAAGTCTCCCATCTTTTCGTTTTTTAACGTACGATTTGAGAACCTATATTTCAAAAGGAAAGTTCTTATATTCGCTTTGTTTTTAGTTCCAATCAATGTAAAACATTTTAGAATAAGGATGTATCACAAGAAATCTAACGCTGAAAGGAATCAAATTAAGGCTGAGATGAAAACTGTCCCGTTGCTATAAGTTCTGGTGGTCGTCGTTTTCAAAAGTCGATTTGAAGGTCGATTTTGAGTCTCTATTATAGCAAGAAAGGTTATCATTCTCAAGAAAAGAGAGCAGGAAACACCAACTTTGAAGATCCTAGCACAAGGCACGCTCCTTCTAATTATTTTTCATAATTGAGCCTACATCAGCTAATTCAAAAATTCAAATTTACTCAGCTTTAAGTGGGTCAAACAATCAAATAGCCATCACGTCACTCTTTGTAAAAGGTAACGCGTTGTTTTATCTTTCTTAGAGGATCCAAAATTTATTCTGAACTAAAAGACTTGGTGATGTCATTATCAATTCCCACTTCGAAACCGATAGGATTATCCCGTTCATCATTCTCATCGGGTTGCCATCACATTCGAAGTAGAGACAACTAATTGACCAATCCCTCTGTAAATTTCAATCCCTTCCCGTTGGCAAGATAAATCCAACCACTCCTGTCAGCTATCCGTTTTACCAATGACTAAAACCCTTCCCTGTTCCAAAAGGGATAATATTGGGTTCAGCACCAATTCCTAGACATTCTCCATTCTCCTTTAATGCCTTAAAGCCTCTAAAAAATCAACTAGTTTTCGCGTCAAGATAACCGTTTTACGGTTAGTAGAAAAGACCTCTTCATTTGACCATTGCCTAATTCTTCAAACAGCTACTAAATTTGAATTTGAGCTCACACAGTTTGCACACACATATATAACTTGTCCTCAGAATAAGATAACGATTAACTACCCAAGAAAGTATTTTTTGTTATAATAGACAAGGAAGAAAACGAGGAGACAAAAAACGATGAAACACCTAAAATTCCAATCTGTTTTTGATATTATTGGCCCAGTCATGATCGGCCCATCCTCCAGCCACACTGCCGGAGCTGTTCGCATCGGCAAGATTGTATCAGCTATCTTTGGAGACGAACCAACTGAAGTTGAATTTCAGCTCTTTAATTCCTTTGCAAAGACCTATCGAGGCCACGGGACAGATGTTGCCCTGGTCGCTGGTATTTTGGGAATGGACACGGACGATCCACGAATTCCTGATGCCCTTGATATTGCTAGAGAACGTCAAATCAAGATTTACTGGAAAATTAATAAGGACTCTAATGCTCCACACCCCAACACAACTAAAATCGTCATCAAAAACCAGCACAAACAATTGTCTGCAACAGGCGTATCGATCGGTGGCGGGAATATCCAAGTAACAGAACTCAATGGTTTTGCGGTCAACATCCATATGAACACCCCGACCATTATCATCGTTCACCAAGACGTTCCTGGCATGATTGCTCATGTGACGGATTGTCTATCAAAGCATAAGATTAATATCGGTCAAATGAATGTTACACGTGAAAAAGCTGGTGAAAAAGCCATTATGATCATCGAGATTGATTCCCGTGATTGTCAAGAGGCTCTGGCTGAAATCCGTCACATTGACCATCTCCACAATGTTAGCTTCTTTGGATAGGAGAACACTATGTTTTACACAATAAAAGAACTCGTTCAACAGGCCAATGATCTCCACGGTGGCTCGGTTGCTGAGCTTATGCTGGCCACAGAAACAACCCTGACTGGTCGTGATCGCCAAGAGAATATGGCGATTATGGCTCGTAACTTAGAGGTTATGTTGGCTTCCGTAACAGATGGCTTGACAGATAGTAAGTCTGTATCTGGCCTAACAGGCGGTGATGCTGCTAAACTAGACCGCTATATCCAGTCTGGTAAAACCTTATCTGATTTAACTGTCCTGTCTGCGGCTCGAAATGCCATGGCTGTCAATGAAATCAATGCCAAGATGGGGCTAGTCTGTGCTACACCAACAGCAGGATCTGCAGGCTGTATTCCAGCTATTATTAGTTCAGCTACTGAAAAACTCAACCTAACTCAGGAAGAACAGATTAATTTTCTCTTCACAGCAGGTGCCTTTGGCCTAGTGATTGCGAATAATGCTTCCATCTCAGGAGCTGAAGGAGGCTGCCAAGCTGAAGTAGGATCTGCAGCTGCAATGGGCGCTGCTGCACTGGTCATGGCTGCTGGCGGTACTGCCTATCAAGCTAGCCAAGCTGTTGCCTTTGTCATTAAAAATATGCTGGGTCTCATCTGTGATCCTGTAGCAGGCCTAGTTGAAGTTCCCTGTGTTAAGCGCAACGCCATGGGTGCTAGCTTTGCCTTTGTTGCTGCAGACATGGCACTGGCTGGCATCGAATCCAAAATCCCTGTTGATGAGGTTGTCACCGCCATGTATCAGGTCGGATCAGCCTTACCGTCCGCCTTCCGAGAAACAGCCGAGGGTGGCCTTGCGGCAACACCTACAGGAAGGCGCCTTGCCAAAGAAATCTTCGGAGAATAAAGTGACCAAACCAATTACAAAATTCTATTTTGTCAGACACGCAGAACCCAACTATAACAATCACGATGACCTGACTAGAGAGCTGACTTCGAAAGGATTGCGTGATCGTTTACAGGTGACTAAGTTTCTGACAAATAAGTCGATTGATGTTATCTACTCCAGTCCCTTTAAACGTGCGATTGATACTGTAAAGCATTTTGCAGATAGTGTCAACCTACCAGTTCATTTAGAAGACAGATTCAGAGAAAGGCGAATTGACAGTATCTGGATTAAAGATTTTGATGCCTTTACACAAAAACAATGGTCGGATTTCTCATACAAATTGAGCGATGGAGAGTCACTCGGACAAGTCCAAACCCGTAACATTGACGCTCTTAACGTTCTCCTTAAACAGCATAAGGGACAAAATATTGTCATTGGTTCACACGGAACCGCACTGTCAACGATTGTCAATTATTATCAACCTACCTTTACACTTAAAAATTTCACAGAAATAAAACATCTCTTTCCCTTTGTTATCGAGTTAACTTTTGTCCAGGACAACTGCACAAATATTGTTCTATATGATATTTTGAAGGAGCCCCCTCATGAAGCACCTCTTCTTTGATTTAGATGGTACACTAGCAAATAGTTCACCTGGCATTATCAATAGCTTTACAAAAACCTTTACAGATTTAGGTATTCCTTTACCTAATGGAGAAACCTTAAAAAGCTTTATCGGGCCACCGCTTGAGACTAGTTTTGCACACTTTGGTGACCTCACATTTGTCAATCAAGCTGGAGATATCTATCGCCATCATTACCAATCAGACGGTGTCTATCAGGTTACGCTCTATGACGATATTGCTGAGACCTTAAAGGTGCTAAAAAATACTGGTCACAAGCTCTATGTGGCCACTTCAAAAAACCAACCCATGGCTATTAAAATGCTTCAAAACTTAAACATTGACCACTATTTTGTAGAGATTTTTGGCTCCTTGGGAAAGGACCATAAAGCAGACGTTATCAAACGTGGTTTGGACAAGTATGAGCTTACACCGCCAGAAACTTATATGATTGGCGATACACACTATGACATGGTCGGTGGTAAATCGCTCAATCTCAATACAATCGGGGTCACCTGGGGTTTTGGTTCAGAGCAATCTTTGCTAGAAAACGGAGCTGATTTCCTTATTCACCAGCCTCTAGAACTTCTAGACCTTTTAAAAGCAACATAAAATCTTCTAATCAAAAAAGAGCCCGAGAGCTCTTTTTTTAATTATCTAAAAAATCTTAGTAGCCCCAAGCAGACAGTCCTTGGGCATTGTAAGCATTCAGAGCAGCATTAATCTGGTCGTCTACCGTTGCAGTGGAACCCCAACCAGGCATCGTCTGAAAGAGTCCAGAAGCACCTGAAGAATTATAGGCATCTACTTGACCATTAGATTCACGGGCAATGATATGCTCCCACGTTGCCGCCGGTACACCTGTTGCTGCTTCCATTTTCTTGGCTGCGTAACTTCCAGCTTCACCAGCAGTATTACCATTAGCAAGAGCAACACCTGTTGAGGTCGGTAGTTGATTTGGAACATGAGCTGTTTGCGTAACTACATGAGTTGCAACCGTATTGACTGTTGCTGAAGTAGCCGCCTGCACAGGTACAGCAGGGGCTACATATTTGAATCCCGCTAGACCTGCAATATAGGCTGGGTAGAGACGAACATAAATCTCCCCATCAGCCAGGGTTTCACCATCTCCAAGATCAATGACTTGCCCAATAGCAAGATGATTTTGGTCGTCAATATCATTTAAACGTTTTAAATAATCGAGATCACGATTATTTTGTTGGGCAATCTGGGTTAGGGTATCTCCAATTTGAACGGTATATGGAGTTTTTAAGTTAGCGTTTGTTGTGTTATTTTCTTGTGCTTGAACAGAGTGAGGAACTGTTAAAATCAACAGACTTAAAACAGTAAGTCCAAGGCTAAGCTTTCTAAAGAAGTGCATGATAGCTCCTATTTTTTGATATTACTCACTTATCATACACATTAAATGTTACAATTGTTTAACATTTGTATTTCTTAGATTACATTTCTTTTTCTTTTTGACACAAAAAAGCCCTAACAATAGGCTTTTAAAAGAATAATTTACATTTTTGTCAATTTTTTAGTAAATAAAGTGTCAAGCCAAATAAGCACATTGTCAATAGTGTCAAGCTATCTTTTAATGACCACGATAGACGTCGGTATTTGGTTCTACCTTCACCACCTTGATAGCCTCTAGCCTCCATCGCTGTGGCTAGGGCTAAAGCTCTCTTAAAAGAAGAAGCAAACAAAGGAATTAAGATTGGAATAATGGATTTAACCTTTTGAAGCAAGTTCCCTTCATTAAAATCCACACCACGCGCCTTCTGAGCATTCATAATCCGCTGGGTATCATCCATCAATGTCGGTACAAAGCGTAAACTCATAGAAAGCATAAGCCCTAACTCATGAACAGGTACCTTGATATAGTTAAGCGGTCTAAGTAGTGATTCTACCGCATCTGCCAAACTTAAGGGCATCGTTGTCAAAGTTAACAAGGTCGAAAAAAAGATAATGAGAATAAAGCGTGTCAAGATAATACCCGATTGGTGTAAACCTTGACTGGTTATCTGAAGAATACCAAAAGACCAGTAAGTTTCGCCACCTCGTGTAAAAAAAAGTTGAAATAGGGTTGTAAAGACAATCAAACCAATCATTGGTTTTAATCCATTTAAAAAAAATCTGATACTAATTTTTGAGAGAAAAACAAGGCTCAATGTAAACATAAAAGCAATCCCGTTTGTCCACAAGTTATTCGCCCAGAAAATAAATCCAATAAACAACATCATCGCTAATAATTTACTCCTAGGATCCAAGCGATGAATCAGGGAATCTCCTGGAATGTATCGACCCAATATGAGTTTATCCACGGCTCAATACCTCCACAAGCTCTGGAATAGTAATCGGCAAGCGATCAAAATCATAACCTTTCTCAACCAAGCCTTGAGCAAAACGTGTCACCTTTGGTACCCCTAATTGGATATGCTCCATGAACCTGACATCTTGGAAAATTTGGCTAGGTAAACCAGCTTTTACGACCTTTCCTTTGTCAAGGACATACACTCTATCAGCATAATCTGCCACATCATCCATGAGATGAGTTACAAGGACAATGGTCATTCCAGACTGGTGTAACGTTTTAAAAATACTCATTAATTCCTTACGCCCAGCAGGGTCAAGGCCTGCTGTTGGCTCATCCAAAACAAGGACACTCGGTTCCATAGCAAGAATGCCAGCAATAGCAACTCGTCTCATTTGCCCACCTGATAGCTCAAATGGACTTCTATCAAACAGTTCTTCTGAAATACCAACGATAGCTAGTTTTTCACGTGCGATAACTTCGGCTTCTTCCTTGGAAACACCAAAATTCTGGGGTCCAAAAGCCACATCTTTCAAGACGGTCTCATCAAATAATTGACTTTCAGCAAATTGAAAAACCAGTCCAACCTTCTTTCGGACCATTTTAATATCTTTATCAATAGAATCAGCTGAGATTTTAAATTCATCAATAGTCACCAGACCATTAGTCGGCTTAATCAAGCCGTTCATCAACTGCAAAATCGTTGACTTACCACTACCTGTATGACCAATCAGAGCTGTATAACTGCCATCCTCAATCACTAAATCCGCATCAAAAAGTGCACGCCCTTCAAAGGGAGTATCGGCTTGATAAGTATAGCTTACTTTTTGGAGATGGATAACCATAGTGCTTCTTGTAATTCCTTTTCTGATAAATACTGATCTGTCAAGTCAAAACCTGCTGCCACTAAAGCAGTCTTTAAATGCTGTGTGAAGGGTTGGTCAAGCCCTAATGCCAATAGATCTTTCCGAGCAAACAGCTCCTTCGGACTGCTGATAGATTCTATTTTTCCCTTTTTCATCACTAAGACACGGTCACTCAAGGCAACTTCATCCAAATCATGGGTAATGGAAATGACTGTCATACCATACTGATCCTTGATTCTTTTAACAGTCTCAATCAACGATAAACGCCCTTCTGGATCAAGCATAGACGTCGCTTCGTCTAAAATCACAATATCTGGCCGAAGGGCAACAACGCCTGCGATAGCCACCCGTTGCTTTTGCCCCCCGGATAATCTGGCAGGTTCTCGCTTTTTAAAGGCTGACATGCCGACCAAATCCAAGGCCTCTGATACACGTTGTTTCATTTCTTCCAGTGGGATACCTTGATTTTCTAAGCCAAAGGCGACATCGTCTTCTACTGTTGCTCCTACAAATTGGTTGTCTGGGTTTTGAAACACCATTCCAATCTGGCGACGTTTATCCCAAACATTTTCAGGTGTCAAAAGATCACCCGAAATAAAAATTTGACCCGATTCAGCCATCAAAAGACCATCGATCAAACGCACAGTGGTTGATTTTCCCGAACCATTGTGGCCGATAATGGAAAGCCATTCGCCTTGTTTCACGTGAAACGATACATCATCTAGTGTGTAGGAAGTATCCTCTTGATTATACCTAAAAGTGAGATTTTTTACTTCAATAATAGTCATCTAAATGTGTCCTTAAACAAGAAACCAGCTCCCTTAAAGTAATCATATCCAGAATATAGGGTAAAAAATAGCGCTATGTAAAGGAAAATTTGACCAATAAGGTTCCAGTGAAACAGTAAGAAAACAATGGCAAACATCTGCGTAAAAGTCTTGATTTTACCAGGCATGGCTGCTGCCAAAACTTCCCCACCAGTCTCTACCAATAGGAGTCGTAAACCCGTAACGGCCAATTCTCGACAGATGATAACCGAGGCTACCCAACCTGGAACAAAACCGAGTTCCACAAGCATAATAAAGGCTGACATCACAAGAATTTTATCTGCCAAAGGATCTGCAAACTTGCCGAAATTGGTTACTACCTGCCATTTACGAGCTAAATAACCATCTAAATAATCCGTCAGACTGGCTATCGCAAAAATAATGCCCGCAAAAACGTGAGCGAGAGTAGATTTTGAAACAGTTAAAATCAGTAGAAAAACAGGAATCATCAATATTCTCAGAACCGTTAGGCTATTAGGGAGATTTTCTTTACGGGTGTATTTTTCAAACATCGTTCAATCCTTTACTTAAAAATGAGAGTGAGATTAGTTGGTTGGTTAGGCAAGGAGGATAGATCCACAGTTTGCTGATTAATCTTGAGACTCAACCCTTCCAAAGAACCTATACTTAACATCACTTGAGGCCTTATCTGTCTATCAACCGAAACACTAACCGAAGGGGATTCCGGTGACAGGAGCTTGCCCTCTGCTAGTTCTGTATCAGAAAGAGATACCCAAGACTCTGTTTGATCAACAGATAAGCTAATCTCAACCTTATCGGGCGCCTGTCTGATTTCAAGCGTCTGCTCAGGCGTCAGCACAATTTCCAATGGCAGACTTTTTGGAGCTGACGAACGATCTGTGCTCAAATTTGTCTCTTGGTCTATTTTTGAAGGCTCTGAAGATGCTTCGGAAGAATTTGTCTGGTAGCTAACTTGATAAGTATGGGTTTCTTTTTTAGACTCTTCAGAAGGATCTTGGTAATAGTGCCAAATCGTTACTCCTACAAGGCCAATAATTAAACAAGCCGAAAGTAACAGATAGAAAAAAGGAAGATAGCTTTGACTCTGTTTAGGTCTTTTTTTCCGACTGAAACGCACATAGCGAGGATCGTTTGTAGGAAGTTGATAGACCATCAAAGGTTCATGGTTATCGTATGCTTCCAAAATCGTTGGCAAATCTAACTCTAGAAACTCTGCATAGCGAGCTAGAAGATTACGCGCTTGATTTTGCCCTGGAATCACATCAAAGTGATCTCGCTCTAAAGCTCTGATGTATCGCCTATGAATCTTTAAACTACTATAGACATCTGAAACCGTTAAATTAAACTCCTCACGCGCTGCACGTAAAACTTGACCAATCGTTTGTTCAGCCATGGCTTCCCCCTTTCTTTTATTACTTGCCTTCTATTGTAGCAAAAATTCTACTTTTTTTCGATGACCTATTGCGGAAAAATAATAAAATCTGAGACTTCCGATGTTTTGATAAAATCTTGTCCAGCATAGAGAACATCTTCTAGACTAAGTTTATCCAGCATTTCAGTCAGGGCAAGACCATCCTCTTTTCCAATCCAGCCATCTACATAATGCATCGCTAGTTGCTCAAGACTGTTCAGAGATTTCAAAAAGTCTCCATACAATTCTTGCTTGACTAAGTCCAGATGTTCCTGATTAAAATCTGGTAAAGTAGTAATGTTTTTAAGCAATTGACGGAGTCGATTGGACATGGCCAAGGGTTCATGTGTGTCTAGCGTCATGGTCACCAATTGAAATGCATCATGAATTTCAATTTCCATTTGAAAGGAATCATCCAAACGTCCTTTTTCGTACCACTCTTGATAAGTCGAGGAAGTCCACCCCAAGGCCATTGCAAAAAAAAGTTTGATAGCCAACCGATAAAAAGGTATTGACAAACTTGTAAACTTAACATTTCCTTTAAATCCTAGAGCAAGCTTCGGTCCTGATATCGGAAGTTCTATCTGTGAAGATTGCTTTACAGGAAGAAAGTCATGGTCTCTTTTATCAATCTCATAAACCTTTCGCCTACGGCTTTTAGCCTGATAAGCTTCAATGTCAACAAGAAGATCCTCTGGATTTTCTGGCCCAACGACTAACAAAAGTTTGTTTGATGGTTGATAGAAAAGATCAAAATTCATCTTCAGATCCTTTATATTAACCTCCTCAAGCGACTGTAACGTTCCAGCTATATCATCAGATAAGGCAGATTCTGGGTATAATTGTTTCAAAAGTCCCATGTAAAGCTGGTAATCGGGATCATCCTGATACATATTAATTTCTTGACTGATAATGGATTGTTCGCGTTCCAGTGACTCCTGCGTAATGTGGAATGTTTCTGTGAACTTTTGTAATACTTGTAAACTTTCCTTTACATTATCTGTGGTCGAAAAATAATAAACCGTCTGCTGATAACTGGTAAAGGCGTTAACTTCCGCACCTAAATTCGAAAACAAGGCTACCGCATCACTTCCATCTGACATTTCAAAAAGCTTATGCTCTAAAAAATGAGCAATTCCTGCTGGAAATTGACGATATAGTTTGCGATATTTAGGTCTAAAAATAGTATCTAGAGCACCAAAACGAACAGCCATGATTCCTAGAGTTTCCTGATAATCCGGCTTATGAATAAAAACAACTTCTAGTCCATTATCCAAAATTTTTCGGTAGACAGTTTCCTTTAAATCAGGGTAATATTGTTTTGTTAAAGTCATAGATTCCCCTCCAAGAAATAAACAGCCTGTAGTTTAATTTCCTTCGCCAGATGGCGGATATCTTCTTTACTAACCTTGTCAATTTTTGTAAACCAATTGTCAACTTCTGTCAACGACTCCTCGAATACTGTTTGAGTATAAAGTTGTTCAATCAGGTGAATCTGCCGATCCTCAGCCATTTTTAATGCATTTTTCAATGCTCGCTTTGTTTGCTCTAATTCTGCTAAACTAAATTGTCCTTGTTTTAAAGCTAATAACTGTTGGTGAATCAAAGTCATAGCCCTATGCCGGTCTAACTTATCAATTCCAGCATAAATATTCAGATAAGAGGTCAGACTATCGATTTGACTTCCAATAGTGTAAGCCAAACCTTCTTTTTCACGAATAGAAGTAAACAATCTAGAATGAGAAAAACCACCCAACAGACCATTTAAAACCAGCAAACTAAAGAAAGATTTGCTTCCAAAGGGAGCTGACACATGGTAAGCCAACTCCAAAATAGATTGGTTGGCCTCCTTTTTTTCAATGACCTTAGAGGTTATTTTAGATAAGCCCTGATCAATCTGGAAATCTAACTCAGGCCAACGATCTGCCAGCGAAAATGACTTCACAATACGTTGGACTTGATCCACCTGAAAATCACCTAAACAAAAAATATCTACACGGTCCTGTGTCAACATCCTTTGAAAACTACGAAAAACGGATTGCGGTGTCTCTGCCTTCACTAAATCTATAGTCCCATGCTTTGGCAAACTCAAGTTTTCAGACTTGTAAAACAAACGATTAATCGCTAAATGCGCCTGGTAAAAGTTATCCTCTTGCTCACTTTCTAAGGCATTTAAAAGATTCCCCTGCTCTATCTCAAAAAACTGTGGATCAAAACCATCTGCCTGAGTCAAAGGATCACACAAGCATGTTTTTAAGAAGGTTAAGGCTTCTGCAGTTAGGTCTTTTCCCATAGTGTAAGATGGAGATAAAAAAGATAAGTCTAGGTCAATAATATGGACAGCTCCCTTTTTAGCAAGATTTGTTTCCAAAGTCGCTCCATAAAGACTTGCCAACTGCTTTCTAAACAATTGAGGAGTCTTGTATTGCTTATTAGCTGACTCCAAGAGATAGGCTATTAAAGCACGGCTAGCGATTGTTTTTTGGTCCAAAGGAGCCGAAAAGCGAACCTTGATTCGCTGAGTTTTAAACTTATTTGTTTTCTTAAAATGAAGATATACACCTTCTGCCAATTTCATTGTTCTACTATTCTCCAAGTCTTTCTAAACATCTATTATACCTTTTCTAGATGATTTTTGCTGAATTTTGGGATGAAGATTGCCAAAAAAGTATGCTATAATGAAACGAAGGAGCATAAGACATGAACTATATTTTATTTGAAGAATTTATCACCCTACAAGCTCTCCTAAAAGACCTAGGAATTATTCAAAGTGGCGGTGCTATTAAGGGCTTTCTTAGCCAAGAATTGGTTTTATTTAACGGTGAAAAAGAAACACGCAGGGGTAAAAAAATTCGCGTTGGTGATACAATTACTCTACCTAATAAAGGCATTACCATTCAAATCATCGCACCTAGTGCTGATGAACTGTCCAACCACCAAGACGAAAAAGCTGAAAAAGAACGCGTGGCAAAACTGGTCAAATCAATGAACAAGAATCTTAAAAAGAGCAAGATGCCTCAAAACTCACCAAAGCCTGCTGTTCGCTTTCCTGGTACCTAATCATGTGGTTAAAATCGATTTCCCTTAAAGATTTTAGGAATTATTCAGAACAAGACCTCGAATTCCATAAAGGACTCAATGTCTTTCTTGGTCAAAATGCCCAAGGTAAGACCAATATTTTAGAAGCCATTTACTTTCTCTCCTTAACGAGGAGTCATAGGACCCATTCTGACAAAGATTTGATTCATTTTTCAAGTGCTGAATTACGGGTCAGTGGTCTGATAGAAAAGCAAACCAGCCATCTTCCGCTAGAAGTCCAACTAAGTAGCAGGGGACGCGTAACCAAAGTAAACCATCTCAAACAAACAAAACTCTCTAATTACATTGGGCATCTCAATGTTGTCCTATTCGCACCAGAGGACTTACAATTGATTAAAGGAGCTCCTGCACTAAGGCGAAAGTTTCTTGATATGGAGTTGGGACAGATCAAACCCCTCTACCTCTCTGAACTCGCTAGTTATAACCATGTCCTTAAACAGCGTAATACTTATCTGAAACAGGCTGAAACAGTTGATTTTGATTTTCTGGCTGTCTTGGACGAACAGCTCCTTACATTTGGAACCAGTGTTATAAAACATCGTCTTGATTTTATAAAAAAACTTGAAAATTTCAGTAAAAAGAAACATTGGGACATTTCCCAAGAAAAAGAACAGCTTTCTATTTCTTATCAGTCCTCCGTTGATTTTGTAGATGACGAAACCATTTATCAAGCCTTTAATGAGGCACTGATTAAATCTCGTCAACGCGATTTATTTAAAAAGAATACTGGTATTGGCCCTCATCGGGATGATGTAAACTTTTTTATCAATGGTGTCAACGCTAATTTTGGCAGTCAAGGCCAACAACGTAGCCTTGTTTTGTCTCTAAAATTAGCAGAGATAGAGCTCATGAAGAGTGTCACTCGAGAAAGCCCTGTACTCTTGCTTGACGATGTTATGAGTGAGCTTGACAATAATCGTCAACTAAAGTTGCTTGAAACGATTTCTAAAGACGTTCAGACCTTCATTACCACCACCAGTTTAGATCATCTCAAACATCTGCCTGATGATTTGAAACTTTTTGAAGTAGATAAGGGCACTATTGTCGAAAAGAAATATTAATTTACATTTCTGTCAATTTTTAAAAACTAAAAAGCAAACAGCCTGGCTGTTTGCTTTTATAATTGACAAAATTGTCAACATTTGTCAATCTGTTTATTGAACAGAGTAATTAGGGGCTTCATTTGTGATTTGAACATCGTGTGGGTGACTTTCTTTCAAACCGGCACCTGTCATTTCGACAAACTGTGCCTTTTCATGCAAGTCTTGAATGGTTGCAGCACCGACATAACCCATCCCAGAACGAATACCTCCAACCATCTGGAAGACAATATCCGCTACGGCACCTTTATAGGCCACACGCCCTTCAAT
Organism: Streptococcus ovuberis; assembly: GCF_012396585.1. Lineage (GTDB taxonomy): Bacteria > Bacillota > Bacilli > Lactobacillales > Streptococcaceae > Streptococcus > Streptococcus ovuberis. The sequence continues at coordinate 56,026 of NZ_JAAXPR010000011.1, forward strand.
CCCTTCTGGCACTAACTTATTAGCTTCGTTAACAGAGCCTTGGAAATAACGGTCGCTTGAGCCTTTCTTCATAGCCGCAATTGATCCCATCCCCCGATAAGTCTTGAACTTGCGTCCTTGGAAAATTTCTGTCTCTCCAGGAGCTTCATCTGTTCCAGCTAACATAGATCCTAACATGACAGCATGCCCACCTGCAGCCAGAGCCTTAGCAATATCTCCTGAATACTTGATGCCACCATCTGCAATAATCGTCTTACCGTATTCACGCGCTACTGCAGCGGCATCGTAAATCGCAGTTATCTGAGGGACTCCGACACCTGCTACAACACGGGTTGTACAGATCGAGCCTGGGCCAATTCCAACTTTCACCACATCAACACCCGCGTCATAAAGGGCACGGGCTCCTTCTGCTGTAGCTACGTTACCAGCAATCAAGGTCTTATCTGGGAAAGTCGCACGGATTTCAGCAATTTTACGCAGAACACCTGCCGAATGACCATGGGCCGTATCAATAACGATAGCATCTGCTCCAGCATCAAAGAGGGCTTGAGCTCGTTCAAAGGTATCAGAAGTTACCCCAACTGCACCGGCGACAAGAAGGCGTCCAAATTCGTCTTTGGCAGCATTTGGAAATTCAATGACTTTCTCAATATCTTTGATGGTGATGAGACCTGCCAAACGGCCATCGTCATCTACCAAAGGGAGTTTTTCAATACGATGCTCGTGCAGAATTTTTTCAGCAGTTTCCAAATCAGTCCCAATCGGTGCTGTAATCAACTCTTCTTTAGTCATATTAGCTGAAATAGGTTGCGTATAATCTGAGATAAAACGCATATCACGGTTGGTGATGATTCCAATTAATTTTCGATTTTCAATACTATCAACAATCGGAACCCCTGAAATGCGATAGGTTGCCATCAAGTTTTCTGCCTCCTCAACAGGAGCATCTGGCGTCAAGAAAAACGGATCGATGATAACCCCATTCTCAGAGCGTTTCACCTTGCGGACTTGCTCAGCTTGAGCTTCAATTGACATATTCTTATGGATAATCCCCATACCGCCAGCACGTGCCATTGCAATAGCCATCTGGCTCTCTGTCACAGTGTCCATGGCAGCTGAAAGAATAGGGATATTGAGGGTCAAATTAGGAGCTAATTGTGTTTTTAAATCAATTTCATTTGGCAGGACATGACTCTCAGCTGGAATCAGCAAGACATCATCAAAGGTAAAGCCTTTTTTCAAAAATTTTGTTTCCCAATTTGACATTAGAAGAACCTCTTTCTTTTTTTATTGTTACTATCTTATCACGCTCACCCTATTTGTCAAGAAAGTTTGTGGGATTTTACCCAATTTGAAGCTAAAACCGTAATATGCTATACTAGTATTAGGAAAAAGTACGGAGGAAAGATGTTATGGCACCAAAACTAAAAAAACGTTGGCCGTTTTGGCTGATATTTCTCATTTACTTTCTCATTAGTTCCTGGCTCAAAAAACTGCCTATCATCGGTGGTTTTCTGGGCTTTATTGAATTGATAGCATGGCTGCTCTTCATCGGTAGCATACTCTACTATATCGCTCGTTACGTCTACCTCTGGTTTAGTATCCACCGTGATGAGTAGATTTTTAGACCATAGCAAATCTGGGTGTTTGTTCTGCTCTTGCAACCCAAAAACAGTAGGTGAGAGCCTACTGTTTTTAGCCACTTAAAAATACTGAATCCCCATAGCAGCTTTGACCTCTGACAAGGTTTGAGCTGCTGCTTGACGGGCTTTTTCACTGCCCACTTCCAGCATGCGGTAAACCTCGCCCATATCCTTGGCAAATTCCAAGCGGCGTTCGCGAATGGGCGCCAGCTCCCGCTCCATGATGTCAAGGAGGTAGCGTTTGGTCTTGACATCACCAAGTCCGCCACGCTGGTAGTGCTCTTTCATGGCTGCAATCTCTGCCTTATCCTCCTCACTTCCAAAGACGTCAAGGTAATGGAAGACCATATTGCCCTCAATCTTGCCCGGGTCTTCGATACGGATATGGTTGGGATCGGTGTACATGGACATGACTTTTTTCTTGACCGTATCAGCATCGTCTGCCAGATAGATACCATTATTGAGGGATTTGGACATTTTAGCATTGCCATCAAGGCCTGGCAGGCGGCCGGCTGCTTCATTGTCAGGGTACATGCCTTCTGGCTCGACCAGCACTTCGCAGTTGTAGGTGTGATTAAAGCTACGGACAATCTCACGGGTTTGCTCAATCATCGGCTTTTGGTCAGTGCCGACAGGAACGAGATTAGCCTTAAAGGCTGTGATGTCTGCGGCTTGGGCAATGGGGTAGACAAAGAAGCCCGTCGGAATGCTCTCTCCAAACCCTTTTTGAGCAATCTCCGTCTTAACGGTTGGATTGCGCTCCAAACGACCAAGAGAGACGAGGTTCATGTAGTACATGGTCAGCTCGGCCAGCTCTGGAATCTGGCTCTGGATAAAAATGGTTGACTTCTCTGGATCAAGACCGGCTGCCAAGTAATCTAGAGCAACGTTCCCAATAGACTCCACGATGGTCTGTGGATCCTTAGCATGGTCAGTCAGCGCCTGCTGGTCTGCTAGAAAGACAAAGAGGTCGTGCTTGCCTTCATTTTGCAACAAGACACGGTTTTTCAGCGAGCCAACATAGTGCCCGATATGCAATTTTCCAGTAGGACGGTCTCCCGTCAAAATAATGGGTTTGGTCATGATGTTCTCCTTTAAAATATCAACAAAAATCCCCTACATCAAAAAAGATGCAAGGGCGTTACAAACACGGTGCCACCTTACTTTGTGAGCTAAACTCACCTCTTTAGGTCTTCAAACTAGGAACACAGATCCATTTCAGCGACAACCACCATTGGCTTACAGCAACCGCCAACTCTCTAGAGGCTTGATGTCCTTACTTTTTCTGATGGTTTTATTCTAGTGAAATTTACAGGATTTGTCAAGTTTTTCTACAGTTTGGAATAAGCGTGATAGGAATATTTGAAAAAAAAGCTAAAATCCTGTAAAATGAGGAAAACACAATAATGAGGAGAATCACTTTGCTTACAGTTTCAGATGTTTCACTACGCTTTAGCGATCGTAAACTTTTTGATGAAGTTAACATTAGCTTTACACCCGGCAATACCTATGGTTTAATCGGTGCCAATGGTGCTGGTAAATCTACATTTCTTAAAATTCTAGCAGGCGATATTGAACCGACCACAGGCCACATTGCACTCGGTCCAGACGAACGGCTCTCAGTCCTACGTCAGAACCACTTTGACTATGAAGATGAACGGGTTATTGATGTGGTTATCATGGGTAATGAAAAGCTCTACGCCATTATGAAGGAAAAAGATGCCATCTACATGAAGGAAGACTTTTCTGATGAAGATGGTGTTCGTGCAGCTGAATTAGAAGGCGAATTTGCTGAACTGGGTGGTTGGGAAGCAGAGAGCGAGGCCTCCCAATTGCTGCAAAACCTCTATATTCCCGAGGATTTACATTACCAAAATATGAGTGAATTGTCTAATGGAGACAAAGTTAAGGTTCTCCTCGCCAAGGCGCTTTTTGGCAAGCCCGATGTCCTCTTGCTAGATGAGCCAACCAATGGTCTGGACATCCAGTCCATCAATTGGCTAGAAGACTTTTTGATTGATTTTGAGAACACCGTTATCGTCGTATCCCACGACCGCCATTTCCTTAATAAAGTTTGTACCCACATGGCCGATTTGGACTTTGGAAAAATCAAGCTCTATGTTGGTAACTACGATTTCTGGAAACAATCTTCTGAGTTAGCAGCACGCTTACAAGCTGACCGAAATGCCAAGGCTGAAGAAAAAATCAAACAACTTCAAGAATTCGTTGCCCGCTTCTCCGCCAATGCTTCCAAATCAAAACAGGCCACTTCGCGTAAAAAAATGTTGGATAAGATTGAGTTAGAAGAAATTGTTCCTTCTAGCCGTAAATACCCCTTCATTAGTTTCAAGGCTGAGCGTGAAATCGGCAATGACCTTTTGACTGTTGAAAATCTTTCTGTCAAAATTGATGGAGAGACCGTCATTGATAATATTAGTTTCATTCTGCGACCAGGTGATAAGACTGCCCTTATCGGACAGAACGACATTCAAACAACGGCTTTAATTAGAGCCTTGGTTGGAGATATTGATTACGAAGGAACTGTCAAATGGGGAGTAACCACTTCTCAATCCTATCTTCCAAAAGACAACAGCAAGGACTTTGCTAGTGATGAGTCCATCCTTGACTGGCTCCGTCAATTTGCCAGCAAAGGAGAAGATGATAATACTTTCCTCCGCGGTTTCTTAGGACGGATGCTCTTTTCTGGCGATGAAGTTAACAAGTCTGTCAACGTCTTGTCAGGGGGAGAAAAGGTCCGTGTCATGCTTTCAAAACTGATGTTATTGAAATCCAATGTCCTAATCTTAGATGATCCAACCAACCACTTAGATCTTGAGTCCATCTCTTCCTTAAACGATGGACTGAAAACCTTTAAAGAATCAATCATCTTTGCCAGTCACGATCATGAATTTATCCAAACCTTAGCCAATCACATCATTGTGATTTCTAAGAATGGGGTCATTGATCGCATTGATGAAACCTATGATGAATTTCTTGAAAATAAAGAAGTCCAAGCCAAAGTTCAAGAACTTTGGAAGTCTTAACCTTATCAAATTAACTCATTTAAAAGCAAGGTATAACAGCTTTGCTTTTTTATATTTCATAATTTCTGTTACAATAAGAATATGACAAATTCAAGAAGACAAGCCAGGCAAAACCTTAAAAGTTACTATCTCCTATCTTTTCTCATTCCACTTCTTATCATAACAACTGTCCTTGCTGTTAAGGGAATTTACTTGGGGAGTGAACGAACCATCCTTGCTAGCGATGGATTCCATCAATATGCTATTTTTAATACCACTCTGAGAAATATTTTACATAGAGATGGTCATCTATTTTATACCTTTACAAGTGGTTTAGGACTCAATTTTTATGCCCTTTCAAGCTACTATCTGGGAAGTATTTTTTCTCCCTTTGTTTACTTTTTTAGTCTAAAAACTATGCCTGACGCGATCTATCTCTTTACTGTCCTCAAATTTGGATTAATAGGGCTGTCTTCTTATTATAGTTTACACCATATTTACCATAAAATTGACAATAAGTTGACACTTATTTTATCTACTCATTTTGCCTTGATGAGTTTTACAGTCAGTCAATTAGAGATTAATATGTGGCTAGATGTTCTTCTGTGGGTTCCTCTTATTTTATTAGGTCTCCATAGGCTTATTTTAAAGCAAGGTACTACACTTTATTATGTGTGTCTGACCCTTCTCTTTATTCAAAATTACTATTTTGGCTATATGACAGCCTTATTCCTTATTTTTTGGTACTTTCTTCAGGTTAGCTGGAATTTTAAAGAAAGAATAAAGACCTTTTTTTCGTTTACAATTGTGTCAACTTTATCAGGCCTAACCAGTTTGATTATGATTTTACCAGCTTTGTTAGACCTTAGAACTCATGGTGAAAATTTCACGGTAATCAATCAGCTACAAACTGAAAATTCTTGGTGGCTCGATATCTTTGCTAAAAGTATGGTTGGTGGCTACGACACAACTAAATTTGGAGCTATCCCAATGATTTATGTTGGCCTTGTTCCTCTCATAATAGCAGTTAGCTTTTTCTTCATCAAACCAATAAAATGGCAAGTTAAGCTGACCTATCTTGGTCTATTTTTCCTACTAATCTTTAGTTTCTATATTGAACCGCTTAACTTATTTTGGCAAGGAATGCATGCTCCAAATATGTTTCTCCACCGTTATGCTTGGCTTTTTTCTCTCCTGATTATTTTTACTGCGGCAGAAGTTTTTTCACAGATAGAAAAACTAAAATTAAGTTCTTTTCTAACAGCCATTCTTCTGGTAAGTATTGGTTTTGGATTAACTTTCTACTTCAAAAATCATTATCCATTTTTAGAAATCATTCACTATCTCTTGACAGTAGAATTCCTAATTGTTTACGTTATTATTTTTATTTGTTTCATAAAAAAAGTATTCACAAAGAATATGTTTACAATTAGTTTGCTCTTCTTTACAGTTTTTGAAGTATCCTTAAATTCTTACTATCAGATATCTGGAATAGACTCAGAGTGGCATTTTCCTTCTCAAAAAAGTTATCAACAAGACATGGCTGATATTGTCAATTTAGTTGACAGCACTCGAAATGATAACTACCATTTTTTCCGAATGGAAAGACAAACGCCTCAAACTGGCAATGACAGTATGAAATATAACTATAATGGGATTTCTCAATTTTCGTCAATCCGAAATAGGGCTTCCAGTCAACTGCTTGATAAATTAGGATTTAAATCATCTGGAACTAATCTCAATCTCCGTTATCAGAATAATACTCTTCTTATGGATTCCCTCTTTGCTATAAAATACAATATTAGTCAAGAAATGCCACTGAAATACGGCTTTGAAAAACAGGATAGTTCTAACCAACTAAACCTTTATAAAAATGTCAACGCTAGTCAACTGGGGTTACTAATTCCTAAATCCTACCAAGACATTGAATTAACTTCTCTGAGCTTAGATAATCAAACTGACCTCATCAATGCCTTAACTGGGCTTAATTTAACTTACTTTAGCCAGCTATCCGTCTTTGACCATCATGGAAATCATTTAAAAGATAAACGTCAAACGCTAACAAAGGCTGATTCTGTTGATCAATCTGTTGGCTTAGCCAAATCTTTCACCTTACAAACAGAAGTTGACAGTCAAGTTTACATTTCCTTACCAGATTTAATCCTTTCTAATGATAATCACCAAGAAATACAGATTTCTGTCAATGATCATCTTTACCTTTACACACTTGATAATAGCTTTACATTATTTGACTTAGGCTACTTTACAGCTAATCAAACAATCAACGTCACCCTTCACTTTCCCCAACAATCTACTGTTTCGTTTGACTATCCTAAGGCTTATGCTTTATCTATAAAAGCTTATGAATCAGCCTTCGAAAAATTAACTGAGCGAATGCCTCAGACAACTGTAAAGGGAAATCAGGTAAAAACAAACTATGAGGCTAAAGCTGACCAATCATTGCTTTATACGATACCTTACGATAAAGGATGGTCTGCGATTGTCAATGGTGAAACAATACCGATTGAACCCTTTCAAGATGGTCTGATTCATATAAATGTTCCTGAAGGAAGAGGGGAGGTTATTCTTACCTTTATCCCCCAAGGTTTCTTGATAGGACTATTATGCTTTTTATGTGGTCTCTTCTTATTCATTATCCATCATTTTTTCTATACTAGAAACAGGGCATATAAAAAATCCTTATCAGTTAAGTGATAAGGACTTTTCTTATTTTAAAAAAAGAAAAACGTTGATTTCTCAACGTATCAATTACTTCCAGAACTCCGCCAGTAGGACTCGAACCTACGACATCATGATTAACAGTCATGCGCTACTACCAACTGAGCTATGGCGGAAAAAAATATAGTCCGTACGGGATTCGAACCCGTGTTACCGCCGTGAAAGGGCGGTGTCTTAACCCCTTGACCAACGGACCATAATATCTCTCAAGAAGACAAGATTTATTATATCCTAAATTATACTCACTGTCAACACTTTTTGATTAATTTTTATTTATTTTCTCTCTTATCTTGACAGTTGCGTCTCTTTTTTGTTAAACTTATATAGTTAGCAGGTCTCATAGCTCAGCTGGATAGAGCATTCGCCTTCTAAGCGAACGGTCGCAGGTTCGAATCCTGCTGGGATCAAATGAAAACATACCACTTAAAAAGGTGGTATGTTTTTTTTACATTATCATTATCATTATCATTTAACGTCTTCACAATAAAGCCAGTAACTCACAAGACCTACTGGAAACAGTAGAAAAATAAGACTATGTTCCTCTAAGTAAGCCGTTACTAAGCTTGACAAAATAATCCCTATGATAAAAGAAACAATGACACTATAGGTTAAAAAAGCTTCTTTTTGATAAGCCTTATTTTTCTCAACCAAGCCTTTGACTAATAAATGCGCAGCATTTTTGATATTCCCTGTCATCATCACATTAGCATAAGGCATACCACGCAAGCGTTTGAAGGTATTTACCTGCATGGAAGCAAAAAAGCTTAAACTGGAAATAGTAAAGATAGGCGGTAAAAGAGGGGTTAGAAGAATGATAAATACCAGTAAACTCAACATCATCATACTGCTAAAAGCATGCCATCTGATGCTATGACGGCTGAGATAACCTCTAACAAGGTAATTAAACCACTGGCCAAAACTAAACATGAAGATGGGAATAAGATAAGCTAGAGCTCTCTCCATATTTTTTTCTGCTAAGGAAATACCTAAGAAAATCACATTCCCTGTCTGAGCAGCCGCAAATCGACCTCCTTGTGTATGGTAAGTGTAAGCATCTATGTAGCCACTGATAAATGTCAAAAGCACAGCCACGCGCAATCGTTCAAAAATACGATAATTTTTATTAGTCATAAAAAGTTTCCCGTGAAACATTATAGTATCTCTATTCTAACATATTTTTAGCCAATTTATGCCTTATAAAAAAACTTGTGTTACAATTAGAGTATGAAGATAAAATTGATTACTGTTGGAAAACTTAAAGAAAAATACCTCAAGGATGGTGTTTCAGAATATACCAAACGCTTGGGACGCTTTGCTAAAGTCGAGCTCATCGAATTAGCTGATGAGAAGACACCTGATAGGGCTAGCGATTTAGAGAAGCAGCAGATTATGGCAAAAGAAGCTGAGCGGATTTTCCTTAAAATTGGAGAAAGAGATTTTGTGATTGCTCTAGCTATTGAAGGGAAACAACTTCCATCGGAAGACTTTAGTCAGTTGATTGCTGATAAAACGAGTCAGGGGTTTTCAACTCTGACGTTTATCATTGGTGGTAGTTTAGGACTTTCTCCGGATATTAAAGCACGCGCCAATTTTCTGCTTAGTTTTGGTAAATTAACGCTTCCCCACCAGCTAATGAAACTAGTTTTGGTTGAACAAATTTACAGAGCCTTTATGATTCAACAAGGGAGCCCCTATCATAAATAAGATACATAAAACTGAGAAATCTTTAAGATTTGCTTAAGGCTAAGCTTATATAGTAATTCTCAGAATATAGCAAAGGAGAAATATATTATGTCAAAATTGATCAAAACAATTTTACACTTATTTGCAGTCCTAACAGTTGGCTTTATAGGTGGTGTGTTAGGAAACCAACTGACTTCTAAACCTCAAGGGACTTCTGTGGAAAACTCCAATAAACCGTCAACAACAGTTCCTATCATCTCAACTAATAACACTAATTCAACCACTGAAGCCGTCAAAAAAGTTCAAGATGCGGTAGTCTCCGTCTTAAATTATCAATCTAGTAGTAGTGGAAATAACCCTTACAGTATTTTTGAAAATAAGGATTCCGCTGAATTGACTGTTGTCGGTAAAGGATCAGGAATTATTTATAAGAAAGATGGTGATTCTGCCTATCTAGTAACCAATACGCATGTTGTAGCAGGTGCTGAAAAAATTGATATTCAGTTGGCCAATGGTACTATTGTAGAGGGAACCTTGGTTGGATCCGATACTTATTCTGATGTCGCTGTTGTCAAAATTAATGCTGAGAAAGTTTCTGCTATCGCAGAATTTGGCGATTCTAGTATCCTTAATGTAGGTGAAACAGCCATCGCTATCGGTAGTCCCTTGGGAACCGAATACGCAAACTCTGTCACCCAAGGAATCATCTCTAGCCTCAGCCGGACAGTAACCTCCCAATCAGAAGACGGTCAAACTATTTCCACCACTGCCATCCAAACAGACGCAGCTATTAACCCTGGTAACTCAGGTGGTCCTCTGATCAACATTGAAGGACAAGTGATTGGCATTACATCTAGTAAAATTTCTTCTCGTCCTGTCTCCGCTGTCTCCAGTGTTGCTATTGAAGGTATTGGGTTCGCCATTCCTTCAAACGATGCAGTTGCTATTATTGAGCAATTAGAAGCATCTGGTAAGGTAAGTCGTCCATCTCTAGGCATTCGAATGGTTAACTTGACAGACCTGTCAACCTTTGAATTGGAAAAACTAAAAGTTCCTTCTGAATTGACAGCAGGTATCGTTATTGCAAATGTCGAATCAGGTCTCTCAGCAGATGGAATCCTAGAAAAATACGATATCATCACTAAAATCGACGACAAAAAAATTACAACAAGTAGTGATTTACAAAGCGCCCTTTACTCAAAAAATATTGGAGATACCATAAAAGTTACCTTTTACCGTGATGGCAAGGAGCAAACAGAGCAGGTTCACCTAACTAGTTCTACAGAAGATTTATAAAAAAATTCCTTAAGCCTACCAACATTCTTCCTCTGAATCATATCGGGGGAAGATTTACTTTACCCTCGAAATTTAGTATGATAGAGCTATGACTGAAAAACTCTATTATGTACCTATCCAAGACATTCAAACCAATCCTTACCAGCCACGCCAGTACTTCCATCAAGAAGATCTCCAAGAATTAGCTCAATCGATCAAAGAAAATGGGATTATTCAACCATTAATCGTACGAAAATCCCCTATTCTTGGCTACGAATTAATGGCTGGCGAGAGGCGACTTCGTGCCAGCCAACTAGCTGGTCTAGACAATGTTCCCGTTATTATCAAAGAGCTCTCAGATGATGACATGATGAATCAGGCTATTATTGAAAATTTGCAACGCAAAGACCTCAGTCCAATCGAAGAGGCGCGTGCTTATAAGCGACTGATTGAACGAGGTAACACCCATGAAATGATTGCACAAACAATGGGAAAGTCTAGGCCATATATTAGCAATACTATCCGACTCCTCCAGCTATCTGATAAAGTTTTGGAGGCTTTAGAAGAAGAAAAAATTTCCCAAGCCCATGCTCGAACACTTTTAGCCTTTGAAGCTACAAACCTTCAGGAAGAATGGTTGGAAAAAATTATCCAACAAAAAATTAGTGTAAGACAATTGGAAAAATTAGTAAGTCCTAAAAAAACAGGCGCTAAAAAAAATACCAAGACCATCTTTGTACAGGAAATAGAAAAAAAACTGAGTCGAGAACTCGGAACAAAAGTGGCTATTTCTGAAACGCAAAAAGGCTCCGGGCATTTGTCGATTCCTTTTTCTTCTCTTGAAGAATTAGAACGACTTATCCACATTTTATCTGACAGAAGTGGATAGAAAAAAATCTTAAACAAACTTATAAACAGCTAAAAAGTCCTGAAAAGGGCTTTTATTATCCTCTTGCGACTAGTTTTATTAACAAGTTGTGGAAAACTTCTATAAACTTGTGGAAACTTATCAACAAGTTGTGGAAAAAATATCCTTTTTGTGGTAAAATAAGACTAATTATGAGTTTGAGGAGGGAAAAATGGCTGATAAAGAGGCCTTATTTTGGGAACGCGTCCAAATTCTAGCCCATTCACAACTGAGACAATCCTCTTATGATTTTTTTGTGTCTCAAGCTAAACTGATTGCTGTTGAAGGAAATATAGCCAGGATCCAGCTAGATAATTCTGCTCAACAACTGTTTTGGGATACCAATTTACAGGCTGTTATTTTGACCGCAGGTTTTGAAGTTTATGACCAAGAAATGAAATTGACTTATCAATTTTCTAATCAGGCAACCAATCCTATAGAACGGGAGAGTATGTCTCAGATAGAGAGGCCAAGTGTAGCTTCTTCCCAAGTAGAAAGCTATGAATCTCTTGTAAAACCAAGTGTCAATCCCAAGTATACTTTTTCAAATTTTGTTCAAGGGGAGGGTAATAAATGGGCACTTTCTGCTGCCTTAGCCGTTGCTGAAGCTCCAGGAACAGCTTACAACCCGCTCTTTATTTGGGGTGGCTCTGGCCTTGGGAAAACACACCTTCTCAATGCCATCGGAAACCACATTCTTTCGATGAATCCACGCGCCAGAATTGAATACATCACAACAGATAACTTTATTAGCGAGTTTGTATCCCACATTCGTCTGAATACGATGGATGAGCTCAAACAAAAGTTTCGCAATCTAGATGTCTTGCTTATAGATGATATCCAATCTCTTGCCCGTAAAAATCTTGTGGCCACTCAAGAAGAATTTTTCAACACCTTTAATTCGCTTTTTGAAAACCAGAAACAAATTGTTTTAACTAGTGATCGGACACCAGAGCAACTCGATGATTTACCAGAACGATTAGTCTCACGATTTGCCTGGGGGCTTCCTGTTGATATTACACCTCCTGACTATGAGACCAGAGTAGCTATTTTAAACCAAAAGTTGCAAGAATATAGTCATCTCAACTTCAAGCAAGAGGCTATTGAATACTTAGCAAACCATTTTGATTCAAATGTTCGGGAACTCGAAGGTGCTTTAAAAAATGTCAACCTTGTCGCTACTGGAAAGCATTTGCAAATGATTACTGTCGATACCGTAGTCGAAGCTCTGAGGTCTCGTTTGCAGACACCTTCTGCTATTACAGTTATCCCAATAGAGCGTATTCAAGCTGAAGTGAGTAAATTCTATGGCGTCAGCGTCAAAGAAATTACTGGTCCAAAGCGAGTTCAACACATCGCCCTTGCTAGACAAGTCGCCATGTACCTATCTCGTGAACTAACTGATAATTCCCTGCCAAAGATTGGTAAAGAATTTGGGAATAGAGACCACTCAACCGTTCTCCATGCTTATCATAAAATCAGAGAAGCGTTAGAGACAGATGAAAATCTAGGCTTAGAAATTAGGACAATTCGCCAGCGTATCAAATAGCCTTGGGATAAATAAAAAAGTTTTCCACAACTTATCTTCAAAACATCTGGGTTGATAGGGCAATAAAAAGAGACTTTTTCCACAATATCCACAAAGCCTACTACTACTACTAACCTTATAACCATTAATAAATAAAGGAGTTTTTCATGATTCAGTTTTCCATCAATAAATCCTATTTTTTACAAGCTCTCAATACTACTAAACGTGCTATCAGTCATAAGAATGCCATTCCAATTCTTTCAACTGTTAAAATTGATGTTGACTCAGAAGGCATAACCCTAACAGGATCAAATGGTCAGATTTCTATTGAGTATTTTATTCCTGTTAACGAAGAAAATGCTGGCCTCTTAATCACTTCCTCAGGGAGTATTTTATTAGAAGCTGGCTTCTTTATCAATGTTGTATCAAGTCTTCCAGATATAACCTTAGATTTTAAAGAAATTGAAAAAAATCAGATTGTTTTGACCAGTGGCAAATCTGAAATTACCTTAAAAGGAAAAGATGCTGAGCAGTATCCACGTTTGCAAGACATGCAGGCTGAAAATCCACTTTTAATTGAGACCAAAACCTTGAAGAATGTTATCAACGAGACAGCTTTTGCAGCTAGTCTTCAAGAGAGTCGTCCCATTTTGACAGGGGTTCACTTGGTTCTCTCAGATAACCAAACCCTTAAAACAGTTGCAACAGATTCTCATCGTTTAAGCCAACGCCAAATTTCTCTTGAAAAACCATCAGATAACTTTGATGTAGTCGTTCCGAGTCGCTCCCTAAGAGAATTTTCAGCAGTATTTACAGATGATATTGAAACGGTTGAAGTCTTTTTCTCAGCTAATCAAATTCTTTTTAGAAGTGAGCAGATTAGTTTTTATACACGCCTTTTAGAAGGTAATTATCCTGATACAGACCGTTTAATTCCAACAGCATTCACGACAGAAATGACTTTCAACCGTGAAAAACTCCGACAAGCAATGGAACGTGCTCGCATTTTGTCTAATGCAACGACTAACGGAACAGTTAAACTTGAAGTTGAAAACAGTGTCGTATCAGCCCATGTTAATTCTCCAGAAGTCGGTCAAGTCCATGAAGAATTGGATGCTCTGACTATTTCTGGACAAGATTTAACCATTAGTTTTAACCCAACCTATCTGATTGATGCTCTAAAAGCTATGGATACTGAAAATGTGACGATTTCTTTTATCTCTGCTGTACGACCATTTACTTTGATTCCTGCTAATGATCAAGGGACCTTTATTCAGCTGATTACCCCTGTTCGGACCAATTAAGATGTTATAACAAAAGGAGATCTTATGTATCAATTAGGATCATTGGTTGAAATGAAAAAGCCCCATGCCTGTACTATAAAAGCAACCGGTAAGAAAGCTAATTGTTGGGAAGTAAAGCGATTAGGCGCTGACATCAAGATACGTTGTACCAATTGTGATCATCTCGTTATGATGCCGAGGTATGAATTTGAACGGAAGTGCAAAAAAATTATCCAAGAGTAAAAGGATTGGGAAAATACCCAATCCTTTTAAACTATGGTAATTGTTGAAACTGGTTATCTTTAATCTCTGTGTAACCGTTCGTTTCCAGTATTTTTTGACTTTCTTTAAAACTGATAAACTTAATTTTGCTAGCTTGCTCACTTGGAATCCCAATGATATGAGCAATTTCAGAAATCTTAGCTTTTTCATAATCCACTTCGATATGCTCAATCATACGGTCACTATTGTATTGAATAGAATAAGCAACACCTTCTAAGCCCTGATATTGCTGTGCTTGAGCTTGATAAGCTTCTTCTGCTGTTTTAGCATCTGTAATTCCTAAAAAAGAATAAAGAACAATATTCTCTGTTTTTTGCTTGATAACCTTGTCATCCTCATAATGGTAAATAAGTCTTGAATCCAATCCCTTACTATCGAATAATTGATAGTTGTGGGTTTTGATAATGGAAGTAGGCGCAACTGTTGTTTCTGATGATGTAGTGGGTGCTTTAGTTGACTCTTTAGTTGAGGTTGTTTGAGTTTCGGATTCATTTTTGGTACAAGCAACCAATAGCAGGAGTGCCAATAAAATGGTAATCCTTCTAGTAAATTTTAGAAAATTTAACATAATTTTCCTCCTTTTCATATCCCTTTTATACTATAATAACTAGAAATTGTCAAACGTTTTCAAATTTTAGAGAAACAGAAGAAGTTTATTGGAATTAATGATTAGAGTCAAGGGTTATTTTATCAAGCAATTAATAGGATTAAATTAGTTTAGTGAATTTATACGGTCTATTATTGAAAATTGAAATTCGCCACCTTTTGTTGCGTTCTTCCCTGAGCTGTTTCTAGGCTGCTCGGGGATTTTTTATTTGAAAAAATACAGTAAAAAAAGCACAAAAAGACACTCCCTGTGCTATACTAAAGTTGAAAAATTTTTAAGATTTGGTGTTAGAACTGTTGCCTCAGTCCTAACGCCTTTTCTTTTTGATAGGGTTGGTG
>NZ_JAAXPR010000012.1 GCF_012396585.1 Streptococcus ovuberis
TTTTTTGATAAGGAGATGAGATGACAAGAATTGAAAAAGTGAAACAAAAGGCGATTTTAGAGGTGGCAGAAAGTCTAGGTTATTCTTTTAAACGACTATCAGGGCAAGTCTATGAACATCCAGAACATGATTCCTTTCGGATTTTTTCGGATACCAATACTTTTAAATGGTTTTCTCGTGACATACAAGGAGACGTGATTGATTTCGTTCAGTTAATGGCAGGAGTGTCTTTCAAAGAAGCCTTGTCCTACCTTGAAACTGGAGACTTTGAACAGGCTAAGGTGGTCGAAGAGGCTTACCAACCTTTTCGTTATTATCTAAGAGAAGAACCATTTGACCAAGCACGGATATACCTTAATGACATTCGTGGTTTAAGTGACGATACTATCAATGCTTTTGGCGGACAAGGCTTATTAGCACAGGCTTATTATCAGACAAAGGCCTTTCAAGAATCCGTCCTTGTCTTTAAGAGTTACAATCATCATGGCCAACTAGAGGGGGCAAGTCTTCAAGGGCTTGTCAAAGATAATCAGAGACATGATCGAGGTTACCTAAAGAAAATCATGAAAGACTCTCATGGATATGTGGGAATGAGTTTTGACATAGGAAAACCGAAACGCCTTATCTTTTGTGAATCGGTGATTGATATGATGAGCTATTATCAACTCCATCAGAAGCAGTTATCAGATGTTCGTTTAGTTTCTATGGAAGGTCTAAAACTCTCTGTGATTGCGTATCAGTCCTTACGATTAGCAGCTGAGGAACAAGGCAAACCTGAGTTTTTAGATACTGTCAAACCAAGTCGATTAACGCATTACCTTCATGCAATACAAGAGACGACTACTTTCTTTCAGACGCACCTAGGCTTATTAACCTTGGCTGTTGACAATGATGAAGCAGGGAGAGACTTTTGTCAGAAGTTATCTGAGAAAGGACTTCCCATTGAAACAGACTTACCACCATTACAGGAACTGGAAACTAAAGCAGATTGGAATGATGTCGTGACATATCAGAGAGACCTTTCTCTAAAGGACGTAATCCAATCGGCTAAGTTACAGGTTATCAGAAGTAATCCTCCACCTAAGCGAAATATGGTTTTAGACTTGTGATAACAAAATCAAGTTTCTTATCATAAGCTAGAAAGAAATAAGGAGGATACCCTATGAGTGTGATTGAACGCTTAGCTGAAAGAGTAGCTAGGCAAGAGGACAAAGTTGCGAAGGAGACGGAAAAACTAGAGACCTATCGCAATCAATTACAAACAGCGATGTATCAAGCCTTTATCAAACGCCAACAAAATAGTCCCTGGACTTTTGATGAAGCATTGACGCAGGCTTTTGGCCAAGAAGAACAACCAACACTATCCGATAATAGAAACGAGGAATAACAGATGACAAAAGATTGGACCTTTGACCAACCCCTAGATGATAAAATACCAACGTCTTCATCAGAAGAACGTGCGAAGATTGCGGCACTATTCCATCAGGAAAAACAACAAGAACCTGGAGAGGTTGATTATGTGGCAGCCTTTGAGATGGAACAACAAAAGGCTAAAGAGCAGGCCGTTTCACAACCAAAACCACAAGAGAAAGTAGAGCCAAGACAAGTTCCATCACCTACCATTACAAGCGACTACAAACAACATCTAGCCAATGTGATGGCTCAAAACAATGAGGATATTGCACAAAGTCAGAAGAAAATCGAAGAGTTGCACAAGTTGATTGATGACAAGAATAAGCACAATAAAAAATTACAAGCCATTTCAGAAGCTATTGATGACTTGTAAGTACGAGCAGTCCTTACAAGGGCTGCTTTTTATGAGGAGAGAAGATGAGATTATTCAAAAAGCAAAGACACCATCAAGATAGTTTTAAACGACTCATTCATCGCTTATCAGGAATGTCTGAAGCTGACTTACATAAGGTTAACCAATTACTAGATGTCGTGTTTGATTCAACCAGCCAAACAACCAGTGACGTAAAAAAAGTTCTTAAATATTTACAAAAGGAGCCTAGCCTAGATGAGACCATTACTGAAGCTAAGGATAAACTGAGGACTGAACAACTTGAAAAACGGATAGAGCAGTTTAGGCAGGCGAAGAAACCAAAAAACGGATAACGCACCATTTTTGGTGCGTTATCCGTTTTTTGTGTTATAATGAAAGTAACTTAATAGGGGGGCATTAACTATGATTGGTGACAATATTAAATCGTTACGAAGAACTCATGATTTGACACAACCAGAATTCGCAAAAATTATTGGTATTTCAAGGAATAGCCTTAGTCGTTATGAAAATGGGACAAGCTCTGTTTCGACAGAGCTAATAGATCGTATTTGTCAGAAATTTAACGTTTCTTATGTCGATATTGTAGGAGAAGAAAAGATGCTAACACCAGTAGAAGATTATCAATTGACTCTAAAAATAGAAATCATCAAAGAGCGTGGTGCAGCGATTTTATCCGAACTGTATCGCTATCAAGATAGTCAAGGGATAGCTTTTGATAATGAGACTAGCCCTTGGATTTTGATGAGTGATGATTTGTCAGACCTTATCAATACTAAGATTTATCTTGTTGATACCTTTGATGAGGTAGAGCGTTACAATGGTTATTTGGATGGTATTGAACGGATGTTGGAGCTTGCTCGTCATCAGGTGGTGGCTTAATGAGGTTGGAAGCATTTAGTCAAGCAGACTTTGACCTAGCCTTAAAACGGACCATTCGTTCCTTAACTCGAGGTAAAACGACATCAGATAATCCAAAGGCTATTTTACTTGGTAGACAAAGCGGAGCAGGTAAAACAACGATACACCGTATCAAGCAGAAAGAGTTTCAAGGGAATATCATTATTATTGATGGCGATAGCTATCGTTCTCAGCATCCCAATTACTTAGCCTTGCAAGAAAAGTATGGTAAAGACAGCGTGGACTATACCAAGGGATTTGCAGGAAAAATGGTAGAGTATCTTGTTGACGAACTTAGCACGCAAGGCTACCATTTGTTAATTGAAGGAACTTTGCGTACCACTCAAGTTCCAAGAAAAACTGCTCAATTATTAGCATCAAAAGGCTACCAAGTTTCCTTAGCTATTATTGGTACCAAACCAGAACTGTCCTATCTCAGTACCTTGATTCGTTACGAAGAGCTTTATGCCATAGATCCGACTCAGGCCAGAGCAACTCCAAAAGAACACCATGATGGAATTGTAGAGAACTTGATTGATAACCTAAAGGAGCTTGAAAGCGATAAACTCTTTGACCAGATTCAGATTTATCAAAGAGATAGAACTTGTATCTACGATTCTGAAACTGATGAAGGCTCCGCGGCAGAAGTGCTACAAGAATGCCTATTTGGAAAATGGAGCAAGATAGAGGAGGAGATGTTGAAGGTGGAGCAGGAACGATTGAGAGAGTTTTTGGAAATGAAAAAAGGTAGAATTTATGAAAATAAATAAAATTAATGTTAAAAATTATCGTCTACTGAAAGATTTTTCCTTAGAATTAAAAGGAGATTTATCCTTAATTGTTGGTAAAAATAATTGTGGTAAAACTTCAATTTTATCTATTTTAGAAAAGATAATAAATAAAAGTTCTAGTTTAACCTGGGAAGATATAAATTTGTATCATAGAAAAGTAATTTTTGAAAATATAAAAAAGGTGTCGGAGACTTCTGACTCGGAATTAGAACCTATTCTAGGAATAAATCTTCAAATATGGATTCAGTACTCAGATTCGGATTCGTACCAAAACATTCAGGTGTTTATGATGGATTTAAATCCTGATAATAATTTTATTATTCTTGATTTTTCGTATATAGTCCCTATTCCGAAGCTTCATGACTTAAATACCGAAATAAGCGATTTTTCAGATGATTTTTCAAAATTTGAGTCATTTATGAAGAAGAATATGAGTAAATTTTTTGAGATGCAGATTAACTCACGGGGATATAATCCTGATACACAGAAATTGACAGAAGAAAAGTCTGATTTACTTGAAATGAAAGACATTCATAAACTTATTAAAATAAGAGGGATTAGGGCTAATCGAGAAGTATCAAATAAAGAAAATAATCATTCACTATCTAAAACATCAAATCTATTTTATAAATCAAATAATGGTGATGATATTGACAATGCTGCAAAAAATTTACTTCAATCTGCAATTATAGAGGCAGATGAAGCTTTAACCAAGGCATATAATGGTGATGGTGAAGATGAAGGAGTTTTCACTTCGATCTTTGAAAGAGTAAAAAAATTTGGTGGAAATGATAGTGAATCAGAGTTGGAAATTCATTCATCTCTTTCTGAGAAAGACATTTTGAGTAATAATACAATACTATACTATAAACATGACGATAGTTTATTACCAGAAACATACAATGGTTTGGGATATTTAAATCTATATGAGATGATTTTTGAAATAGAGAGGTTGATGGCAGATATCAAAAATAATCCTGCCGATATTAATCTAGTTTATATTGAGGAGCCAGAGTCGCATACACATCCACAATTGCAATATGTTTTTATCAAGAATATTAAAGGTTTGCTGAAGGAACATGATGGTGAACTAAAAGCAAGTGGATATATTAGTGGTATTCAAGCTTTAATTACAACTCATTCATCACACATAGTGTCTGATTGTAACTTTGATGATTTAATTTATTTTAAGCGTGATAATGGCGTAGTAACATCAAGAGCTTTTAACTCATTAAAAGAAGAGTATGAGGATGATCAATTAGGATATAGATTTGTAAAGCAATATCTCACTCTCAACAGTAGTGAATTATTTTTCGCTGATAAAGTCATTTGTATTGAGGGGGATACGGAAAGAATTTTACTACCAACGATGATGCAAAAAGTGGATATAGCAACTCCAATAGAACAAGGTTCAAATATAATGCCATTACTTTCTCAAAACATTTCAATCATTGAAACAGGTGCTCATTCACAAGTGTTTAGGAAATTTTTTGACTTTTTAGGGATAAAAGTATTGATAATTACTGATATTGATCCTGTAAATAAAAATGAAAAGAATCGTTTTATCGCTTGTTCAGCAGTAAATGCTACATCTACGTCAAATACTTCTCTTAAAAGCTTCTTCAATATTTCAGGAGATGAAATTTTTTCAACAGTAACTCAAAAAAGTTTTGCTGAAAAAATAACACCAGATAATAGAATCCGTATTGCATATCAAATTCCCGAAGATAACAATGGTTATCAGCCTGCTAGTTTTGAAGATTCCTTTATCGGTTTAAATAAAGAATTCATTATTAAACAAAAAGATGGTCTTATTGAATATGAAGCTTTAAAAAACTTTGATGATGATGAAATAGAAGATTTCTATACATTTGCTAGGAATAAAGTGAACAAAAAGTCTGCCTTTGCATCAAGTTTATTATACTTTGAAGATGAAGAAAATACTTGGAAAGTACCTAAATATATTTCGGAGGGATTATTATGGTTACGAAAACAGTAGAGCCAGAAGTAGAAAAAGTATTTGAAGCAATAAAACAAGGTCAAAATTTTATTCTTGAAGGCGGTGCTGGAAGTGGTAAAACTTATTCGCTAATTTCAATTATTGAAAAAATATCGATTGAAGAACCTAAAAAATCAATTGTATGTATTACCTATACTAATAATGCTGTTGCAGAAATTAAATCACGAATAATTAATGATAATTTATGGGTATCAACAATTCATGAGTTTATCTGGCATATCATTGGAAATTTCCAAAAAGAGATTAAAGAATGTCTTGTTGAGTTAATAAATGATGATTCACAAAAGTTATTTGTTTCACCAAAGGATGTAATTGAAGAAGAAAGTATTTCACTTGATTACTTTGATGATGTCCGTGTTGACTATGCTGAATGGTACTCTATGAGTATAACAGAGCAAAATAAAGTCCAAATAAGTCATGACCATATTCTAATAGTTGCCGAAAAAATGTTTTCAAAATATAAGAAGTTATGTGATGTTTTAGCGGATACTGCAAACTATATTTTTGTTGACGAATATCAAGATACAAGTCCACTAATTGTGAAAATATTATTAGAGCATCTTCAAAAGAGTACTAAGAAAAATGTTGTAGGCTTTTTTGGAGATTCTATGCAAGCTATTTATGATTCAGGGGTAGGAGACTTAAATTCTTATAATTTGGCAAAGATACAAAAAACTCAAAATCGTCGTAATCCTAAAAAAGTTATTGATTTAGCCAATAAAGTTAGAAATGATGGTTTAGTTCAAACTCCCTCCAACGATGATACGGCTCCCAATATGGACGATGGGAGTGTCATTGCTGGAACAGTGAAATTTGTCTACGGGAACGATATTAATCAACTTGATGTTCTTAGAAATAGTAAACTATATAAAGCTTTAGAATTTGATATAGATAAAAAAACAAAAGAATTACGTCTGACACATAAACTTAATGCAGAAATGGCAGGTTTCTCTAAGTTATTTGAATTATATAATACTGATTTATTTGTGAAATTAATTACAGGTATAAAGAAAAAAATCAATGAAAATAAGATAGCTGATAAAGGAAAAACGTTTGAAGAACTGGTAAGCATAATGAATTCTTACGTATCACTAAATTTAATATAACTTCATCAGAAGATAAAATTAGTCTATCTAAAGTTATGACAAAAATCTCTGTTGATGATATTACAATTGGAAAAGTCATAGAACTTGCAGAGGAAAGTGGATTAATTTCAAAGGATGACTTATTTACTAATTTTATTGAAAGTAGGGGACATTATTTATGGTCACGACTTAAGATAATGCCATTTCAAGAATATGTAAATAGTATTGCTTATCTCAGAGAATATGTATCTGTTATAACGCAGCATAAGGTTAAAGGTAGTGAATATGATAATGTTTTAGTTTTATTAGATAATGGAAAATGGAATCAATATAATTTTGATAGCCTATTTGGTAAAGGTTCAGTTAATGAGAATGTCCAAAAAAGAACTAAGAAGTTATTCTATGTTGCAATTACTAGAGCAATGAAAAATTTAATTGTTTACATGCCGAGTAATGATAGTCAGATTATTCAAAAAGCACAAGATTATTTTGAACCAAATGATATTATTGATGTTTTGTCTTTAGTTGATGAGTAAATTAAAGACATTTACTGAGTTAAATTTAGTAAGGAGGAATATTATTATGTTAGAAAATAATTTACTTGAATTTGATATTACAGGTATTTTAGGCTCCGAAATTAATCAACATATTGATTTTTACAATGATGAAGTTGAGAAAGCCTATACCGCAATAAAAAATAACGATGATAATACTGCCTTAGCTATCCTACGAGCATTAAAATCACAGTTAGATAGAGAATATAAGTATTTTGATTCCAAGAGATTCAGGAGTTTCAACAATTTAAATGATGCATATAGCTATGTTGATGGTATAAATAGAGCGAGTAGAGCATTAGTAGGTGCACCTAACTATCGTAATATGAAATCTATGTTATATGATATTCAGGATTATATGACTAGATCTAAATATGAAGATAATTTATATTATGGAAATATATTTGCCTTAACGGTCGATAATCGGTTAGAAGAGATGACAAATCAAGAGTATCATTCTAGAGATGGTAAATTACTTCAAGGGATTAGAGCATTTTACCTCCGACCAGGGAAAGGAACTGCAAAAGAGTGTATTAAACTATCTAAAGGGTGTTCTTCAAAGAGTTTAGAACCGTATGTTTTTAAAGAGTATTTTGCTAAATATTTAAGATAGTTTCCGAGAGCATTTAGCTCTCTTTTTTTCTTACCTTCTTCTGTAATGTGATAACTTTTCCAAATCATCCTTCTTATCCTTATATCATTCATATGAAAATCAAGTGTTGATTTTCTACTGGGGGTTTGGGGGCGTAGCCACCAAGTTATCATATCGTTAGTTGTCAAAACTGGAAGGTTTTGGTCGGCTGGCGATATGATTTTTTGGGTATTGTGACCACAATGCCTGAGCTCGCAAAGACCGAACAAGGACTTTAAAAAATTTCTCGTATGACACACGGGGTCGGGGGTTACCCGAGAAAGGATGAAAGTGAGGGAAAGAGATGTCTGAACAGTACCGTGACATTCGAAAAGAGGTAAATCTAACCACAGATGAGTTAAAACAGATTGAAAAAATGATGGAGGTTGATAATTATCGTCACTTTTCACCATTCGTCAGGGATAAAATTTTGATGACTGATGACAAACAGTTAGCTGCCAAAGAATGGTTTTCCCTTTGGCAGTCTCAAAAGTTTGAACAGATCAGTCGAGATGTGCATGAAGTTCTAGTTGTCGCAAGAGAAAATCACCAAGTGACTCAAGAACACGTGTCAATCTTATTGACCTGCGTTCAAGAATTGATTGCGGAAGTCAATCAAGTACAACCACTCAGTCATGAGTTTCGTGAAAAATACATGAGATAGGAGGCTACTATGGTTTATCGATATCGCACTAATCTCAAAAAAGTATTTTTAACAGATTCAGAGTTACATCAATTGAATGAACGAATTGCTAAGAGTCATTGTCAAAATTTTTCAGTCTATGCCAGAAAAGTGTTGCTGAATCCCAATATGTCATTTGTCACGATTAACACGGATACTTATGACCAGTTAGTATTTGAATTGAGACGGATTGGAAATAACATTAATCAAATTGCGCGTGCCATCAATCAAAGCCATTTGATTTCTCAGGAACAGTTACAAGAATTGAGTAAGGGAGTTAGTGAGTTAATTTCTGGCGTAGAGAAAGAATTTCAAGTGGAAGTGAAAAGACTGAAGGAGCTCTATGGTAGTCACTAAACACTTTGCGACACACGGAAAAAAATATCGTAGGCGTTTAATTAAGTATATTCTCAATCCAGATAAAACGGACAATTTGAAATTGGTATCTGATTTTGGCATGAGCAATTACTTAGACTTTCCTAGCTATGAAGAAATGGTAGAAATGTACAATGTCAACTTTACCAATAACGACAAGTTGTACGAATCTAGAAATGACCGACAAGAAAAACACCAGCAAAATATTCATGCCCATCACCTCATCCAATCATTTTCTCCTGAAGATAATTTGACTCCTGAAGAAATCAATCGGATTGGTTATGAGACTATGATGGAATTGACAGGAGGTCTCTTTAAGTTTATCGTAGCAACTCATACAGACAAAGATCATGTCCACAACCATCTCCTAATCAATGCCATAGACAGTAACTCAGATAAAAAATTGATATGGAATTATGCCTTGGAACGAAATCTCCGTATGATTTCAGACCGTATTTCTAAAATGGCGGGGGCAAAAATTATTGAGAAGCGTTACTCGTATCGTGACTATCAAAAATATAGGCAGTCTAGTCATAAATTTGAATTGAAGCAGCGCCTTTATTTTTTGATGCAGCAGTCAGAGTCCTTTGAGGATTTTTTGGAAAAAGCAGAGCAGTTACATGTTCACATTGATTTTAGTCAGAAGCATAGTCGATTCATGATGACTGATAGAGCAATGACAAAACCAATTCGAGGACGCCAACTCAGCAAACGAGATTTATATGATGAAGAATTTTTTCGTACACATTTTGCCAAGCAAGAGATTGAAAGTCGTTTAGAATTTTTGTTGAACCGTGTCAATTCTTTAGAAGAGTTACTAACAAAAGCAAAAGAATTGAATCTAACCATTGACTTAAAACAAAAAAATGTAATCTTTATACTTGAAGAAAGTGGAAAGCAATTCAGTCTGAGTCATAAAAAAATAAGTGATAAGAAATTATATGATGTCAATTTTTTTCAAGATTATTTTAAAAATAAGGAAGTCGGTGATTCAGAAGGATTAGAGAATTTACAGGAACAGTACCATGCTTTTCAAGAAGAACGTGATAAGGAGAAGGTATCCAATGAAGAAATTGAGGAAGCCTTTGAGGAATT
Source organism: Streptococcus ovuberis (assembly GCF_012396585.1). GTDB lineage: Bacteria > Bacillota > Bacilli > Lactobacillales > Streptococcaceae > Streptococcus > Streptococcus ovuberis. The sequence continues at coordinate 9,917 of NZ_JAAXPR010000012.1, forward strand.
TAAGGAAAAGAGAGATGCCGTTCATGAATTTGAAGTGGAACTTGTAGAACACCAAATTGAGAAGTTAGTTGATGAGGGGATTTATATCAAGGTGTCTTTTGGTATTAAGCAGAGTGGCCTTATTTTCATTCCCAACTATCAACTAGATATTATTGAAGAAGATAATGAGAAAAAATATAAAGTCTATATTCGTGAAACAACGTCATACTTTGTCTACAATAAAGAATACTCAGATACGAATCAGTACATCAAAGGGCGAACCTTGATTAGACAGTTGACCAATGATAGTCGGATGATACCATACAGAAGACCAACAGTTGAAAGTTTACAGAAAAAGATTACTGAGATTAACCTCTTGATTGAGTTAACTGAGACAGATAAGAAGTATCAGGATATTAAAGACGAACTGGTCTCAGAAATAGCAGAGCTAGATATTAAACTGACTCAAACTAATGAAAAAATCGCCACCTTGAATAAGATGGCGGAAGTACTTATCAATCTGAAGAGTAGTGATTATGAGAGTAGAAACTTAGCTAAGTATGACTTTACTAAAATGAATATGACGGAATCAATAACGTTAGATCGACTCAATTCAGATATTTTAAAATTACAACAGGAACTTGGTAATGACATTAACAAATATGAGGAGGTAGCTAGAAGGTTAGAAACATTTGTAAAATTGTTAAGTGATAAAAGAAATATCAATCAAAGCTTACAGAAAAATATTTCGTTAGAATAAAGAATAAGTAGACTAGAAAGCTAGAAATATTTTATAAAACAAAAGTGGATTTTCTGTCCGTTATTCGGACCATAAAGTACATCTAAGTAAGAGCAAATTTGATCTTGATAGAGATTTTTGATGATATTTATAATATCAAACTGATAATCGCGTATGTTATTCGAATAGATGAGATTGAATAGGTAGGGTAATTAATGTTTGGAAGTATTCATTTTGTTTGCTTGAGATGGCTAATTTTCCATCATGAGCTTCAATTATGTGTTTAGAAATTTTTAAACCCATGCCACTCCTGCGAACTCCTGATATATCAAACTCGAAATTTTCATTCTCCTGAATGTTTTTTAAACATTCAGGAGAAGCACCAATTCCATTATCTTCAATTACGATTGCGACATAATTTTCTGATAAAAGTTTTAAGTAGATTTTGATGTCACATCCGGCATGGTTATGGAGCACAGAATTATAAATGACATTGTGAATAACACGTGAAATAAGATTTTTTTCAATATTCATCCTTTTATCTTTTAAATTATCATCAGTTTCCAATTCGAAGTTAAAGTTATCCCAAATATCTTGATTGATTATTTGAATGATGATACGTCTGAAAAAGGGTATTATGTCTATGAGTTCTTTATTAAGTTGTAGGTCACCATTTGTGAGTCTAGCAAAAATATTTAGATCATTTAACAAGTTTTGGATATAACTACTTTCAATTAGGCAAGTATCCAGATAGTTTAGAAGATCTTTGTCAGAGATTTTTTCAATTGCAATCGAAATGTTTGATATAATAACAGACAACGGTGTTTTTAAATCATGTGCTATACCAGATACCCACTCTTCTTTAAATTTTGAGCTCTGTTTCAATAGCTTATCAGCATTATTAATAGCATGTGTTAGATTATCTAATTCAGAAATAGAGTTTATCGCTCTATCTAACCCACTAGGAAGGTTAGCAATTGCTTTAATAAGAGGTGATAGATGCTTATATATATAACTATTGCTATAGTGATACAGCAAAACAAAGTATAAGCAGTTCAATAGTATAGTACCAATTACAATAATAGGTAGTGTTTTAATAACATCTAAATCAAGATAATTTGTTAGATAGCGTGCTATTTTATCTTTTGGAAAGGCTATAATAATAATTTTTTCAGCTTTTTCCTGAGTAAAGACTGGATAATCATTTAAGTAGTATTTGGAAAATTTTATGACTTCGGAATATGTAAAATGAGAAGCAATGTTATGAGGCTTTTTGATATTAAAAACCTCATTTCCAGACTCATCAATGATTTGAATCCATAAATTATTGTTCCTTATAATATCTAGTCCTTTATTTTTAACATTAATAGAGTCTTCATTAATTGATATGTTATCTACAAGTTTACTTATGGTAGTAGTGACATTTTGGTGTTTCCTAACATAAAATACTGTTACTGATAGGATGGCGATATTGAAGAGTATAATGAACATAAAGGACAAAATATATTTTAAAAGACTTTTTTTTAAAATATTATTGCTCATAGTCAAGCTCCTTACGGTATAAATTTATATCCAAGTCCCCTGACTGTCAGAAGATGTTTCGGCTTAGAAGGGATATCTTCAATTTTTTCTCTAAGATTACGAATATGAACAATCAAGGATTTCTCATATCCATAATCATGGTCTCCCCAAACAGTACTGCAGATTGAATCAATAGAGACGATATAATTTTTATTGGCAATCAATTTCTTTAGAATTTGTAACTCAATAGCAGTTAAAGTAATATACTCATTATTTTTTTCGATAGTAGCAGCCCTCAGATTAAGTAAACAATCTCCGAACGAAATAACTTCAAGTTCATCTCTGTAGCTTCTTCTTAACAAGGAAAGAATTCTATACACGAGATTTTTAGGAATAAACGGTTTAGTAACGTAGTCATCGCCACCTATATCAAATCCAATTATTTCGTCAGTAGGATTGTCTCTGGCAGTTAAAAATAAAATAGGTAGCTCTTGTTTTTCACGTCGAATATATTTAGCGAACTCGAACCCTTCCCCATCAGGTAGCATAATATCTAATATAACAAATTCAATATTTATTTTTGAGTATATAGAAATTGCTTCTTCAATTGAATACGCACTTATAATGTTTACAAATTTATTATTTAGCAATACTTCTTTTATTGACCGGTTTAATGCGAGATCATCATCAACAATTAAGATGTTTTTGGCTAATAGAATTTCGTCAAAGTTCATAGATAAGTCCCTCCTATATCTGAATGTTCTATTTTATATCATTATAGCATACCCTGATGAGTTGGAAGGAGGGATAGGTAAAATTAATCTTGTCTTTATGTTTACTTTATCTTAACTTTATCTTCGGTATGTAAAATCAATAGTGTAACTAGGATAAAGAAAGTTAATTGTCTAAAAAAAAGAGGTGATTTCAATGAAAAACACAAATATTATTGATATTGAAGCTACAAATGCCTTACAAGAACTTAGTTTTGAAGAACTTGATACAATTATCGGTGCAAAAAAGAAGGGTAACGATGGTGCCATCCCAACGATTTCGCATGATTGCCATATGAATTCATGGCAATTTATCTTTACTTGTTGTTCATAGTATCCAAGTAAAGTTAGCAGATTAATGAAATTATTTTCTTTATCTAGGTTACGAGTAAATAAGCTGGGGTATTTGATTAAATGGAAATTAAGAGTTGCCATCATATCAAGATACTTCAGCTTATTTTTTAAGTATGAACTAGCAAATAAATGAAGAGAGGATATGACGATTATGAAGAAACATTCTGAATTATTTAATGGGTATATGAAGGTGTTTATAAAAAAATATGTACCGGATATACATAATTCATTTTATCAAAATATTTATAATTTAATTCTAGATTTACAAATGAACTTATTAATATTTATTTGTAATAGGAAGCGACTTTTGGGAGAACTTGCTGGTGATACTCCCGAGAAACGTTATCAATATTTTAATGAAGTTTTGTGTTTACGAGGAGATATACTCCGAGAAATTGAGGAAGAATTTCCTGAAATTATATATCGCACAGTAACTCAAATAAATAAATATATAAAGTTGCAGGAGGATGTTAGGAATAAATTTAATGAAGATTTTAATTTGTTAAAATCACAAAATTTTATTTCAACAGATGACTGTAATGTTAATGAGAGCGATCTTACGATTAATATAAGTGGAGATATCCATAATGGAAAAGGTGTTTGTATAGTAGCTTACAAAGAAGATAAGGTTGTTTATAAAAATAAGTCAATTAACTCAAATAAATTTATAAATCAATTTCTAAACTTAGTTAATAGCAGTATGACTGAAGAGGTTGTTTTAATACCAAATTTTTTGGAACGTGATGGCTATTATTGGGAGGAGTACATTTGCTATAAGGAAATTAAAAATATTAATGAAGGTAATGAATTTTATATCAATATGGGGCGGCTCCTATGTATAGCATACGCTTTAAATATTTCTGATTTACATTTTGAAAATTTAATTGCATTTGGGGAAATCCCAGTCTTAGTCGATGTTGAGACTATATGGAGTATAGGAGCCTATCCTATATCAGCTAAGGAAGACTCTACAAGAATACTTGTTGAGAAGAATTATGATTCAATATTAAATACAGGTTTACTTCCTATTTCTTCCCTAAATAAATCCTTTGGAGGGGATACAAGTGGGATTCTAGGAGGAAAATTTAGAGGTGAGGTGCGCGATATTGTAAATTTATATCGTGATGATATTCATATTGAACGTAGAAAAATAGAGAAAGAGACTTTTGATCATTTACCTTTCATCAAAACTAAAGAAGGAAATATATATTTGAAAGCCTCGGAGTATTTAGAATCTATCTTTTTAGGTTTTGATGAGATTGGTCAAATACTCATTACAAAACGAAGTGAGTTTATTGATCTCATAAGAAGTTATGAAGATGAGATAAACGTGAGAATATTATTTAGGAACACTAAGGAATATGGGATTATTAAGTCACTTTTACTATCTCCGATTTATTCAAAAAAAGAAGATATTTTGTTTGGAAAGATGTCAAAAAAATTAGATTTCTTTTCACATGAACAATTATCTTTATCTGAGGAAAAACAGCTATTGAATTTAGATATTCCATATTTTTCAGTGAAAGCAACTGATTCTTGGGTTACTGTAGATGGTAAGAAAATATGGGAGTTACCTAAAACACCAATTCAAAAAGTTTTAGATAAGTTTCTTAAGCTTAATGACGAATCATTGAATGAACAAAAATCATTAATTAAATTTTCAATTCAAGCTTCACAGCTTTTATTCTCGAATCAATTAAAACAGGATTTTTCTCTTTTTTCAAATTATTCTGTGAATAATGAAATTGTAGAGGAAGGGGTAGAGGCACTTGTCAGAGATATTCTCAATAAAAAAGTTGTTTCTGAATTTGATGAGTCGGTAAATTGGTTGAATTTAACTGTAGGAGACTTTGATGACTTGGAATTAGAGCCTATGAATTATTCTATTTATAATGGAATATCAGGAGTAGCATTGAGTCTTATAGAATGTTATGATCTTTTAAAAGATGAACATTTAAAAATTCAAGTAAAAGAAACGATTGTAAGAATATATAATACTCTCAAAAATGCTTATAATTCTTATGAAGAAAATTACTCCTTGTATTTAGGAAAGTTAGGAATGCTTTTAACCATGCGAAGCATAGAAAACTTTTTAAATATAACTCATACATTAAAATTTACAAAAGAAGTCAAAGAAATATGTAATTTGCTATGTCAACATAATTATACGGATTTATTAGATGGGATAGCTGGAGCGGTAGATTTCATATTTTGTAATCCCGAATTAATTAAAGAAACGAAACCGGAATTACTTCAAATGAAGGATATTCTATTGAATACCGTTCGACATAATGATGAAGGGAGCACATTCTGGGATAAATCAGATAGACCAAATGTTAGTTTAGCTCATGGAAATCTAGGCATTGAAATAGCTCTTCTAGAATTATATGTCATATTTAGAGACTCTAGAATAAAGAAAGTATTTTCGAAAGCTATCGCTTTTGATATCTCGAGAAAGTTAAATCAAGGATGGCTTGATATTAGAAATAATTCGCATAGTGCTAATTGGTGTCACGGCTCAACGGGTGTTTTGATTTCTAGATTGAAATTCTTACGTATACATCAACATAGTAGTTGTCTATCTGAAAGTGAATGTAATACTTTCATTGAAGATATCAAACATGCAATTTACGATATAAAAAATATTGGTATTGATATGACTAATTTTACGTTGTGTCATGGAACAAGCGGAAATCTATTGGCACTCTCTTACTATATCGAAGAAGATATTTCAATTGATTTGAATAATGATATAAATCAAGCATTTTTATTAAATAAGTTTTGTAAGTTAAATAGTTTTGGCTTGGAGTTGGGATGGATGTGTGGACATGGAACTAATTATGAATCGTTAGGGCTGTTTACAGGTATAGCTGGAATTATTATGGCTAATAGTAAGTATATAAAATCAGCTACGATATCAAATAGTAATTTGATTGGTATATAACATAATAAAGGAAGAGGGTAGCAATGAAAATTATTTTACAAAATAATGAAGAAGATTGCTTGTTGGCATGTTATGCAATGCTATTGAACGATCTGGGACACAAAGTCCCTTTGTATGAAATCTATGATAAAGATTCGTTACCTGCTGATGGATTGAATTTAGAATATTTATTATCGTTAAATGATAGGTTTTATACAACAATTAAAGCATACCGTGCTTCCTTTGAAGGGGTGTATAGATTTTATCAAGAAAATAAAAGAAGACTAATTCTACATTGGAATAATGATCACTTTGTTGTGCTTGAAAAAATTAACCTTAATCAAGTTACAATAGTTGATCCTGCTATTGGGCGTCTGAGATATAGCAATGAAGAGTTTTTAGAACATTATTCGGGAACGATGGTTGCTGTAAATAAAGCTCAAAATTTTCAAGAAGTCAAATATAAATCAATCTTTTGGAAGTATTTCAAAAAAACTTTAAAAGCGAAGCCAATTATCTTATTTCTTATATCATTACTTCTAATTCAAGTTGGTGTATTGTTATTTTCTGTAGTTCTACGACAGATTTTAACAGAGAATCCCAAGATAATTTCCAGTATACTGGTATTAAGTATGGTGATTATTTTTCAACTAGTAGGTTTCCACATAAAAAATGGAGCACTAGATAAATATAATTTTGATTTTGATAAATATTACAGTAATAAAGTATTTCAAAATATATTGGAGAAACCATTACTTTATTTTAGAAATCAACTAAGTGGAGGAGTAACTGAAAAAGTCAATATTAAGTCAATACTTAGAGATAATGTAACGTTGAAAATCATTCCATCAAGTATAAGTTTGATTTCTGTGGTTGTTATTTTCATATATTTAATGATAATTTCAGTACGGTTGAGTCTTATTTTGATTATAATGATATTCATATATAGTATGCTGTCTATTGTGATTTATCAGAGACAAAATGAGTATAATCAGACGTATTTACAGTATTTAATTGATTTTAACTCAGAGTTACAGATAGATTTAGATGACATAGATTATATTAAAATTATGAGGAAGGAGAAAAAGACCCTTGAGTCTTGGAAATATCATAATAAACAACTTACCTCCAAGTATTCTCAAATTCTTAAATTAGAAAATTGTTCTCTGTCTATTGGAACTATTTTTAATTATATTAGTTTGTCTATGATAATCATTATCGCAGTATACTATAAGGATTATATACAAATTTCTCTTGCTGATTTGTTGGTGTATCAAACAAGTATCTCTTTATTGATATCATCAATTGAACAAGTTAAAAGTGCAGTTTTTGAAATTAATCGATTGGATGTCTATGCAGATAGACAAGGAGACTTATTAAAAAAGAGTGATCCAATTGTTACCCCAAGTAAGAAAAGTGATGAGTATTTAATAAGAGCAAAGCACTTAAATTTTTCATATGGTACACGATTAATATATAATAATCTGAATTTAACAATAAATAAAGGGGAAAAATTGGCTATTGTAGGTAAGTCAGGTAGTGGTAAGTCTACGCTTCTTTTACTACTTGCCGGTGTGTTGAGATACGAAGGAGAATTAAATTATGGAGTAGAAAAAATTGAAGATTCTTTGAGTGTGGTTCTTCAGAATATGACTCTTAGAAAAGGTAGTGTTTTAGAAAACTTGGAGTGGAACTCTGAAGATGCAGATTTGCTCACGCAAGTATTGGACGATACAACTGCTTCTGAAGTTATTGAACAGCTACCAAATAAAATTTATTCAAAATTACTGAAACAAGGAAAAAATCTCTCAGGAGGACAAATTCAAAAGATACTTATAGCTAAATCCCTTTTGAAAAAAGATGCAATTATTTTATGGGATGAAGCATTTAGTAATTTAGATGAACAAAGTAAAAATAAGATTTATCAAAATGTCCTACAAAATGATAAGTATTATGATAAGACAATGTTAATAGTGAGTCATCATCTTGATATCGTTAATTATGTCAACGGAATAATTTTTATAGATAGTGAAACTGGAGAAGTTATAAAAGATAAGCATGAACATCTTATGAAAACAAATATTAATTACCAAAATTTCATCAAGTCAAAGGTATAAACTTTTAATTTGATGAAATAAATGAAATTTTCTCTGGAGAGAGTGTAGTGGAGGAACTATATACATGGAAAACATAATTGAATTACATAACCTAACAAAGGTTTATAACGATGTAACGACAGTAAAATTAGAAAAAATTACAGTTAAAAGTGGTGAAATATATGGCTTTCTAGGACCAAATGGAGCAGGAAAAACTACGACAATGAAAATGATTTTATCATTGATTGAACCAACTACGGGAAAAATCCTAGTAAATGGGAGAGATGTAAAGAAAAATAAAGATTACCTTAGTCAAGTTGGTTCAATGATTGAAGAACCATCTTATTATCCCAATTTAACTGGTTACGAAAATCTATTAGTATTTCAAAAAATGATTGGTTTTAGTGAAGATAATATTTGGCCAACTTTAGAATTAGTAGGACTAACTGAAGAAAAAAATAGAAAGAAATTGGTTAGGGATTATTCTTTGGGGATGAAACAACGACTTGCATTGGCATTTGCGTTAGTTAAAGAACCAAACATTTTACTTTTGGATGAACCAACAAATGGTCTCGATCCATCCGGCATTCATGAAATTCGTGAATTAATAGTTAGACTGGCAAAAGTAAAAGGGCTAACAGTATTTATTTCCAGTCACATCCTAACAGAAATAGAACATATAGCTGATAGGGTAGGAATTATAAACAAAGGCCATCTTGTTTATGAGGGAAAAATAGAAAGTATAAAATCTAGTAATTGGATAGAAATAGGTGGAAATTTCTATCAAAATAATATTGTGCAAAGTTTACTTGATTTTGGTGATTTAGAAATATTGGAAGTTTCAAGAAATCAAATTAAACTGAAAAATATTGATGATGAAAAATTAGCAGATGTCGTGAGCTATTTGGCTACAAATGGTTATCGTATTTTCCGAGTAGCCCGAGCAAGTGAGAGTCTTGAAGATATTTTCCTTTCATTAACGAAGGAGGTTTAAAATGATAAGAGCAATACAAATTGAATTGTTAAAAAGCAAGAGAACAAAATCCTTCTTTATAGTGAGCATTTTAATGGTAATTGCTACAATTTGGAATATCCTTACTTTTTCAGCAGCAATTAAGCACCCAGAATTGAAGGTAACAGGAACACTTTTTAGCAATCAAAATGTCAACCTTTTCATACTACCAATTGCGGTTTCTATCTTTGCTTCAAGAATTGTTGGAAATGAGCATGCAGGACAAACTTTTAAGTTACAGGTCGCAAATGGACAACAAATGTTGACTATCTTTAATCATAAATTTTTATTTATGATGCTTTTGTTTAGTGTATTGTCAATATTAGAAGTTGGAGTTATTAGTTTTTTTGGAATTCAGGCAGGCATTTCTATTCCTTTTACTACTGTGAGTGTTCAGATAATCGGACAGCTTCTTGCAATATTTTCTTTAATCTGTCTCTACTTAACTTTTGCAATGATCATTGAGAAGCAGGGAATTTTATTGGCACTAGGATTGCTGGGCGGATTTATCAGTATTGTATTGAACCCTGGGAGTGATAGTTTTGTAAGTCTCCTAAATCCTCTCACGGGCTCAGGCAGTCTGGCTCCATATAAATATCAATTTATTAAAAAAGGATTATCTGAGTATATTTTCGATAATCAGATATTTATGAAAATGATAATTTATGTCGTTCAGTGTTTTATATTATACGGTCTGGCTCGTATTATTCTAAGAAGGAAAGGAAATTAATATGGGAAATTATTTCTTAGCAGAATGGAAAAAAACTCGTAAAATCCAAATTATATTAATTGGAATTACCTTTCTACTTGTTGCAAGTTTCATTGGATTAGGAATTTATTTTGCTAATCGAGAAGTATTGAAAGAAGGTACACAATCATTGGTTTTATGGGGGCAGCTAACCTTTTATAATAGTTCACTTCTGTTTCCACCGATGTTGGCTATTTTCACAGCAATTTTATTTATTCCTGAATTTGAAAGAAAAAATATCGAGTTTTTAAAAGCAAATCAAGTTTCAATGGGGAAACTATATTGTGGGAAATTGGTTAGTATTTGCATACTTCTTTTGTGTATCCAATTGTTCTTATTCTTTATTTTTATTGTTTCATCAAAAATTGATGGAATTGTATTGGATTTTAATTTGTTTGTGTATATTAAGTGGGTTTTGCTTTCTATTATTGCTTCATTTTCAATTATTACTCTTCAATCCTATATAATTGTGAAAACAAAAAGTTTTAGTAAAAGTATAGGATGGGCGACTGTAGGAAGCATGCTAAATTTTGTTCTAATCTTTGTTAATGAAAGACTCACACAATTCTTCCCTTACTCTCAACCAATGATTGCACTTCGAAGCAGGGCATTAGCGGATATTTCTTCATCTGATTTGCTTCTCTTTCTAGCAGTGAATGTTACTTACATTGTTGTATTTTCAAGATTAACAATAAGTACCTTAAATTGTAAAAATTAATACAAGATAGATATTCTAATTAAAAAGAATTGCTTATAGTATCTATACATCACTTTATGCCAGTTTGGCATAATTTCCAAGATTCGTTCAAAACTCGACTATAATTTTCTTAGGAGTGAGCGGTGTATAGGCGTATTAGAGATTTGAGAGAAGATTATGATTTTACTCAAGAGTACTTAGCAAAATACCTATCCTGTAGTCAATCGGCATATTCCAGGATTGAGACAGGAAAACGGCAAGTATCTATTGATTATCTTATTCAGCTTTCAAAACTCTATCAAGTCAGTACAGATTATATACTAGGGCTTACAGATAGCCCTTATCGTTTAAAAAGATTAAAATAGTTCCTCCTTGATTTGTTCATTGACAATTGAATAAACCGAGGTGGGACTTTCTTATTTGTCGAGCAATTTAGTGAGATACGCCGTGATAGGAGCGATAATTATCAACTATAAAATAGAATGGTTCTCTATCTGCCATGACCACAAATAAGGACAATGATACTTCTGAACGTTCAGGCTGCCAGCGTAAAAGGACAGCGGGTGAAATGCCCATGAGTGATTTAACCAATCATACCTACGGAGGTTAATAATATTAAATAGAGAGAAACTATTATGAAAATTAAATTTGTATCGGTTGAGAATAGTATAGCTGAGTGGGCAGATAAAAAAGCTATATTGAGGAGGTGGGAAGGTCTGAATCAATATACACTGAATAGATGGTTAGGTGAAATGAGAGATAATAAGCAGTTTAAAGATTATGTGATTAACCCAACTCATAAACTAGTCTTTATAAATTTGGAAGGTTTTGAAGAGTTCTTAAGATGGAAGCAGAGGGCGGTAAAATAAAGAGAATCATGATATAATATAAAATGGTTATATTTCTATGATTGATTTTTCTTTTCAAGTTTAAGGAAACGAAAATGTACTATAGAACAAAAACTAATTCAAAAGGAGTTACTCGATACGAAGTTGTAGATAAATATAAGGATCCACTAACTGGCAAGTGGAAGACAGCTGTTGTAAGTTATCATAAAAACACAAGTCGCGCTCGAAAACAAGCAGAACGCGAGCTCGAAGATAAAATTGAGAGATTAGTTAATGGCAGTGAAGCTCAATTTAATCCCCAGTTGATAAGAACATTCGGAGAGTTAAAGATGAGTTGGCTAGAAACCTGGTCAGTATCAGTAAAACCTCAGACAGTAAAAAGAGAGGCTTTTGTGATAGAACGTCTTGGTGAAATTATTGGTGATGATTATTTACTCGAACGTTTAACACCGTTATTGATGAAAAAGTGTTTGACTACCTATATGGAGAAATATAATGCGTCACAATCTACTATGATACATATAAAAAGCACTTGTAACAAAATTTTTAACCATGGTGTTCTTTATAATGTTATTCAGTTTTCACCAATGTCTGTAATAAAGCTAGAAACGTCCCTTGAGAAAAAGCGTGAAACAAAGAAAAAACGAGAAGCAAAGTTTTTAGAAATTCATGAAATTAGAGCTTTCTTTGAAACACTAAGTCGAAGAAGAAACCCGAATTATTATGACTTGGCTATAGTTTTACTATTTTCAGGACTGCGAATCGGGGAAGCTGCTTTTACAAAGGAAGATTTTGATGCTGAGAGAGGTATACTACATATTGATAAGGCTTTGCAATATCATGATTTGAAAGTTTCAGAATTCTACTTTGATGAAACTAAAACAATAAATGCTGATCGAGATGTTGCTTTACCTAAAGTGGCTTGTGATGCTATATTAAGGGCTATACAACGAAGTGAAGAGTTTGACCGCTATGCGATTGAAAATCCTTGCGAAGCATTTACATTCTCTGAGAGTGTTTTTAGAACAGAATACGGTTCACCAATAACTTCGCATTCTTTCCGGGAAGTACTTGCTCGTGTTGAAACTGATCTTATTAAAAACTGCGAAGAGAGATACGGTTTCAAATGGACAAAGCATGTAACCCCTCATTCCTTTAGACATATGCATATTACCTATTTACAAAGTGAGGGTATGAAAGTTGCTATAAAAGAAATTATGGAACGTGTTGGACATGCTAATTATGAAACAACTATGTTGTATACTCATAGCCAAGGAATATCTCAAAATCAAACAGTTAAAGCCTTAGATAAATTTATTGATAGAAATAATTTTAGATTTGAAGCATTAAAATCTTGGTCTAGCAAATATTCCAAAATATTAAATGATGAAATAGAAAATAATCTTGATTCAAAAATAATTGAATTTTCTTTAGATGATTTTGGAGACAAACTTGGTCTAAAATCAACTTATACACCTAGGCATATAACTGCAAATATAATACCTAAGCTTAAGAAAGATTTATCAAAATATTACAAGTCATTTGATATTTCTTATTTAAGAGAAGGAAAACAAAAGGTTGTTGGTTATAGGTTAACTTGGTGAATACAAAATCTTGGTGCCTGTTTGGTGCCTAATAAAAACCAGGCAGGTTTTTCAAACGAAAAACCTTGCTACGAAAGGATTTATAAACTCATGGCTACTATTCAATGGTTTCCAGGGCACATGTCCAAAGCTCGGAGGCAGGTTCAAGAAAGCATTAAATTTGTGGATTTTGTAACCGTCTTGGTCGATGCCAGATTGCCTCTCTCCAGTCAGAACCCTATGCTGACAAAAATTGTGGGTGACAAACCTAAGCTCTTAATTTTGAATAAGGCGGATTTGGCTGACCCCATATTGACACGGGAATGGCAGAGCTACTTTGAAAGCCAAGGGATTAGGACGTTAAGTCTCAATTCTAAAGAGCAATCAGCAGTCAAGCTGGTCACAGAAGCTGCCAAAAGTTTGATGGCAGATAAGATAGCGCGCCAAAAAGAGCGTGGGATTCAAATCGAAACTCTGAGAACCATGATCATCGGCATTCCCAATGCTGGCAAGTCCACACTCATGAATCGTCTAGCAGGTAAGAAAATTGCCGTGGTTGGCAATAAACCTGGTGTAACGAAGGGGCAACAGTGGCTCAAATCAAACAAGGATCTGGAAATTCTTGATACGCCAGGAATTCTTTGGCCCAAGTTTGAAGACGAAGCAGTAGCCCTCAAGCTTGCGCTAACGGGTGCCATCAAGGATCAATTGTTGCCTATGGATGAAGTGACGATTTTTGGCCTCAATTACTTTAAAATGCATTACCCAGAACGTCTAAAAGAGCGCTTTAAACAGATGGACTTAGAAGCTGAGGCGCCTGAGATTATTATGGAGATGACCAAGAAACTGGGTTTCCGTGACGATTACGACCGTTTCTACAGCCTTTTTGTCAAGGAGATTAGAGATGGCAAGTTGGGACGTTATACCTTAGATCGTGTGAGTGACAGCAATGGCGACGATTAAAGCAATTAAAGAACAGTTGGCAGAAGTCTATTCTTTGTCTGACCCTCTTTTTAAGGAGTTTTTAGCAGATGGCAGAGCAGGGGTGCAAGCTGCGGTCAAAAAACGGCGAAAAGAGCTAGAGCTACTAGCGGCAGAAGACGACCGCCTTGAAGCTCTGCAATGGTACGAAAAAAAACTCTATGAGAAAGGTTTTCAGCTTATTGCAGGGGTTGACGAAGTCGGACGAGGCCCCTTGGCTGGTCCTGTCGTTGCGGCAGCGGTTATCCTGCCTGTCGGCTGTAAAATCACAGGCCTCAATGATAGCAAGAAAATCCCCAAGAAAAAGCATGAAGCGGTGTATGATGCTGTCATGGCAGAAGCGGTAGCAGTAGGCATCAGTGTCCAGTCACCAGAGGTCATCGACCGTGTTAACATCTACGAAGCGACCAAAATCGCCATGCTGGATGCCATCAGCCAGCTATCACCGCAGCCCGACCACCTGCTGATTGATGCCATGAAGCTGGAGACTGCGATTCCTCAGACCAGTCTCATCAAGGGAGACAGCCTCAGCATGTCCATTGCAGCCGCTTCGATCGTTGCTAAGGTCACGCGCGACCGCTTGATGGCAGATTACGATAAGCGCTATCCAGGCTATGATTTTGCCCAAAATGCAGGCTACGGAACGGCCAAGCACTTGCAGGGCTTGAAGGAGCTAGGAATAACCCCTATCCACCGCAGATCCTTTGAACCTGTCAAATCTATGTTGGAGGGCCAATCATGATACTAGGTCTGACGGCCTTGTCTTGGTTGATCTTTTTCCTTATTTACCATTTGGAACGACGCCAGGTACTGCTGGGCTTTGTTTTCTTGGTCTCTAGCGCACTTAGTATAGTGACAGTGGTTTCGCAGGTCAATGCTTCTGTGGAAACGTCCAGACTGCTTTATGGTTTGGTCCTAATTTTGGGGCTTTTCCTCGTTCTGGGAGCGGCTCTAGGTCCACTCCTATTGATTATGATGCTCTTACTTAACGGCGTCAAATTACTGCGTCGGGAAGGCGTCAAATGGGACAACTTTCTGTCTCTAGGCTTGGCTCTAAGCCTATTTATATACCTGTACTTTTTTCCGAGATTAGCTTCGCAATTCACCTCATTTTCGCTTTTTTATTACCTTTATCTTTTGGTAGGACTAATCATTACTTATGTCCTTATCTTAAGTTTTGCCTATACTTTAGCAGCAATCTTAAACGCCTATCATCCCCCGCATAGGGGGAAGTTGAGGTACCTTGTCGTCTTAGGTGCAGGTCTCATGGGGGATCAGGTAACCCCTTTATTAGCTTCAAGGATTGACAAAGCTATCGCAATCTATCGCAAACGTCCTGGCTGTAAGCTCATCATGTCTGGTGGTCAAGGACCTGATGAATTGGTAGCAGAGGCGAAAGCTATGGCTGATTATGCCATTGAGCAAGGGGTGCCAGAGTCAGATATTTTGCTAGAGGATCAATCAAAAAATACGCAGGAGAATATTCGATTCTCAGTCCAGCTCATGCCTGAAGGGAGTCGATTTGCAGTGGTGACCAACTATTACCATCTCTTTCGTGCCCTCAACTTTGCCCGTTTGGAAGGCGTTCCTTGTATCGGCTATGGGGCTAAGACTAAATTTTATTTCAGCCTCAATGCCTTTATCCGTGAATTTATCGGCTATTTGGTTATCAGCCGGAAGATTCATTTGGTGCTCTTTGGCATTTTAGGTGTTCTATACACGATGCTAGTTATTGCTTTAAGGAGATAAAGATGTTAACGGAAAAAGAAAAAATGCTGGCCGGCCAGTATTATGATGCTAGTGATGGCGAATTGTATGCCTTGCGCCAACAGGCAAGAGAAAAAATGCAGGTTTTTAATCAGGAACTGGATGCAACTAAACGGCGCGATTTGCTGAAAAACTGGCTGGGAAAAGTAGGTGAGAATTGTCTTATCGAGACGGGCTTTTCCTGTGACTATGGTAGCAATATCTATGTGGGAGAAAACTTTTTCGCTAATTTCAATTGTACATTTCTAGATGTTTGTACCATTACGATCGGCGATAATGTCTGGATTGGAGGCGGTGTCAGTATTCTACCAGGTGTTCGTCTTGGGAACAATATCGTGATTGGTGCGGGAAGCGTGGTGACGAAGTCCTTTACAGAGGATAACCTTGTATTGGCTGGAAATCCAGCACATATGATTAAGAAGTTGACCTAGAAGAATTTGAGAATGCTTATCTGTTAGAGGCCTTATATTTCTTTAATGATCAGAAACTCAGTGTTTTAGCTGAGTTTTTTCGAATAAAGAGATGGAGGATAATCAGTTATGAAGCGTTTTGAATTATTTAAATGGCGTCAAGCAGGTCTCAGCAACCTACAACTTAATAGAATCTTAGCCTACCAAGCTAAAACGGGGAAAACCCTGTCGGCTAGGGATTGTGTAGTGGTCTCTGAGGTCAAAAATCCAGCTGTCATTTTAGAGCACTATAGACAGTTGGATGAGGAAGCTTGTCGCAAGGTTTTTGAACAATTTCCCAGCTTGTCACTCTTGGATGACGCCTATCCCTTGGAACTGAAAGAAATCTATAATCCACCGGTACTTTTGTTTTACCAAGGTGATTTAGACTTGTTAGAACAGCCTAAACTGGGTATCGTTGGAAGCCGTAATGCTAGCGCGTCAGGTGTAGCTGCTGTTCAAAAAATTGTTAAGGAACTGCAAAATCACTTTGTCATTGTGAGCGGTTTAGCGCGTGGCATTGATACCGCAGCCCATATGGCCAGCCTGAAAAATGGAGGTCAGACCATCGGGGTCATTGGTTGTGGCCTTGATGTCTATTATCCCAAGGAAAACCGCCAGTTGCAGGATTACATGAGCAAGCATCAATTGATTTTAAGCGAGTACCCACCAGGCACTCAGCCCTTGAAGTTTCATTTTCCGGAACGTAACCGTATCATTGCAGGCCTCTCTAGAGGTCTTGTTGTTGCTGAAGCCAAACTGCGCTCTGGCAGTTTGATCACTTGTGAAAGGGCTTTAGAAGAAGGGCGAGATGTTTTTGCTGTCCCTGGCAATATTGTCGATGGCCAGTCCGAAGGTTGCCATCACCTCATCCGTGAAGGAGCCAAGTGCATTAGCTCTGGCCAGGATATTCTGGTTGAATATGCCTGTTAAAACAGTTTTTTAGAAAGTTCCTCTCATCAGTGAACTAGGCTGATGGGAGTTTTTTGAAGTAGTCAAGTCACCGTTTTAAAAGACCTCAGTTTCAGAGAGAAATAACCTTTCTATGGGGTAGACCGATCAGTCTTGACAGAGTATATAAACTAGGATTGCTAGTAAACAAGCGGCTCAAACCGTAACGCGCAAGTCACCGTTTTTTAGCGTAAAGTCTTTTGGGCTATCTCAGTTTTTTATAATTGACAAGGCGCCTTTTATCTCTAAGTTATGGTATAATGTAGTATCATGTTTGGAGAGATGACAAATGACATACCAAAAGATTGTATTTAAGGTGGGGACGAGCTCCTTAACAGATGCTGAGGGCAATTTGGTTCCTGAAAAGATTGAAAAGATTACCCGCCAGCTGGCTCAACTGCACCGTGCGGGTTACCAGCTGATTCTTGTAACATCAGGGTCTATTGCAGCTGGTTTTAGGCGATTAGGGTTTGATAAACGTCCGACTCGGATAGCTGAAAAGCAGGCTTCTGCTGCGGTGGGACAAGGGCTTCTGATTGAAGAGTATACCAAATATCTGTTAGAAGACGGGATCGTGTCTGCGCAAGTTTTGCTGACACAGGACGATTTTGCAGATGCTAGACGTTACCAAAATGCCTCTCAAGCGATGCAGGTTTTAATTAAGCAGAGGGCTATTCCCATCATCAATGAGAATGATATGGTGGCGGTCGAAGAAATTAAGGTAGGTGATAACGATACGTTATCCGCCCAAGTGGCTTCCCTCATTAAGGCAGATTTGCTGGTATTATTGACCGATGTGGATGGCCTCTACACAGCCAATCCCAATCAGGATCCGAATGCTGAGCACATTGCTGATGTCTTTGAAATCACAGCTGATTTGCTGGCTATGGCCAAAGGAGCAGGTACGGCCAACGGGACAGGTGGAATGGCGACCAAGTTACAGGCGGCCCTTCTGGCAACACGCTCAGGCGTGCCCGTTTACATCTGCTCATCGCAGTCAGAGACGGCTTTGCTTGAAGCTGTTCAGGGTGAAAATCGTGGAACACTTTTTCATGCGGATCGCCAAAAACTCAATCAACGCAAGCAATGGTTAGCTTTTTATGCCAGAACAGAAGGTGCAGTCTATCTTGATGAGGGGGCGACCAGGGCTATGACTGATTTGGGACGCAGTCTCTTGGTGTCCGGAATCAAGGCGATTGATGGGAGCTTTCAGGCTGGGGACATCGTTTCTGTTTTCAGTCAAGAAGATCAAGTATTGATTGGCAAGGGACGGGCAAAACTTAGCTCTGACCAGTTGAGATTAAGAATGACACAACTGAATCCTGAGGGGATTCTGATTCATCGCAACGACTGGGTCAGTCTGTAGAGGAGGAAGAGATTGATGAAGACAACGCAAGAATTATTGGACCTGGCTTTGGCCAACAAGGGGGATATCAATTTTGCTAGTACAGAATTGAAAAATAAGGCTCTTGAGGAGATGGCTCGGTACTTAGAACTAGCCAGTCAAGATATTCTAAGGGCTAATGCCTCTGATATGGAAAGGGCTCAAGGGACAATTGCACCTGTGATGCTTGATCGTCTGCTTTTGACTCCAGAGCGCATTCAGGAAATGGCGGCAGGTATTCGTGCTCTGATTGCGCTAGAAGATCCAGTTGGCCGCATCCTTGAGGAAGAGAAGTTGCCTAATGGCTTAAAACTAACCAAAAAGGCGGTTCCTTTTGGTCTCATTGCCATGATTTATGAGAGTCGGCCCAACGTTACCTCGGATGCTGCTGCCCTAGCGGTTAAGAGCGGCAATGCCTGCATCTTACGCGGGGGGAAGGAGGCCTTTCAAACGGCTCAGGCCATTGTCAATGCGTTGAGAACAGGCTTGATTGCAGCAGGCTTATCTCCAGAGGTTCTTCAGCTGGTTGAAGATACCAGTAGGCAATCTGCAATTGAATTGATGACAGCTAAAGGTAAGGTCGATCTCTTGATTCCTAGAGGTGGTGCTGGTCTGATTCAAGCAGTGGTCGAACAAGCAAAGGTTCCAGTGATTGAGACAGGGACAGGGATTTGCCACCTTTACATTGATCAAGAGGCTGATTTAGATCAAGCCCTTGCAATCGCGACCAATGCTAAAACCAGCCGTCCATCGGTCTGCAATAGCATTGAGGTGCTTTTGGTGCATGAAAACCTGGCTGAGACCTTTTTACCGAGATTGGAGGAGACCTTGGCCGGCCAAGTGATTTTCCGTGCGGATGAGAGAGCAGCTGACTTTTTGACGACTTTTGAACCTGCAGGAGAGGCTGACTTTGATATGGAATTTTTAGATTATATCCTGGCAGTCAAGTTGGTCTCAAATGTCAAAGAGGCTATCCGGCATATCAATGCGCATTCGACAGGGCATAGCGAAGCGATCGTCACTCAAGATTCGGCAGTAGCAGACCTCTTCACCCTTCAAGTGGATAGCGCAGCGGTATATGTTAACGCTTCAACACGTTTCACCGATGGTGGACAGTTCGGTTTGGGTTGTGAATTGGGCATCTCAACCCAAAAAATGCATGCCCGTGGGCCAATGGGCTTACGGGAAATGACCAGTTACAAGTACATCGTTACAGGCAATGGTCAAATTCGGACATGATGTTTGAGAGGAGAAGATGAAAAGGATGAAAATTGGAGTCATCGGAATTGGCAACATGGGTGCTGCTATTGCTAGAGCGGTTGCTTCAGCAGGATACGAGCTGGTGTTGTCCAATCATAATCCAGACAAGGCAAGAGCTCTGGCCAAGCATTTATCAGGAGCTGAGGTTGCTTCCAATCAAGACATCAATGAGAGCTGTCAAGTCATTTTTTTAGGACTTAAACCTTCTCAAATGGTTCAGTTTTTGATAGACCAATCAGCGGCTATGGCTAAAAATCCTGAAGCCTTATGGATTTCCATGGTTGCTGGAATGACTTTAGAACGGCTCAGCGCCCTATTGCCTCAAGAATCAGGTTTGATTCGAATGATGCCCAATACACCAGTTGCAGTCGGTCAGGGGATGACGACTTATGCACTGAAGGATACTGCGCGCAGTCTAGATGATCAAGTCCTCTTTGAAACCTTGATGGCGAAATCAGGACAGTTGCTCAAATTACCAGAGCATCTAATGGATTCTGCAACAGGAATTGCGGGTTGCGGGCCAGCTTTTGTCTACCAATTTATAGAAGCATTAGCTGATGCTGGTGTCCAAAATGGGCTTCAACGTGCGGATAGTTTAGCATTAGCTGCCCAAACACTGTTGGGCGCTGCTCAGTTGGTCTTGGACAGTGGTCAACATCCTGCGGTATTAAGGGATCAGGTGACGTCACCTGGTGGTTCAACCATTGCAGGTATCGTTGCGCTTGAGGAAAATGGTTTCCGTCATGCTGCGATCTCAGCAGTCAATTGTGCCATTGCACGAACCAAGGAATTGGGAAATTAGACATCTCTTCACTCAGGAATAGTTGAGTAGAGACGCTATCTATGCAAAAAGCAACAGCCGCAAAGGCTGTTGCTTTTTGCGTTCACCTGCTGAAGGCGATCAGCGTTTTATCGCTCTTCCATTCAGGTGAAATGAGGTCTTCATATTTTTCTTATTCAAGTTTTTAGAAATTACTGTGGTAAGTACAATGGCATTTGTCCTGTTGCAATAATTGTTACAACGAAGATGATGAAGATGACCGTAGCATACTTGGCAGATTCACGTTGCCATTCTCCCATATCAAGGCCTGTCAAGCGAAGAAGCAGGTAGATGAAAGCAACTAGTGGACTGAGCAAGTGGAAGGCTTGTCCCATGAGAGAAGCAAGTGCCATTGACTCTGGTGTGAATCCATAAGAAGCACCAGCTTCAGCCATAACTGGCAAGATACCGTAGTAGAAGCCATCGTTAGAGATAAAGAAAGTACCAGGTGCTGAGATCAAGGCAATGATAAGCCCCCAGAAACCAGCCAATTGTTTAGGAATGATTGTTGCAAAGCTATTGGCTAGAGCTGTTGCCATACCTGATCCTTGGAAGAGACCCATAAAGATACCAGCAGCAAAGACCAAGATAACGACCTGAACAGCATCACCAGCATTATCCCCAATCCGTTTGGATTGATCCTTAAGGACTGGGTAGTTCACCATGAGAGCAATAACAGTACCAACAGCAAAGAGTAAGAGTGGTGCAAGTTCAATTTCTTCGATAAAGGAACCAGCTACCAACCAAGCGATGAGAACGATGGTCAAGAGAGCATTGAACCAGAAATTTTTAGGACGACGAATAGCTAATGTATCAGGATCGGTGATATCAGTCAATTCATGCAATTCAGCTTCTGTAAATTCAACAACTCCAAGACGCGCACGTTCTTTGCGTCCCATGCTAGGAGCTACCCAAAGGATCACGTAAAGGAGTGACAGAAGCATCCCAGGAGCAAGGTAACCGAGGATTTCAGCACCAACACCCAAAACAGACATGGCACGCGCAGTTGGACCGCCCCAAGGAAGAAGGTTCATGATAGTGTTTTGGAGGATAATCAAGACACCAAGGTTCATAATCTTCATATTGAGTTTCTTATAGATTGGCAAGAAAGCTGAAACCACGATCAGTGTTGTAGTTGTTCCATCACCGTTCATCGAAACTGCTGCGGCAACGATAGCTGTTGCAATAAGCACTTTCATTGGGTCACCTTTGGCAAACCGAATCATTTTTTCAGTGATCGGGTCGAAAAGTCCTGCATCAAGCATGGTTGAGAAATAAAGGATGGCAAAGAGCAACATGATACCGGTCTTAGCGGTGGTATTTACCCCGTAAAGGACCATGTCACCAATAGCTGTCAAGCCATTGACACTTCCTTCTTCGCCGACAAATGAGACGAATTTAGCATCCGCAGTCAAGTCTGCTGAACCAGTGATGACAAGTACAGCAGCAAAGACCAAGGGTACTAAAACGAGTGATGTAAATGGTGACATTTTTTTCGTCATCACGACATACATGAAGACAATGATCATGGCGTAAGCCAAAACAGTCAATAACATAGGTAGTTCTCCCCTTTTTGTTTTTTTAGTCAATATGGCCTATTGAACTTGAATAAAATATGAAGGTGTATTAGACCTTACATCATCATTATAGATGAAAGCGGTTGAAAAAGAAAGACGGTGTTGTGAGAAAAGACACAAAAAAAACACAGGTTTGAGCAAAAAACTTGACAATAATGGATAGATAGTGATGAATTTTGATAGCCATAAACCTTGATAAAACCATTATTTGTGGCATTTTTCCTTTTTTTGAAAAATTTTTTCAAGGAATGGAGCAAAATTGAAAGCGTTACAAAAAAACACAAAAAGACCAACAGCTTTATAAAAACTTATTATATAATAGTATTAGAAATGTTAAGACAGTAACAAAGTCAAGAATCTGTTACTAATTTCTATAGTTTTGCTCAAGAGAGGAGGTTGCTATGGGATTCTTTCAACGATTATTTGGAAAATCTCGCGATGAAGAAGCACCAATAGCTATTTCGGAACTGCCCAATGACTTGGATGGCTGGGAAGCTTTGCCAGGTTTTATACCAGCGAGTCAAGAAGATTATGACTTGGTTAGCCTGATTGCAACAGCGATAGCTGCTGGAGATAGACCTGACAGTCAATTTGTCGTCAAGAGAATTATGCAGCGCAATCCAGAAGCTTTAACGGTTTCATTGATTGCCTCAAGTATCGCAGCAGGTGATTATCCAGATAGTCAATTTGCTATCAAGTCTATTTATACAAAGAAATAAGTTTAATTAAAAAAGGAGAAACAGTTTATGTTACGGAAATTCAAAATTGCTATCGATGGCAAAGAGTACTTAGTAGAAATGGAAGAAATTGGTGGAACGCCAGCTCCAGCTCCAGTTGCGGTGCCAGCCCCAGCAGTAGCCTCAGCGCCAGCAGCCGAAGAAGTGGCAGCACCTGTCACAGTAGCTTCATCAGTTGCAGGAGCAGATGCTTTGCAGGCTCCGATGCCAGGCACTATTCTTCGCATTCTTGTCAATGTGGGAGACACTGTTGCGGAAAATCAGCCTTTGATGATTCTTGAAGCGATGAAAATGGAAAATGAAATCGTAGCAAGTTCAGCAGGAACAGTTACAGGGATCCATGTAACTCAAGGGCAAACAGTTAACCCTGGTGATGGTCTGATTACTATCGGTTAAGCGTTAGCGTGTACAAATTAACTCAAATGCTCTGACAACCTTAGAAGAGTATTGCCAAAAAATAGAAAGAAGTGATAGTGTGCATATTTTAATTGAAGGACTAACCTCTATTACCCTTCCTCAAATCATCATGATGCTGATCGGGGCTCTATTGATGTATTTAGGGATTAAGAAAGAATACGAGCCAACGCTCTTGGTTCCTATGGGATTAGGGACCATCCTAGTAAACTTCCCAAATACTGGGGTTTTAAATCAGACGGTCAATGGCATTGAGCAGGCCGGGGTTTTTGAAGAATTATTCCACTTTGGTATCGGAACAGAACTGTTTCCCTTGTTGATTTTCATCGGTATCGGAGCTATGATTGACTTTGGTCCCTTGCTTCAAAATCCATTTATGATGCTGTTTGGAGCAGCAGCCCAATTTGGGATCTTCTTTGTTGTAGTTGTCGCTGTTTTAGCAGGCTTTGACATTAAAGAAGCGGCTTCGATTGGGATTATCGGTGCGGCTGATGGACCAACCTCCATCTTTGTTGCCAATCAATTAGCCCCTAATCTCTTAGGGCCAATTACAGTGGCGGCTTATTCTTACATGGCTTTGGTGCCAATCATCCAACCTTTTGCAATCAAATTGGTAACGACTAAAAAAGAACGTCGGATTCGCATGACCTACAAGTCAGAAAATGTGTCTCAATTGACTAAGATTCTTTTCCCAATCGTGATTACCTTGGTCGCTGGGTTCATTTCTCCAATCTCTCTTCCTCTAGTTGGTTTCCTGATGTTTGGAAATCTCCTGCGTGAGTGTGGGGTCCTGGATCGTCTGTCACAAACAGCACAGAACGAATTGGTCAATATCATCTCTATTCTTTTAGGGTTAACCATTTCTGTGAAAATGCAGGCGGATCAATTTTTGAACCTGCAAACCTTGATGATTATCTTCTTTGGTCTGATTGCTTTCATCATGGATTCGATCGGCGGCGTTTTATTTGCTAAATTCCTTAATCTTTTCCGTAAGGAAGGCAACAAGATTAACCCGATGGTTGGTGCAGCAGGGATTTCTGCCTTCCCTATGTCAAGCCGTGTGATCCAAAAAATGGCAACAGATGAGGATCCACAGAACTTTATCTTGATGTATTCTGTTGGAGCCAATGTTTCTGGACAAATTGCCTCAGTTATTGCAGGTGGCTTGCTTTTAGCATTCTTTAGTTAAGAGAAGGAGTATTAAGATGACAGTTAATATGGAACATTTATACCAGTCCCTTGAGTTGATGGTTCTTGGAATGGCTGGTGTCTTCCTAGTATTGGGAATTTTATACGCATCAGCAGCTGCCCTGCTAAAAATTTTTCCTGCTAAAAAGTAATTTCAAACAAGTGCGACCCTGCAGGCTTTCGGCCTGCTCGCGCCGCCGATTATCCTAAAAATAAGAGGTGAGTTATGGATATTAAACAAACTGCTGTTGCTGGATCACTGGAATCAAGTGATATTCAATTAACCATTGCGCCAGCAAGTCAAGGTATTACGATTGACCTTGAATCTAATGTTGAAAAACAATTTGGGAACCAAATTCGGAAAGTCATTACTAAAACCTTAGAAAATCTTGGTATTGAAGCAGCGCAAGTAACTGCTGTTGATAAGGGAGCTTTGGATTGTACTATCCAAGCTCGGACAATTGCAGCTGTTCACCGCGCAGCTGGAGTTGAGGCGATGAACTGGAAGGAGATTGACGCATGGAACGTTTAAGAAGAACAATGATGTTTGTGCCAGGTGCCAATGCTGGTATGTTACGTGATGCGCCGCTTTACGGTGCGGATTCCATCATGTTTGACCTAGAAGATTCGGTATCTTTAAAAGAAAAGGATACCTCACGAGCTCTGGTGCATTTTGCGCTGAAAACCTTTGATTATAGCTCAGTCGAGACAGTTGTTCGGATCAATGGTTTAGATACTTGCGGTGCTCTTGATATTGAAGCAGTTGTTACGGCGGGTGTCAATGTTGTCCGTTTGCCTAAGACAGAAACAGCTCAAGATATCATTGACGTTGAAGCAGAGATTGAGCGTGTCGAACGTGAATATAGTATTCCAGTTGGGCGTACCCGAATGATGGCAGCGATTGAGTCTGCCGAGGGTGTCCTGAACGCTCCTGAAATCGCTAAAGCTTCTAAGCGTTTGATTGGGATTGCCCTGGGTGCAGAAGACTATGTGACCAATATGAAAACCCGCCGTTATCCTGATGGTCAGGAGCTATTCTTTGCGCGTAGCATGATTTTACACGCTGCACGTGCAGCAGGGATCGCAGCCATTGATACGGTGTATTCTGATGTCAATAATACTGAAGGCTTCCAAGCGGAAGTAACCCATATCAAACAACTTGGCTTTGATGGGAAATCTGTGATTAACCCAAGGCAAATTCCTTTAGTCAATGAGATTTACACACCAACGGAAAAAGAAATTGACAATGCCAAGCAGGTGATTTGGGCTATCCGAGAGGCAGAAAGCAAGGGTTCAGGTGTTATTGCCCTAAACGGTAAAATGATTGATAAACCCATTGTAGAACGTGCAGAACGTGTCATTATGCTTGCTAAGGCAGCTGGTGTGCTGACTGAGGAGGAATTGTAAAATGGTGAAAAATGCTTTAGGACGTGATATTCCAACGGAATACGCAGAAAAATATGGCGTGTTTGAAAGCGAGTTGACCAATATCAAACCTTATGAGGAATCAACTCGTCGGATCAAACCAGTCAAACCAAGAGATGAAAAATTATTAGGCTCAATCCGTGAGGCTATTGAAAAAACAGGCCTCAAGGATGGGATGACGATTTCGTTCCACCATCACTTCCGTGAGGGAGACTATGTCATGAATATGGTCTTAGACGAAATTGCTAAGATGGGCATAAAAAACCTTTCTATTGCACCGAGTTCTATCGCGAATGTGCATGAGCCATTAATTGACCATATTAAAAATGGTGTTGTAACCAATATTACATCGTCTGGTCTTCGGGATAAGGTCGGTGCGGCTATCTCTGCTGGTATTATGGAAAATCCAGTAGTGATCCGCTCTCATGGTGGACGTGCGCGCGCGATTGCCGCAGGAGACATTCACATTGACGTAGCCTTCTTAGGGGCCCCCTCTTCAGATGCTTATGGCAACGCAAATGGGGTAAAAGGAAAGGCAACCTGTGGTTCTTTGGGCTACGCGATGGTTGATGCAAAGTATGCCGATCAAGTCGTTATCATTACAGATACCTTAGTGCCGTATCCTAACTCTCCAATCTCTATTCCACAAACAGATGTTGATTATGTTGTTGAAGTGGAAGCGATAGGCGATCCGAAAGGGATTGCTAAAGGGGCAACGCGCTTTACGAAGAACCCTAAGGAACTCCTTATCGCTGAATACGCAGCTAAGGTAATCACTAATTCACCATACTACAAAGAAGGCTTCTCTTTCCAGACAGGTACAGGTGGCGCTTCCCTCGCTGTAACACGCTTTATGCGGGAAGCCATGCTTAAAGATGGCATCACAGCAGGTTTTGCCCTGGGTGGTATTACCAATGCCATGGTTGAATTGTTGGAAGAAGGCCTAGTGGAACGCATCATTGATGTGCAAGACTTTGATCATCCGTCTGCTTTATCGCTTGAGCGCCATGTTGGCAAGCATTTGGAAATTGACGCCAATATGTATGCCTCACCATTGAGCAAGGGTTCGGCTATTAATATACTGGACACGTGTATTCTCTCTGCCCTTGAAGTGGATACTAACTTTAATGTGAACGTTATGACGGGTTCTGATGGGGTTATCCGTGGTGCCTCTGGGGGTCACTGTGATACTGCCTTTGCAGCCAAAATGAGTATGGTTATCTCTCCCTTGGTCCGTGGTCGCATCCCTACCTTTGTCGAATCTGTCAATACCGTGATCACGCCAGGGACTTCAGTAGATGTGGTTGTTACGGAAATTGGGATTGCCATTAACCCTAATCGCCCTGATTTGATTGATCACTTCAAAGATCTTAAAGTTCCTCAATACACGATCAAAGAGCTTCAAGAAAAAGCCTACGCTATTGTTGGGACACCTGAACCAATTCAGTATGGTGACAAGGTCGTTGCTTTGATTGAGTACCGTGATGGTAGCTTGATCGATGTTGTGAGAAATGTGTAAAAATATCTTTGATGGAAAAGAAGTTGTTTTAGCTGAGATGCTGGATGCCAGAGAGAAGCGAGCTTATCGTCAGCGATCCCTATTGGAACGCTTTACAGGTGCTTCTCTTCTCTGCGCAACGATGAATATTCCAGGTCCTGTGAAACGTTCTGATGTTTTAGCCGAGGTATTTGAACGCCTTATCAAGGAGATAGAAGAGCAACTGTCTGATAAGATTTTGTTTTGTAAGAAGCTAGAGTTAGAGACAGGCGATGAGTATTACTTGGTTTCGACTTTATCTCCCTTAGACTTGAAAACAGTGCTTGTCGCAATTGAGGACAACAGTGCCTACGGGCGCTTGGTGGACCTGGATGTTGTCGAGTTGACTGATCAGCAGGTAACTCCTATTAGTCGCACACAGCTAGGTCTTTCGCCTAGAACGTGCTATGTCTGCCCCGCTATTGCCAAAGAGTGTAGCAGAAGTAGGAAACATAGTGTGACAGAGATGCAAATGGCCATTGCCAAGCTCATCAGAGCAACTGGTGACTTCAAGACAGATTAAGGACAATAGCTAGTTTGACAAGTTCCATAGTTTTATAAAAGAATAGAAAGAAAGAATTCATGACAAAAATCCGTATTACTGAAACGGTTTTGCGTGACGGTCAGCAGAGTCAGATTGCTACTCGGATGACGACAGAAGAAATGATTCCTGTCCTTGAGCAATTAGATCAAGCAGGTTATCATGCCTTGGAAATGTGGGGAGGTGCTACCTTTGATTCCTGCCTACGCTTCCTTAACGAAGACCCTTGGGAACGTCTACGCACCATTCGTAAAACCGTCAAGAACACAAAGCTTCAAATGCTTCTTCGGGGTCAAAACTTACTTGGCTACCGTAATTATGCCGACGATGTAGTCACTCGTTTTATTCAAAAATCAATTGAAAACGGGATTGACATTGTTCGTATCTTTGATGCTTTAAATGATCCACGCAATCTTCAAACGGCGATAAAAGCAACCAAAGAGGCAGGCGGTCATGCACAAGTTGCGATTTCCTATACAACAAGTCCTGTCCACACGGTTGATTACTTTGTAGACTTAACCAAACGCTATGCTGAAATTGGAGCAGATTCTATCTGCATCAAGGATATGGCTGGAGTTTTAACACCGAAAACAGGTTATGACTTGGTGAAACGGATTAAAGAGGTGACCGATTTACCCCTAGAAGTCCATACACATGCTACCTCAGGGATTTCAGAAATGACCTATCTGAAGGTGGCAGAAGCAGGGGCTGATATCATTGATACCGCTGTTTCCAGTTTCGCTGGCGGCACTAGCCAACCTGCAACGGAATCCTTGGTCATTGCCTTGGAAGAATTTGGCTTTGAAACAGGTGTTGACCTGAAAAAAGTTGAAGAAGTTGCAGAATATTTCAATAAAATCCGCGATAACTATCGTGAAGCAGGTATCTTGAATCCCAAAGTTAAAGACCTTGAACCAAAAACCTTAATCTATCAAGTGCCTGGAGGCATGCTGTCTAATTTGTTGAGTCAGTTGACTGAACAAGGTCTGGCAGATCGCTACGAAGAGGTCTTGGCGGAAGTGCCACGCGTTCGTGCAGACCTGGGATACCCACCATTGGTAACTCCCTTGTCACAAATGGTTGGTACCCAGGCTTTGATGAATGTGATTTCTGGTGAGCGCTATAAAGTCGTTCCAAATGAAATCAAAGACTATGTCCGTGGCCTTTATGGGCAATCGCCAGCTCCTCTTGCTCCTGGAATCAAGGAAAAGATTATTGGTGACGAGGAAGTGGTTTCGGTACGTCCTGCTGACTTGATTGAGCCACAGTTGCCAATCTTGAGCGAGGAAATTGCTGCTTATGCTAAGAGTGAAGAAGATGTCTTAAGTTACGCTTCCTTCCCTCAGCAGGCTCGTGACTTTTTGGGACGTCGAGAAGATCCGTTCTATGATGTGCCTGTCCAAACGGTTGCAGTTAGTATTGATGTGAATTAAGTCAAATAGCCTAATCCCCTAAAAGTTGAGGGATTAGGCTATTTTTTAATAATGTCTCACATCTTTTTCTTGCTGAAGGCGCTCAATAATGGGCTGAGCTTCCTTGGAAGCGAAGAACTGTAAGGACGTCTCTGGGAGTAGCTTTTCAAGAAGCGCCCAATTTCCGTCTTTTAGTGCTTGACGGGCTATTGAAGCCGAAATAGCGGTGCCACTCTCAAAGGTTTTTCGTGGAATCATATGGCAATTGATCCCATAAGTAGGCAATTTTTCCATCATAACTGTATTGTAAAGGTTCGTCACAAAACTGGTTGGCTCTTCTCCGACATAGCGGTGCTGGATATCGAGTTCTTCAGCAATCCGCCTGAAGATTTCCAGATCCAAGCGCGCTTGACTTTCAATAACAGCCTGTTGGTCTTTTTGAAAATAAGAAGGGAAGGTGGCCTGACTAATCATATAAGGCCCGCTATCGTGGTAGATAATATTGTTCAGATGGGCTGTTCCTTTGATGACTAATTCTTTTCGGACAGAAAAGGGAACAAGACTGGCATCCTCACTGACAATAAACAGGTGGAGGAGGTCATTCTCAGCGCTAGCTTTTTCCACTAGATATTGATGGCCTAAGGTAAAAGGATTGGCATTAATGACTAGAGCAGCCACCTTTCTAGGAGCTTGTGTGGGCCGTTCTAAGGTTTTGAGATAATCATGAAAACCAGTTTTTTTATTTTCTCTAAAACTGATTAAGCCGTCAACGCTAGCGATCTCAACGAAACCGAGGTCACCAAAAAAATGAGCAGTATCAGATTTAGTGTACAAAAAAAGATGAAAATTTCCTCGCTCAAATTGATAATCCATGAGATGGCTGACGATGAGATTCAAAAGCCCTTCCCCCTGATAATGGCTAGATACCGCCAGACATCTCAAGGTATTGCCAAATGTAGATCCGGTGGCGATAAGCTCATCCTTATCGTAAATGGCACAAGTATAATCAAGGTGAGCATCACGACGGATGCCTTCTTGGGTTAACAGTTGGGTGACTTTTTCGTTAGCTTTTCGATCCAATGGGAAAATGGTGGAAATAGTATAGTCAGTCATGTCGGTCCTCTCTATTTTTTACTATTATATCAGCTTATGGATTAAGTGCATGGTTTTTATGTGATTTTTTTCTTATATTAACAGTTGTGCCAATTAGGGATATGCTATAATGGTTCTTGGATTGATTAAGGAGGAAAAGAAAATGTCGCTTCTTATAACACTTTTAGTAGGGACATTTGGAGGCTTGGTTGCTAAAAAACTGAAATTTCCAGCTCCTTTTATGATTGGTAGCATGATAGCTGTTGCTGTGGTTTCTATGCTTAGTGGAAATATGGTGACAACCAAAGCAATGAAAATCATCGCACAGATCATTAGCGGTGCCTATATTGGACAAACGATTAAACAAGAAGATTTTAGAAGTCTACCAGGATTGGGAAAAATCATTGTACTTTTGATGGGGCTTTTTACCTTGAATACCTTTCTTATGGGATTGGTATTTATCCAATTCTTTGGTATGACACCTGTCACGGCTTTTTTGAGTTGTTTGCCTGGTGGAATTATGGATGTTTCCCTCATGGCGGTAGATATGGGGGCTCAGGCTGATATTGTGGCTACTGTTCAAACTGCGCGGTTGATGGGGATTTTAATGATTTTACCGTTATGGATTTCTTTTTGGACTAGGCGATTGGCAGCTCCTTCAGAAGCTAAGGAAATCAGCAGTCAACGGATTCAGAAGGCTAAAAAGGGATTCTCAAGGAAACAATGGCTCACTAATGTTCAAGTCCTCACTGTGGCGACAATTGGAGGGATAATTGGCCGATGGACAGGACTTCCGGTAGGGACCTTGATTTTTGCTTTGCTATTTTCATCCTGTCTTAAGCTACGCTTTCACACTCGACAGTTGAGCAGTCCAATTCGTTATCTGGCGCAGATTTTTGCCGGCTCTATGATTGGAACCAGCTTTACCCGTAGTAGTATTAGCCAAATGGTACACTTGATTGTGCCTGTGCTTCTCTTATTAAGCAGCTACTTGCTGATCAATCTTGTCTTTGGTCTCTGGCTCTCTAAGCGAGGGATGCTTGATTTGCAGTCAGCTTTGTTCGCCTCTTCTCCAGCAGGAGCGACCGATTTGACCCTCATGGCCGGAGATTTAGGAGGAGATATGGCCAAAATCGCAGTTATTCAGATTAGCCGAATACTTTACACGGTGGTTCTTATGCCCCTAATGGTTAAGCTTTTATTAACCTTATTCTAATGGATAAAAATAAAGCCTTAGGAGACGTTTTGATAACGTGTTGCTAGGGCTTATTGTATGATTGAAAACGGATTAGAAAATACCTTCCAAGAATGCAAAGTAGAAGGTCAGGGCAAGCAGGTCAGCTGAGCCTCCTGGACTGAGATGGCGCGAGATAAGAAGCGCGTTATACTGCTTGAGTTGCTGGATGAAAGCAATTTTGTCTAATGTTTGTTGAAGCAGAGCTGAACACTCTTCTTTAACGGTTTCCCATGCCTCTAGGCCGCCACGATGAATCAGATTACCATCTTCGACAAGGCTCATCAGATAAGTTAGTAGTTGTAATTGGGCTAATTCTGCATCCTTATGGTTAAGTTTCTCCCTGAAAAAGGGGAGAGCTTGATTTCTAAGGGTTGGAAAACCGTCTGCAGCTTCTCCTCTGGGGCCTTTTATACCATAACGAAGGTAGAGTTTCTCTCCGTAAGAGAGCTCTTTCTTAGAAGCCAATTGACTGAAATCAGCTTCAAGTAAATGGTGACACATCTTTGCTGCGGTCTGACATATAGCAGTGGAATCTGACACTGAAAACAGAGAGGGATCGTCTAAGAAATGAGGATGCTTGCGCAAATGAACACCAGTAGCCCCTAAAAGAACAGCCAGAGAAAAATTAGCCCCCTTGTGCGTGTTGATTCCGTTGGTGGCAAGAAACATATCTTGCTCAGCTTTGATCCCTTGTTGGCGCAGTAACTCAAAGAGCTGACGGAAATCTTCTCCCGAGTAGTCAAAGCCAATTTGAAGGAACATGCAAAAGTGTGGGGCAAGCGCTAAGATGCTATCAATAAAGGTCGAAAAGGTCATGTCCTGGTGGGCACCATTGTCAAAACGGTCAACTAAACCAGGTTTTGGGCTCAGGGAAATTTCGTAGAGAAGGGCTTTAGTAGCCATCTGACTAAAGTAGTGTAGTCGCCGATCAGTCATGGGATTGGTTATCC
Source organism: Streptococcus ovuberis (assembly GCF_012396585.1). Lineage (GTDB taxonomy): Bacteria > Bacillota > Bacilli > Lactobacillales > Streptococcaceae > Streptococcus > Streptococcus ovuberis. The sequence goes on from NZ_JAAXPR010000012.1 coordinate 42,909, forward strand.
ATTTCTTTTAGGATAAAGTCAAGAGAATGGTTCAAATGTTCATGAGTGATGAGCGTTATTTGATCCACATCACGGTTTTTCATACTACGGTAGATAATCCAATGTTCTTCCAGAGCACGCTTGCGTCGCTTCAAAGATGAGATAGAGATTTCTCGAAAATAAACCAAATAGGTTTGCAATTCTGTCACAATTTCGCGCAAGCGCAACATCTGGCTTTTCTCATAGATCATGTTGTTAAATTGGTTGAAGTTCGCCAAAATCTTTTCGATATTGTTATCGTCATTGATTAAGTCGTTGCAGGCGTTCAAGAGGGCTTCCATTTCAGCAAAATCAGACTCAGTCATCTTATTCATCGCTTTGGTTGTTGCCAAGGTATCTAAAGCTTTTCGTATATCGAAGATTTCGACCGCATCTTTAGCACTGATCCCTTTTACAATGGTCCCTTTCTTAGGTGTTTGGACAACAAGCTTTTCATCTATTAAACGGCTGATAGCATGACGGATAGGAGTACGGCTGATGTTTAGCTCTGTCGAAAATTCCTTTTCATTGATACGACTACCAGCGGGGATCTGGCTAAGAATAATTGTTTTCCTTAAGGCCTCATAAAAAGCCTGTTTTAAGGGAATATTTTGCGAGAGATCAAAGTTTGCTTTTACAGCCTCAATGATAGGATTCATAGGTGATCGGTTCCTTTCAAGTATCATCATTATTATACCTAAATTCTTTCGGATTAAAAAGTATCTTTTGATAAAATTTGAACGATAGAGCACAAAAAGATTCACCAGTTCTAGTGTTTAAAATAATTTTCTGAAAACCTATGGTTAAACATTTGAAAAAAACTTTAAAACATGGTATAATTTAAAATTGTAAGGGTTATCAGGAGTGATAATCTAAAAAATGTAAACACAAAAGGAGAAACCACATGGCTTCAAAAGATTTCCACGTAGTGGCAGAAACAGGTATTCACGCACGTCCAGCAACTTTGTTGGTTCAAACGGCTAGCAAATTCTCATCAGATATCACCCTTGAGTACAAAGGTAAATCTGTAAACTTGAAATCTATTATGGGTGTGATGAGTCTTGGTGTTGGTCAAGGTGCTGACGTAACAATCTCTGCTGAAGGTGCAGACGCTGATGAAGCACTTGCAGCAATTACAGAAACAATGGAAAAAGAAGGATTGGCATAAGAATGACTGAATTGCTTAAAGGAATTGCAGCATCTGACGGTGTTGCTGTTGCTAAAGCATATCTACTTGTTCAACCGGATTTGTCTTTTGAAACTGTAACAGTTGAAGATACAAATGCAGAAGAAGCTCGTTTAGATGTAGCTCTTGAAGCTTCACAAAACGAGCTTTCTCTTATCCGTGAAAAAGCAGTAGGTAGCTTAGGTGAAGAGGCGGCAGCTGTGTTTGATGCCCACCTCATGGTTCTCTCTGACCCAGAAATGATTGGTCAAATCAAAGAAACGATCCGTGCTAAGAAGACCAATGCTGAAACAGGTCTCAAAGAAGTAACAGACATGTTCATTACCTTATTTGAAGGGATGGATGATAACCCGTATATGCAAGAGCGTGCGGCGGACATCCGTGATGTGGCCAAACGTGTATTAGCGAACCTATTGGGCGTTACTTTACCGAATCCGGCAGCTATTTCAGAAGAGTCTATCGTTATTGCTCATGACTTGACCCCATCTGATACGGCTCAGTTGGATAAGAATTTTGTCAAGGCGTTTGTCACCAACATCGGTGGCCGGACTTCTCACTCTGCCATCATGGCGCGTACCCTTGAGATTGCTGCCGTTCTTGGAACCAACAACATCACTGAAATCGTGAAAAACGGTGATATCTTGGCGGTTAACGGAATTACAGGTGAAGTGGTGATTAACCCATCTGAAGCAGTTATCGCTGAGTTCAAGGCAGCTGGTGAAGCCTATGCCAAGCAAAAAGCAGAATGGGCACTCTTGAAAGATGCTCAAACCGTAACAGCGGATGGCAAACACTTTGAGCTTGCAGCCAACATCGGTACACCAAAAGACGTTGAAGGGGTAAATGACAACGGTGCTGAGGCCGTGGGTCTCTACCGTACTGAGTTTCTTTATATGGATTCTCAAGATTTCCCAACGGAAGATGAACAGTACGAAGCTTACAAGGCTGTTCTTGAAGGCATGAACGGCAAGCCAGTTGTGGTTCGGACCATGGACATCGGTGGTGACAAGGAGTTGCCATACTTTGATATGCCGCACGAAATGAACCCATTCCTTGGATTCCGTGCCCTTCGTATCTCTATCTCTGAAACAGGCGATGCTATGTTCCGTACACAAATCCGTGCGCTTCTTCGGGCGTCTGTACACGGACAACTTCGCATCATGTTCCCAATGGTGGCACTCTTGACTGAATTCCGCGCTGCGAAGAAGGTCTTTGATGAAGAAAAGGCTAAGTTGGTTGCAGAAGGTGTTGCCGTAGCAGATGATATCCAAGTCGGTATTATGATTGAAATCCCTGCAGCAGCCATGTTAGCAGACCAGTTTGCTAAAGAAGTGGACTTCTTCTCCATCGGTACTAACGACTTAATCCAGTACACTATGGCAGCGGACCGCATGAATGAGCAGGTTTCTTACCTCTATCAGCCATACAATCCTTCTATCCTGCGCTTAATCAATAATGTGATCCAAGCAGCGCATGCTGAAGGCAAATGGGCTGGTATGTGTGGTGAGATGGCGGGTGACCAGCAAGCTGTACCACTTTTGGTTGGTATGGGCTTGGATGAGTTCTCCATGTCAGCGACTTCTGTCCTTCGGACACGTAGCTTGATGAAAACGCTTGATACCAAGAAGATGGAAGAATATGCTCATTGTGCGTTGACTGAATGTTCAACAGCAGAAGAAGTGCTTGAACTGCAAAAAGAATACGTCAACTTTGACTAACCCAAAAATTGCTAAAAAGAGGCTGGGACATATTGAACTGCTCCCTGTCAAGTGGACAATGACATAATAAAAGATTAAGCAACGGCCTTGTTCCTCATTTCAAGAGGGGCAAGGCCGTTGTGCTTCTCTTGAAATTGTTCGTTATTGTAAAAATAGATATAGTCATCAATATCAGCGACTAACTCCTCAAATGTCTTGTAGGTCTTCAAATCATAACACTCCGTCTTAAAGTGACCAAAGAAACTCTCAATTGGCGCATTGTCAATGCATTTACCAACTCGTGACATTGAACGTGTCATCTGATATTGTGTTGTTACCATGCGATATTCTCGCGATGTGTATTGGGAGCCTCTATCACTATGAAGCAGCGGTGTGGCTCCTGAGTTAATCTCTATTGCCTTTCTTAGAGTTTCCATAACAAGAGGATTATCATTGTGCTTACTGATATGGTAAGCCACGATAGAACCATCATATAGGTCTTTAATAGCACTTAAATAAGCCTTACAACCTCGTCCATACTGTAAGAAAGTCACATCTGTACACCATTTTTGATTAGGTGACTGAGCTGTAAGCTCTCGATTGAGAAGATTTTCTTCGATATTGATAAAACTTATCTTCGTACAATAGCCTCTAGAACGACGGATAACTGATGAGATACCAAGAATACGCATTAAGCGACGAATACGCTTTTTGTTATAAGTTGTTCCCAGTTTCCGATTGACAGCTCGCGTCATTCGACGATAGCCTAAAATTCCCTTATGTGCTTTGTGTAAGCCTGTGAGTGTTTGTAGTAGGTCTTGATTCGTCTTCTCAGATGTCGTTTGCTTATGATTTAGCCACTTGTAATAGCCTGAACGAGACACTCCAAGCAATTGGCATAACTGGCTAATAGAAGCTTCACTAGGCTTATCAGAATAATCTTTGATGGCTCGAAATTCTTCGAAGTAGTGTCCAATCCTTACCGTCGGTTTCTTCGTCTGCTGTCTTCCAACTTTTTGGCGCTAGCCGTTTGAAGCAAAGCGAGTTACGGATAGCCCTGCAAGGCTTGTCCAAGCGTTAGGAACAAGGTGACGACACGATTGGCAACAAGCAACTGCAAGAAGTCCTACCTCCATCTCTAAATAGCGGTTGCGCTCTTCGAGTTGCTTGATTTTGAGCTGTAACTTTTCTTCTGGGGTAAGGTTCGGTTTACTGTCTAACCCTTTACCTCTGCGGTCTAGGAGTCCTTGACGACCATCCTTCTCAAACTTTCTAACCCAGGAATAAACTTGTTGGTAGGAAATACCATATTTCTCAATCGCTGCCTGATAGTCCTTATCATGAGCAATTGTGAAGTTGACAATCTCCACCCGTTCTTCAAAAGTGGTTTTACGTCTCTGGTTCATACGCCTTAATCCTTTACTAGTTGCTTTGATTTCTTTACCACTAGTATACCGTTTTATCCACTTTTCGAGAACACTTCTAGAGGATAGTTGATACCTGTCACAAATAGTATACGTTGACCCTGTTCCATTAAGATAATCTTGTACAGCTTGTTCTTTGACTTCCTTTGAGTATCTTATCCAATTTCTACTTTCTCTTAATCCTGCTACACCTAGCTGTTGGTATTTACGAACCCAAGTTCTAAGGGCTGTATCACTGACGCCATATTCCCTTATTAAGCTTGAAATGGATTTCCCTTTTTCTAAATACAAGTTTATCATCTCTCGTTTTTCCTCTACTGATTTTGGACTTCTTTTTGACATACGAAAACGCCCCTTTTAGTTTCTAGTGAATTTTTGTTTTTTCACTGTCCACTATAAGGGGAGTATATCAAAACGTCCTAGTCTCTCCTTTTTATGATTGTTCACTAACTAAGATGCAGTAATTGGGAGCTTGGACAGCCTGGAGTTAGGGAGTCCAATTTTATCTCCTAGAAATTGAGAAGAGACCATACTGGCTTTGCCAATTTTGGTGTTACCCTGCACCGATCATAAGGTGCGTTAGCACCAATGAGCCGCTAGGGAGCACTTCAAGGCGTTTGAGCCTTGAAGGTGGGAGGAAAGCGTGAGTTGTAAAGTAACTCTACTCCCTAATAGCTTGATTTCATCAGCTTTTAAAACCCTAACGGATGAGAGAAACCATGATTTCCAAATTTCCGACTTCAAACGGCTACTCCCCTGACTGTTGCTCGCTATCTAGTTTCAAGGCTCGCATCTTCAACAGTCACTCCCCTGACTGTTGAAGCTATGTGGAAGTGGGTTGAGACTGGGACAAAAGTCCTAACCTCTCAAGTGATTTTTAATTTTCAAACAAGGCGCAGTGGGTGAGTGGGTTCTAATTCCCTGATTTTATCAGCTTTTACAGCCCTAACGAATGAGGGAAATATCTTTCCCAAATTTCCAACCTCAAACAGTCACTTCCCTGACTGTTTGAGCTATGCGGAGGTAGACTAACGACTCATCGAATGCTGGCGAATTACCGATTTTTGTCCCACTTTCAATCGGGAAATGAAACTTGCAAAGCAAGTGTCAAAAAAGGACTGGGGGGCCATTTTTAATCGGGAAATGAGGCTTGCAAAGCAAGTGTCAAATACGGTCCAGTGGACTGTTTCAGCCCGAATCTCAAAAATGGAAAAAGGATGGAAAAGCGATTCCTTTGGGGCACCGATTGAGTCCCACACTCTTTACTGCCCTGATAGGAAGTGGAAGTGTTCTTAAGGATTTTCTCTACTCATTAGATGATAATTGGAGAATTTTATCGTTGATCCGATCAATATCTGATCCAAAGCGATAATTCCAGTCTTCTTTTAAGGTTTTGAGGACTTGCTTGTAGGCCTCAATAGCAGCAGTTTTGTTACCTAGTCGGATATAGCACTGGGCGATAGACTCGTAGTAATCGGTATAACGTGGTTTTTCTTGGGCATGAAAGGCGGCTTCCCAGATAGGAATGGCTTCTTGGTAATAACCGTTTTGTGAGAAGGAATTGGCGACTGAGAAAAGAACTCGCCAATCGTCGGCAAATTGTCCTGCAAGATTCAGATAATCTGCTTTAACAGCAGCAAAGCCTTTGGCCGCTTCTTCGATAAAAATAGTGTAGTAGTCATTCAAAGGATCTGGGTTGTGCTCATAGGATGCCTTCAAGGTTTGCCGAGCGTCCTCCAGCCGTCTGTCATCAATGAGGTTATCTAAGAGATAAAAATAGAGGCGTTTGTTCTCTGGTGCGACTAGTAAGGTTTTTTGATAATAGTCAATTAAGTCGTGATGATTTTTGACGTCCCAATCGTAGAGTGCCCCTTCTGAAGCGTTATTAATGATGTTAATGGTATATTTGCTATTAGGTTCTAATTCTAGAGCTTTTTTGGCATAGGTGACTGCTTTTTTCTTTAATTGATCAGCATATTTTAGATAGAGTCCGCCCAAAATGGAGCTAGCACGGTAGTGGTCGGGGACTTCTGTGAGCTGTCCTAATAGAAATGTTTCGAATTGCTGAAATTCTTGATGGGTTAAGGGGGTACCGTATTCTAAAGTATTTTCAATCTTTTTATAAAAATTTTCAGATGTGTAGTCAAATAAGTCATCAATTCGAATGCCAAAGAGACTAGCTAAATCAGGTAAAAGACCAATATCAGGTTGTGAAAAGTTAGTTTCCCATTTTGAAATAGCTTGATTAGATAAACCGAGTTTCTCAGCTAATTGTGTCTGGCTCAGTCCAGTTTTTAAACGAAGGGCCTTGATTTTTTGTCCAATGGTGTGCATGTATATGACCTCCAGATGAGTGATGTAAGAGCTCTTATCTTTATTATACTCGCAACCAATCAAATAACAATAGAAAATCAAGGGGATAATATGTAAAAATGGTTGATATGATTGCAGTGAAATAGACCTATTATGGTCAACCAACCGCTAACATGTTTGATTTCTCGCGAGATGGTTGAACGGTTCTGCCATTTCCTTGAGCGATTTCAGCTATCTTTTGCCTTCTGCTAGGGAAGCTCGAATCTAGCCGCGCTCTTCCTTGTGCCGGTCCTTATAAGTGGTAGAATAGATCGTGGACATCTTTGTCTCGCTTCTGATACCAGTTTAGCAATTTTCCAGTATTGCAGATCACGCTGCCTTTTGTGTTGTACGTTATTTTACAACCGAGCGAAAAAATAGAATCCAGAGGATATCTACATGACAAACTCTTAAGCAGGCTAAGCCTACTTAGAGTTTGTCGTATTCAGGTGTGTAATCGCTTGCTTTATTTTACGAAATGTGTTATAGTCTCTTTGGTAAACCGGTTTAATAAAAAAGAAAGATGATCGTAAAATGAAAAAACAAATAAAATTAAGTCATTTATTGTGGTCTGCGCTTATTTTAAGTATTATTTCAGTAGAAACTCAAGGTATTGTGAGGGCGACTGAAATTGAACCTGAAACACTATCTCCCCAAATCCTCTCTGATAACAATGAACAGCCTAGCCAATTAGAGACAGAGGCTCCGGCAACTAACAGTGATATTAATAACATCTCTCCTCACCTAAAACAGGCTGATGCCTCAGAGCAACAACAGGACCTTCCTCTTGTTGGTGGTAACGATACAACTGTTCCTGTTTCAGAAACTAATGAAAGCTCCAACATAAATTTATTAAAAAATGGCGATTTTACAGAAACAGCACCAAAGTCTGGACAATGGTCTGATACATCCGCTCAATCATGGAATGCCTGGATTGATAAATCAAAAACCCAAATTGACACTACCCCAACAATTGCTATTGATAGCCAAAATCAACTAAATATGGGGAGTCAAAAAGAGTTTAGAGGAGTCGTTCACCAAACTGTTACCATTGATGACAGCCAAAAATATCACATTCATTTTGATATCAAAAGCCAAGATAAAACCGGCAATGCGTTCATCAGATTGTTAGGTTTCGAAGGCAAACAACAAAAGCAGATTTGGCATTCTGACATGACAACAGGAACCACTGATTGGCATACGGTTAATGGGATTTTTGAACCTCAAAAAGGTATCAACTCTGTTAAACTTGAGATTTTTTATGAAAAAGGTAAGGGACAAGTTGCATTTAGACATATTCATTTTGGGATAATGGAACCTCCCAAAGAGGATACAGCCATCCTTGAAACTGAGTCTAGCATTTCCCTCCCTCTTCATAAAAAACATGTTCTGCACAGCGATCGTTACCATTATGAGCTAGTCAATACAGATTATGCTTCACTTTCTGGTGCGATTATTTTACCAAAATCAGTTGGACAAACAGTTCTTAAAGTACTAAACCAATCTGGAGAGCTCGTCAAAACAATTCAGTTGACAGTCACTCCAGCTAGCAATACCTACTCTGAACTGATAAAAACGTGGAACAACGCAATTGCAGGAAATGATCTATATGATCCTAAAAATCCAGACATGGCTAAATTTCATCAAGAATTAGAAAAAAAAGTTGAGCACCACTTATTGCTTGCAGATGAACAAAAATTGTTGCCTGAAGCCTCTGAATTCGCTAAGACGTCAAGCCTTCTTACGAGTAGCTATCGTAAACTAGAAGATATGGCTAAACAAGTCACAAACCCTCATTCAATCTATTACTTAGATGAGCGAGTCATCAGATTAGTCAAAAATAGCATGGAGCAGCTGTATCAGCAAGCATATAATGAGCACAAGAGCATTTCTGGTAATTGGTGGGACTATGAAATTGGAGCCCCTCGTGCTATCAATAACATTTTATCTCTGATGTATCCTTATTTTTCTGATAACGACATTCAAAAATACACCGCGCCCATCGAAAAGTTTGTTCCAGATCCAAGCTATTTCCGAAGTACTTTGCCCAATAGCCGTTTCGAGGCTTTGGGTGGCAATTTAGTTGATATGGGGCGCGTCAAAGTTATTGCTGGAATATTACGCCAAGATGCTAAAGAAATAGCAGATGCCGTCGTTTCGTTAAGCAAGCTATTTACATTAACATCATCTGGTGAAGGCTTCTATGAAGATGGCTCCTATATCGCTCATACAAATGTTGCTTACACAGGTGCTTATGGTAATGTCCTTCTCGATGGCCTTGCACAATTATTACCAGTTATTCAAAAGTCAGCTGTTAAACTATCTCAGGAAAAATTAGCTGTGATCTACCAGTGGATTGATAAAGCATTTTTGCCATTAATCATTAATGGAGAATTGATGGATATGAGTCGTGGTCGTGCAATTAGTCGTGCAACCAGTGAAGGACACGTTGCAGCAGTGGAAGCGCTTAGAGGAATAACGCTTTTAGCTGACTTATTTGAACAAGAAAAACAGCTAAAACTAAAGACCGCAGTTAAATCTATTTTAAAGTCTGATCATTTTTATCGTGTTTATAACAATCTGCGAACTTACCGAGAATTCACTGCTATCAAAAACTTATTAACGGACACGAAGATTCCAATTATAGAGCAACCATCTCATATCACTACTTTCAACCACATGGATAAATTGGCTATGTATAACGCTAAAAAGGGTTTTGGCTTTGCATTATCAATGCACTCAAACAGAACTCAAAACTATGAAGCCATGAACAACGAAAATGTTCGGGGTTGGTATACTGGTGACGGCATGTTTTACCTTTATAACAGTGATTTAGGGCATTATAGTCAAAATTACTGGGCAACAGTAAACCCTTATTATTTACCAGGAACAACCGAAACTACCGAGAAACGTGCAGATGCTACCCAAGATTTAGTGAAAACAGATTTTTCAAAAACTGGACAAGCAACCCTACCCTCTTCCTTTGTAGGAAGTTTGGCACTTGATCAATATCATGCCTTAGCAAGCATGGTATTCAGCAATTGGAACAAAACATTGTCAGCGAAAAAATCTTGGACTATTCTAAACGATAAAATTGTTTTTCTAGGAAGTGATATTCAAAATAATTCATCAGAAAGAGCCTACACAACAATTGAACAGCGAAAAGAAACGACTCCTTATTTCGTCTACATCAATGGAAAACAAGTACTGGTTTCACAAGAAAAGGTGGCTCTTCCTGAAACGACATCTATATTCCTTGAGAAGCCAGAAAATGGGCAGAACATTGGCTATCTTTTCTTTAAACCTACTCAAATAACCATTAGCCGTAAACAACAAGAGGGAAATTGGAAAAATATCAATCACGCTCAAACTGATCAGCAAGTGAGCAATTCGTTCTTAACCATTCAGCAGGAACATCATCATCCACATGATGCCTATGCTTACATTATGGTGCCAAACATTGATAAAGAAACATTTGACAAGCTTCGATCACAATTAAACGTGCAATTGTTAAATAACGATGCGAACGAACAAGTTATTTACGATGTTGAGCAAAAAGTCTGGACAATAACAAAATATGATGATGATAAGAGAACCGTAGCCAATCACTTCACACTCCAAGAGCCGGGACTTTATTTGATCAAACAACTTGATGACAACTCTTATACAGGAAAATTTTACAATCCTATCACCATGCAAACTCATAATATAAGTGATAAGGTACAATTTTTACTACCAGAAACACCAAAGGAAGAAGCACCTCAATCGCCGTCGCTTCCTACAGACAACAAAGAAAACTACACTATCTTCCTGAGAACGGACAAGGGGATAACGGAATCTGCATTCCGCGGTGCACCGGATGACTTACAGAAAAAATTGGCTGAGCATATCTCCACCTACAAAGAGAGACACTACTCATATGTCAATCAATTTATCCATGGCAATCGCATTCTGCTCGACTTTTACAAAGAAAAATACCTTCTCATCGTTAAGACGGGCGAAAAAGACAGCTCGCAAGCAGTAGAAATTCCGTTTTACAACAAAGAGGCTGTGGAAGCAGAGATTAAGCGGCTCAAAACGAATGCGCCGGATTTTATTGTAACCAGAACAGAGGTTGCTAAATCAGAGGGCTATTGCATTATGTTGACATTTACTAAGAAACCTAGTCAACTGGAAAATAAGATGTCTCATCTCCATAAAACAACATCAGAACAATTCACTGAAAAAACAGATTCCCCTGAAGTAGAACCACCATCTCTTCACCTAGTTAAATCAGATAATTTGCTCCTGCAAAAACAACCTATTGTTGCAACAGGCATAGCAACTCATCTGTCTCAGAAGAGCCTTCCTCATACAGGCGAACAGACATCATGGATTAGCTTAATTGGGTTAAACCTAATCTCACTACTTGGTTTTTTCAAAATTAGAAAGGACCGTGACTAGAACACTTTAACAGACATTAAACAGTGGCTTTCCACTTCTATAGTATTACACGGTCTTTTTAATAAATGATTTTTTGTGTTTTGAAGTGGAACATCGTATGCTGTCTGATAGCTGTTTGCAGAGAACATTTAAAAAGCTCAAAATCAAGGTCTTCTAATCAATTGATTTTGAGCTTTTTCTTATTGTTGATGGTTTGGTCGTGAAAACAAAGTAGGGATTTGCTGTTCTTTTGAAATCTACCATTACCAGTCAAAAGGGATGCTTTTGTCCCGATGTTTCTCAATAAAAGCAAAGAAAAGATTTTTCGATAATGTCAGATGAGAGATATCTAAATCATTTTCCAGCACTTCAAAAATTGTTATGCACTTTTTAGCCAATTTTAATCCCTCAGGGCGGTTCTTTAAGACAAGTATTAACGCGACATAGCATTTCAATGCCAAGTGCTCAACAACATACGTTTTATACTTACTCCTCTTTAATTCCTTTTTTAACAAACAGACCATCTCTTCTGCAACGTCAAGAAATCTGTGCAGACAAAGCACTCTGATACCGTGAAAAATAATTGTCATAATCCCTTTTGGAGTTAAAGTAGTCAGTCGTGAAGTACGTAAAAATCCAATAGCTTGTTCCGTCCTAAATTGAATCATGGCCATCGGACATTCATCTACCATAAAAGAATAAATAAACCATTCCAAATCACCCCAAGTATCAATAGACGATAAGTAAAGTTTTAACGCATCAAGTTCCCTCTTACATTTGGATACCTCTTGATTCAAAATAGCAAGATGAACGTTGATAACACCAGTGATGAGTTGCTTCATTAACGGATGGTCTCTATAACTTTCTTCAACAGATTGCTTAGCAACCTGAGCGAATTGATAAAAATCTTTCGAATCATAGAACTCTTTAAAATTCTCAAGGGTGCTAATTAAATGTGTCAAACAATCTCCATTGTAACATCTAAGAAAATCGTTCCAACTCGCTCCAATACGAACCAATAAGCGACTGAACTTATCGACAGAAATGCCTGCTAAATCCCTTTCAAATCGACTGAGAAACTGCGGACTAACAATATCCCCAGCAGCTTCTTTGAGTTTATACCCTCTTTGTTGGCGCAACTTTCTAAAAGCGGCGCCAAAACTTGTTACTGACTGTGACATTCAAAAAATCCTCCAACAAATAAATTTGAATAATTGCGCTCATTAGCGTTCCTAACAGTCCAGAGCAATTATTCTGTTATCTATTATAGACTAGATGACACAATCTTGAAGAAAATTAGCACAAAAATTATAAAAATAATGTGCCATCTTAAATTTTTTCGATAAAATGAACTTATGTGATAGTTAAAGCTTGCATTAGGTGATACCCGTTGCCATTGAAATCTAGTTTAAGACCCCAGACATATTTAGCTTGCCTGGGGTCCCAAAAAATATTAGCGCGATAAAAGTTGGCTGTATTGCTTAGCGAGTTCTTTGATTGTTGCGAAGTCTCCCTGAGCAATAAACGTATTAAAGTCTCCGCCAATACCAATCATATCAGCACCTGCTTCAAACCAGTCCAAAGCATTTGATAGATTAACACCGCCTGTCACCATAATAGATAGTTGTGGGAGAGGGGCTTTGATTGCTTTGATATAGCTTGGACTAGCCATACTACCAGGGAAAAGTTTGACGATCTCACAACCGGCCTCCAGAGCCGTCACCATTTCTGTTAGAGTCATGCATCCCGGGATGTAGGGAATCGCATATCGGTTACAAAGTCTTGCGGTCTCCCTATGGAAAGATGGGGAAACAATATAACTAGCGCCTGCCAAAATCGCTAAACGAGCTGTTTCTGCATCTAATACTGTTCCTGCACCAATCAAAATATTGGGCTGATTTGAATAACAGGACGCCAGTTCCGAAATAATCTCACTGGCTTTAGGGTTAGTGTATGTCAACTCAATAGCTGTCATTCCTCCGTCAATACAAGCCTTTGCGGCTTGTAAAGCATCCTCATGCGTATTCCCTCTGATGACTGCAACAGTGGCTGTCTTTTGCAGGGCCATGATTACCTCTGATTTCTTCATAATCCCTCCTTAGCGTATAATGTCTTTCTGATGGTATAGCAATTGGTCAATAGCAGAGCAAGACTCGTGCATCGTATCTTCGATCAGAGTACATTTGTAGATGCCAGAAGCAACCGCAAAATCAACCACCCTCTGGTAAGAAGCTCCATTTAACAATTGATGAAGAGCCCCAGCAACAAAGGCATCTCCGCTACCAATTCGTTGAAGAACCTTTGTTCGTAGCTGAACAGAGGAATAGAGTTGATCATCGTAACCATATGCCTGATACTGTGTTGTTCCATCCTCATTGGATTGTCTAACCGTATGAAAAATTGCTTTAAACTGATAAAGCTTCTTCAACTCTCTCATACGTTTTTTCAGTTCCTCAAGAGACGCTCGTTCTCTGTCGAATAACTGTACGTCAAATTCGTCCAACATCAGCGGTTCAATGCCGAAACAATAGTCAGCATAAGGTGCAAATGTTGAAAACAACTGTTTAGCTTCTGAAACAGAGATAAGTTGAGTTCGCAAATTAAGGTCAAATGAAATAGTGATTCCTCTTTGTTTAGCTTCTTCTAACAACCGTTTAGCAATAGCTTGAACGGGCTGCCCCAGCGCTAAAGTAATCCCGCTAAAATGAAAATGGCTAACGTCTTGAAATATTTTATTAACATCAAGCGACTGTGGTTGAATGGTTGAGATGCTGGTGAATTGACGGTCATAGTATACTTTTCCAGGACGGCAACCAAAACCCTCTTCAACATAATAAATCCCCAGACGTTCTCCAGTGCGCAAAATAGTCTGACTGTCAATACCGTGACTATGTAAGAATTGTAGAAAACTGTCGCCGATTAGATTATCTGGAACAGCCGTAAACAATTTGGTTCTCCTTCCAAAACCTTCCAAAGCACAAGCGATATTAACCTCAGAGCCACCGTAAAATAAATCTACAGAGCAACCATCATGGAATTTACCTGAATTAGGAGAAGTTAACCGAATAAGCGGTTCACCAAAGAGTAATAATTTTCCCATAAGTACTCCTCTGCCTAATAACTAGTTTAATAACCCACGAAGATAATCTGCAATTTCTTGCTCCTGACAATGTTTGAAAAAAAGATTCTGGAAGTGTTCTCCCGAAATAGTTTCTTTTAGAAACTCTTGATCAATCATTTTTAAAATATCAATCATCGGACGATGGGTAACACTTTTTACATCATTTAAAATACGAGCATTACGCTGTTCAGGAATAACACGCTCTTTTGGATAGCCTCCACCAAATTTTTCTTCAAATAAACGTTCAAATATATAGCGAAGGTTTAATTCAGCCCCCCATCCGAAACCTTTGGCATAAGGAAGAGAAAGAGCGTTTCCACCGTTAACTTGTGAGAACAGATAGGCATCAAGCGGATCAGCTGCAAAGCCACAGACAACACCGGGGAAGCTGTTGCAAGCAAGCATTGCTCCAATGCCTGTTCCGCAGCCGGTAATAACAAAATCGGCTGCACCGCTGTTTAGTAAGATGGCAGTCAGTAGTCCGTTTTGCACATAAGTCAGTTGGCTTTCCCCATCTTGACCATACATGCCATAATTAAAACTTTCAAAGCCCTTTGCATCAGCAACGGTTTTTAGAGCCTCAAAGATGATACTATTTTTTGCTGCTTGGCTGTTTTCGTTGATTAGTGCAATTTTCATGAGTAGAATATCCTTTCTTGTTTATTAGGGTTGTTTTCCGATGTATGCCAAGATGCCGCCATCCACATAGAGAATGTGACCGTTAACAAAGTTACTAGCATCGCTGGCTAAAAAGACAGCTGGTCCAGCTAAATCTTCAGGTTCTCCCCAACGTGCAGCAGGTGTCTTAGCAATAATGAATTGGTCGAACGGATGCGGAGTTCCATCAGCCTGTTTTTCACGTAAAGGAGCCGTTTGAGGCGTCGCGATATAACCAGGACCAATGCCATTACATTGGATATTGGCGCTACCGTACTCGGAGGCAATGTTTTTAGTCAACATTTTGAGACCACCTTTGGCAGCTGCGTAGGCACTTACCGTTTCACGCCCTAACTCACTCATCATTGAACAAATATTAATGATTTTACCGTGTCCTTTTTTAATCATAGATGGTAATACTGCTTTTGCAACAATAAATGGAGCTGTCAAGTCAATATCAATAACTTGACGGAAATCTTTAACCTCCATTTCGAGCATTGGGGTTCGTTTAATAATACCTGCATTATTCACTAAAATATCAATGATACCAACTTCTTGTTCAATTTGTTTAACCATTTTCTGAATGCCTGATTCATCAGTGACATCGCAAACATACCCATGTGCTGTAATACCAGCTTGGCTATAATTTGCTAAGCCCTTGTCCACAAATTCTTGAGAGATATCATTGAAGACAATTGTTGCACCTGCACCAGCCAAGGCTTGAGCGATAGAAAAACCTATACCGTACGATGCACCTGTAATGAGGGCGATTTTTCCTTCCAAAGAGAATTGAGACATATGGAAACCTCCGTTAGTTTTATTTTGTAAACCGATTTACTTAGATTCTACATCTTGCTAAAAAATAAGTCAATTATTTAGCTTGATTTAATCTTCATTTTTAATTTTTGGATAGGCTTATAAAATATTTCCTAATTTTTAAATTAAATAACAAAAAGTAGCACACGAAAGAAACCGCTAACTTTTTTAAGAAAACGCTTGACAATAAAAAAGGAGAGGAGTATAATTCAAGTAAACCGATTTACTAAAAAACTTTCTGAAAGGATGTGATTACTTGGAAATTATCTTAATGGGTCACGGACACTTTGCTAGTGGACTTCTCTCTTCTCTAGAACTTATTGCAGGGACTCAAGAGAGAATAACCGTTATTGATTTTATTGAATCAATGTCAAGCGAGGAACTCGAAGAGCAATTACGACAATCTCTTAAAGATAAGACAGAAGTGCTTATTCTCTGCGATTTACTCGGTGGCACACCATTTAAAGTAGCTTCTCTTCAGGCATATCAAAAAGAAGAGCAAGAGATTCAAGTCATTGCTGGCACAAATTTGCCTCTACTGTTAAATGTTGCTTTATCATATCATCAAAGGGATGATGACTTAATTGAAAAACTCACTGCCGATGCTTGTAAAGGAATCGTAAGCGCTAAGAACTTGTTGTCTAAGTCTTCGGCCAACGACTGGGAAGATGGGATTTAAGGAGTTTACAATGATCAAAACAATCACCATAGAACCGATAGCTAATCCACAACGATTTTCAACAGTTCCTCACCTAACCCGTGAAGAAGTCGAACAAGCGATTAAAAAAGTAATAGATAAATTACACCATAATATTAAGTATTTCGACAATCAATACCCTACCCCTGCAACAGCAAACAATTGTTATCCTGTGATGGATAATACAGAATGGACAAATGGTTTTTGGACTGGTTGTCTATGGCTAGCTTATGAATTTAGTCAAGACGAACGTTTCTGCAAAGTTGCCCATCAAAATGTTCTTTCATTTTTAAACCGAGTCAATCAGAGAATTGAACTTGACCACCATGATTTAGGTTTTCTTTATTCACCATCTTGCGTAGCTGAATATCGTATCAATGATAATCCAAAAGCCAGAGAAGCGGCGTTAAAAGCAGCAGATAAGTTAATCGAGCGATTTCAGGAAAAGGGAGGCTTTATTCAAGCTTGGGGGGAATTAGGACACGCTGATCATTATCGCCTGATTATTGATTGTCTGCTAAATATCCAGCTTTTGTTCTTTGCCTTCGAAGAAACTGGGAATGATTTGTACTATGAGATTGCTAAAAAGCATTTCTACGCCTCTGCTAATCATGTTATCCGTGATGATGCTTCAACATTCCACACCTTTTATTTTGATCCAGAGACTGGAACACCTATCAAAGGCGTAACAAGGCAAGGATATAGCGATGAATCTTGTTGGGCACGAGGGCAAGCCTGGGGCATTTATGGTATACCTTTGACTTATAGGAAGCTAAAAGACATTGGATGTGTTCCATTATTCAAAGGAGTGACGCACTATTTTCTCAATAGACTTCCTGAGGATCATGTGTCTTACTGGGATTTAATCTTTGAGGACGGCAGTGGACATGCACGAGATTCATCTGCGACAGCTATTGCAGTATGTGGTATTCATGAAATGTTAAAACATCTCTCAGATGAGGACTGTGATAAACCTCTTTATCGAGATGCCATGCATGCGATGCTACGGTCGTTGATAGACCATTATTACGATGAAGAAGTGAGCGATGGAAGACCTTTATTATTGCATGGTGTCTATTCTTGGCATTCAGGAAAAGGAGTCGATGAGGGAAATATCTGGGGTGATTATTTCTACCTAGAAGCACTGATGCGACTCTATAAAGATTGGGAATTATATTGGTAAGGAGTAAGATATGACACAACCAAATATTGTTATGACGAGAGTCGATGAACGGCTCATTCACGGCCAAGGGCAATTGTGGATCAAGTTTCTGAATTGCAACACCGTCATTGTTGCTAATGATGCAGTCGCTGAGGATGCGATTCAACAAACGTTGATGAAAACAGTTGTCCCTGATTCTATCGCTTTGCGCTTTTTCTCCATTCAAAAAGTCATTGATATCATCCATAAAGCCAATCCAGCTCAAACTATTTTCTTGATTGTAAAGGATTTGAAAGATGCCCAAGCATTAATTAAAGGTGGCGTTCCCATAAGCAGTCTAAATATAGGTAATCTTCATAATGCTCCTGGAAAAGAGCAAGTAACGCGCTCTATTTTTATAGACGCCGAAGACAAAGCCATTATTCGAGACTTAAACCAAAATAATCAAATTATCTTCAACACCAAGACCACTCCGACAGGAAATGATGGAGCATTGGAAGTTAATTTACTAGACTACATTTAACTTTTAATTAAGGAGGATACATTATGCAACTCAATGTTATTCAAGCTGTTTTAATCGGCTTGTGGACTGCTTTTTGCTTTAGCGGCATGTTACTTGGTATTTATACCAATCGGTGTATTATTTTATCATTTGGTGTTGGGATTATTGTCGGTGACATTCCAACAGCCCTCGCAATGGGAGCCATTTCTGAGTTAGCTTACATGGGCTTCGGAGTAGGGGCTGGAGGAACAGTGCCACCTAACCCTATCGGACCAGGAATTTTTGGAACGCTGATGGCAATTACCAGCGCAGGTAAAGTAACACCTGAAGCCGCTTTAGCTTTATCAACACCAATCGCAGTTGCTATTCAATTTTTACAAACCTTTGCCTACACAGCTTTCGCTGGTGCACCCGAAAGTGCCAAGAAACATCTGCGAAACGGCAATCTGAAGGGCTTTAAAATGGTTGCTAATGGAACAATTGTACTGTTTGCAGTGATTGGATTTATTTTAGGCGTTGTTGGAACCTTATCAATGGACACCTTGATTAGTCTAGTTGACTATATTCCACCTGTGTTGCTGAGCGGTTTAACTGTTGCAGGTAAAATGTTGCCAGCGATTGGCTTTGCGATGATTTTGTCTGTCATGGCTAAAAAAGAATTGATTCCATTTGTGCTACTAGGATATGTATGTGCGAGTTACCTACAAATTCCAACTATCGGTATTGCGATTGTCGGAATAATGTTTGCTTTAATGGAATTTTATAACAAACCAAATAAAGTTGAAGCAATTGTAACTGAGGGAGGCGAGCAAGATGACTGGATCTAAAAAATTAGAAAAAAAGGATTACACCAAAACAGCTTTACGAGCATTCTTTTTACAAAATGGGTTTAATTACAGTAACTATCAAGGGTTAGGTTACGCCAATGTGATGTATCCAGCTCTGAAAAAATACTATGGCGATGATCAAGAAGCTTTCTATAAAGCCCTAGAAGAGAATTGCGAATTTTATAATACAAACCCACATTTTCTTCCGTTTATCACTAGCATGGATTTAGTGATGCTTGATAGTGGTCGCCCTCAAGAAGAGCGTCGTAATATCAAGATGGCTTTGATGGGGCCATTAGCTGGTATTGGGGATTCTTTATCACAATTTTGTTTAGCACCTCTGTTTTCTACTATTGCAGCCTCTTTAGCAGCTGACGGTTTAGTCATGGGACCAATAATATTCTTCTTGGCAATGAATATTATTTTGACAGGAATTAAACTAGGAACAGGATTATACGGTTATCGCTTAGGAACAAGTTTTATTGACAAACTGAGTGAACAGATGGCTGTGATCTCACGTATTGCTAATATTGTTGGTGTAACAGTTATTGCAGGCTTAGCAGCAACTTCTGTAAAAATGACTGTTCCTATTCAATTTGCGGCAGAAGAAATTGATTTAACTAATGCTTCTCAAAAATTTGTCACTATTCAAGGTATGCTAGATAAAATTGCTCCTGCTTTATTACCGGCCGCCTTCACCTTGTTGATGTACTACTTGATCAAGTCTAAAAAGTGGACAACTTATAAATTGGTACTGTTGACCGTTGTCATTGGTATTCTTGGCAGTTGGTTAGGTATTTTAGCTTAATCATACCATATTATTTTAAGCCAAAAATGGCAGAAAAGGAGTTGAACCAATAGAGGGCAATTCCTTTTTATTTAGTTATAACTATCAAATCATCCAAGGACATAAATTCAGAAGAACTATGTTACAATAACTGTAGATAAGGAATTCGCAAACTCTGTTTTGACTGAACAGAAGGGAGGGGCACATGCAAAAACGCGTCACGATTAACGACATCGCAAAGCTATCTAAAACATCTAAAACAACGGTTTCTTTCTATTTGAATGGTAAACTAGATAAAATGTCAAAAGAAACACGTGATAAAATCAAAAAAGTTATTGATGAAACGGGATATCAGCCGAGTATTGTTGCTCGCAGCCTAAACTCTAAGCAGACAAAACTCATCGGAGTACTCATTGGCGACATTACTAATAGTTTTTCCAATCAAATTGTGAAGGGGATTGAACACATTGCACATCGTCGTGGTTATCAAGTTATCATCGGAAATAGTAACTATGAACCCGAAAGTGAAGAACGTTATATTGACAATATGCTCCGTTTAGGAGTTGATGGGTTTATTATCCAGCCAACATCTAATTTCCGTAAGTATGAAAAAATCAGTCAAGAAAGCCAAAAAGCTGTTGTCTTTTTTGATAGCCAACTCTACGAACATAGCAGTAATTGGGTTAAAACTAATAATTATGATGCTGTTTATGATGTTACCCTAAATTGTATTAAAAAAGGGTACACCGAATTTTTAATTATCACAGCTGATACAAGTCTTCTAAGCACTCGCATTGAGCGTGCTTCAGGCTTTATTGATGCCCTAAAAGATAACAAACTGCCTCATACTTCCTATCTCATTGAAGATGCTGAGACAACTGTTGAAAATTTAGTCACTTTCTTATTGAAAAACATTTCTCCTGATAAAAAAACGCTTGTGTTTGTTCCTAATTGTTGGGCTCTACCTCGTGTGTTTAAAGCCTTAAAAGAAATTAATTTTGAACAATTAAATACTGGCTTAATTGGTTTTGATAATACAGAGTGGACAGAATTAGCTTCGCCAACAGTTACAACAATTGTTCAACCTGCTTTTGAAGAAGGAGAGCAAGCCACTAAAATTTTAATTGATCAGATTGAAGGGCTTAATATTGAGCAAAGGCAACAGGTGCTAGATTGCGGTGTTAATTGGCAAGAGTCGACTCAATGACGCTATCCAGAGATTTTAGTTTTTTTGAGAAATAGTTGACGTTATGAAAAAACTAAAATGCTTGTACTTGATTTGATAAGCGGATATTCCCAGAAAAACAGGCACAAGCCGTTTCTATTTGCTGGATCTTGTGATAGAATGGAAGTAATGAATGGAAAGCAAAGAGAGGATTTTATGAAAAAACCTATTATCATCGGTGTGACGGGCGGTTCTGGCGGGGGTAAGACGTCGGTTTCGCGAGCGATTTTGTCCAATTTTCCAGATGAGAAAATCGCCATGATTGAGCACGATTCTTACTATAAGGATCAGGGGCATCTGACCTTTGAAGAGCGTATTTCGACCAACTATGACCATCCGTTAGCTTTTGATACGGACCTCATGATTGAGCAACTGAATGAGCTTTTAGCTGGCCGCCCGGTTGATATTCCAGTTTATGACTACACGGCTCATACACGCTCGGCTAATACTTACCGTCAAGAACCACAGGATGTTTTTATTGTAGAAGGCATTTTGGTTCTTGAAGATAAGCGTTTGCGTGATTTGATGGATATCAAGATTTTTGTGGATACTGATGATGATGTGCGGATTATTCGTCGGATTAAGCGAGACCTTTTAGAACGTGGTCGGACTTTGGACAGTGTCATTGATCAGTATCTTGGTGTGGTGAAACCCATGTACCACCAGTTTATTGAACCGAGCAAGCGTTATGCGGATGTGATTATTCCTGAAGGGGTTAGCAATACTGTTGCGATTGACCTGATTAATACAAAGATTGCGGCTATTCTTCGGGAGCGTCATTAAGGGACGATTGGAAAGGGGAAGGGCATGTTAGCCATAGAAGCCATAGAAGCCTTGAATCGAGAGCGCCTTTCTCCCTTAACTGTTTTAACTGGGGAAGATCTTGGTCAGTTTTCTCAACTTAAAGAGGCTCTTTTGCGTGTAATCGGTTTTGAAGCGCAGGACTTGACGGTCTCCTATTTTGATTTGAGGGAGACAGCGTTTGAAACAGTCGCCATTGATTTAGAGAGTCTTCCTTTTTTCGCAGAGGATAAGCTGGTTATTTTGGATCAAGTGCTAGATGTAACAACTGCTAAAAAACGAGCGCTTTCCGATGACGACCTCAAACGTTTGGAAGCCTATTTAGAAGCACCTGTTGAGACGACAAAATTAATTCTTCTCGCTCCGGGGAAATTAGATAGTAAACGCAGAATTGTGAAATTACTCAAGCGGGATGGTCAGATTTTTGAAGCCAATGAGCCCAAGGAAGCTGATCTGCGCCAATATTTCAAAAAACAGGTTCAAGCCCTCTCTTTAGAGATGGATACGGCCAGTTTTGAAGAGCTCTTGGTTAAATCACACTTTGACTTTAGCCAAATTAGTCAAAATCTAGCCCTTTTAAAAGCCTATAAGGGCAGTGGGAGTATTAGTCAGTCTGATATTGACTTAGCTCTTCCTAAGAGCTTGCAAGATAATATTTTTGATTTGACCCAGCTAGTTTTGGCTGACAAGATTGAGGCGGCGCGTGAGCTGGTAAAAGACCTGCGGCTTCAGGGAGAAGACGAGGTCAAGCTCATCGCCATTATGCTCAATCAGCTCCGTCTCTTTTTGCAGCTCCGCCTTTTACAAGACCAAGGAAAAAGTGAAAATCAGCTGGCTAGTGCTCTTTCAGATATCCTTGGAAGAACGGTCAATCCTTATCAGGTTAAATACGCCTTGAGAGATAGTCGTCATGTGCCCACTCAGCGCTTACAGAAAGCCATCCAGTGTTTGATTGAGACAGACTATCAAATCAAGTCAGGTCTAAATGATAAGGCCTATCTTTTTGAGGTGGCTCTTCTAAAGATTGTAGCTTGAAGAGTCTGTCTTGTCATTGAGGGAACGGAGAGACTTTGATGGCTTAGTTCATGGTCGAAAGGAATTATTTTTCCAGGCAAAACTTTTGAAAGCTCTATCATTTTTAGGTATAATAAAGTCATAATAAAGAAAAGAGGACTAGGAAATGGCTATTATTTTACCAGATTTACCTTATGCTTACGATGCTTTAGAACCACAGATTGATGCGGAAACCATGACCCTGCACCATGACAAGCACCATGCGACCTATGTGGCTAATGCCAACGCTGCGCTTGAAAAGCACCCAGAAATCGGAGAAGATTTGGAAGCTCTCTTGGCAAATGTAGACAGCATTCCAGCAGATATTCGTCAAGCTCTGATCAACAATGGCGGTGGTCACCTCAACCACGCTCTTTTCTGGGAGTTGTTGTCTCCGGAGAAGACAGAGATTTCAGAAGAGTTGGCAGCAGACATTGATGCGACATTTGGCTCATTTGACGCCTTCAAAGAGAAATTCACAGCTGCTGCAACGACGCGTTTTGGTTCAGGCTGGGCATGGCTTGTGGTCAACAAAGAAGGCAAGCTTGAAGTCACTTCGACACCCAACCAAGACACGCCAATCATGGACGGCTTAAAACCAATCCTTGGCTTGGACGTTTGGGAGCATGCTTACTATCTTAACTACCGCAACGTTCGTCCAAACTACATCAATGCTTTCTTTGAGATTATCAACTGGCCTAAGGTTGATGAGCTCTACAGGGCAGCTAAAGCTTAGTCAGACTATTTTGAGGATTTTGGTCGTTTCAGTAGAAAAAGATGAAGGCCTTTAGGCAATTCTTACGAACAAGATCAATCGATTTTCCGCATGATCAAAGCGGATTTGTCTAGAAGGGATTTGTTCTGCTTTTAGAAGCTAATCGCAATTGGGGATAGCTCCTAGCAAAAGGATCATGTTTACCAAGTAGGTGTCCGAGATTTCTCGGGCATTTTTAGGTTCTGGCTAGCCTCCTAGTCACAATTATGATACACTAGTTAAGTGACTTTTTGAGAGTTAAAGACAAGTAAGGAGTAATTCGAGTGAAAAAATGGAGCGTTGCTTTAGCCCTTGTTTTGGGAATGTGCCTTCCTCATCAGACTGTTTTAGCAGAAGATCTGATGACCATTACCCATGAGGCTGGTTACACAGAAGCGCTTGAAATGAACAAGCCCAAAGCTTCGATCGTTATTGATGCTAAAACAGGGAGTATCTTGTGGGGAGAGAATATTGACGAGCAAAGAGACCCTGCAAGCATGAGTAAAATGCTGGCGCTTTTCTTGGTTTATGAAGCTATGGAGCAAGGGAAGTTTG
Organism: Streptococcus ovuberis; assembly: GCF_012396585.1. Taxonomy (GTDB): domain Bacteria; phylum Bacillota; class Bacilli; order Lactobacillales; family Streptococcaceae; genus Streptococcus; species Streptococcus ovuberis. The sequence goes on from NZ_JAAXPR010000012.1 coordinate 66,965, forward strand.
GTCTCGATACGGTGGTGACAGCGACTGAGACCGATCAAGCGATGGGAAAACTATGGGAGATTAGCAATAACAACATTGTGGCAGGTGTGGGTTATACAGTTGAAGAGTTGATCATTGCAACCTTAGTACCGTCTTCAAACGTTGCGACCCTGATGTTGGCCAACTTGGTAGAGCCTGATCCAGATGCCTTTATCGATTTGCAGAATGCCAAGGCCAAAGAGCTTGGAATGACCAGCACGACCTTTTACAATGCGACAGGGGCAGTAGCACGCGCTTTTGGTGGTTATTATGCTCCCAAACGGCATGACAACTATACCCCAAATGTGACAACAGCGCGGGATTATGCGACCTTGACCTATCATTTTATCAACCGTTTTCCAGGCATTTTAGATTATACCCATGATTCTAAGGTAACCATCAAGCAGGGAACCCCTTATGAGGAAACCTTTAAGTCCTATAATTACTCTCTGCCAGATGGCAAGTACGGTATCGAAGGCGTAACAGGGTTGAAAACAGGTTCTAGTCCTAGTGCTGGTTTTAATATTACAGCAACTGCAAAACGTGGGGAACAGGAGTTGATCGCTGTTCTTATGGGGGTTGGTCACTGGTCTGATCAGAATGGTGAATATTACCGTCATCCCTTTACCAACGCCCTCTTAGAGAAGGCTTTCGCAGATTATGATTATCAGTTAGTCGCTAAGGCAGGTAAACAAACAATTTCGGATCAAAAGGTGACTCTGGAGGAAGACCTATACGCAACCGTCAAGACTGGTGAAACGCCCAAGTTAGTTTATCAAGAGGATCACGTTTCCGTTGATAATGGCTTAGAGACTGTAAACCCTGCTATTGCTGAGGAGCAAGAAGTAGCTGCTAAACCAGCTGGTTTCTTTAACTTTGGGACGCAATCTGCTAGCAAGACAGAAGCAGCTTCTAAATCAGCCAAATCGGTGAATTGGTTAACACTTGGAGGAGCGGTTGGATTAGCAGTGTTAGGACTAGGAGCTATCCTACTGATACTTGAGAAAAAAGCACGTCAAGATCGCCGTCAAAGCAAACGTCGCCGCTAAAAGCGATTGATCCAAGTGCTCAATTGAGATGCAAAAGCGTCTGAGTCAAAATGATACCCAATTTAGAGAGGTTGTAGGAGTAATTTCTACAACACTGATCTATAAAAAAGGCCTCATTGTCAACTGTAGTGGGTTGACCAATCTAACATCGAGAGAGGACAAGCTTTGTCTTCTCTTGTTTTATGTTTATCGCAATGAAAATGCGAGTTTTGAAGTTTTCAAAGTTCCGAAACCCAA
>NZ_JAAXPR010000013.1 GCF_012396585.1 Streptococcus ovuberis
GAATAGTATCCGTTGACTGATCTGGATAAGTAATCGTCACATTCCCTTTGTCATCAACTGTTACATCAGTATTGTTCGGGAAGGTTGGATTTGAAGCCTTAACCGCATCTGCCACCTTAGCTTTTTCGTCCTCTGTCAGCTTATTGAGGTCAGACACTGGTGTTTTAGCTGGGGCTTCAGGGTTAATCTCATCTGTAATTGGCTTACCAACAACCGTCCGATCCGCTGGAATAGTATCCGTTGACTTATCTGGATAAGTGACAGTGACTGCACCATCGTTACCAACCTCAACTGTTGTTCTCTCTGGGAAGTCAGGGTTTGCTTTCTTAACAGCTTCAGAAACCTTACCTTTTTCTTCTTCTGTCAATTTAGTCTTATCTGCAACAACGGTCTTGACAGGATCTTTTGGAGTGAAGCCATCAGTAATTGGTGCTTTTTGCTCAACTGTCTGGTCAGCTGGAATAGTATCCGTTGACTGATCTGGATAAGTAATCGTCACATTCCCTTTGTCATCAACTGTTACATCAGTATTGTTCGGGAAGGTTGGATTTGAGGCCTTAACCGCATCTGCCACCTTAGCTTTTTCGTCTTCTGTCAGCTTATTGAGGTCAGAGACTGGTGTTTTAGCTGGGGCTTTAGGGTTAATCTCATCTGTAATTGGCTTACCAACAACCGTCCGATCCGCTGGAATAGTATCAGTTGACTGATCTGGATAAGTGACAGTGACTGCACCATCGTTACCAACCTCAACTGTTGTTCTCTCTGGGAAGTCAGGGTTTGCTTTCTTAACAGCTTCAGAAACCTTACCTTTTTCTTCTTCTGTCAATTTAGTCTTATCTGAAACAACGGTCTTGACAGGATCTTTTGGAGTGAAGCCATCAGTAATTGGTACTTTTTTCTCAACTGTCTGGTCAGCTGGAATAGTATCCGTTGACTGATCTGGATAAGTGACAGTGACTGTACCATCGTTACCAACCTCAACTGTTGTTCTCTCTGGGAAGTCAGGGTTTGCTTTCTTAACCGCATCTGCCACCTTAGCTTTTTCGTCTTCTGTTAGCTTATTGAGGTCAGACACTGGTGTTTTGGCTGGGGCTTTAGGGGTAGTTTTTTCAGCAGTTGTCTGATCTAGTTCGTAGTTAACTGTTACAATAACTTGCTTAGTATGGCCATCCTTTGTTGTTAGATTAACCAAAACTTTATTGTCAACACCTGATATAGGGAGTGTTTGACCTTCTGCAAGCTTTGCTACAACATCTGTCTCTTTATTAAAGTGGTAGATATTGACAGCATCAGCCCCTGATCGTACAGTTGCTTTAGCATTAGCTAGAATACGCTCCTCTGTAACAGAAGCTTCTCCTTTGGTCACGTTTTTAATATCGATAACACTATCAGCCGCAACAAGTCCCACATAAGCAGATTTATCTGTCGTTGATGTTTTACGATTAGCATCATCAACTACAGTGACTTCACGTGACCACTCACCTGGTTCTGTACGCCCCTGAGCAAGAGTTCCTCTGATTTTTACCTTATCATTTTCCAAGGTCATTACCAAACCGTCTAAACCTTGACGCGCACCTGTAGACGTGGAAAAATATGCTTCTTTAATTGTGGTATCCGCATCTACGTTAAGAGTTTGGTCAATTTTATCATTATTATTAACCCAGAAAACATAAGGTTTCGCAAGATCAACTCGAGGCGGTTGTTCCGGGAAATTTATCGTCACAGTAACTTCACGTCTATGAACAGACTGAGGAGTTAAATTCTTAAAATAGGCGGTTAAATCAGCTCGCTGAGTCTCTGTTAACTCAGCATTTTCAAGTAGATCTTTAACTGTCTCATAATCCGAATGAGTTTTAACAGTAACATTAATTTTTTTATCACGACCTGATGTTGGCCAAGTTGATTGTTCATCAGGTTGGGCAATCAGATAATCTAGAGCTTTATAAGCTTCTGGATTATTCTTATCACTTACAACGGAAGCATTAACTCGCTCAAGCATAGCTAGAACCGCCTGATTAATCATGCTCCGAGTTAACTTTTCCCCTTCCGGTACATTAATAACTGCTGAATTGTCTGCATTTAGTACATAGTAACGGCTCGTATTTGGAGTTATTGTACTATTATAGTTTTCTGCATAGTAAGTTGACCATGTTGCTGGTCCAGAGTGAGCCAACAAACCATCAACATGCGGTACACCAGTACTGTCTACACTGGGGGTTAAGTAAGATTCGCTGTTAGTTGTTGAACGTCCTGGGTACGACTGACCTCCTTCTGATTGAACAAAAACAAGATTCGTTGGCTGACGTCCTTCAGCTTTTTCTAATACCTGGTGTATAGCATCACCATTCCAAGCAACATAAGTAGTAGGTTGAACGAAAGGCAATGAACGCTTAAGCGGAATAGTAACCGTCTTACCAAAACGGCTACCACCAGAATAACTTACTCTACCATCATAGTTGCTTCTTTCTACAGCATCATACCCTAAAGTAGTTGCGGTAGCACCTTGTGCAACAGAGACGGTTGCCATTTTAAGGCTATAATCAGCAGGAGTTAGTCCCTTATAAATAGCTTCCCATCTGATTTCTTTTGATGGGGTTAGGGGAGCGCTATAAACAACGGCTTGTGTGCTGTCACCCGTTCCTCCCCAAGTTTTTGCTAATACATCTGTACCTGTTGAATTAACAGGTGAACCATTAGCTGTCACTGTAGTTGGAGTTATAAGTGAATTCCCGTTATATAGGGCATATCCAATGTGCTGATCTCGAACGTCAGACTTACTACCAGCTTTTGTTGTTGTCGTAATAACCATTTCAAAGGTTCCGTCAGTATTTTCTTTGGTACGAACGACAACATCTCCCATGGTTTTCGTGTCATTTTTTCCCCCACGAACGCTATCTGCTTCATTAAGCGTATAAGTGACCTCACCTTGAAGATACTTACTATTATCTACAGTTGCCCGAAAACTTGCTCCCTCAGGAAGATTAACTTGTGCATCAGATTTCGTAACACTGAAGGTTAGAAGTTTACTACTACGCTGTCCATAAATAACATCTTGAGTAATGGTTTCTGCTTGACCTTCAGCAAGTTGGTAGCCTGAAGGTAATTCAGCCACTTCAGTTACTGTCGCACGAGGAACCTCCCCATCATAGACATCAGCAGTAGCGACTTTAGCAGGACTAGTTGCAACTAACAGTCCTGTATTAATATCAACATATTGTACCTTATAGCTAATCGCTTTTTGACCTTGAACGGGTTTAGCTTCGGCAAACTCAATAGAGGTATCGGTCTCTTCAGCTTTGTCATTCCCAACAAGCGGTTTCGCATTAGATACTGTAAAAACAAAATATCCGACTTCACCTTCTTTCAAGTCCTTTGTTTGATTCCTTGCTGAAATAACATCATATGACTCAGACTCTTTTGCTGTTTCCGTAATCGTAATACTTGCGATATCTTCTGCAGTCGTAACCTGCACTGACTTCTCTTCACTAGCAATTAATTGACCGTTTGTGTCACGATATTCTATAACATAATTAAACGTTGCTTCTCTATCTGCCTCACGCGCAGTTACTAAGGTTGAATATTGACTTGACTCACCTTGAGTAGCAATCTCCTCGGCAGACGCACTGGCGCCGCCAAATATCCAAAAAGCAGCAATTGCGATTGAAGCCACACCAGCCTTAAATTTGCGGATAGAAAAACGCAACTCCTTAGTCTGATTGTTGTTAAATGTTTTATTCTGTTGCATAAAAACAACTCCTTTAAATACTTATTTTCTATGTGTAAAGTATGTGCAGAGCACAATACGAAGAAAACAGATTAATTGTACTCCTTCCTCCCCCAAAAGTCAAGGTGAAAAGGCAACGAACCACGCCGTACGCATGAAGAAACCATCGTTTTTAACATCTTTCACAAATTACTTTCCCTCTTTGTTAGCTATAATAGTTAGAGGAGGTATTTTTATGCCAGAGATTGTCAAGTTCTTAATGTCTGTTCACGACCTGAGTGACCATCGCAAAGTCCATCACCTGTTGTCTGATATTATCCTCCTCATCTTCTTTGCTCGTCTAGCTAGGGCCGAGTACTGGGAGGAAATCGAAGATTTCGGTAAGGCCTATGAGTCTTCCTTGCGTGCCCTTCTTAAACTGGATAATGGGATTCCCTCTCATGACACCCTGCAGCGTGTTTTCGCAACCTTGGATCCTCAAGTCTTGGTAACCGTCACGTTAATATGGTCAAACCTACTTGAAGAGGCTAGACTGTCTGCGACCACTTTTCCGACCTTTGCCAAAAATCTTCTGGCTATTGATGGGAAAACAATTAGGGGCAATGGCAGTGCCACTCAAAAATCCCTTCACATGGTGTCTGCCTATGCGACAGAGCAGGGCATCTGTTACGGTCAAGTCGCAACCGATGAAAAAAGTAATGAAATCACAGCTATTCCAGCCCTATTAGACAACATTTCTGTTAAAGGTTGTCTGATTAGTATGGATGCTATGGGAACCCAAAGTGATCAAGGGGGGCTCTGCCAATAAACAGAAGTGCCGTCGCATCAAGAAACTTCGCAACCAATTGAAGAAAGATTACCTCCCTCGCAAACAGCGTTATGAGGAAGCTAGAGCAATCCTCCAAGAACGTCATTCCTTTTCCAAAACAGACCATGATGCCACTTTTATGCGAATGAAAGAAGATCATATGCAAAATGGTCAGCTCAAACCTGGATACAATGTCCAAGCAGCTACCAATGCTCAATATGTTCTTGCCTACTCCACTTCGCATTCTTCTTTCTAGGCTCAGGCTAAAACAGTCCACTGGACTGTTTTACTCCCAAACCCAACAGATACTAGAACGTTAAAGCCTTTCCTCGAATCCATCCAAACTCTAGACTTGTTTCAAAACATTGTAGCTGATGCAGGGTATGGGAGTGAAGAGAATTATAGTTTTATCATTGATGAGTTGGAGAAAACACCTCTGATTCCATACAGCATGTATCAGAAGGAACGGACTAAGAAATATAAAAACAGTCCTCAAAACCAAAACAACTGGACTTACCTTGAAGAAACGGATCAGTTTGTGAAACCAGACGGGGTTGTGTATTCCTTTAAACACTATTCTCGTCGAACGGACAAGTATGGCTTTAAACGTGACTTTAAAATTTATGAGGCGGATAAGGTTCAAGACACACCAGGGTTGGAACAACTAGCTAAAACCGAGTGTGGTCGTCAGAAACAAATCCATTACAATCCGACTTGGCATTACTTTAAAGAACTTATCAAGGAAAAATTACATAGCAAAGAAGGCTCTCATATCTACGCCGAACGGAAAATCAATGTCGAACCCGTTTTTGGCCGATTGAAGAGTGTTTTTGGCGTACGCAGGGTTCACGTTAGAGGTCACCAAGCTGTCCAAACAGAGATTGGCTTGCTCTTCATGAGCATGAATCTCACAAAATTGGCTAAGAATTTGGCTGCTAAAACAGCTAAACATCAAAAACCACACTATGATTCTTACTTCTTGATTGTTTCCAAGACAGAATTCACTGTGTGGTTTAATTTTGAAACTAGTTTTTGCCCAGCTTCGTCTGTCCCAGACTCTTCTTCTTTTTCGTTTTTACGTCAACTTAACCGCTGTGCCGCTGCAGGTCACCATGAGCATGCCGTTGTCGGCGCCAAGAACTTCATAGTCCATTTTGACAGCAATAACGGCATCAGCTCCCAGACTCCTAGCGCGCTCTTCCATTTCTTTTAAAGCGGTCTCTCTAGCTTCTGTTAACTCCCCTTCATAGCTTCCTGATCGCCCGCCAAAAATATTGCGCAAACCCGCCCCGATATCCTTGAACATATTGATACCAGTGATTACTTCACCAAAAACAATACCCTTATAGGCTGTTACCTGATGGCCATCTATGCTTTGTGACGTTGTGATCATCATAACGATATACCTCTTTCTAATGACTGACAAATAAAGTCAGCGTTTTCTTTTATTATACCTTAATGCGCTTCGATTTTCCAACCAAAGCAGTACACCTCCATGTTAGATTTTATGACATGGTTTTCCAAAAAATTTGCCTTTAGCTTCAGAATTTGCTATAATAGACCACATCTTCACAAAAAGGAGTTCACTATGAAGAAAAAAATACTAGCAATTATGCTAACCTTATTCCCTATATGGAGCCTATTTTTAGGTCAATCCGCTAAGGCAGACGATACCATTGATATCGTTTTCGACTCTACTTATGCCCCTTTTGAATTTCAAGATACTAACGGAGACTATAAAGGGATTGACGTTGCTATTATCCAAGAGATTGCCAAACGCTCTGGTTGGAAGTCCAAGAACACCTATCCTGGATTCGATGCTGCAGTCAATGCTGTTCAAGCAGGCCAGGCAGATGCCATTATGGCAGGGATGACGATTACCGAAGCCCGTAAGGACGTCTTTAGCTTTTCTGACCCTTACTTTGAGACTTCTATCGTTATTGCAACTCTATCTAAGAATAAAATCAGTCACTATTCAGACCTCAAAGATAAGACCATCGGGGTCAAAAATGGGACTGTAGCGCAAAGTTTTTTGGAAGACTTAAAGGACGAACATGGATTTACCATTAAGGCCTTTGATACTGGAACAGAAATGTATAACAGCCTCAGCGCAGGCGCTATTGATGCTGTGATGGATGACACTCCTGTTATTCAGTACGCCATTAGCCAAGGGCAAGATTTAGCCATCAATATGGAATCCGAATCCGTTGGTTCTTTTGGTTTCGCCGTCAAAAAAGGGAGCGCCAATGAAAGCTTGGTTACAGATTTCAATAAAGCCTTAAAGGCAATGAAGGCCGACGGCACTTATGATAAAATCCTAGCAGAATACATTGGAGAAAACGACAACAGCACAGAGACAAGTGCATCGTCATCACTTACCTTGACCGGCAACGTCCTCAACAAGGCAACCCCACTCAAAACTACCTATACCATTGTCAGTGATTCCTCCTTCGCCCCCTTTGAATTCCAAGACGATTCCAATACCTATGTCGGAATTGATATGGACATCATCAAAGCGATCGCTGAACACCAAGGTTTTGACCTTGAGATTCAAAATCCTGGATTTGATGCTGCACTAAATGCCATCCAGTCAGGCCAAGCTGATGGGATGATCGCAGGGATGTCTATTACAGATGAGCGCAAGAAAACCTTTGATTTTTCAGACGCCTACTATACTGCAAATGCCATTCTAGCGGTTCCTAAAGACAGTGACATTAAAACCTATGAAGATCTCAAAGGCAAAACAGTCGGGGTAAAAAACGGAACTGCTTCTCAGAGTTTTCTAGAAGAATACAAAGACCAGTATGGCTATAGCATCAAGACCTTCTCAGAAGCATCAGCCATGTACGATTCCCTCAATACTGGAGCCTTGGCAGCTGTCATGGATGATGAACCTATTGTTAAATACGCCATCAACCAAGGGCAAAATTTAGCAACGCCAATTGCAGGAACACCAATTGGACAATATGGGTTTGCTGTCAAAAAAGGAAGCAATCCTGAACTGATTGAGATGTTTAACAATGGTCTTGCAGCCCTTGTTGAATCCGGTGAATACGACAAGATCCTAGCCAAATATTTCTCTGAGACAGAGGAAAGCACTAATCAAGGCGTCGATGAAACAACCATTTCAGGCCTCCTTAAAAACAATTGGCAACAACTGCTAAAAGGCCTCGGTATCACACTTTCATTAGCTTTAATTTCCTTTGCCATCGCCATCCTGATTGGAATCCTTTTTGGCCTCATGGCTGCTAGTCCCTTTAAAATACTTCGTTTGATTGCCTCTTTCTTCGTGGATGTTGTCCGTGGGATTCCACTAATGATTGTCGCCGCCTTCATCTTCTGGGGCATTCCAAACCTGATTGAAAGCTTAACGGGTCAACAAAGTCCCATCAATGATTTTGTTGCAGGTGTCATTGCCTTATCCCTCAACTCCGGTGCTTACATTGCAGAAATCGTCCGCGGCGGAATCGAAGCCGTCCCTGTCGGTCAGATGGAAGCTAGCCGAAGCTTAGGTATCTCTTACAGCAAGACCATGAAACGGATCATCTTGCCACAAGCCACTAAGATCATGTTACCAAACTTTATCAACCAGTTTGTCATTACTTTAAAAGACACCACCATCATCTCAGCCATCGGCTTGGTGGAACTCTTCCAAACCGGAAAAATTATCATTGCTCGAAATTACCAATCTTTCCGCATGTATGCTATACTAGCAGTATTGTATCTCATCATCATTACCCTACTAACACGTTTAGCCAAAGGCTTAGAAAAGAGGAATAAGTAATGTCAAAATTAAAAATTGATGTTCAAGATTTACATAAATACTATGGTGAAAACGAGGTTTTGAAAGGCATTACTGCCCAGTTCTACGAAGGTGACGTGGTTTGCATCATCGGACCTTCTGGATCTGGAAAATCCACCTTTTTACGCAGTCTCAATCTACTGGAAACAGCTACTAGCGGCCATATCATTGTCAATGGTTATGACTTGACTGATAAAAAAACGAAGGTCGATGAAGTTCGGGAAAATATCGGTATGGTTTTCCAACACTTCAACCTCTTTCCCCATATGACCGTCTTAGATAATATCACTTTCGCTCCCAGAGAACACAAGCTCATGACCAAAAAAGAGGCTGAAGCATATGCCTTGGAGCTCCTAGAGAAAGTCGGACTCTCAGACAAGCGCGACGCCATGCCAGAAAGCCTCTCTGGTGGCCAAAAACAACGTGTCGCTATTGCTCGTGCCTTAGCCATGAAACCAGATATCATGCTCTTTGATGAGCCGACATCAGCCCTTGATCCCGAAATGGTTGGTGATGTGCTCAATGTCATGAAAGACCTCGCTCAGCAAGGGATGACCATGCTGATCGTAACCCATGAAATGGGCTTTGCTAGAAAGGTGGCCAACCGTGTCATCTTTACAGACGGTGGCGAATTCCTAGAGGATAACTCGCCAGATCAGATTTTTGATCATCCGCAACATCCGCGTTTGAAGGATTTCTTGGACAAGGTCCTCAACGTCTAACATTCAACATCTCCTGCTCTTACTTCCGTTTTTCTGAAGAAGAGGGGGGATTTTTCTATTATCCAGAACACATTTCGATAACCTATGAGATGTATTGCTAACTCCCCTTTAATCAAAAATAGTTCACTCTATAACACTTTTCTTAGAGTGTATAAACGTTTGCAAGGGAATCGTCACGAACTCTGAGCAGCCAATCTAGACCTAAAACCGACAATTGAATTGAGTCTGGGACAAACCTCCTAACCTCTCAAGTGATTTTTAATTTTTAAACAAGGCGCAGTGGTTGAGTGGCTCCTAATTCGCTGATTTTATCAGCTTTTGCAGCCCTAACGAATGAGGGAAATATCTTTCCCAAATTTCCAACCTCAAACAGTCACTTCCCTGACTGTTTGAGCTATGCGGAGGTGGGCTAACGACTCATCGAATTCTGGCGAATTGCCGACTTTTTTATACGAAAACTAAAAAACATGCAAAAAATCCTCCCCTATGATATACTCAAAGTGAAAAAATTTATATGGATTGTTAGCTCGTCTCTAACAATCTTTTTTGGTGTAGATATTCTTCGTAAGTTAAGTTGTTGGCAATTAGGAAATAAGCAAGTTTTAATAGCTGGTGTGCGGTGGCGATGGTTGCTTTCTGCGGACCTCGTCTGGCTTGTAACTGATAAAATCGTTGAGAAATCGGACTCCCTTTCTGTCGCCTGGCCGCATAAACAGCTTGGCAGAGACATTTCTTCAAGTAGGCATTCCCGTGTCGAATCTTGGTGTTTCGCTTTTTACCAGCACTCTCATTGTTTCCTGGACAAAGCCCTGCCCAAGAAGCAAGATGGCCCGCTGTTTTGAATTGACTCATCTCTACTCCGACCTCAGCTATAAAGACGGAAGCTGTAATGACATCAATGCCTGGGATGGAATCCAATAGTTCTACTTGGTCTTCATATTGCATTAAATAATAATTGATTCGATTTTCTAGTATCTCAATCTGTTTCTGATAGAAATCATAAAACTCCAAAGACTGAGTTAACATAAAGCGGTGATGGTCAGAGAAATAACCGTCCAAGGCTTCCAGAAGCTGCGGCACTTTCTTCTTCAAGCTGGTATAAACGGATTGATGAACAATGCGAGCTGTAATAGGCGTCCCATCAACCAGTAGCTGAAGGAGATTACGACCAGAGAGTCCCATAATATCTTCGATATAGGTCGTTAGCTTAATACCGCCTGACTGAAGAATTTTATGGATACGGTTGGTTTCTCGATGACGACTTTCCACATAATGTTTTCGTTGTCTGGTCAACTCCCTCAATTCTTGAATGGTTTCATCGGGAACGAAACTCCGAGGAAGCAGACCAATCCGTGTTAATTTGGCAATCCAGTGAGAATCCTTCTTGTCGGTTTTCTGACCTAGAATAGCCTTCATATGGTCCGGATGAGCCAATATCAGCTCAAAGTCGTTCACAAGGGCATGCCATACAGGTTTCCAGTAAACACCTGTACTCTCCATGCCAACAGCTTGAACGTGGAGGGACAGAAGAAATTCTCGACATTCTTTCAAACCAGCGGTTGTTGTGTCGAATCGTTTTTCCTCACGTTTTGGACGAGTTGAAGTGAGGGGACCGTGCAAGACACAGACTGCAATCATCGCTTGATGAACATCGATACCAGCACAAGATTCATAGAGAATATCCATGATAGAGACCTCCTTATACATAATGAGAGGACTTGTCTACCTAATAAAAATCGTAATTTTATACTCATGCCTCATAATGGCGATATTTCTGGGTGCTCGTAGGTAGAGTGGATTAGTTTGTCCCTCGATTGGCAAGTAGCCATCAGTAAATCATCAACCACAAAGCCCTCACTAGGATTATACACCTAATGAGGGCTTTGCGCTTAGTTTTCATTGTTTGTGGGTGAGGACGAAGTCGTCATGGACGTCTGTCCCACTCTCATCTGTTTTGCCCACTACTGCTTGTTTGAACTGTTCTAACGTAGGACGCCTAGGTCAAGAAAGAAAGTCAAACATTCCAAGCCCCTCCACAACAAACATTGGCTAAATCACCTGTCTTCACACTACTAAGGGTTGCAGACTCCCTAAACCAACGATTTACTCAGCATAAAACCACCACACGATGCGCCAATCTGATAATGCACATCATGTAGTGGTTTGTTTTCTATCTATAGCGGAGTGTTTAAGTCATTATCATTGATATCTTCTGCTTCAATCACATCCACTAATGGTTTGCTGGTATCTTTTTTCAAGAAACGATCAAGTAATTGCTTCCCCTTTTGCTGGAGCGCCTGTTTGTCTTCCTTGCTCAGGGAATTGTAGGCAATACCCGCCATGGTTGCCATTGTTAAAATCTTTTGAAGCCCGTTAGCTCCTTTTTTGACGCCTTTTGCCATAAACATTACTTCCTTTCTCTCTTGTCCGCCTTATAATCTTGAATCATGCCTCTAACAACCTGAATGGCCGGAAGTACAATGGTCACAATTTGGATTAAACGTGTTAATTTACTTGTTCTTGGTACTCTTTTTCCCATGGATTTCCTTTCTTATTACATCTCTTTAGGGAGTGGTGACATTTTTTGTGTCAATTGTCCCACCAAATGCTTTAACTTATCCAAGTCGGATTCCTGTTGATGGATCATGCCAGAAATTTCGTTATAAATAGCTCTGATTTCTGTTTGTTGCTGAAAATCGTCCAAGAAAGCTCTTGCGCTCTCTCTAGAAAGTACAATCACCCCTCTACCATGCTGAAGAGAGATAACATCGCCATCAGCCAACAACTTCAAGCCATTCCTTACCGTCTCTCGTGAGACACCAAACTGTTTTCCGAGTTTGACCATTGGCGCTAACTTCTCACCAACCTTGATTTCTTCACGGTGAATCGAGCATGCAATCGCCACTGCTATTGTCTCATAACTTGAAACTCTAACCCTATCATACAGAATAACCACCACCTTGACTTTATTTTGACTAGTTAACTAGAAAGAAATTGTTCCTCCTAATCCTAACAGATGTTGATTACATTCTAATATCCTTAGCGAGATCTTCCAAGCAAGAAAGAGACAACGGAAACAACGATAACCGCTCCTAAAATAGATGGCACCAAAGCCATACCAGCCAGACTAGGTCCCCATGTTCCAAAAAGCGAATGACCAACTGACGATCCAATCAGACCAGCTAGAATGTTCGCAATCCAACCCATTGAGCCACCTTTTTTAGTAAGCGCCCCTGCAATGGCACCGATAAGTGCTCCGACAATAATTGACCACAACATAATGATTCCCCTTTGCCACCAAACAACATCTTTTATAAGAAGTGTAGTCTTCTAAATGTGACAACTTTCTTTTTTATTTATATTGTCATTATAGAATAATTCCCATCTCTCGTCAACTACTTTGCTTAGTTGACAACATATTTTTTTATCCTTGTTGTCTTTTATGGTGTTTATTTCATTTTTTACCTTTTCTAAAACACCTGTAATATGGGATGATTTTATTCCTAAAACATGCTACAATAGGAGAAAGATTACTTTACCGCATAAAACTAATGATAAAGGGAGCCAAAATGCCCAATCGTAAAATTATAAAAACGTCAAAGTTTCAACAAATTGCTATTGAAGTCGCTAAAAAGATTGCCATTGGTGATTACCCTGTTGGAGAAAAAATAAAAGCTCGCTCAACGTTAGCAGCCAGCTTTGGTGTCTCCCCTGAAACGACACGACGAGCATTGAATATCTTATCGGACTTGCATATTGTAAATCTTAAACATGGCAGTGGCGCCGTAGTTCTGTCCAAAGAGAAAGCCATCGAGTTTATTGAGGATTTCGAGAGCACTAACGATATAGAAACCCAAAAAAAGCGTATCTTGGAAAAAATTGATGAACAAGAATTGCAACTCAAAGAATTAAAAGGCCTTGTCTCTGTCTATGTTGAGCAAACCAAACTTGTCAATAAAAAATACCCACTGGATCCCTACGGCCTCAAACTCTCCAATGACTCTGATTTAATCGGCATACCGCTGCAAGAAGCCCAAATCTGGCATAAAACAGGGGCGACTATTGTCGCTATTGAGCGCAAGAATGAGTTAATTCTCTCACCAAGTCCCTACCAATCTTTACAGAAGGATGATATTGTCTATTTTATCGGTGATGAACCTAGCTATGCTAGGATGACTAATATTTTTAACCTGAAATAAGCTAAAGCCACTGAACTAATTACAGTGGCTTTTTGACTGTTAGAGTTAGAACAATCCTACTCCGAATGAGTGACAACTATTTTTCAAAAAAGAGCTGTCTTTTGATAGTTTTGCATTGACAATTCCTAAAATTTCGATATAATGACACTATAAATAATATTTCAAGTTGTCACTGAGGTCATTTTAATCACGGAGACAACCCCTAAAATGGAGGACAAGCTATGTCAGCAGAAAATATTTCCGAACAACTTGATCAGGTCATCCCTGATATCACCGAAACAGTTCCTTCTCAAGCTAAGGAGGTCATAACTCCTGCTACTCATTTGGATGAGCAAATTCTCAACGAGGTTAGCTCCCGTTCTAAAGAAAATTCAGACAGCGATCTCGTTAGTAGTGAAAACGCCAATCGCTAAGTAACCTCAATAGCAGTGAACGGATTTAGTTCTGTATTGCACAGGATTAAGTCCTTTTATTTTTGTCTTTATGCGTTTGTAAGTGTCGTAAAAATAGAGTCGCTAATGGCTTGTTCGCGTTCGTCCAGAGATTGGCAACATTCTCAACATCATAAAACATCTTAGACTTGAGAATACCAAAAAAGAATTCCATTCCCCCTTTATCAGGACTAGTGCTCTTTCGACGCATCCTAGGCAGTCCCGCTCTCACTTTCTCAAGAATAGTCTCCCCGTTTTTTCTTGTATTGCGCTATCCAATTGGAAAGCGCAATAGGATTTGACATGACCTCCTGCTTTCTCAAGCAATCATCCCCTAGGACTCTATCAAGTATTTCTTCTTTTAATTTTGGCAAGTGGTAGAGATTCTTAGCTATTTAGCCACCTCACAACCACACTTGTTTATGAGTTTGAACAGGTAATTGATACTGAAGCTGTTGACTGCATACTGTTCACTAAGGGGGCATGTCACCCCATTTTTCTCAGCCTATAACTCTTTTGTCTCTCTTCATGGCTTAATGGCATAAGAAAAGCACCTCAGCGTTAGACTGTTTCTGCCTGACTTTTGGGGTGCAGTTAACAAACAGGGCAGGGTTCTTTAATTATCTAGAGACAGTAACCGCATAGCACGCGCAAAATAACTATCATCCTCCTGGATATCTTCTTTTTCTGCTTTAAAAAGAGCCAAGTCGTCGGTAATAATGCCATTAACAGGACTCTGGAGATAATTGGTCATCGTTGAGCGTTCATTGATCGTCCAAACATAGACTTCCTTGCCTTCTTGTTCCGCTTGCCACATGCTGAGATCATTATAGGAAAAATCTTCAATCACATAGAAGTCCACTTTATGTTGGTCAAATACGCCAAATTGCAAAGGAATCACATAACCTGTCTCAATTTCAGGTGCTTTACGCTCCAACTCTTCCATAACAGCTAGATTCAAGGACATGACTTTGTCACCTGGTCTTAGACCTAGAGCTCTTAAGCGTTTAATCACTAGGTCCACATAATCTTCAGGCTCATGCCCGTATGGTTTTAGCTCGATTAACAAGGGTTGATTGAGAGCTTTGGCCTTCTGGAAATAGGTCTCAAAACGATCAATTTTGCTGCGGAACTTCCCTTGATGGATTGGAAGGCCTTCCAAATCAGCCAACTGGCTCTCAGATACTTTCCAGTCAACACCTGCTAACCGTCCTAAGTCATTATCATGAATGACTACCAGCTCTTGATCAGCTGTCATGACCACATCCATCTCCACCAAGTCTGCTCCTTTCTGACGAGCTGACTCTAAGGCTTCGATCGAATTTTCAACACCTGCTGTTACATCTCCCCGATGGGCAATCATCAGGGTATGCGGATTCAAACTTGTAAGATAAAGCTGCAAACCATTGCCCACTAAAAAGGCAAGCAAAGCGAATCCTAAAACTAGCCTGGTCCACTTAGGGTAGATCATAGGAGTAGCTTCCTTAGCCTCTAAGCCAACATAGGGATAATCTGCTTCTTCTTCATCCTTCTTAAACAAGAAAACGAGTAACACCTCAATGATGATCAATTTATTAGCAAAGATTAGCACATAGCGGCTCAACCTAATCAGTGAATAAAACAGCGTTTGCAACGCAATGTTACTCCATGTACTATCTAGCCAGTTAAAGATAAGGGTTACTGGTAGAAAGAACAAGGCGCCACCTAACAGTAAAATCACGGTTAAACTAAAAATGGCAAGCATCCAATAGCGTTTATCCTGTCTAGTCAAACGCCAGCTTTCCTTCATGTTTTGCCAAGGCGTTCGAGCATTGACCACTGACAGAGGCAAAACATAGATAAGACGAATATTGAGATAGAATACAAGCGCCATAACCCCATAATAGAGCAAACTCCCTTGAGTCGATTTGGTCAATTCACCTGTAATAAAAGCTGGTATCCTAAAACGGTCTAAAAGACTTGACGTCAATCCCAAGTTCCCTAAAGGAATCATCAGAATCAAATAAGCTAAAAAGAGAAACAGCTGTGGGCCACTCAACCATTTGAGTTTGATCAAACTGGTATACATCATCTGCTTAAGGGGGAAATAACGGTAAGACCGCGTCACCATATAAATCAAGCAGATAAATTCAAAAAAGATAAAACCGGCTAGCAACAACAGGTAAAACAGCAAAATAAAGAAAGGACCGGTTTGGCCAAGAATATCCAAAATATTATCCTTGGTCAAATTGGTCACGCCAGCCATCCGTAGAGCCAGTCGAAACACGGCTGCTAGGCTATATCTCCCCACCGTCGCCAAAAAGACTTGGAGAAAAAAGATGGTTACCAGATAAAAATATTTGTTTTGCGAAAGATTTTTTAGAGAGGACTTGATTAGTCCTGACACAGAATACAACATAAAACCCTTTCTAAACAGTCGTCTCAAGAATTAACAATTCTTGCAAAACCTGCCTTCAATTCTTCATTGGCTGTTTCTTTCATGTAATACTTATCATCTGGCATGCCACCTTGATTCTGAGCGCTATAAAGTACAATCGGCGCACCATCTGCTCGGATAGTAAAATAATAGGTATGAACCTGATTGCCGTTGTAGTGGTAACGGTAAATGGCAAGAACCTGGTAATCGGAATTCCCTGTTCCATCTTGAGAAAACTCTGTTGTAACATCCTGTACCTGATTTAAACGGACACGATTTTCTAAAACAAAACCGGTTTCTTGATTCGTGATTTCTTGATAACCTGGTTGGTTCATGGCATTCCCCCAAGTAACCATGAAAGAAGCTAGCTGATCTGCTTTCTGACTAGACCAGAGGACTAACGGTTGGCGTTTTTCAGCCAACTTTGCCAAAAGCCCTTCAACCTTGGCGGTATCCTCTGCATTTAAGGCCAAGCTGACATTGTCTAAGTCAGAAGCCCTGGTCTGACTAGGCTTCGTCTCAAACACTTGGTCTTTAACCTTGAACGTTGCCTTAACCTCTAAATTTTCCCAGTCAAAAGTTTCGATTTCAGCTTCTAGGCCACGAGCAACCTCATTCCCATTGATATAAAGACGGATTTCTGCCAGATCAGCGGTATCAAATGGCAAATGAGCCACTACGGTCTGACGGCTTAATTCAAGTGGCAAGTCCAGCTGATTATGGCTTGCCTGATCTAAATCAAGAGAAATCTCCGTCTTGACAGGGCCATGAGCTGTCTCACCCTCTACGGTCACCGTTTGAGGGATAAACGGTAGACTGGCTACCGGAACCATTTCTCCTTGTTCAATTGTCTTTCCAGCGATGCGTAGTGTCTCTAAATCACTGGTCGCTGTTAGCTCTAGTGGGTAGGTCACAAATTGATAGTCCGGGAATACTAACCACTTCTTCCCCTGTTCCAGTAAGCCCAATAGCTTATTGCCCTTAGCATCATTATAAGGTGTTTTAAAGTGGTCTGTTGCCATACTATCCAAGATTTCTGGCAGGGTTTGTTCTTGTTCCTCTAAATAAGCAATAAAACGCTTAGCATCCTTTTCTGTCCAAGTTTGGCCCGATGCTGACAATAAATCTGCTACCGTTTCATAGTTGTTGTTATTTACTGCTTCTACTAGTGCCTCTGCTTTTACTTCTGGCTTAGTCTGGGATTGCCCGTAAAAATAACCAGCCAAAGCCACAAGAGCTAGTAAACCGAAGCCAAGTCTTACAAAAGTGGTGGTTTTGCTTGTCGATTTTGCTTTATTGGGCTTAACCGAAGTCTGTTCCAATTTCGCCTCTTCAGAGCGGACTGGCTCAGGATTCAACAGCGGAGCAGCAACTTCCTGTTCTAACTCCATAGCTCCTTGTCCTGCGATAGCCCTGATCTGTGTAAAATCAAACCCACTAGCCTTGCCCTTTTGAAATTCTTCTGGACTAGGATTTCGTCCGACAACCTCTTTAAATAAAGCTACCCATCTCGCTTGCTTAGGCATTGTTTACTCCTCGTTTCGTTATTTCTTGTCCTTATTATACCAGATATCGTTTAAACACTCTATCTCTTTTTAAAAGTTAGGAATGTGCACAAAAAAGGCTTGGAGAAATCTCTCAAGCACTTTTAGCCGTTCTCCCCTCTTTAAACACGCTCGTTAAACTCAGCTCGCTCTTTTATTTTTCCACTTTTAACAATCGTTCTCTTTCTAGGCGCAGAACACGCTTAGGATTCAATCGGTTGAAAAGTTCTTCTAGCTTCTCAGCGTTCCACACGTCAGCTGCCGAGACAAAGTTTCCGTCCTTGTCCTTGAAGGATATCGGTTTATCGCCCATGGTTCACCTCCTGTTTTTATGGTAAATGGCTGAGCAGGTCATCGATTTCTTGACTGCCGATGTTCTCACCTGCTTCTTCAAACAAGGCCTTAGCCTTGATTAAGTGCTCAGCACTAGACTGAATTTCTCCTAATCCTCGATAAGCACAGGCCTGAGCAATCAAATCGTCTGTTTTTAAGGCATGTTCTAAACTTCTGCCCATATCTGATACAGCTTTATCGTGATCGCCCAGCAAATGCGACACATAACCAACCTCGTAAAGATGTACCGCCCAGACCAAGTCATCATCCATAAAGTGCTGACTAATAATGGCTCTCTCCTTATCTAACTCTGCCATTGCTGCCCCAAAATCCCCCTGCTCCCGATAGACCATACAGAGTTGATGATGGGCACGGTGCTGGTGAAGCCTATCTCCCTCAGCCACAGCCTTGTTCAGATAGGCTTCGTAGGCTTGGACAGCTAAAATATAGTCTTTCCTAGCCGCATGCACATAACCGTAGGTGGACAGGTAGTCATAATAAACAGAATCAGCTTCTGGCACCACCAAACTGTCCAATAAGGCCAAAGCAGCATCCAGTCGCCCTTGCTCCATCAGGTCAAAAGCGCTATAAATGTGATCTAACATAGATATCTCCTTAACCTAATGCTCCCCTTGTATCCAACCATGTTTTGTCCGATTCACCCGTAGGCTCTCGAGCATTATCCAGCACAAATCAGCGTAACCGAATCGTCACTAGCTAACGTCTAGGCTCGCCCCTAAAACTCCCCACTGGACTCCGTACCTCGCTTTTTCGTTTTCAGGCTCGGGTTGATAAGATCCCCTAGACCTTCCTAGCTTTCTTATTGTCAGACTCGGGTTGATAAGGGCATCTGGACCTTCCTCGCTTTTTCGTTTTCAGGCTCGGGTTGATAAGGTCCCCCAGACCTTCCTAGCTTTCTTATTGTCAGGCTCGGGTTGATAAGGTCCCCCAGACCTTCCTCGCTTTCTTATTTTCAGGCTCAGGTTGATAAGGTCCCCCGGACCTTATCAATCCACAAACTCAAATTCGAAGTTGCCGATGCGGACGGTATCACCATCTTTGGCACCACATTCTCGGAGGGCTTCATCAACACCCATACCACGCAACTGGCGGGCAAATTTCATGATGGACTCGTCGCGCTCCATGTTGGTCATGACAAAGAGGCGTTCCAGTTTTTCACCAGACAGCACCCAAGCGGCATCGTCATCACGGCTGATGTCAAATGGTCGCTGGTCCTCGGTGAAGCCGTAGTAGGCTTCCTCGTCCAACATCTCCTCCTCGTTGTAAAGGAGGAACTCGTCTGTCTTGGCCAATAAGTCAGCGGTAGCCTCTAATAGAGCATCCAAACCTTGGTGGGCAATCCCTGAAATAGGAAAAATCTGTGGCAAGTCATCAAATTCATCGTAGTTGGCAGCGAGTTGCTCTTTGAAGAGGGCTAGATTGTCCTCAGCCTCTGGCATGTCCATCTTGTTGGCCACAATAATCTGAGGCCGCTCCATGAGGCGCAGGTTGTAGGTCTCTAGCTCCTTGTTGATGGCAAGGTAGTCTTCATAAGGGTCGCGTCCCTCGCTAGCAGACATGTCAATGACATGAAGGATGACCCGTGTCCGCTCGATGTGACGGAGAAACTGGGTACCCAAGCCCACACCCTGACTAGCACCTTCAATCAGGCCTGGCAGATCGGCCATGGCAAAGCTGTCGCCAGACTTGGTTCTGACCATGCCAAGGTTAGGCACGATGGTGGTAAAGTGATACGCTCCAATTTTAGGTTTGGCGGCAGAAACAACGCTGAGGAGGGTTGATTTACCGACAGATGGGAAACCTACCAGACCAACATCAGCCAAAATCTTCAATTCCAATTGTAGCTCTCGTTCCTCACCAGGCTCCCCATTTTCGGCAATCTCAGGAGCAGGATTTTTGGGAGTTGCAAAGCGAATATTCCCTCGACCACCGCGCCCCCCTCTGGCAACAACGAACTCCTGCCCATGCTCAACTAGGTCCGTCAAAACTTTTCCTGTCTCTGCGTCTCTAACAGTTGTCCCCTGTGGCACACGAATCACTAAGTCTTGTGCCCCTCTGCCATGCATGCCCTTTGTCATGCCTTTTTCTCCAGCTTGAGCCTTAAATTTACGGTTATAGCGGAAATCCATCAAGGTTCGAAGGCCTTCATCAACCTGAAACACAACTGAACCGCCTTTACCACCATCACCGCCCCAAGGACCGCCATCTGGCACATATTTCTCACGGCGAAAAGCCACCATACCATCGCCACCCTTACCTGCCTTGACCGAAATCTTGGCTGTATCTAAAAACATACTCATTATATTCTATTTCCCTTCTGTCAGAAAGCCTGCAATAAGCCTTCTATTCTGAAAAAACAGGCTGATCCATCTTTAGATTGCTCTTTGGCTGATCTACAACTGGCTCGCCTGTTTTTTCTATATGATCCCTAAAATAGGGTATTGATTGCTGACACAACCAAACTAAAAATGGTCACAAACACCATGACTACGACAACCGCCATTGTCAATTTCTCAAACGCTGTTTTTTTCTTCTTTTGCTCACCAAAAGCCATAGTTTTTTTATTCTCCTCTAATTTCATCAGGCACCCAAAACCACTGACTACTTTTTAATGATTAGTAGCTAGTAAGTATTTCCCGAACCTTTACAATAGCCTTATTTTATCATGTTTTTAGCGATTGTTCAATCATTTTTCTTAAAAGTTAAGGGCAGGAGCTCCCTAGTTTAGGTCATCATCCTGCCCATTTTTTAATCCAGTCCGATTTCTTGTTTGACCACAGCTGCAATGGTATCCACATAATAGTCCACTTGAGCATCTGTAGGAGCTTCTGCCATAATACGAAGAAGAGGTTCTGTACCACTTGGACGAACTAAAATTCGTCCATTTCCATCCATTTCTGCCTCCATTTTCTCAATGATGGCCGCAATAGCTGGAACTTCCATGGCCTTATCCTTCATGCTGTTTTCCACGCGGATATTGACTAACTTTTGAGGGTAGATAGTGACTTGCGCAGCTAGTTCTGACAGCTTAGCCCCTGTCTCCTTCATGATTTTGGTCAATTGCACAGCAGTTAACTGGCCATCTCCTGTCGTATTGTAATCCATAAGGATAACATGTCCAGACTGTTCCCCACCAAGATTGAAGCCTGATTTTCGCATTTCTTCAACGACATAACGGTCGCCAACAGCTGTCACAGCTTTAGAAATTCCTTTCTCATCCAGAGCCTTATGAAATCCCAAATTAGACATCACAGTTGTCACAATCGTATTCTGGGCTAAAAGGCCTTTTTCAGATAGGTATTTCCCGATGATAAACATAATCTTATCCCCATCGACCAACTCCCCATTTTCATCTACCGCAATCAAGCGATCGGCATCTCCGTCAAAGGCCAGTCCCAAATCAGCGCCTTTTTCTTTGACCAGCTCTTGAAGGGCTTCCGGGTGTGTTGAACCAACACCGTCATTAATGTTAAGCCCATCCGGTTTATCGCCAATCCCTGAAATATCAGCCCCTAAATCGGCAAAAACCTGACGCGCACTAGTTGATGCAGCCCCATGAGCTGCATCTAGCGCAACTTTCATACCCTCCAGATTCTGACCTGTAGAGACCAAAAACTGTTGGTATTTGCGTAAGCCTTCTGGGTAGTCCACCAAGGTCCCTAAACCTTGAGCGCTCGGACGAGGCAAGTGGTCCTCATCGGCTTCAAGAAGTGCTTCAATCTCTGCCTCCTTCTCATCGTCCAATTTAAAACCATCATTGCCAAAAAACTTAATCCCATTATCCTGAGCAGGATTATGGCTAGCTGAAATCATGACACCAGCACTAGCCTTCTCTGTCCTGACCAAATGAGCTACACCTGGTGTTGCGATAATCCCTAAGGTATATACTTCAATTCCGACAGATAAAAGACCTGCAATCAGAGCAGATTCTAGCATCTCACCAGAAATACGAGTATCACGTCCCACAAAAACACGGGGCCGATTTACTTCGTGCTGACTGAGCACATAGCCCCCAAAACGGCCCAATTTAAACGCTAATTCCGGTGTTAACTCACGATTTGCCTCACCCCGAACGCCATCTGTTCCGAAATATTTCCCCATTATTAAATCATCCTTTTTCTTGATAGTATTGTACTGATAATATTATATTAATCAATTCATCATAACATAGCTTTATCTCATCACCTGTTACATTTTAAGACAATTTAGTGACAAAATAACAGATTAATTACTTGCTTTTTTGACCTTAATCACCATAGTAGTCTCTTCTGGTGATATTATGGCTGGCAAAAGATTCCCCTCAGCGTCAACAGCTTTTAACGTGACTGTACTCGTGATATTTTCAGAAACAGTCTGGTCACTTGGCAGGGTCGCTAAAATATGATCAATCTTGGCCATCGTTGACTCATCGGTCGTCACTTCAGCTTCAGTTACCTTGGTCGCTAAACTTGAGATAGTAACGCCTTCTTCAATTTGTTCTGCCGCAATTTCAGCTCGAATCGGAAGGGTACTTGTCACACGTTTCCCAATCTTAGCTGTAATTGAAGCAGGAATGACCGTTGCATTAACCCCAGTTGGGAGGTTCTCAATTCTTAGAGGAATATCATGACTCCCTGACTCAAAG
This sequence comes from Streptococcus ovuberis, assembly GCF_012396585.1. Taxonomy (GTDB): domain Bacteria; phylum Bacillota; class Bacilli; order Lactobacillales; family Streptococcaceae; genus Streptococcus; species Streptococcus ovuberis. The sequence continues at coordinate 22,625 of NZ_JAAXPR010000013.1, forward strand.
TCATTCAAGTCTGCTGTAACGATAAAACTACGCGTCGCTTCTTGACTTTCCTTTTGGAGGGTCACACGATTAGATGACGTCAGCTGGACGGTAACATCGGATGTAAAGCCTGAGATAAAGTAAGCCTCATTGTTATAACTCAAATTAATCGGAACATTATAAATGGTATTAGTAAAGGTTTCCGAACTAGAGGTTTTTGCTAATGATGTCGTCTGAAAATTACTGAGTGAAGCATATACGAAAAGAAAGAGTGCCAAGACAAATGAAACAGCCCAGTAATAGCCACGTTGTCGCTTGCTAATCATTTACTTCCCCCTTTCCAAAACGGAGTCCAACGGGTTGAGCGGCCAGAAGACTCTTCAGAACCAAAAACACGCTCCAACTCCAGCTTAAACTCATCTCTAGTCAAATCATGCTTGAAGATCCCTTGATGAGTGACCGATATATTTCCTGTTTCTTCCGAAACGATAAAGGTAAATGCATCTGTCTGCTCAGAAAGGCCGATGGCCGCCCGGTGGCGTGTCCCAAATTCTTTTGAAATCTGACTACTATCTGAGAGAGGCAGATAAGCACTCGCTGCTGCTATCTTATTATTTTTAATGATCACTGCGCCGTCATGGAGCGGGGTATTGGGAATGAAAATGTTTATCAAGAGTTCACTCGATATATCCGCATCTAGTGAAATGCCGGTATTGATAAACTCGGCCAGAGGCTTTGTCCCTTCTACAGAAACCAAAGCGCCAATTTTACGAGGTGCCATGTAATCCGTCGCTTTCACAAAGGCTTGAATCAATTTTTCCTCGTCCGTCAAACTGTTGCTTGAAGAGAAGACCGTCGCGGTCCGTCCTAATTTTTCCAAAGCGGCGCGAATCTCTGGTGCAAAAATAACCACTGCTGCGATAATTCCGTAGGTAAAGATTTGGCTGAGCAAGAATGAAATAGTTTGCAGACCAAAGATACTAGCAATAATTTGGGCAAGGATAAACAAACCTACCCCACGAACCAGAGTCACCACACGACTTCCTGCTAAAGTCTTGATAAAAAAATACAAAATGGCCGTCACTAGGGCAATGTCCACAATATTCATCAACAAGCGCCAAGGACTGTCTACTAAGGTCTGCCAAAATTGTCCATTATTTTGCCATAATTGACTAAAACTCATTAACCGCTCCTCTCTAACTCATCTCTTCATCTGAAAAGTGTCCTTCTCCATTATATCATTTTTTCTAGATGATGGATATGAGAAATTGTGGTAAAATAAGATTATGAAATTACAAACATTATTTGGTCTTTTAGCTGGTAAAACCAGTCAATTTTTATTGCAAAAAATGGGGCGCGGCTCTACTTTCCCAGGAAAAATAGCCCTGAAATACGACCCTAAAATCCTAGAAACCCTTTCTAAAGACTATGAAATCATTGTTGTGACCGGGACCAACGGCAAAACCTTGACCACTGCTCTGACGGTTGGTATTCTTCAAGAGGCTTACGGCCAGGTCCTGACTAATCCTTCTGGAGCCAATATGATCACAGGAATCACCGCCGCTTTTTTATCTGCCAAAACAGGAAAATCTGGCAAGAAGGTCGCAGTCCTCGAAATTGATGAAGCTAGTCTTCCTAAAGTAACGGAATTTTTAAAACCCAGCCTTTTTGTGTTTACCAATATTTTCCGTGATCAGATGGACCGCTTTGGAGAGATTTATACCACCTACCAGTTTATTTTAGATGGCGCTGCCAAGGCTCCGGAAGCTACTGTTTTGCTCAATGGCGATAGCCCCTTGTTCAACTCCAATCCCATGGTTAATCCTGTTAAATACTACGGATTTGCAACGGCAGAAACCGATCCAAAACTGGCTCATTATAACACCGAAGGTGTCCTCTGCCCGCATTGCCATCACATTATCCAATTCAAAATGAATACCTACGCCAACCTTGGCAGCTACCTTTGCCCCAACTGTGACTTTAAACGGCCACAGCTGGACTATGCCTTGACAGAGCTGAGTGAATTAACGCATACTAGCAGCAGTTTCAGCATTGACGGCCAAAATTATCGCATCAATGTAGGTGGTCTCTACAATATTTACAACGCCTTAGCTGCAGTTGCTGTTGCTGAATATTTGGGAATCGCTCCGGAAACGATTAAAAAAGGCTTTGAGAAAAGCAAGGCTGTCTTTGGCCGTCAGGAAACCTTCCAAATCGGTGATAAATCTTGTACACTGGTACTCATTAAAAACCCTGTCGGCGCTAGCCAAGCCTTAGAAACGATAGCACTCGCTCCTTATGACTTTAGTTTGTCTGTCATTTTAAATGCCAACTATGCTGACGGCATTGATACGAGCTGGATTTGGGATGCTAATTTTGAACGCGTCTGCGATTTGCCAATCACAGAAATCTACTCAGCAGGTGACCGAGAATCTGAAATCGCCCGTCGTCTAAGAGTAGCTGGTTTTGATGAAACCAAGATGACCAGCTGTCAGTCTCTAGAGGATTTACTCAACCAGATTGAGCAGAGCACGACGCCTAACGCCTATATTCTTGCAACCTACACGGCCATGCTCCAACTCAGAGAACTTTTGGCTCAGAGACAAGCGGTCAGAAAGGAGATGATTTAATGGTTTATACTTCTTTGCAAAGTCCTGAAGGTAACTATCCTTACCGTCTCCGAATCGCCCATCTTTATGGGGATTTGATGAACACCTATGGAGATAACGGCAATATCCTTATGCTCAAATATGTAGCAGAAAAACTTGGGGCTTATGTGACAGTTGACATTGTCTCCATACAAGACAATTTCCAGCCGGAAGATTATCAAATTGTCTTTTTCGGTGGTGGCCAGGACTACGAACAAGCCATTATCGCTACGGACCTCCCTTCTAAAAAGGAAACCCTTAGCCACTATATTGAAAACGATGGTGTTCTTTTAGCCATCTGTGGTGGTTTTCAGTTTCTTGGCCAATACTACATCGAAGCCAGTGGAAAGCGTATTGAGGGCTTAGGGATATTAGGGCACTATACCCTTAACCAAACCAATAATCGCTTTATCGGGGACATCAAGATTCATAATCCCGAATTCAACGAAACCTACTACGGCTTTGAAAACCATCAAGGACGCACCTTTCTTTCAGACGATGAAAAACCGCTTGGTCAAATTATTTATGGTAAGGGAAATAATGGCGAAGATGGTACAGAGGGATTGCACTACAAGAATGTCTTTGGCTCCTATTTTCATGGTCCTATCTTATCGCGCAACGCGAATTTAGCCTATCGTTTAGTAACTACAGCACTTTACAAAACCTATGGGCCTGAGATTAGCTTAGCGCCATATGAGCAGATTCTCCGTAAGGAGATGCCTGAAGAATATGCAGATGTCAAATCTAAGGCAGAGTTTGATGCCTGAGTCCTCCACCTAAGGTCAATACTTGAAAAAATAGTGAAATCTTGCTATAATTTTTCAGAAATAACCGTTTGAGGTAAGTAAGATGAGAGACGACATCAAAATCAATGACCGCGCTGCTAAGATTAGTGCTAAACTAATTGAAAAACTAGAGGCTATTTACGACCCTGACATCGAGCTAGATATCTATAACCTCGGACTGATCTATGAAATCACGCTAGATGAGGAAGGGACCTGCCATCTCATCATGACCTTTACCGATGTCGGTTGCTCGTGTGCGGACACCTTACCGGATGAGATTATCGCCTCCCTTTCAGAAATCGACGGCATTAAAAAGGTTCGGGTAGAAATCGTCTGGTCACCAGCCTGGAAAGTCACCCGCATCAGCCGTTATGGGCGAATCGCGTTAGGAATTAGTCCTAAATAAGCTCCATTGAGTTTGAATTTAAAAATGCCTCTGTACCGCTGAAATCATGGGAGTGAGTGAAATTCTTCTTTACTTAGTTGAGTTTTTCTCACTCCTTTTCAGTATCCCAATTCCTCTATTGGCAGTCATAATATTCTATCAGGAGGGGCCATGCCTAATCAATCCCTTAAATCGGTGGCGATCAACTGGAAAATGCTCAGCCTCGTTCAGTTTTCCTTAGCCATTCTCGTCATACTGCTCCACGCTGGCCGGATCTTTCCCCAAGACAGTCTCCACTTTATCCAAAAAAGCCTTTTTAGCCGAGTCGCAGTCCCCTTTTTTGCCATCAGTTCCAGCTTCTTCTACCAGTATCAACTGGCGCAAGGGTATTGTCGGCTCAAAGATCTCATCCTCTCTCTCAGGAAAACCTACCTCTTTTGGTCATTGATCTTCCTCCCCTTTGCCCTAGTCTATCTAGCACAGAAGTCTATTCCCTTAGACCAAGTACCTCTGGCACTCCTCATCGCTCTTTTCTACACTGGAACCTGTTACCACCTTTGGTACATTCCAGCTTTTTTAACCGGATATAGTTTGATTCACTTCTTTCGAAGGTTTCTGTCACTCAAGACTTGCCTCTTCATCAGTCTTATCCTCTATAGTTTTGGACTTCTTGAGACCTACTCTGCCTATACAGCAGGTACTCTCATTGGGCATTTCTATCAAACTTATCAACATATTTTCTGGACAGCTCGCAATGGTATCTTTTACATGCCAGTCTTTGTTTGTCTTGGTGAGCTAGCTTATCAATTTCATTTAAAGAAGTTAAAGTACAGTCAGTTAAAAACTGGCCTCTGCCTCTCTCTCTTAACTTTTGCCCTTGAAGGATGGATCGTTTTCCGACATCAAGGGATAGATAAGAATTTTTTTCTAGGCCTCCTTCCTTTATCCTTGTTTCTCTTTACTTGGACCATCCAAACACCCCTTCTCAGTTCAAAAAATGATCAGACACTTAGAGTTCTCAAGTCACTCAGCCGTTACTATTATTTCATCCATCCAATTTTCATCGAAATAGGCTTTCTCTGCTTTCCATCTAACCATCGACAAGATTGGCAACAAGGGATCAAAGTCTTTGTCCTGACCTTAATCCTGACGCATGTGGTGAGTTGGCGAATGGTCAAGTACCTTTCCAAAAAAACTCTAGACTCGTAATCCAAACCTAGACGGTTATAGCCCTGTTATCGTAAAAACGATCTTTAAGATAGCCTGTGGCTAAACTTGGTCAAAACAAGTCGCGTCGAGAACAATCGAACACTTATACCTAAGCCATCACTGATAAAAACGCCCAAAATCAAGATTTTGGACGTTTTTTAAGTAACATCTTTGACAGATCTAAGTTCATACTTCCCTTTTTCTCGCCTGAGGACTTTTGGCATGAACGAGATCTTCCATAAACATTTTAAGCTTTTCCAGTTTTATCCAGACGCCAGAAATCTGTAACTGCCCCCTTAGCTGCTGAAGAAACCGTGTGAGCGTATTTCCCGAGAACACCACGTGAGTACAGAGGTGGCAAGACTGTCTCAGCCTTACGGCGCTTAATTTCCTCGTCTGAGACATGCATGGTGATTTCTTTTGTATCTTGATCGACCGTCACGAGATCTCCCGTATGGAGGTAAGCAATAGGACCGCCGTCTTGTGCTTCAGGCGCAATATGCCCAACCACAAGACCATAGGTTCCGCCAGAGAAGCGCCCATCAGTCAGAAGAGCTACCTTATCGCCTTGCCCCTTCCCAACAATCATGGAAGATAAGGAGAGCATCTCAGGCATACCTGGACCTCCTTTAGGTCCCACAAAGCGTACCACAACCACATCGCCATCAACGATATCATCATTCAGAACCGCCTCAATAGCCTCTTCTTCCGAATCAAAGACCTTAGCAGGTCCGGTATGACTACGGACCTTAACCCCAGAGACTTTTGCAACGGCTCCATCCGGTGCCAAGTTCCCTTTGAGGATGATAAGCGGCCCATCCGCTCGTTTTGGATTATCTAAAGGCATAATGACTTTTTGACCAGGTGTCAGATCTGGAAAATCAGCCAAATTTTCAGCAACAGTCTTACCCGTACAAGTGATACGATCGCCATGCAAGAAGCCATTGGCCAATAAATACTTCATGACAGCTGGCACACCTCCGACTTCATAGAGGTCTTGGAAGACGTACTGACCAGATGGCTTCAAATCAGCCAAGTGAGGCACGCGCTCTTGGAAATCATTAAAATCTTCCAAGGTCAAATCAACATTCGCCGCATGAGCCATGGCCAAAAGGTGAAGGGTTGCATTGGTAGAACCACCGAGAGCCATTGTCACTGTAATAGCATCTTCAAAGGCTTCACGCGTCATGATATCTGACGGCTTGATCCCAAGTTTCAACATCCGAACAACTGCACGGCCTGCTTCTTCTATGTCAGCTTGTTTATCTGCAGATTCCGCTGGATTAGAAGATGACCCTGGAAGGCTAAGGCCGATTACCTCAATCGCTGTTGCCATGGTATTGGCAGTGTACATCCCACCACAACCACCAGGTCCAGGACAGGCACTACACTCAATAGCCCGAACTTCTTCTTCGGTGATATCGCCGTTATTCCACTTACCGATCCCTTCAAAAACCGATACCAGGTCAATATTCTTCCCATTTAGATTTCCTGGCGCAATAGTGCCACCGTAAGCAAAAATCGCTGGAATATCCATATTCGCCATGGCAATAGCAGAGCCGGGCATGTTTTTGTCACAGCCACCAATTGCAATAAAAGCATCCACATTGTGACCACCCATAGCCGCCTCAATCGAATCAGCAATGATATCCCTCGAAGTCAGCGAGAAACGCATCCCTTGTGTTCCCATGGCAATCCCATCTGCAACTGTAATCGTTCCAAACTGAACTGGCCATCCGCCTGCCTCTCTCACACCTTCTTTGGCCAACTGACCAAAGTCATGGAGGTGAATATTACAGGGTGTATTTTCTGCCCAAGTCGAGATCACACCAACAATCGGTTTGTTAAAATCCTCATCAGTCATACCTGTTGCACGAAGCATCGCTCGGTTAGGCGACTTGACCATCCCATTATAAATATGACTTCTAATCTTCAACTCTTCTGACATCTGACTCTCCTCTATAAAGTCTTATTTCCTCTCTATTATAGCAAAATTTCCTGAGTTTAAGAAGTATTTTGGAAAATTATTTTCTGAATTTTACAAAACATTCAGACATTAATACAACAAAAAGAGAGCAGGTCCTCTGCGCGAAACCTAAAACTAGCACCGTATAGACTTGACTGCGCTGCTCTGAACATCACTATGACATCCTATAACTCTATCCTAAAGATGAACTCTCTGAAATATCCTCAAATGCCATCAATGTCTAAAAAAGTGACCCTCTTCTATCAAACAACATCGTAAGATCAAAAAAAGAAAACGGTGATTGCTCAACGTTTTCTTAGCTTATCGGAAGCAATGATGGAACCTAGGGGGATCGAACCCCTGACCTTTTGGCTGCCAGCCAAACGCTCTCCCAGCTGAGCTAAGGCCCCGTAAATACTATAGAAACATATCGCACAACGCTATCGCCTCACCATTTCAGTGAACTGGCGCTGCCCCTGTCGTGCAGTCACGTTGTGACTTTCGACAAAGCTCGACTAAAGCCTCGCTTAGCTGAGCTAAGGCCCCTATACAATGTCTCACCACCCTAAAATAGGATTACCACTGGTGATTGATAATCCTATTCTACCTAAACGACCTTAAGTTGTCAATACCTTTATTACAGTTTAGGACCTCATCGATAAGAAAGTTTCACTCGGATACCATCTGGATCAACGATAAAGGTCTCCTGCTGCTCCAATTCAATCTCCCAACCAACCTTTTTAGCTCTTAAAAGACATAACCTATAGTCTGTTTCCCTATCAAAATAAATACTGTAGTAGGCAAGCCCTCTCATTCCCACTCGGCGCTTCAGCAGTTTAGGCCCTGCCCACTCATTGACTGCCAAATGATGATGGTAAGTGCCTGACGCCAACCAAGCACCAGATGGAATAGAGAACTTGTCTGCTACTCCAAACACCTCTTGGAATTGGTGGGAAGACTTCTGACTGGATGGACTTTGAAGGTGAATATGACCCATCCGAGCTTCTTTGGGCATCCGATACGGTCCTGAAAAATCGGTCAGCTCAAAAAGCCCTTGTTCATCTAAAGCTTCTGTCTTGCCGATGATTTTTCCATCAGGACGAATATCCCAAGTTTCCTGAGGCAGGTCTCGATAAATTTCCAGACCATTGCCTTCAGGATCTTGCAGATACAGAGCTTCGCTATAACCGTGATCAGCCCCTCCTATCAGAGCAACCTTATTGACTAAAAAATGGCGAAAAATCTGGGATAAAGCTTCTCGGCTAGGCATCAGAATCGCTAAATGATACAAGCCTGAAGTCTCAGCTGACAAGGTCTGATCCCCCGTTTTTATCAAGCGTACCAGTTCGTGATTCTCTACTCCTAAGCTGACCCCTGTCTCGCTCTTAGCTAAGACAGTCATTCCAAGTGCCTCTTGATAAAATAAGACTTGGCGGTCTATATCAAACACGTTCAACGCCACATAACCTAATTCAAAATCTGATTGGTACAGCATAGTAACCCCTCTTTCTATGCTGTTAATTTATCACTAATTAGTAAATAAAGCAAGAAAAAGAACTTATGAATCATCCACAGAATAATCTTTCTCTGACGAAGTTGCCTTTTGCTGCAATACCGGCTATAGAGAAAAGTAGCGAAGTAGGTCCTAAACCTTAGACAAGTACTTCTTACTGTAAAGCAGGCTTAAAAGGGCAAACCCTGCAATACCTAGTCCCAGATAGAGAAAACTAGATAGGGCCACACTGTAGGGAAGTAGGGTCATTGTCAATGTTCCCACAGGCATGAGCAAAATAGCTAGCGTAAATATGGTACTGAAAACGCGCCCCAAATACTGATTAGGCACACGGATTTGAACCTGACTGAAAAAATGAATATTAAAAATCGTCAAAAAAGCCTCAAAGAAAAAGTTGGCAGTCTGAGCCAGATAACTGGAGACAGGCAGATCAAAGAGCACTAAGCTGAGCCCACACAAGGCTAAACTCAACAGTAACGTTTCCATATTAGATGGTATTTTGGGGGCTAATAAAGCTCCAATAATCGCCCCAACAGCCCCTAAACTTAAAATGCTTGCATAAGTCCCTGGTCGCTGGTAAAGCTGATCTGTAAAAGGGAGAAGGTAATTAAATCCCGCAATAAAGGCATTGACTCCGGAAGCCACCAAGAGCAGGAAAAAGACCTCTCTTTCTCGGACAATAAAGCTGACTCCTTCCTTGATATCCAGCAAAATACGCTTGACAGACCCAGGATCTGGACTTCCCTTTGGCTCTGGTTCTGCTGCGTCAATCCACCAAACCAACAGAAAGGAAAGGGCAAAACTAAATCCATCAATGAGCAGGGTCAACTGAAGACTGGCCAAATGAGCCAAAATAAATGACAAAAGCGGTGCGGACACACTGATGATTTTGAGCACCACTTCTAAGGTTGCGTTATAAGAGACTAACTCCTCTTTAGCAACGACTGTTGCAATATAAGACTTATTCGCCGGACTCGCAAAGGCAGACGATATAGCTAAAATAACATTAACCAGCAAGAGAGCATACAGCATGAGTCGATCACTTGAAATCAAGGCTACACAAAAGCACAGAAGGGCACAAAGAGCATCTGTCACCAAAAGAATCTGCCTGCGCTTGAAACGGTCTGCAACTGCTCCGCCGAAAGGATTAAATAAAAGGGACGTTACCTGCTCGGCCAACTGGTAATACCCCAAAAACTTCTGTCCAATCGCACCCATTGAAGCAATCCAAATGGTGTTCCCATAATCATAAACGACATTTCCAATTTTATTGACTGCCCTACTAGTAATCAATTTAAATATAGTTTTATTCATTATCAAAACCTCCTTTTCTCCTGAACCTATTATAGGGCATTTGAAAAAGAGGTTTGCTTTTTTTGCATATTTGGAAATTAAATCTTTTTAATCCATCTATCAAAATGTGTCTGGTAAGTCTTTGCATGATGGGTTGACCCCATCCAAGAAAAACTTTGAATGGCGTGCTCCATATCGCTTATGCCAGTTCTATCCCCTTGCGCCTGCTTGAGGAAGCCCTTGACATAGAGATAGATTAGACGATGATAGGCCTTGCGCTCATTGGTAATCAGTGGTGAGAGTACCTTATCGTAACGGCTTGCATCATCCAACTCCCCACGCTCCACCAAGGTTTCCATCACATTCAGCAGAGTGGTCTCTACCAGATTTCTATGGGTGGAAATCTCTTGGTAAAATGGCTTGCGCTTGACGACCTCGTCGACCATCCGACAGATACTGGCTGTGTCATAGAAACGGTAAAGGTTGCCGATCAAAATTAACTCGCTAATCTGCCACTGCTCGGTGCAAAAGAGATGATCGGACACAAAATCCAAATCAGCCTGCACCAATGGCTGACTGCTGTCCAGTTCTGCAATGGCTCCCAAAAAGAGAATCCGATTTAACTTAGCCCTGCGATTATTGGGGGTTAGGGTCAATTTTGTTTCTTCTGTTGCCACCATTTGAGCCAGACCTGCCAAATCTCTTTGGTAATGATACTTAGCCATCTGCGCCATGAGACCAATTTGCTCAATCCGCTGGTAGTTGTTTACACGGTCCATGAACTCGTCTGCCGTCAGTCCGATTTTGTCTAAGATGTGGAGAAAGCGACTCAGAGAAAGATCCGTTTGACCGCATTCAAAACGCGACAATTGAGCAACCGAAATCATCTCATCAGCCACATCCTGTAAGGTCAGCTGACGGTTACGACGAAACTCACGAAAAATAGAACCGTAGTTAGGCATAGGACATCCTTTCATGTGTATCAGGGGGTGAAAGGGCTAGCTGCTCTCTCTGGAGCATTGGATTGCTTGACTCAGTAAACTGGGCAAGGCTACTAATCAGTCTTTCAAGAACGACACTCTTTCATCTACTCCCCCAGTTCCTCACTCAAGTTTTCCCACTCCTCCATGAGTAGCATCTGCTGCTCGTCTAAACTTTCCAGCTCTTTTTGGAGGTCGGTCAGTTGGCCGAGGTCGTTGGTGGTCAGCATGGCTTGGTTAATCTCTGCTTGGCGGTTTTCTAGGGTTTCTAGCTGGTTTTCAATCTCGTCGATCCGGCGGGCTAATTTGCGGCGTTCTTTTTGGTCTGCCTTTTGGGACTGGTAATCGCTAGCGCCAGCTGATGGGGTGTCAGTTGGGCTAGCTGCTGTCAGCTGAGCAGCTTGGTGTCTAGCTTCCTGCTCTGCCTTTTTCTCCACATAATAATCATAATCGCCCAGATAGAGGGTCGAGCCGTCTGCTGAAATGTCAAGGATTTTGGTGGCGACACGGTTGATAAAGTAGCGGTCGTGGCTGACAAAGAGCAGGGTGCCGTCAAAGTCAATCAGGGCGTTCTCCAGGACTTCCTTGCTATCGATGTCCAAGTGGTTGGTCGGCTCGTCCAGCACCAGGAAGTTATTATCCTCCATAGATAGCTTGGCGAGGAGCAAGCGCGCTTTTTCACCGCCAGACAGCATGGCAACAGACTTTTTGACATCATCGCCAGAAAAGAGGAAGGCCCCCAGACGGTTGCGAATCTCCACCTCCGGCGTGGTCGGAAAGGCATTCCAGAGCTCATCTATGACCGTATTGCTCTTGGTCAGGGCTGATTGGGTCTGATCGTAATAGCCGATCTCAACATTGGCGCCAAGAACAGCTTCTCCAGCAACAAAAGGGAGTTGCCCGACCATAGACTTGATCAGAGTGGTCTTGCCAATGCCATTTGGACCAACGATAGCAATAGCGTCATATTTTCGGACGTCTAGGGAAATGGGCTGAGCTAAGACCTCATTGCCATAGCCTATGGCGACTTGATCAAGGGTCAGGACCACATTGCCAGAAGATTTCTCTGACCTGAAGGTCATGTTGGCAGATTTTTGCCCAGCTTGGGGCTTGTCCAAGCGTTCCATCTTTTCCAGTTGCTTGCGTCTAGACTGGGCCCGCTTGGTGGTCGAGGCACGGACGATGTTGCGGTTGATAAAATCTTCCAGCTTGGCAATTTCCTTGGCCTGCTTCTCGTAGTTTTTAGCCTCGGTCTCTAGTTTTTGAGCCTTGAGTGCTATAAACTGGGAATAATTTCCAACATAACGGTCAAGAGAATGCGGAGTCAAATCCAGCGTGATAGTGGCAACCTTGTCTAAGAAATAGCGGTCGTGACTGACGATGATAAGCGCCCCTTGATAGTTCTTTAGGTAATTTTCTAACCAAGCGATAGTCTCAATATCCAAGTGGTTGGTCGGCTCGTCCAAAATCAAGAGTTCTGGTTTTTCTAACAGCATTTTGGCCAGAGCAAGTCTGGTATTCTGACCACCAGACAGCTCCGCAATAGGGGTTTCCCACATGCTCTCGTCAAATTTAAAACCGTTAAGGATCGCACGGAGGTCAGCCTCGTAGGTAAAACCACCACGACTACGGAAGTCCTCCGACAGCTGGTCATAGTCGACCATCAAGCGGTCAAAAGCAGCACCTGTCAGCTCTGCCATTTGCCCCTCCATAGCCCGCAAACGGCTCTCGGTCTGTCTCAGGTCGTCAAACACCGCCAGCATCTCGGCATAGATGGTCTTATCCGACGAAAAGCGACTATCTTGTGCCAGATAAGAGAGGGAAAGATCCTTCTTCTTGCTGATGTCACCAGAAGTCGGAGCTTCTTCTCCCACCAAAATCTTAAGTAGAGTGGACTTGCCAGCACCATTTCTGCCAACCAAGGCAATGCGGTCACGCTCATCAACCTGAAGGGAAATATTATCAAAAAGGGTATCGCCCGCAAAAGAGCGTTCAATCTTATTGGCTGAGAAAATAATCATGGCTCTATTATAGCAAAAAAACAGGGAAAAATCCCTGCTTATTTACAGTTTATCCGCTTTTAAAGCCTTGACGAGACCTGGCGTCATTCGTCTGGTACTACGGATTGCTTTGATGCCATGTTCTTGCAAGAAGGTAATAGGAAACTGGTTGTCTGAAAAGGTCGCGAAACATTCTAGCACCATCTCCTGTCTCTCCGCACGGAGCTCAACTACCCGGCAAGCATAGCGCAAGCAGCGATAAGGCGCTGTCAAGTAGATGTAGACCTTATGTCCAACACCGATTCCCTTTTTCTGGGGCCAGGACACAAAACGGTTTGCTGAAAATTCCTGGTCAATATCATATAACTTAGGATTGGCAGGAATCAGCCAGTAGCCATCCGCTACCTCTGTTTGCCCCTTGCCTTGGGCAACCAACTGACGACTATCAGCCACCAAGGCAAACAGTTCCTCATCTGGTACCTCATCGTTCAAGACCACCGTCACCCAGTGAGTCTTGTTCATGTGGTAGCTAGGATAAATGCCAGGCTTAGCCAGTAAGCGTTCCTTATCTTCTGGATGGATTTTGAGATTGAGCACTTCAACAGTTGCGTCCAACTGGTCCTTCGAATAGGTTTCCGGTCCCAAGTCCAATTTCCCGAAGGGCATGGCCATGGCAAGCGCATACCATTTCTGATTGGCTGGGTGACGAAAGGTGAAAATCCCCTTAAATCGCCCAAATTCCTCTGGCGAATCATTATAGCTTGCAGATAGGTGAGCCTCTAAGCGCTGTCCTTGAGGAGAGTGAAGGGCGTTTTCCTGGCAACAAGCCCCTGCAATCCGCTCTAAAAGTTCCTGATAAGCTTCACGAACCTGCCCAACAAAAGCTCCCACCTGGTTGGTCCGAAATGCAGTATATTCTTCGTCTAGATCTGTATCAATCAATTGACCAGATAACTGTCCTTGCTCTGTTATTTGTATGTGCGCCTCAAACTGGCCCTCTAAGATACGTTCTCGGTAGCAATACTGTGTTGATCTTTTTTCAAAACCAAAGGCTAATAACTGAGCCTTGTCAAAGGTTTTAGCTTGAAAAATCTGTTCTTCTAAAACCATCTCTATAAAATATTATCAAACTCTTGACGCACAGCAGTCGGCCAAACACTGGATTGGACTTCACCGATATGTTTTTTACGAAGTAAGAACATAGCTAGACGAGATTGGCCGATACCACCTCCGATGGATAGAGGAAATTCTCCCTTTAAGAGCGATTGATGCCAGTCAAAGTTCAACCGTTCGATATCACCTGTCAGTAAACATTGATGGCGCAAAGCGTCCTGATCAACTCGAATGCCCATAGAAGATAATTCAAAGGCGGTTCCAAGTTCTTCGTTCCAAACCAAAATATCCCCATTTAAGCCTTTGTAACCTGCTTCAGACGGCGTCGTCCAGTCATCGTAGTCAGGCGCTCGGCCATCATGAGGTTTACCATCTGCTAACTCTCCTCCAATCCCAATCAAAAAGACAGCACCATGCTCTTTAGCAATAGCATTTTCCCGTTCCTTGCTGGTCAAGTCCGGATAGCGCGTCACTAAATCTTCTGTATGGACAAACGTAATCTGCTTGGGAAGGACCGACTCGATGTCATAGCGAGCTTCAACGGCTAACTCCGTTAAGCGAATAGCCTTGTAAATCTGTTCTACGGTTTCTTTGAGGTAAGCCAAATTTCTTCGCCCTGTTGGAATGACCTTTTCCCAGTCCCACTGATCCACATAGACCGAATGCGTCGGATCTAGTGAATCTTCATCAGGTCGAAGAGCCTTCATGTGAACAAAGAGACCTTCCCCTTCATTGAATCCGAATCGTGCCAATGTATGGCGTTTCCACTTGGCCAAAGAGTGCACAACCTCATAAACCGCGTCAGGAATCAGTTTGACATGGACGGTCACAGCATTTTCTACCCCAGATAGATTATCCTGCATACCATCGCCAACTCGGCTAAGAATCGGTCCCTGCACCTCAACGATATCCAACTTATCAATCAAGTACTGGGTAAAGGTATTTTTAACAAATGAAATTTCTTCTTGCTGATCAATAAAACTTTTTTTCATAGGTAGCCTTTCAAAAATAGATAGACCTATTGTACCACTTTTCAAAAAAAAAGAAAGATGAAACCAGCTGATGAGGCTCATTTCATCATTTTTCTTACTTAAATGCCCCTAAAATCCCTAATCCTTTTTAAAGCTGTTGCCAAACTTTCGCTTTGTAAATCAACCAAACAACAATAGCCAACAGGGCAAGCAAAAAAACAAACCTGATCAAGCGCGATAACCATCGCCAGAGGATTATAAGGATCAGGCTAGCTACCAACCAGGCCCAAGAGGAAGTCTTTAAGAAGGTTTCAAAGGCTAAAAAACTGTTGTTAGTCAAGCTTTTTAACCAATCTGGTGCATAGAGTGCATATTTTTCGGCAATCCCTGAAGTCTCTAAAAGATTTGAAACGGTAACTCTCAGCCAGATAAAGAGGCTACTGTTGAGCAAGAGCAACAGTAGCTGCTGTGGATAAAGATGCGCTAAATAACGTAAGGTTTTCATGAGGTATCTCCTTAAGCGATTAGTTGGGGTAACATAGGTGTGGCTACACTGCTTTCCTCATCAAGGTTAAACGTAGCCCTACAATCACAGCTTACATCTTAAACCACCAATCTCAAAAAAATCTTAAAATCTCTATCCACGAATCATCTCCTGAATACGGCACCTGGCTTGTTCAAGGAAGCAAGGGGTTACCGTAAGCCTCATCAGCGAACAACCTAGGAATGAAAGCTCTTCAGCTTAAGATAGCCGTTCTTCCTTGACATAGTTAATCGGAAGACGCTCCAAGAACACATTCAATTGCTGTTCCCAGTAATACCATTCATGGCGACCCGGCGAAGTCCGATAATCAATCTCTAAGCCCAATGCCCGTAAATCCTTGACCGCCTTTTGATTGGTCTCAAAGAGAAAATCCTGCTCACCACACCAAGCATATAACTGGGTCTTTCGGTCAAAATGTTTAGCTGCAACCAGAAGGTTATTATCACTGGCTTCAAAGATGTCATCCTGACCAAAAATCCCTCTCCAGTAGGCCATTTCTTTCTCGCTCTCTCCCCGTAGACTAACGTCAAATCCTAAAGCACCTGAAAATGAACCCGCATAAGCAAAGCGATTGGTCAAAAAAGCCAATTTAAACGCACCATAACCTCCCATAGACAAACCTGCAATAAAGGTCTTCTCACGTTTTTGCGTCATCTGAGGAAAGAAACGTTTCAAAATCTGAGGCAACTCTTCAGCAATGGCATCGTAGTAATTTACCCCATATGTGGTATTGGTATAGAAACCATTTTCCGTATTAGGCATCACAACAATCAAGTTGGTTTTTCGAACCAGCCGTTCCAAGTTAGTCCGAGACCGCCACGACTGGTGGTTCCCTCCCATACCATGCAAGAGATAGAGCACTGGGATGTCGGTATCTGCCTCCCCTACCTCAAGATAATCCCTATCTGGGTAAATCACACTGACCTGACGATACTGTCCCAGCACTTTAGACGAATACTCTATTTCAAAAACAGCCACAACTCTTTCCTCCTTCAAAACTATGGATAAACGGAGAACCTGTATCCTAAAGTAACACGTCAAACAGAAGAATAGAAAGCACGGCTTCTATGAAGGCCTTTCTAAACGCCACCTCAACCCTCTAAGCTTAGGCTGATCTCAGAAAAAGCCCTCAATCTCTTCAACATTCGTTGCTACTTTTATGAATCCAGGTCCTTTTAATCGCTAGCGAACTTCCATCAATACAGGCAGTACGGCTGGCCTACGCTTGGTCTGATCAAAGAGGTATTTACTCAGTTCATCACGAACCAAGTTTTTCAACTCTGCCCATTCAAACTGATCTTTGGTCAAGTAATCTTCCACGGAACGGTTGGCCAATTCAGCCGCCTCACTCAAAATATCCTTGCTTTTTTTCACGTAGACAAAGCCTCGTGTGTGTACTTTGGCCTTTGCAATGAGTTTCTTCTGCTTACGGTTAACGGTCATTGCTACAATAAAAATCCCGTCCTCAGACAGAATCTTACGATCCCGGAGAACAACATCGCCCAAATCCCCAATAGCCTGGCCATCCAGTAAGATATCTCCCGTCGGTACTGATCCGCTGTGCAAGAAGTCGCCCGCCTCATACACCATGACATCCCCACGTTTCATGATGAGAATATTTTCAGGCAAAATGCCCACTTCTTGCGCTGCATCTGCATGGGCAGCCAATTGGCGGTACTCGCCTTGGATCGGGAAGAGGAATTTCGGTTTCAGAATATTGATCATCATTTGTAGATCACGGAAATTGGCATGACCTGATACGCGCAAATTGTTAGTGATAGATTTGACCTCACCACCTGCCTTATAGATTAGGTTTTCTACCCGGGCAACAAAGGCTTCCTTGGCTACTGTCGGTGTCGTTGCAATAAAGACCGTATCTCCATCTTTTATGCTGATATAACGATGACGGCCAACAGCCATCTTGCGGAGTCCTTCCAAAGGCTCACCGATGCGCCCAGTCTCTAAAATCACTAGCTCATAATCCGCAAAGCGACTGAGATCTTTGGGTTTAATAATCAGACGCTCGTTTGAAATCTTAAGTTTGTTAAGTTTCATCGCTGTGCGCACAATGTTTTCCACATCATGCCCCGTCAAAAGCACCCGTCTGCCAGTCACATCAGCGGCATCAAAAATCTGCTGAATTCGTGACAGATTGCTGGCAACCGCCGCAACAATCACACGTCCCTGGCAATCACCGATGACATTGATCACCTCATCTGCCACTTCGCGCTCGCTAGCAATCTGAATTTTACTGTCAGCATTGGCAGAATCACTGAGAAGGGCTAAAACACCTTCACGGCCAATTTCAGCCAGACGTGCCAAATCCGTCTGATAATCTTCAGTCGCTGCCTGATCAAACTTAAAATCTCCGGTGTAAACAATATTACCAGCTGGTGTTTTAAAGACCAGACCCAGACTTTCTGCAATCGAGTGGGTAGTCCTAAAGAAGGATACCTCTGTCACTCCAAAATCAATCTCCGTCTCTGCATTGATGACATGAAAGTCATTAAAGGACTTGGTCGGGGCATAATCTTTGACCACTAACTTAGCCAATTCAATCGTTAACTCCGAACCAAAGACAGGCACCTTGACTTTGGCCAACAAATAAGGTAAGGCTCCAATCGCATCCGCATGCCCGTGGGTCAGAAAGACCCCTGCCACTCGGTCCTTATTTTCTTGGAGATAGTCCATATTGGGAATAACCAAATCTACCCCAAGCTGATCGTTTTCAGGGTACTTGAGCCCCGCATCCATAACGAAAATTGTCTCTTCAATCTCTGCCAAATAAAGGTTCTTGCCATTCTCGCGAACCCCACCCAGCGCCATAATTTTAATCTGTTGCTGCATTGTTTCTCCTTTTTCATCCTTAACTGTCTGAAAAAGCTAGGGCTAGTGCTTGCTTTAGCCTTTCTTCCTCTTAACTCTATCAGACCTGTCCTTGTTTTTTTATCACGGTCCTCGGTCGCCAACGGTTTGACCAAGTCGCTAACAGTCTAATCCCTTCAAACGCAAGATGAAAACCAACTGAAACGGCCTAGTCTAGACATTTCCTAGAGCTGTTGTTTCTCAGTATTCTTCATTCAATCGCCGAGGGACGCTGGCAAGCTCTCCTTGCCTATCTCTACTATTATACCTTATTTTTGGGCTAAAAACAAAAATGGAGAGTTGTCAAAAAAATCTCAGAAAAAACTAGCCCACATAGGACTAGTTTTGGTGAATGGTCGTTTAAATAGACACAGAATCAGTAATCGTTCCTTGTTCTTCCGCATACAATTTTTTATCGTAAGCACGAATGAATGGGTAATAGACAAAGAAGGCTGCTAGCGCACAGATGATGGCTACTGGGACAGCTTTAATATCTGCTGTTCCTAAGAATGCTCCAATACCAACTGGTGTTGGCCACGGCACTTGGGCAATAACCGGACGAATCAAGCCCATCGCATTGACAAAGTAATAAATTGTCGCAGATGTCATTGGCGCTAAGATAAATGGAATAGCCAGCGCTGGGTTATAAATGATTGGAATACCAAAGATCAACGGTTCGTTGATGTTAAAGATACCTGGTACCAATGAGGCTTTACCAATAGCACTCAACTGCTCAGACTTAGCACGTGTTGCTAGCCAAATACAAAGCCCTAGAGTTGCCCCTGAACCACCAGCAATGACAAACATGTTAGACCACTCACCAGCAACTGCAAAATTGGCCCCCGCAGCGTTTTCAGCCATATTTGCTAAAGCAATTGGGTTAACAAAGGCAAAGACGATATTAGCACCGTGAATACCAACTACCCAGAGCAACTGCGTCAACAGGTAAATGATCATGATACCGATCCATGAATTAGTCAACCCTGATACAAAACTAAATGGAATAGCAATTACTTTGAAAATGTCTGTTCCCATAGCGATGAGGACACCATTGAGAATCAAAACAAAGAAAGCTGTTACGAAACTTGGAATCAAAGCTGTAAAACCACGAGAAACTCCTTCTGGAACGGCTTCTGGCATCTTGATAACCCAGTTGTTTTTCACACAAAGACGGTAGAGCAATACCGCTACAACTGCCATGATAATCGCCGTAAAGATCCCAGTCGTCCCAAAACGTGACACACCGTTCCCCATTGCCCAACCATCAACAACAACCGCGCCTTCTTCTAAGTTTTGAATGGCCTTCATCACACCACCATCAAAAATCAACTGAGGCACTGCCATGATAAAGGCAAATAGCGACAGCAAGGCACCGTTAATCGGTGTCAAATTCAATCCTTCTTCATCGGCATAGATTTTAGTTAACTCGTAACCCAAAGCCAAACAGAAGTAAAGCGACAAACATACTAAGATTAGTAGTGAAGAAATCTCCGACGGGAGAAAGTACTCACTGCTTTTCCTTTGTGATAACGTAGAGGTGGCTTGTAAAGTCGTAGGGCTCTATGGCGCTTGACGTCGCGTATGGAAAATGAAATCACTAAAACAAGGAATCATTCAAGACAAAGAGGTAATATCATGCGTGCAGTATTTGGAATTGATGTGAGTAAGGCAATTCAGAGGTGGCTATTGTGGTCAATGGTGAGAAGGTTCATGGCTACACCATGCCTAATGATTCTATAGGATTCCATCGGCTACTTGGTGACTTGAAAACCTTCCACAAGCTAGAGATTGTCTTCGAGGCGACTGGCGTTTATTCTCGTCGTCTTCAAGCTTTTCTCGAGGACAATGGCTATGCTTATACACGACTCAATCCCTTAGAAGCCAAGAAACAACTGGACAGCTTGCGTGTCCGTAAAACAGATAAAATCGATGCTGAAAAACTGGCGCAGTCCCAGTTTATCCTCAATCGCAAAACAACCTACGTTCAGGAGGAAGTCTATCAAAATTTGCGTGATCTCAGCCGTTTCTATCAACATCTGACTGAGGATATCGTGTGCGCTAAAAATCGTTTGCACAAGGTTTTACAGGTTACTTTTCCAGAATTGGAAAATTTCTTGTCTGCCTCAACTGGGGAACAGTACTGGAACTTGGTGATTGCTTTCCCATCTAAAGAATTTGTATTACATTTAACTCAAAGTCAATTGAATAATAGTATTCGTCAATCTACGACCAAACGCATTTCTGACAAGCGAGCTACCTATCTGGCTGACAAACTCAAAGAACTGGCTAAACAAAGCTATTGTGCGGTCAAGAAAACCTCTCCAATACTTGAAGAGGTCCGTTACTATGCAAAAGAACTGCTTAGACTATCTGACCGTCGGAAAGCTGTTTTAGATGACAGGGTCAAACTGGCTCAGTCATTACCAGAATACGAGATTCTCCTCTCCATACCTGGTATCGCAGAAACGACAGCTACAGCTATCATTGGCGAATTGGGAGACATTCGCCGGTTTCGATCTGCCAATCAAATCAATGCTTTTATCGGCATTGACTTGGGGCACTATGAGTCTGGGAACTTCCTTGCCAAGGAACGTATCACCAAAAGAGGCAATCCTTATGCCAGAAAAGATTCTCTTCAAGTGTATTCACAACATCGCTTCTGCCAGCCACACCAAGCCTTGCCATATCGCTGATTTTTACGAGAAACGAAAAAGACAATCGCAAACAGCTTCAACGAAACCGCACACGATTGCCGCCATACATCGCCTCATCAGGACAATGTATTACCTTATGACGCATAACAAGCTTTACGACTACACTTTAGCCAAAAGTCAGTAAAGTCATCTATGCTCTATCATTGTAGCACCTTGTTTCAAAAAATGCTAGATAAGGGGCTCCTTTTGTATGCACTTTTTAAACCAAACTTTGAACCAAAATAAAATAATTTCCTTGTTTTGCCTACTGGGCTCAAATTTTTTTCGTCAAATACCTTGATAGACTTGACAAATGGTAGAAAAAGCCAATAAAAATTAGAACGATTCTTACCTTTATAAGATAATGATGTCAAACTCTTTACTACTCGTTTGACTCGGTTCAACTATTTCTAGCTGGCGTTTTTGGTGGAAGTGATCACCTTCCTCAAGAGACGTCGACAGACCACTCCAGGGTTCAAGGGCAATAAATGGACCTTTATTGGTTGCTGACCAAATGATAAGATTTGAAAAATCAGCAAAATCCACTCTCAGACCCTTATGACTTTTTCTAGATTTGAGGCCGACACTACGAGAAATCAGTTGGTCTAGCGTAATCGCATCATGACTAAATAAATCGTAATCTAAATCTAAAATCTTTTGTCCATTCAAAAATGGTGTACGATCGTTTACATCCAACAAACCAGTTTCTGGAAAGCTCCGTGGAACGGTACAGGTTTCATCAGTCTCGAACTCAAGGTAGTAATCTTCATAAGATTCCCCCTCCAGTAGAGGACAATTGAAACCAGGATGACCACCGATAAAATAAGGCAATTCCTTCTCTGTTTCATGATTGATTACCTGATAAGTTATCCTAATCGTTTTTCCAATTAAGGTATAAGTAATCTTCAATTCAAACCGATAAGGGTATTGTGCCAACATCTCATCAGTTGCTTGAATAGCAAATGTTACCTGATTCTCCTTTTGTTCTACCAATTCAAAGGCACACTTTCGAACGAGACCATGACGTGGCATAAAACCAACTTCATTATCGCTGTAGATGGCTCTGTCATTTCGTAAACTACCACAAATCGGGAACAGCACAGGTGCCTGCCCACTCCAATAAGTGGCATCTCCCTGCCAAAGGTATTCGATACCGTCTTTATCTTTGATTGACGAAAGAGCTCCGCCCAAAGTTGAAAATTCAACCGTCAGCTCATCATTTTTTAATTGAATAACCATCATCTATCCTCCACGCAGAAGAGGGAGAGGCTTTAAGTAAGACCCTCCCGTCAAAAATATCCCTTATGAAATCGTTAACGTTTCAGCTACTTCTTTGTACCAATAAGCCGATTTCTTAGGGTATCTTTCTTGAGTTTCAAAATCAACATAGAACAAACCATACCGTTTTTCGTAGCCGTTTGACCATGAAAAAACATCCATCAGAGACCAGATAAAGTAGCCTTTGACATTTGCACCGTCAGCAATCGCATCAGAAATCACTTCTAGGTGTTTCTTGACATAGTCAATCCGACCATCATCATAAACAGTGCCATCTACAAATTCATCCTTATATCCCAGACCATTTTCTGTAATATAGATTTTTTTATAGTTGGGATAATCTGCTTTGACACGCATGATTTGATCATACAACCCTTGTGGGTAAATAATCCAATCCCAGTCAGTTTTTGGAATATTGCCAGGTGCCTCACGACGTCCTACCCCCTTAATTTGGTATTTAGAACTGCCTTTTTCTCCCTTGCCATTATGAATGATTTCCGTCTCACCATCGAAAGCACGCATCCAATCACTCATATAATAGTTAATTCCCAAGAAATCATTAAGATCTTTGGCTGCTTCTAAGGCTGCAAAATCATCCTCACGGAGATCTAATTCACCGCCGTTAATCGCTAAAATATGATTAACTCCAGCCATGGTTGCTTCAGAATAATGACCCAAATAGGTGGCATCAAGGATAAATTTATTATGGATAATATCCTCTAATTCCGCTGCACGAACGTCTTCTGGTTTTTCAGGATCATAGGGGTATTTAGTCGGCAGGGCATGAACCACTCCAATTTCACCAGTATAACCCTTATCTTTATAGAGTTTAACCGCACGAGCATGTGATACCATCATGTTATGGTGAGATTGGAAGACCTTAGCTAAATCGTACTGGATTCCAGGAGGGAACTTTCCGACCAAGTACTGTCCGTCGCCAATCGGACCAATTTCATTGAATGTTGTCCAGTAATTAACTTCTGGGAATTCTTCAAAGCAAAAGGCTGCATAATTCACAAAGTGGTCAATATTATCACGGTTCAAGAAGTCACCATTTGAATGTAGTGCTTCCGGGGTATCAAAATGGTGCAGTGTGACAAATGGCTCCACCCCGCGTTTATGACATTCCGCAAAAAGATTGTGATAGTATGCAACACCTTTGGGATTGATCTCGCCAAATCCAGTTGGAAAAATGCGTGACCAAGCAATCGAAATCCGAATGCCATTAACACCAAATTTCTCTGCTAACTTCAAATCAACTGGATAACGGTTATAAAAATCGCTAGCTGGCTCTGCAGTGTACCAGTAATTTTCTTCCAAGTATTTATCCCAGGCAACTGGTCCCTTACCGTCTGTTTTTGTTGCCCCTTCTGCTTGATAAGCAGCTGTCGCTCCACCGAAAATAAAGTCTTTTGGCAATGTTTTTGTCATCATATTCCTCTTCTAAAACTAGTTCTTCTAAGCAAATAGAAGGCTGAGTTCCCCCAACCTTCCATGTTTTCTTATTTAATTTTCAAATTGTTGCTTAACAAATTCAAGTGAACCTTGACCATCACGAGTTAAACCAATGTATTGAGCACCTTCAGTCTTAGCCAATTTAATACCAAGTTTATCCGTTTCAATTTTGATATCTTCATAGTTAGAGGCAACCTGAGGAGCAAGAATAACCAATTGGTATTGTGGCAAGATTTCACGGTGAGCACCGTAGCTGCCAGCAGCTGCAGTTACTGGAACACCATATTCTTTAGCTGCTTTATTCAAGGCATTAGCCAGGAGACCACTGGTGCCACCACCTGCACAAAGGACGAGGACATTGGTTTGCTCAGTGATTGCTGTTTCAGATGTTTTTTCTGTCACACCAGCTTTTTCAAGAATGGCATCCGCTTTAGCTGTATTAA
The DNA here is from genome assembly GCF_012396585.1 of Streptococcus ovuberis. Lineage (GTDB taxonomy): Bacteria > Bacillota > Bacilli > Lactobacillales > Streptococcaceae > Streptococcus > Streptococcus ovuberis. The sequence continues at coordinate 46,745 of NZ_JAAXPR010000013.1, forward strand.
AGTTCGCCGCAACTTTTTCTTTCAAGCTATCATTGCTGGTACCAGCCGCTTCCTCTGCTAAAATTTGGTCATCATACACTTTCAAGAACGGATAGTAGATAGCAACATCAACAACAATAAGCAACGCTGCAAGAACAAACGACAGGGCTGCAAACTGTGTTCCCATGATAATACCCAGCGGTCCTGGAGTTGTCCAAGGAAGGTTCACAGAGAAACTGTTCATGCCTAAGGTATCAACGAAGAACTTGAAGATCCAAACGTTTACAATTGGTGTCAAGATAAATGGCACAAAGAAAATTGGGTTAAGAACAAGAGGTGCACCAAACAAAATGGGTTCGTTAACACCGAAGAACGTCGGAACAACTGAGGCGCGTCCAATGGCCTGATTTCGTTTGGATTTTGTCAACCACATGAACATGAATGGGACTACCAAGGTTGCACCTGTACCACCCATGGTCACGATAAACATTTGTGTCCCTGAAGTCAACACTTTGTCGGCATGCTGACCTGCTTGGAGCAATTGCAAGTTGGTTTCAATGTTAGCATAGGTAATGGCTGCAATCGCTGGTTCAACAATTGATGGACCATGGATACCAACAAACCAGAAGAGAGCATAAGCACCAAAGATAATGGTAATACCAAGGTAACCATCTGCTGCTGTAAAGAGCGGGGCAAGTAGCGTACCAATAACTTCAGCAACGCTGGTTCCAATGGTATTGCGGGCAAGCAAATCTAAACCATAGAGCGCAAAGATTGAAAAAGAGAATGGGAACAAGTCTTTAAAGACCTGAGAGATGTTCGGTGGAACCTCTGCAGGCATGCGAATGGTGACATTGTTTTTCACACAGACCTTATAGATGTTAACGGTGATAAAAGCCGCCAGAAAGGCAGAAAGCAAACCCTTCGTACCCAAAAAGCCATTAGCAAAACCACCCTCGATAGAATCAGAAGCTAGCAACAAAAAGCCTGTAATTGATGCCAACATGGTAGACATGTAGTTAATCTGATTGGTACTTTCCAAATCACGGTTAACAGAATCTGTCAATGATTTCGCTGTTGTTCCAGCAACCAGCAAAGCAACAACACCCATCGTATAGCCATAAGGTTTCATCAGCATGCTGACAACATCATCGCTCCATGTAAAACCGAAAATGTTTGGAACAAAAGCGATCAACAGGAAAATACTAGAGAAAAGAATAACTGGCATGCTGGCGATAAAGCCATCACGAATAGCACGGAGATAAATGTTCCGTGAAATTTTCTCAAATAACGGTTTTTGTTTTTCTAACGCGTTAATCAAAGCATTCATTAGCGATTACTCCTTCTGTAAAGTTCAATCATATGTTTCATCATATCTTTTAACAACAGGGTTGTCATCAAGTGATCTTGACCATGCATCAAGGTCACACTAAATGCCAAATCTTCCCCAAGTGCCTCTTTTTGAAGCAAGCTTGTTTGAGCCTTGTGTGCATTTGTGATGCATTCACCAGCTGCTTCAACAAGTGACTCAGCTTTGTCATAATCACCCGCTTGTGCAGCCGACAAGGCTTCCAGGAGACGTGAGCGGGCATCGCCTGCATAAGCAACGATTTCAAACCCGAGTAGGGTAATTTCTTCTCTATTCATCAGAGAATTCCTCCTAAATAATTTCTCTTATTTTTGTTTCCATGAAGTAGCTGAGGTTTCCAAAACTCTATTTAAGGATTCAATATTTTCAGAACCAACTGTTCTTAACCATTGACGTGCAGCCTCTTCACCTTCTTCAATGAAAATCTTGACTGAACCTGCCCATGTGGCTCGACCACACAAGACACCATTAAATTTTGCTCCTGATTCACTGGCAAAAACAAGTGTATCTTGGAATAATTGTGCTGAAACACCTGCACTAAGGTAAATATATGGTAAGTGTGTTGAAGCTTCTTGGTCTCGGAAATATTGAGCTGCTTCCTCTTTAGTATAAGCGACTTCACCATTTCCAAAACCTTCTACAAAGTTCATATTGACAGGAACCTCTACTTTGAGAACATCAATGCCAAATCTTTCATCAGAGAAGACCCGCATGGCTTCATTTACCTTACGTGGTTTAACACGAGCAAACCCTATACTTGAGTTATCCTCAATTTTTTCATCATATGATAGAATTTCCAAAAAGAATGGGATGTCCTCAGCCTTACATTCAGAACCAATTCTCTCAATATATGCCTGCTTCTGCAGATTGACATATGGATCTCCATCGACATCATAATAGAGTAAGAATTTAACTGCATCTGCCCCCTCTTCCTTAAGGCGTTTTGCAGACCATTCTACAAGGCAATCAGGTAAACGGCTTGTTGTGCTTGCATCATACCCTGTTTTTTCATATGCCAATAATAAGCCTGATTCTGCATGTCTTGATTTGGCTGCAGGCAAACCATATTCTGGGTCTAAAAGAATGGATGACGCAAACTGAGTTAACTCCTCAGAAACGATGACTTTCAAACGTTCGATCTGTTCAACAGATGGTTCCTCTGTTTGATACTGACGCATCATTTTTTTCAATGCTCCACGCTGGTCAAAAGCTAATGCAGAGATAATTCCACTCTTATCACTAACCTTTTCCATAAATAAACGTTTATTTTCTGTTAATACCATAATTACACCTCTTCTACCTGAATTTGATCAGCTAATTTCTGATAATTGGCTAAATTGACATAGCCAGTCAATTTTTCTTGTGCATTTAACATTCCTAAAACATTAGCTTTTTTAAGAAGTTCTACATCATCCAAATTCCCAACAATTGCGGAGGCAATACCAGCAACAGTAGAATCACCTGAACCAACTGGGTTTTTAACTTCAATTTTTGGAATACTGACCTTATAATAGTTATTCCAATGCTTAGCAAAAGCACCTTTTGATCCCAGAGATACAATCACCCACTCAATACCTTTGAAAAGTTCGTTTTGCAAACTAAATTTCAATTGATAGATATCATCTGTAATTTCTGAACCAAGTAGTTGGGATAGCTCCTCTGTATTTGGTTTAATTGCTTTTGGTTTTCTATTCGATTTTAAGACTTGTTTCAGAGAATCACCCGAACAATCAAGCACAACAGGAATATTCTTTTCTTCACAAATTGATAACATCTGAACATAGTAATTTGACGGTAATCCTGAAGGAAGACTTCCTGAAATAGTAACTAGAGTAAAATCAGATATGATATTTCTAAAGTATTCTAAAAATCCATTGGATTCCTTCTCGCTAATTTCAGGTCCTTGCTCTAGAATTTCAGTCTGATTTCCATCATGTAAAATGGCGATACAGTTTCTTGTCTCTCCCTTGATATGATAAAAAGAGTGTTTAATAGAGGAATTGTCTAGTTCACTTTCAATAAATTCTCCTAGTTTTCCTCCAAGCAGCCCGCTTGCTACTACTTTATCATCCAACTGATGGAGAACTCTCGTGACATTTAAGCCTTTACCACCTGCTGTCTTAATGGGATTTGCAATACGGTTGACAGTGTCAACTTCAAACTTTTCCAATGGATAGGAAATATCAATCGATGGATTCAGTGTTATTGTCAGAATCATAATACCTACCTACTTAGTCGTGATATTCTCCACGATCCCATTTTTCCAAAAATTCATTAAAGAACTCTGGGTTAGCCTGTTCAGCATTTTGAGTTTCTATCTTACTGATTTTTTCAATCAATTTTTTATTTTCTGGTGTTTCCTTGTATTCGGCAGCAATGAATGCGTCAATAATATCACACATTAGAAGCTCTCCAGTAACTTTTCCACCAAAACCAATAACGTTAGCGTTCAATTCTTCCTTTGCATATACTGCAGAAGACATGTCTCTGACAAGTGCAGAGCGGACACCTGGAACTTTATTGACGGCATTGTTGATACCAACACCAGTTCCACAGATACAAACTCCTAAATCTGCTTTGCCACTTACAACAGCCTCGCCGACTTTCTTTCCATAAATTGGATAATGAGTTCTGACATGGTCATAAGTTCCGCAGTCAATGACTTCATGTCCTTGATTTTTTAGATAATCAACAACAGCCATTTTCTCATCGGTAACGATATGGTCACAACCAACAGCAATTTTCATAAATGTTTATTTCCCTTCTTCTATTTTAACCCATTTTATTGAGCATATCGACACGAATTTGGTGTCTACCGCCATCATATGAACCAAAGACAAACCCTTTTACGATATTTTTAGCTAATGTTGTACCAACAATTTCTGATCCAATAGTAATCATACGAGAATTATTGTGACCTCTCGTCATGTAGGCGGAACGTTCATCCGATACCTCTGCGGCTACCATACCTTTTACCTTCGTAGCAACCATAAAGCTACCTGCTCCATAAGCATCAATAGCAATACCCAAATTCTCGTCGTTTTTTTGAACCTCTTTTGCAACAGCAAGAGTCGTATCGACAAAATCTCTTACCTCTCCTTGACTAACATCAATAACCTCTAATTGATTTTCCTTAAGATAATCAACGATAATATCTTTTAATTTTAGTCCAGCTTGATCTGCACCAATGACAATTGCCATAATATACTCCTTGTAGTTAATATATAGAAAAAGCGTTTACAACCTTTTTACAACTATGATTATATACCCAAAGAAACATTTTGTCAACACTTTTTGTTCAAAAAATGTCTAAAAAATGTTATTTTCTTATTTTTTTATATGCAAAACCAAAAAAACCAACATTTACAGAGGTTTTTGTTGGTTTTTTGTTATATCAAGAAATGACTTCTGTGAAATCTCTAATTTTTTGTAGTTGTTCTGGTCTAAAACTATCTGTAATTACTGCAGTCAATTCTCCTAATTGACAAAATGTTGTAAAATCTTCTTTTCCTATCTTAGTGGTATCAATTAGTAAATATTTTTCCAAAGAATTTCTTAAAGCCATTTGTTGCGTAAAGGCTTCTGCAAAGGACGAAGTCATGACTTCCCCTTCTTTTACACCATTTCCACTAAAAAACATTTTGCTGAATTTCATCTTTTCTAAAATAGTATTCGTAATTTCACCAACAAATGATTCAGTTACTTGCCTCATCTCCCCACCTAAAAGATACACCTTAAAGGTTTCGGTCTTTTTTTCATATAAATGCTTGAAAACGGGATAACAATTTGTCACAACTGATAATACAGTATTCTGGATTTCCGTTGCTAAAAGTTCTACAGTTGTACCCGGCCCCAGAAATATGGTATCACCATCCTCAATCAAAGCTGCTGCTTTCTTTGCTATTTCAGATTTCTCTGCAATATTTTTATCGTGTTTTTCCTGATGAGAACTCTCTTTCAGTGCAAAGGCATTATTACTACGAGCACCACCATGAATTTTTGTCAGTAAACCTCTCTCTTCTAACTCAGATAAATCACGTCGAGCTGTCATATCTGTGATATCGAAGATTTCAACCAGTTCAGCTATTCTAATCGTTCCCTTTTCTTGTACAAGTCGTACTATTTCTTCATGTCTTCTATATTTTTTCATTTTCAACTTCCTCAAATTAGTTACTTTCATTATATCACTTTTCCAACATTATTTGTTTGTTTTATTGTCAAAAAACATTAAATCCATCATTTTTTTTGTTGATTTGGAAATAAATTCTCTTTCCCAGCAATTTGGCTAACAAACTTCTCCAATCTTCTCACTCTATGCTCATAGTCATCTATCAATTTACGAAGTTCTTCTTGGCATTGTTTGACCTCCTGCTCGACTTTTTCAAGTGTAATAACTGCTGTCAGATTCATCTTGGCATAATCATATCGGACTAATTGTCGGTTTTCTGGGTCGGCATCGCTGAGATTAAGCAGGCCTTCAGACACTTTGTTGAGATGAGCGACCTTATCTTGCAAGTCTGTGATGGTCAAATCCAGTTGGGCGATGTCCTTGATTAACTCGTTTTTAACTTCCTGGTAATACTTAACAAAAATCAAATTCTGACCTATAATACTTATATGACATTTACACAAGGTCAACTCACAGGACTCAAATCAGCCCTCAAGAATAAACAGCTCCTTCCTATCACAAACGGATTCAAACCGTCTATCTACGCTCTCAAAAGATGACCTACAAAGCTATTTCTGACTTCATCGGTTTATCTCATGATGCCATTTGGCATTTGGTGAAAAACTAAGAACCTGTATTCATAATAGGAATACTAAGTTACTTAGGCTAGTTTTTGGCCAGCTGAGGACAATTTTTGCGGGCATAATGGCCGTACTACCAGAACATTTGATAGTGAGTAAGCTAAAATTCGCCCATTCTAGTCAGTGTTTCTATTGTGAATACAGGTTCTAAGAGCAAGGAGGTCTCTCTGCCCTTGCCCATGATGCACGAGGAGGCCTTCATCCTTCTGATCTGACTGACGAAGAAGAAAAAGCATTCTTAAAAGAACAGTTTGGTGGCAGTGCTTCAGGACAATTTGTCACCATTGCAGAAATGCATGAGGCTTACCAAACTAAAATCGGGAAAGAGACTACTAGAGAAGGATTCTATGCGCTGTTGAAGCGTCACGGTTGGTACAAAGTGACACCCTAAAAAGGCAGATGCCAAAACGATTTTGGCGTCTAAACATAAAACGAGAGAAGACTAAACTTGTCTTCTCTCGGTCTTAAATTGGTTAACCCACTACAGTTGACAATGAGCCGAAAAAGATTGACATTTTGCCAATCTCAACCTTTTTTAAACCTATTTGCCATTAGAGCCCGTTTTATACTATTCAAAAAACCGATAATAATCTTGCAGGGCCATCTGGGCTTTTTCTTTGGCAGTCAGGTCTTGCACAATCTGCCCATCCTTCATCACAATCAGACGATTACCGTACTGAAGAGCATCTTCCATGCGATGCGTGATCATTAAAGCCGTCAATTGCTCTTCCCTGATAAAATGATCTGTTAAAAGCATAAGAGCCTGACTAGTCTTAGGATCAAGGGCTGCCGTATGTTCATCTAAGAGCAATAAATCAGGACGCTTCAGTGTAGCCATCAAAAGACTGAGCGCCTGACGTTGTCCTCCGGATAAGAGCCCAGCCGGAGTCTCCAAATGCTTTTCAAGCCCATTGCCTGTTTTGGCTAATAGAGCCAAAAAGGCTTCACTTTGGCTGGCCAAGCGTCGGGAAACAAGTCCTCGCTTCTCCCCACGATGCTGAGCAATTAGAAGGTTCTCTCCTACCGTCATACGGGGCGCGGTCCCCATCTTCGGATCTTGAAAAACCCTTGACAAATACTTAGCCCGCTTTTCTGCTGGCCAGTTAGTGACGTCCTCTCCCAGGATTCTGACTTGCCCGCTCGTTAGCGGAAGGGTTCCAGCAATAGTATTAAACAGCGTTGATTTTCCTGCGCCATTTCCTCCTAAAATCGTGATAAAAATCTTGCTCATGGATAGTCAAATTAACGCCATCAAGGATAACCTTTTGTTCGTCAAAGCCATTGTTAACAAGCTTAGTTGCATTGATTAATTCCACTACTGCTGTCATTTGGTGATCCTCACTCCCTTAAAGAATTTGGCCTTAAGCTCAGGAATGACGAGACAGATTCCCAAGATAAGCGCCGAATAAATTCTCATGTAGCTAGTATTGAAACCGAGACGAATAACCGTCCAAAAGAGAAACTGATAAGCAATCGCACCAACTGCAATCGTTATTAAACGCTCCAGCAACGTGAGATTATTAAACATGACTTCACCGATAATCAGACTAGCTAAACCAATAACGATAATCCCGATTCCACGAGAAACGTCTGCACTCCCTTCTTGCTGGGCAATCAGGGCACCTGCAAGTGCCACAATGCCATTAGACAAAACCAGCCCCATCAGCTCCATCTTATCCGTATCAATGCCAAAGGATTTGGCCATATCACGGTTATCCCCTGTAGCAATATAAGCCTGTCCCAAGCGCGTATCTAAAAAAGTAATTTGGAAGCCAATAACCAAAATTAGGACTAAAACGCCAAGGACCAACTCATTCGTCCGTGCGGAAAAAGGCAAGCTATCCTGTATAACAGGAAAATTTAATAACCCTAAATTAGCTCGCCCCATAACCATCAAGATGATGGAGTGGCAAGACGAGGTCACCAAAATTCCCGACAAGAGGGTGGGAATCTTCCCCTTAGTATACAACAAACCAGATACCAAGCCAGCTAAACAGCCTGCCAAGATAGCAATCCCAGTCGCCACCAAGGGACTGACTCCCTTGGTAATCAAGGTCACTGCGACTGCTCCTCCAAGCGGGAAGGAACCCTCAATCGTCATATCTGGAAAATTGAGAATCCGAAAGGTCATGAAAATCCCTAACCCCAATATCGCCCACAAAAGGCCTTGTGAAATGATTGAAAGCATTGTTTTTCTCTCTTAATAATTAAACTTAAAGCAGTCCCTATTCTATAACCGTTGCAGCTTTTTGAAGCAGACTGTCTGGAATGGTTAGTCCCAATTCTTTAGCCACTTTTTGGTTCACCACAATAGTTCCTTGACTAAAGATTTCTACAGGTGTTGTTGAAGGATCTGCGCCATCAAGGATGCTTGCCGCCATCTTACCTGTTGCGACACCTAAATCAAACTGACTCAGTGTCACAGAGGCAATGCCACCCTGTTCTACCATTGTTTCAACTGATGTATAGACTGGTTTTTGCGCTTCCTTAGCGGCTGAGATAACAGCCGGAAAAGCTGAAGCAATCGTGTTGTCTGTCGGCGTCCATACTACATCTACTTTAGGCAGCATGGCTGCTACGGTTGTATTGATTTCGTTGGTTGATGGCACGGCATAAGGGACAACCTTATAGCCCGCTTTTTCTGCTGCTTCTGTAAAGGCGTTAACTTGTGAAAGCGAATTGTCTTCACTGCTAGAATACAAGATACCGATCGTCTTAGCTTCTGGCGTAATAGCCTGAATCAACTCTACTGTGTCCGCAACAGGTGTCGCATCTGACACCCCAGTGATATTACCACCTGGTTTTTTCAGGTCACTGACCAGATTAGCCCCAAGGGGATCGGTTACCGCACCCATAATAACAGGGATGTCCTTAGTCGCATTGGCAAGTCCTTGGGCTGCTGGTGTTGCAATCCCAATCAGGGCAGTGTTTTGATCTGCAACCAGCTGCTCACTCATTTTTTGAATCTGGTTTTGATCTGCTTCTGCATTCATGAAATGGATGGTCAAATTAGCATCTTTTTGATACCCACCCTCTGCTAAACCAGCTTCTATCCCACGGTAAATCTCATCTAGAGATTCGTGGGTGACAAACTGCAACACACCGATAGAGACTTTTTCTCCAGCCTTAGCAGGTTTTTCTGCGTTATTTTTGGTCTGACCCGACAGACCTAGGTAAACCAGGACTGCCATTACCAGAGCTGCTAGCACCAATAACAATTTCTTATTCTTCATGTTGATCTCCTACTTTTTTTCTAAATAATCAGCGATAGCCGCAACGTCTTTATCCCCACGGCCAGACAAGTTAACAACAATTATTTGATCTTTCGATAGGGCTGGGGCTAGAGCAATGGCTTGTGCTAAAGCATGTGAACTCTCAATGGCAGGAATGATCCCTTCTGTTTTGGATAGCAAGAGCAAGGCATCCACAGCTTCTTGGTCTGTCGCTGCGCGATAGTCCACACGGCCACTTTCCTTTAGGAAAGCATGTTCAGGGCCAACTCCGGGATAATCTAAACCAGCTGAAATAGAATAAACAGGTGAAACAGAACCATCTTCCTCAAACAAGGAGATCGTCTTCATTCCATCCACAATCCCAACTCGTCCCTTGGTCATAGTTGCCGCATGAAGGTCAGTTTCTAAACCCTTACCAGCAGCCTCCACCCCAATGAGTTGAACCTCCTTATCGGCCAAATAAGCTGAAAAAGCTCCGATAGCATTTGAGCCACCACCTACACAGGCAATCACTGCGTCAGGAAGACGCCCTTCCTTCTCTAACATTTGCTGACGCGATTCCTGAGAAATGATTTTCTGGAACTCATGGACAATACTTGGGTAGGGATGGGGACCGACAGCTGATCCTAAAACGTAGAAGGCATCCAAGTCTGCCATCCAAGCTCCAAAAGCAGCATCAACAGCATCCTTAAGCGTTTGGGTGCCACTTTCAACTGCGTGAACAGTAGCCCCCATCATCTCCATCCGAAAGACGTTAAGCGCTTGGCGTTTGGTATCCTCTGCTCCCATATAGATATCGCAGGCCATGCCAAATTTCGCAGCAGCTGCGGCAGTAGCAACACCGTGCTGACCAGCCCCTGTTTCAGCGATGACACGCGTTTTCCCCATTCGTTTAGCCAAAAGAATCTGTCCTAACACATTATTGAGTTTATGAGAGCCTAAGTGGTTCAAGTCCTCACGTTTGAGGTAAATCTTAGCACCTCCCAAGTGGTTAGTGAGACTTTCTGCAAAGTAGAGCGGTGTTTCTCGACCAGAATAATCTCTGAGATAATGACGATATTCTGCCAGAAAATCCGGATCCTCTCGATACGTTTCAAAAACAGTCTCTAATTCATCCAGCAATGCTTGAATCGGTTCTGGTACAAAGCTCCCACCAAATTCGCCAAAATAGCCTCTTTTTTGTTCTGTCATCTTATACCTCTTTTCTATTTTTCCATGCAGATTCACTCACAAACCTACGTCCTAAGACCTGCTAAATTCCTCCTGTTCACCTCAACATAAGCTGGTACCATTCTTAGTTGAAGATAAACAAAAACCCTCACTCTCCCTAAGGGAAAGTGAGGGCGAATAGGTCCGCGGTGCCACCTCAATTGATGGAATATATCTAGAGTCATCCATCATCTCTAACTTGTCAAACAACAAGCTGCACGGTAAGGGGTGCACACCGAATTCCTATGTGTTAGAATTCCTTATGAATATCAGCCCAATTTTCATCTCTAGATGCTACTTGTTCGCAATACCCACAAGCTCCCTGAAAACCTCTACAGATTACTTTTCTGATATAGTTAGCATTATACGCCAGCTTTTTCGCTTTGTCAAGAATTATTTGCACTATTTTTTGCCATTTCCAACACTCAACTCCAAATAAAGCCGCTCAGCGAATCTTGACAGTCTTCCTTCTTCTATCACAATTCGGTCATTTAATGCCCTTAAGCAATAGCCTTAACCTGCTGTCGCATCAAGCTTAGAGGCTATACAAGACTTCTTAGACCATCGTACCTAGCAACTGCTATCGGAGGGAAATAGCTTGCCTTTTTACCCAAGACTTTACCGTAACAGTTTATCTTAAGGGGGCTGACATTACACATTGACAAACTATAATAGGCCATTTAGAAGGAGCCTCCTCCTCCACCGCCACCACCGCCAGAGAAGCCTCCAGACGAGAAACCGCCGCTACTACCACTTCCTGAGGAAACAGAGAAATTGCTGGCCTCCCTTGCCGTATGGACATCTTGGGTGAAGGCACCTGTCCGTGCACTCAAAAATGGGGAATAACCTCGGTAAACAAAGGCGTTAAGAGAAGGATTGTCCAATTGGATATCATTGATTTCAAGGACTCGGCTCACTTCCTTGGCATAGCCAAAGAGAGTCGCATACACCAGTAGGCGATTCCATAAAACAATCGCATCTAGCTCCGTTTTGTCAAAACGGCCAATATCGCGTAGCATATGTTTAAACGCTTCCCAAAGCTGATACTGTTCTAAACCAGCCTCCGTTAATATACCGTCTCGTTTCAAGTTTGATTTTTTAGCATAGAGGGTTAAAACAAAGGCCCCAACCACCCCACCAATCCCTAACAGTGCCCAACTGTGGGTGGAAAAATTCATGAGCAGGAAAAGATACAAGAGAACAGTACCTAGTCCTGCTAATAAAGAGGGCAGGCCAATCGCCAATAGCTGACCAGCTTCTCCAAACTCAAGCGGCCGGTAGTAAGCTGGAAGCTGCCATTGAGCGAGGTCTCTTTCTAAGGCAGTTGATAAGCCTTTAAAAGCCTGATTATAACGCTTGAGCAAGTTGCTTCCGCTAGCGCGAATGGCGGCCTCTTTACTTCTTGATCGGGAAGTCAGCACGTGATTATCTGCTGAAAAATCTGAGAAGAGCCGGTCCATGGTGAGCTCTTTCTGGTCCGAAAAGGCCATACTGAGAAAGGCGCTTTCAGCTTCGCTGAGACCTCTGTTGGATTGATAAATCACCAACGGTTCGTCATCGTTTGCTTCAATACGCAAATTCCCGCGATCAATTAAGTCTAAGAGTGTTGCTTGCGCAAGATGATCAAAGTCTATGCGACTCGGTTGGGGATTTGCCGGATTGATGGTTTCGAGCTCTGTATTATAGATAGCACGCGTCACCTGCATGGGGTTGAGAGCGCTTGGCACTTCATAGAGTCTCGCATCTTTAAGCATCTTGGTCCTGAGGTCAACCTTGCGCCTAAAGGTAATCCAGTGCAGACCATCTAAGAGCATAGCGACAACAGCTACTAGCGGTAACCACTGATAGCTCACACGCTCCATCAGCTGAGAATATTGACTTATATTGGCTTCTGTAGCTTCATAAGCCTGCAGGTGATTTTCTGTGATAATCGCGTCTGGACTCACAGCTGATAAAATAGCCCTGTCCCAATAACCATGAAATTCTAACTTTTTACCGCTTCCTAATCGATCCAAGCAAATCAAGTAATCCTGACCATCTTTTTCCACCTGAGCAGGCTCTCTCAGATAGCCGGTATGAACTGCCATCTGACTACTGTGATAGGTTGGTGCAGTCACTCGAAATTCAATATTAGATAAGGGAATATCCCAGTCACTGATTGGGAACCACTTGAGCTCAGCAATGTCCTGATAGGGATAAAGCACGTTTTGTAAGGGCCATCGGACCTGAATCCTGACACGATCTCCATTTTGTACGGCGTTATAGACTTTGAGCCGATAACCGTCTCCCATATTCTCAATGTCAACTTGCCTGGATTGTTCCAATTCACCAGCGTAATTAGAACTGACTAGAGCATCATTCTTATAAACACGATACTGGATCTGGTTAGCTTGAATGGTAAAATTCTGAGGCATATCCCCAGCCATTCCAAGCGTCACATACTGCCCATTGTAAGAATCTTGATAGTCATAGGACAATTCCTGATCGAAGGTTGCTGAATTATCCTCCTTGATGGTTAAATGCCCCTTGTACTGGGTAATGTCATAAGCTTTGACTACCTGAGGCCAAAAAAAGAAGGTCAAACAAGCTATTAAAAAAGCTAGGAAAAGTTTTTGCCGTTTTGGTTGAGACATCATCTTCGTTCCTCCTGTAAATTCTAAGAATATTATACTATAGTAATCAATCCTAAGGCAAACTTAATTAATCAACTTTAAATACCTTGCTACTCTTTCAATCCCGGAAAGTAATCCAACAAAAATGTAAGCGTTCGACAAAAAAATAGAGATAGGTTATCATAAGAGTGTATAAAGGAATATAATTGATACGCTTAGTAATAGGAAGGGACATATTTTCGGAAACTATATTTTACAAGTGAAATATCATTTATATTCATCCAACATAAATCATAAATTTAGCTTTTCTCAAAAGCTATTCGCACTAAATTATATTTTGATAATATAGAACAGATTTTATATTTAGCACATTCTTTAGAATCCAATGAAATCTGTAATTCTAAAGATATCGAAATAAAAAGTCAAGATATAGCAGAATTTAAGAAATATTATCTTGCAGCGAAATATCAGCGAGCTAATACCTACAGTGACTACTTCAACAGTAATACCGGTTGGGTTAGTCGCTCAGACGGAATTACGTTAAGTTGCCATTATAATTCTAGCGCAATGTTCATAAACTCAGATAATCCTAATGCTCGAGCAGCAAACTATTCTAACGCATTTAGGTTGCTTAAAGATCGTCATAGTTCGAGTCCGCACTGGAAAAATACAGCGTCTATGGAAGCTCAATTTCTATGTCATGCTTTTACTATAGCGAATTTTAAAAATCCTTGGAACATTGAACCTTGGAGAACCGAAACTAATCTAAATAGAGTTATTTTAGCTGGATGTAACCCTTAAAAACGTAACATGATTAATATTTTATTACAGACCATAATTATCTTGTGCCTAATAACTAGTATCCTTACAATTACTTTCTCACATTCCAAATACCAACTAATAGAGATATTTATAATATTATGCTTAGTTATAATTTCTTTCTGTACCCAGATAGTAATCGGAGTTTTAGCAGATGAAGGTATGATGAGGGCTAATTCGATTTACTTCTATCTCTCTATATTAAACATGCTCATTTTACTTATTTGGCTCTATAATTTCTGTAGTGGGTAAATCCACCTCGGAGATTATGGAGCCTTTTTGAGTATGAAAAAAGCCCCATATGACCTATAATGAAAAGCAATCAAACCACTCATTAGAAAGAATCATATGGA
>NZ_JAAXPR010000014.1 GCF_012396585.1 Streptococcus ovuberis
AAACGGATACAGATGGCGACGGTATTTCAGATGATCAGGATCCAGACGATGACAACGACGGTGTCAATGATAAGGATGAGGAATTAGTCGGTACAAATCCTAAGAATCCAATGACAGATGGCAAGACTCCAGATGGTGAATTGGACAGTGATAACGATGGAATCAAGAACAAGGACGAATCAGATCCTAATGGCACGACTCCAACTGACAAAGACCAAGATGGTAAACCAGATATCATTACACCAAAACCATCTCAAACAACGCAACCTGGTAATGATAAAGGTAATCGTAAAACCGTTTCACTGTCAGGATCTTCTGAACAGTCTTCTAAACAATTACCTAAGACGGGTGATTCAAGCGAAGTAACATCACTTGTTGCAGGTTTTGGTTTATTAGCTTTAATTGCCGTAATGATAAAACGTCGTCGTAAAGAAGATTAATAATAGTGGGGCAAATCGGCATGTGTGCATCGCTCATATCCGAAAAACAATGAAAATTGGCTCTATATGACTGTAGTGGGTGACTTATATCATGTACGCGAGAGAATCAGCTTGGTTCTCTCTTTTTGCACATTCAAAGCAATCAAAATTTTAGTTTTAAAATTCTTGAATTTTCTAAAACCAAAGGCATTTCGTTTGATGTCTTTGATCAGTTTATTCGTGGCTTCTAGTTTAGCGTTGGAGTAAGCTAATTCCAGGGCATTAGTAATGTCTTTTTTATATTTTTTAAAGGCCTTAAAGACTGTTTGAAAGGTTGTAAGCATCTAATAACGAAGTACCTGTAAAACTCTTTCCGCCTCCGTTATACTGTCATTAGAAAATAGAAATGGAGGATTTTTATCATGTTACTCCCTATCGTCCCCTTGGATTCGTCTCGTCAATCTCGTCAGTTTGAAAAGAAAAGCAAAAATAATTTTCTCCTCAAACTAAGATTAGGTCAACTAGAAATCAGTTGCTTTCATCCCCTTGGTCAAGACCAACTAGAACTTATTTTAGAAAAGGTACTTACTTATGACCGTCAGGCTCAATGATTTAGGGCATGTTTGTCTTGTCTGTGGGAAAACGGATATGAGGCAAGGAATTGACTCACTAGCTTATCTGGTTAAAAGTCACTTTGACCTTGATCCCTTCTCAGGTCAAGTCTTTCTCTTTTGTGGCGGACGCAAAGACCGTTTTAAGACTCTTTATTGGGGTGGTCAAGGATTTTGGTTGCTCTATAAGCGGGTTGAAAATGGGACACTCACCTGGCCAAGCTATTCTCAATCAGTCCAGCCCAGAAGAGGTGCACCACAAATTAGAAGGTGGCAGTTGTCCTGATTGTCAGGGTGAGCTTAAAGAGATTGGCTCTTGTGTCCAAAGACAAGAGTTGGTCTTTATTCCAGCCCAATTAAAACGGGTTGACCATGTCCAACATGCCTATAAATGTCAAAGTTGCAGTGAGGAGGGCCATGTTGATAAAATCATTAAGGCACTTGTACCCAAAGCACCGTTAGCTCATAGCATTGGGTCAGCTTCTATCATCGCTCATACGATTCATCAGAAATTTAATTTGAAGGTTCCGAATTATCGTCAAGAAGAGGATTGGAATAAAATGGGCTTGCCCATTCCATTACATGTAAAGAGATTGCCAACTGGCATATCAAATCAAGTCAATACTATTTTGAGCCTCTTTATGACCTTTTACGTGAGAAATTATTGGCGCAGCCTATTCTTCATGCGGATGAAACCTCTTATCAGGTCTTAGAAAGCGACAGGCAGAAGACCTACTATTGGACGTTTTTATCAGGCAAGCAGGAAGAACAAGGGATTACCCTTTATCACCATGACAAGCGCCGAAGTGGTTTGGTTGTTCAGGAAGTTCTTGGGAATTATGAGGGTTATGTTCACTGTGACATGTTACGGCAGTAACTTAGGACTTTAGTCCTTTAGTTCTGCCTATACGCTAGCAGTCTAAGATTGAAAAACGAAGTGATGATAATCTTGGTTAACTGCGAACCGCTGGAGTGCCTACCGACAGTTACCCAATGCCACATTAGTCGGTTGCTGGGCACATGTGAGGCGAAAGTTCTTTGAAGCTACTCCGAAAAAGGCTGATAAAAGCTCTTTAGGTGCTAAGGGTCTCAAGTATTGTGACCAATTGTTTCGCCTTGAAAGGGAATGGGAGGGATTATCAGCTGAGGAGCGATTGGACAACCGACAGGCAGAGTTAGCTCCCTTGATGACTGAGTTTTTCGACTGGTGTCGAAAACAAACGGTCTTGCCAGGTTCCTCGCTAGGGAAAGCTTTGGATTACAGTCTCAATCACGAGGAGACGTTCAAGACTGTTCTGAAAGACGGCAGACTTGTTCTTTCCAATAATCTGGCAGAAAGAGCCATTAAATCCTTGGTGATGGGGCGAAAAAATGAGTTGTTTTCTCAGAGCTTTGAGGGTGCCAAGTCAACAGCCATCATTATGAGTTTACTTGAGACGGCCAAGAGACACGACTTGAATACTGAAAAATACATCATCCATTTTCTAGAACATCTTCCAAATGAGAAGACACTCGCAAAAAAGGAGGTGCTAGAGGGGTATTTGCCATGGGTAAAAAACATGCAGAAAAATTGCAAATAGAAAAAGTTCCGGAGCTAATATTAACTCTGGAACTTTTTTCAATATACTCTGTTATTGGACGCTTACCTTTAAACATTAAAAAGGAGAGAAACAATTTGATTCTCTCCAGATGTTAGCTTTTCACCAACCCACTACAGTTGACAATGAGCCTGGTAAATGGGTTGTAGTAGGAAGTCAAGGTTTACAGTCGCCTAGTCTTTTTTTCGAGTCTTAGGCAAGGCTAAGCCAGAGAATAGGCTGAGTCCAATAAGAGACAGGAGGGAAGCGGCATCACCAGTCTTAGGAAGAATGGCTGTAGTTCCTTTAGGGGAGGAATGGTGGACCGTTGTCTCAGTCTCTGTAGTGGCAGCAGGATGTTGCTGGTCGTCTTTCTTCTCAGTTGGTTTATAATAGCCAGGACGGTATGTTGGAAGTGTTGGATTTGGTTTTGGCTCAGGTTTTGGTTCTGGCCTAGGTGTTGGTTCTGGATTTGGAGCAGGTTCTGGTGTAGGTGTTGAAGGGATCACCCGTTCGTTACTATTGACAGAAACATACTTAGAAAGATCAGGGGTTTTAGCCAAATAATCAGCAAAGACCTCGTCCATTGAAGGACCTTCTTCACGAGCTCCACCGAGCATGGTGTAGCCATCTCCACCAGCAGCTACAAAGTCATTGGTTGCCAGATAGTAGGTTTTTTCTTTATCCAGTGGAGTGTAGCTACCAGTTTCTGGATTAAGAATTTCGACCTTAAGGACACGTTGGTTAGCCTCAGCTAGAGGGTTATAATAAACGCGAGCACCAGATACCTGCAGGTAGAATCCAGCAGCGGTGAAGAGCGGATAGCCCTGATCATCAGTGATGTAGCTACCATCTTCCTTGGTTTGTAGGGTAGAACTTAATGATTTTTCAAACATCTCTAGAATCTGACTACCCTTAACTTCAATTTGAGAAATAATATTACCAAAAGGCAGAACAGCAATGATGTCGCCTTTAGTAATTGGCTTATCGGCTGCGATGGTAGCACGGATGCCACCCCCGTTAGTGACAGCTAAGTCAGTTGGATTTTTGAAATTACCGTTGCGGCCATAATCATAGAGCGCATCTGTGATGGCATTTCCAGAGTTGGTCTCACGGACACGGACGTTTTCACGATCGCCGTTAAATTCAACAGTATTATTGGCCACAACAACTGCTGCACTTTCCAGATCAAAGGCAGCTTTAGCGTCAGCGACGATTTTGGCCACTTGTTCATTAGGGACAAGGTTTTTGGTGTCATTTGGGGTGATGAATGTTGGTGTCACTTGACCGTCAGCAGACAAGGTGATTTTACCGATGTTTTCGAGGTACTTACCGGTCTGGCTATAGGTGACGTTATTACCGTAGGTGGCAGTGTGAACCGTATGAGAATGCCCATCGATCACAATGACTTTTTTACCAGATAGGGCTTGGTATTCCGAAAGGGCTTTAGCAAGTGTGTCCCCACGCCATTCAGCAGGAGTACTCTTGTCAATCCCTAGGTGGGCCAGGATAATATAATTGTTATAGCTTTTGCCTTCAGCCAAGGCGTTAGCTTCAATTTGCTCGACCGCCTTTTTCACTTCTGAAATAGGATCTGCAAAGGTGACGCCAGTCACATTTCTAGGGTGGGTCTTGGTCGATGTCTCAGGTGTGGTAACACCGATAACCACAAATTCGTCTCCAGCTACATCAGGCGTTTTATCGACAATTGTTGAGGCTTCAAAGAGACGGACACCATTAACATAGGTGTTGACTGAAAGGAGAGGGAAGGTTAATTTTTCCTTATATGCTTTTGCTTCTTCAAGTGAGAAGTCAAACTCGTGGTTGCCGACAGCCATCGCATCGTAACCAATTGCGTTCATGGCTTTAGCAACTTCTGCTCCTTTGCTGGCATTGGAAATTGGTAGGCCTTGGAAGGCATCACCAGCATCCAAGACAAGTGTCGTTTGGTCAGTATTGGCACGTTCGTTTTCAACAACAGTTGCTAATTTAGCAAGACCGATGACACCGCGCTCCTCCAGCATCCGTCCGTGAATATCATTGGTATGGAGGATAACCGCACTTGGTGTTTCTGGTGTAGCAGTAACAGGTTTTGCTTCCTCTAAAGGAGCCTTTTCTTCAGCTTCTGCGGGTTCAACAGAACCTGGATCTGTTGTGCTGACAGTAGTACTGTCAGGGACCGTGGTGGCTGTTTCAGTAACCAAAGGCGTTGGAGCATTTGGCCCTTCAGCTAAGACTTTATGACTCTCATCAATCACCAGAGAAGATAAGAGTAACATGGACGATGTTAGGAACACTGTTTTGCGTTTCATAAGATCTCCTTAAAAATATTTTTATTTATACTATTATACAATAAAAAACGGACATTTGTCTCGATTAACTTCAAAAAAAGCCATTATTTTTTAAGTTAACGAACTCTTTTGTCGAAAAAACGAGAGAAAGCGATTGTTTTCTGTATGTTTTTGAAAAAACACTGAAAAGACATCGAAAAATTGAACGAATGAGGTGCTAGTTTTTTGAGAAAATTCTCAAAATAAGTGCTTGGCTTACTTTCCTTTTTGGTCAATTCATAGTATAATATAGTACAATAAAATGACTAACAAATGAATGAGGTAAGTAACATGGGCTATACAGTTGCCGTTGTTGGTGCGACAGGCGCCGTTGGAACACAGATGATTAAGATGCTAGAAGAGAGTACGCTTCCGATTGACCAGATTAAGTTGCTGTCGTCAGCTCGTTCTGCTGGTAAGACCTTGACTTACAAGGGCCAAGATGTCACTGTTGAGTTGACCACAGAGGACAGTTTTGATGGCGTGGATATTGCATTATTCTCCGCAGGTGGGTCGACATCGGCTAAGTTTGCCCCTTATGCGGTGAAAGCAGGCGCTGTGGTGGTGGACAACACCTCTTACTTCCGTATGAATCCAGATGTGCCTTTGGTTGTTCCAGAGGTCAATGCCCATGCCATGGATGACCACAAAGGCATTATCGCTTGTCCAAACTGCTCTACCATCCAGATGATGGTGGCACTGGAGCCTGTCCGTCAGAAGTGGGGCTTGGAACGCATCATCGTGTCAACCTACCAAGCGGTCTCTGGGGCAGGTATGGGAGCTATTTTGGAAACCCAGGCGCAGTTGCGTGCGGTGTTGAATGACGGCGTGGCACCAAAAGAGGTAGAAGCAAACATCCTGCCTTCAGGTGGCGATAAGAAGCACTATCCTATCGGCTTTAATGCACTGCCACAAATCGACCTCTTCACGGACAATGCTTACACCTACGAAGAGATGAAGATGACCAAGGAAACCAAGAAAATCATGGAAGACGACAGCATTGCTGTTTCTGCGACCTGTGTGCGGATTCCAGTTCTCTCTGCCCACTCTGAATCTGTCTACATCGAAACCAAGGAAGTCGCAGACATTGAAGCAGTAAAAGCAGCAATTGCGAGCTTCCCAGGTGCTGTTTTAGAAGATGACATTGCCAACCAAATCTACCCACAAGCTATCAATGCGGTCGGTAGCCGTGATACCTTTGTTGGTCGTATTCGTAAGGATTTGGACAAGGAAAATGGTATTCACATGTGGGTGGTATCTGACAACCTCCTCAAAGGGGCTGCTTGGAATTCCGTTCAAATCGCTGAGACCCTTCACGAGCGTGGTTTGGTTCGCCCGACAGCAGAGCTTGTTTTTGAGCTGAAATAATAATTTGATTACTTAAAGATAGAGGAGAATGTTTTATGAATAAAGTAGAAAAGAAAGTTGCCAACTATATGAACAACCATCCTAAGTTTCAAATTCTTTTAAATATTTCTGCGGGTTTGTTTGTCCTTATCTTTCCTTGGATAAAACGACAAGAACTTGTTCAGTGGGAGTCAACTGGCGGTGAGCTTACTATGCCTCGCTTTATCTACTGGATTTACAGTATTGGAGGGGTTAACGCCCCAGCGATTTTATTTTCTTTAGCAAGCTTACTATTCTTTTTTCATGCTTATCGGTTAATAAAACAATTACGCTTCAATAAAAAATAAACGCTCTGATTAGTGGAGGAAGAGTATAGATTTCACTTTCTAATTTGTGATAGTGGGACTTCATTTCCTGTTTACTAATTCTTTGTGGTCTGCTAATATTTGAAACCATTTGTTTAACCACACTATCTGCTCACACGCCGATTGACAAAAAGATTAGGAGGAATCTATGTCTATTGACCAATTAAGAAATGCTAAAATTATCACGGCTTTAGTAACCCCATTTCATGAAGATGGCACTATCAATTTTGAGGCTTTCCCAGCTCTGATTGAGCACTTGCTGGCGCACCATACAGATGCCATCTTGCTGGCAGGGACGACAGCGGAAAGTCCGACCCTGACCCATGAGGAAGAGTTAGAAATTTTCAAAGTTGTGCAAGCTATTGTTAAGGGCAGAGTGCCCTTGATTGCAGGGATTGGGACCAATGATACGCGGGATTCCATCGAGTTTGCCAAGGAAGTGGCTAAATTCGGTGGTTTTGCGGCGGGCCTTGCCATTGTTCCTTACTATAATAAGCCATCTCAAGAGGGGCTTTATCAGCATTTTAAGGCCATTGCGGATGCGTCTGACCTGCCGATTATTCTGTATAATATCCCGGGGCGGGTCGTGGTGGAGTTGACGCCTGAGACCATGCTGCGTTTGGCAGAACATCCCAATATCATCGGAGTCAAGGAGTGTACAACCCTCGCTAATATTGCCTATCTGATTGAGCACCGTCCAGATGATTTTCTCATCTATACAGGTGAGGATGGCGATGCCTTCCATGCCATGAATTTGGGAGCAGATGGGGTAATTTCGGTAGCCTCGCACACTAATGGTGACGAGATGCACGCCATGTTTGAAGCAATTGAGCGCAGCGACATCAAGGCTGCTGCGGCTATTCAGCGCCAGTTTATCCCTAAAGTCAACGCTCTCTTTAGCTATCCGAGCCCTGCTCCTGTTAAGGCAGTGCTGAACTATCTGGGCTTTGATGTCGGGCCGCTTCGCTTGCCCCTTGTCGCAGCACCAGAAGAAGAGGCTAAGCGCATTATCAAGGTCGTCGTTGATGGTGATTATGAAGCGACAAAAGCAACCGTGACAGGTGTGATTCGCCCACGGTACTAAAATATGATGATACCAAAGAGCAGACAATCCTGCTCTTTTTTGTGGAATATAGTATTTCTATATCGAAATAGTTGACAAAGAAAAAAGGAGATGCTACAATTATTATTGTTCGATATAGAAATAAAAAGAAAGGGACTCCTATGACAAAAGAACAAGGGGGCTATCGCGCGACCCACATTAGCCTCTTGAATGGTCGTCTGTTTCAGCACTTGCTAGCACAGGAGCCAGAGGCACTTTACACGGGAGAACAAGGGAAGATTCTCCACTGTCTTTGGTTACATGGTGGGAGAGGAACAGCGACGGACATTGCCATTCACACAGGGCTTGCTAACAATACCCTGACCTCTATGCTCAAACGCTTGGAGGAGCAGGGTTTGATTGTGCAGCAGCCCTGTCCCAATGACAAGCGGAAAAAAATCTGGCACCTGACGGATAAGGGGTGGGGGCAAGAAGTCATCGGAAAGCGGGTTAGCGAGCGCTTGTCCAAGGTTTTTTACGAGGGATTTAGTGAGGAAGAAATAGCTGCCTTTGAAAGCTATCAAGAGCGAATCTTGGCTAATTTAAAAGCTAATCTGCAAAGGAGGAAAATTGATGAAGCTGATGAAGGCTGTTAGGGTTGAAAAGCCTGGCGAAGCAGACGTCTTACAAGTCTCACAAGTTCCCCTGCCTAAACTAAAAGATGGCTGGACCTTGGTAAAAGTGCTGGGATTTGGAATCAACCGCTCAGAAATTTTTACCCGTAAGGGCTGGTCACCAAGTGTACAATTTCCACGGATTCTGGGCATCGAATGCGTCGGTCAAGTTGAGCAGACGACTTCTCCTGATTTGGTCGCTGGGCAACTGGTTATTTCCTTTATGGGGGAGATGGGGCGTGCCTTTGATGGCTCTTATGCTGATTATGCCTTGCTACCTAATTCACAGCTTTATCCTGTAGTGAGCGACCTCGATTTGGCGACCTTGGTCGCCTTGCCAGAGACTTATTATACTGCCTTTGGCGCACTCAAAAATTTGAATATCAGTGCTACAGATAAGGTTTTGGTCAGGGGCGCGACAAGCGGTGTCGGTCAGGCTTTTGCCCGACTTCTCAAGGTTCAGCATCCAGACATTTATCTGGTAGGGACTAGCCGAGACAGGGCAAAAGAGCCGTTGCTTCTAGCTGAGGGGTATGATGAGGTTTTTCTCGATGAGGATAATCAACTCCAATCATCCCAGTCATTTACTAAGATACTAGAGCTCATTGGGCCGAAAACCATTAAGGACAGTTTTTGCTATTTGGAGGAAGGGGGCATTCTCTGCTCCTGCGGTCAGTTGGGAGGTCAGTGGTACTTGGATGATTTTGACCCAATTGAGCAACTAGCTAACAATGTCTATCTGACAACCTTCTATTCGGGAAATGTCTCCCCACAAAAGGTGCAGGAACTTCTTGACTTTGTAGGCAAACATGAGGTCAAGACAAGCCCTGAACGGATTTTTCACGGCTTAGAAGAAGTGGCAGACGCCCATCGTTACTTAGAGAGCCGGGGTAGTTTTGGCAAGGTTGTCGTGCTCTTGTCAGAAGAAGTAAAGGAGGCTACGCATGTGGACCAGACTGGTTGATTACCTAGCGCACAACAGCCACCAGTACCTGACCTACCTTTGGGAGCATATCTGGATCAGCCTTCTGGCTCTGGGAATCGCTCTGGTTTTGGGGACCTACTTGGGTTACCTGGCTTACCAGCGCCCCAAACTTCGGCAAGCCATCACAGGCCTGTCTGGTGGTCTGCGGGTCATTCCCTCGCTGGGGGTGCTGTTCTTCCTCATTCCCCTCATCGGCGTCGGGCAAGTGCCAGCCCTCATCGCCCTTGTCCTGCTAGGCTTACCGCCCATTATCCTACAAACCTTGGTCGGCTTAGTACAAGTCCCGGAGAGCTTGAAAGAAGTGGGCAAGGGATTAGGGATGACCGATAGGCAGGTCTTGCTCAAGGTCGCTTTTCCGCTAGCTCTTCCTCATCTCTTGACCGGGCTCAAGTTGGCTCTAGTGGAAATCATCGCCTCCGCTAGCCTAGCGACCTACATCGGAGCAGGAGGGCTGGGCACTCTGATTTTCACAGGGTTGGGGCTCTATCGCTATGATCTCTTACTCTTGGGGGGTGGCTCCGTTGCCCTGCTCTCGCTCATTGCTATGTTGAGCCTCGATGGGCTCATCCATCACATCAAACAAAGACACTAAAAAGGAGTTAAACATGACAAACAAAAAACGCCTCGGAGGTCTGTTAGCCCTCCTTGTCCTAGCTGGTTTAGGATTATTTGCCCTCTTTGGGCAAAAGCAGAGTGCACCTGCAGCTGGTGACAAGCCAGTCGTGCGGATAGGTTCAAAAGATTTCACTGAAAACCTTATCGTTGCCGAGCTTTATGCCCTAGCCTTGGAAGATGAGGGCTACACCGTTGAGCGCAAGTTTAACATCGCCAGCTCTTTGGTGCATACGTCCTTGACCAATAAGGAAATCGACCTCTACCCAGAGTACACAGGGACAGGGCTGTTAGCTATTTTGAAGTTGCCATTGGAAACCGACCCTGAGCAGGTCTATCAGACGGTTAAAACCGCCTATGCCAAAGACTTTAAGCTGACGTGGTTAGACTACGCACAAGCGACAGACAGTCAGGGCTTGGTTATCCGGACAGCCGTGGCGAAGCAGTTGGGCATCAAGACCATCTCTGACCTGCAACAACATGCGAGCGAACTCCGCTTTGCGTCCCAAGGGGAATTTGACCAGCGTGAGGACGGTTTGGCAGGCTTGAAGACGGCTTACGGTGAGTTTAACTGGAAATCGTCTAAGGTCTACGACAACAGCCTGAAATACAGCGTGCTGAAAAACGACGAAGCAGATGTGACGCCAGCTTACACTACCGAAGGTCAGCTCATTCAGACAGATGAGTTTACCCTGCTGGAAGATGACAAGGCCTTCTGGCCACCTTATAACATTGCCCCTGTTGCCCAGAGCGACTTGATTGAGAAAGAGCCAAATCTTGCTCAAGCCTTGAACAAGATTTCCAGCCAATTAACGACTGAAAAAGTCACCGAACTAAACGCTCAAGTCGATGTTGACGGTAAGGATTATACAGCTGTTGCCAAAGACTTCTACAAGAGCATCGCTAACTAAGGAGACCAGATGACGCAAGCATTAGTGACCTTTGAGGGGGTGGGAAAGACCTACGGCGATACCCCAGTCTTGTCCGATCTGACCTTTACCCTCTCTAAGGGTGAGTTTATTACCATTTTAGGGACATCAGGGTCTGGGAAAACGACGACGCTCAAGCTCATGAACCGCCTCTTAGAGCCAGATACAGGGCAGATTTTGTTAGATGGTCAGCCCTTATCAGCGACCGATCCTGTTGCCCTCCGTCGGCAAATCGGCTATGTGGTTCAGCAGATTGGGCTCTTTCCCCACCTGACTGTCCGAGACAATATTGCCACTGTCCCTAAACTCTTGGGCTGGGAAAACGAGCGAATTGACCAGCGTGTAGAGGAGTTGCTGACCATGGTGCAGCTCCCTGCTAGAGACTTTGCCCATCGCTACCCCAAGGAACTCTCAGGTGGACAGCAGCAGCGGGTCGGAGTAGCCAGAGCACTAGCTGCTGATCCGCAGATGGTGTTGTTTGATGAGCCCTTTGGGGCGGTGGATGCCATCACCCGCCATCACCTGCAAGACCAGCTCAAGACTCTCCACCAGTCCTTGGCTGACAAGACCTTTGTCCTCATCACCCATGATATCCATGAAGCCCTCTATCTGGGCAACCGTGTCATGGTCATGGATCAGGGGCGGTTGGTGCAGTTTGACCGTCCGCAGGAGATTATTGCTTCCCCTCAGACGGACTTTGTCAAATCCCTGCTCGAAACGGTTCAGCGGCAGGACAGGCTAGTAGGAGGATTGACCTGATGGCGTATGTACTCAGTCATCGTGAGGAGCTTTTTCGCTTGGTCTTGGAACACCTCCAATTGACCCTGCTGGCTCTGGGATTTGCCTTGGTCTTTGGAATTGGGTTGACCTTGCTCCTCTGGCGCTTTCCTCGCTTGCAGCAAGTGTCCGTCTATCTCTTGTCTGTCTTGTACGCGGTGCCCTCCTTTGCCCTCTTTGCTCTGCTGATTCCCCTGACAGGTCTGGGGCAGACGACCACGGTTATCGTTTTGACCCTCTATGCCCAGTATATCTTGGTGCGAAGTTTCTTATCGGGTTTGACCGAGATTGACCCAGCTCTTTTGGAGGCTGGACGCGGCATGGGCATGACCGAGGGGCAGTTGTTAGTGACCGTTCAGCTGCCCTTAGCCGTACCTGCTCTTTTTGCAGGCATTAAGCTAGCAGCGACCTCCATCATCGCTATGGCGACCATTGGGGCGACCATCAATGCAGGGGGACTGGGGACGCTCTTGTTTGATGGCTTGCGCACCGCATCTCTGACCAAGCTCATCTGGGGCATCGGGCTAACAGTCAGCTTGAGTGGGCTCTTTTCCCTCTTGATTGATTTTTTAGAAGACTTGGCGACGCCGAAACAGTCGTCTCTATCAGAAAAGGAGAATTAAGATGACCGTCACCACCCGTTTTGCAACACCAGCTGACGCAGCTACTATTTGTGCTATCTGTTCGGCCGCTTGGCGTGTGACCTATAAGGACTTGAATCCTCCAGAGTATATCGAGCAGGTGATCGCTGACTTTTACACCCTCGACCGAGTGACTAAAGAATGCTCAACCAGTGATCAGCACTGGCACGGCTACATGGTCGCTGAGCTAGACGGTCACGTCTTAGGGGCTATCGGTGGCGGTGTCAGTGAGGGTAATTTTGGGCATATCTATGTCCTCTATGTTCACCCAGACCACAAGGGAAAGGGCTTGGGACGTGCTCTCGTTGACTTTCTGACCGACCACCAGAAGGCGACCTACGGGATTAACCGCCAACAAGTCACCGTTGCCAAGAACAACCAGATGGGCATTCCTTTTTATGAGCGGATGGGCTTCGTCTGTCAAGGAGAAATTCCCAACTGGTATCATCAAGGAGGCAAAGAAAATCTTAGTTTTGAACGTCTGGTTTGAAAGAGGGAGGAGTTTCCAAGGCAATGTTCGGAAAAAGCTTGAGAGAGGCGTTAAGGTTTGGGTTTTTCTTGTCATTTAACTGCAAATATGCTAATATCACCTTAGAACATCTTTAAATTCGTCCAGAGAGGCGAGCAAGGTAACAAAATCAGCTACAAGTAACGCATGATTTGTCATGTGAGGCAATGCTTGCTGATCTACTGCGGTAGGTCTTGTAGACTAGTCTAAGGAAAAACGGACGCTGGCCAATCCAGCTGAGTTGCCCTTTTTGCAAAGGATTTACAGGTACCTTGTCAGTGATAAGGTCCTATTTTTGTACCTGAAAGAGGATGTTTTAAGAAGGATAATGGTCGAGTTTATCTAGCTGAGCTGGTTTAACACCTCTCCAACAGGGGCTAGAACAGCTGGTCACTATCTTTCTTTGCATGAGAAGGGAGGTCAACGATTCAAGAACAGTGAGATGATGGGAGAAAGAAATAGCCGACATTATAAACTTATTGACGGTACCTTAGTTTATGGAACAATCCTGACATTGTGCAAATCTAACGGTGATACAGCATAAATGTCAAAGAATTGGCTTATGTTAGATAAGGAGACGGCCTATACTTTTGATTCCGAACAGTTTTTGAGCAACCCCTTACGGTAGGCAAAAGGTTTACGGTAAGGCAGAGGCGACTATCTGCTAGGGCAAATTCGTTTACAAGGAGAATGAAGATGAGCAAGTTAAGGACAAGCATTGGACAGTTTCAGTTTGATACCTGTGTGATGAACGCTTCAGGTGTACACTGCTATGATCAGGCAGAGTTAGATGGGTTACGTTTTTCATCGGCGGGGACCTTTGTGACCAAGTCAGCTACGCTTCACGCGCGGGAAGGCAATCCGACACCGCGCTATAAACCGGTACCGCTGGGCTCAATCAATTCTATGGGTCTGCCAAATTTGGGCATCGATTTCTACCTGGACTACCTCAAATCGGTTGAGGTGGGGGAGAGTTCGCCTTTCTTATCTATTACTGGCCTGTCTCGTGAGGAGACTCATGTCCTTTTAAAACGAATTCAGTCTTCTAACTATGACGGTCTTGTGGAGCTCAATCTCTCCTGCCCCAACCTCGTCGGCAAACCCCAGCTAGGCTATGACACCGAAGGTGTTAAAGAACTCTTAACCGAGGTTTTCATCTACTTTGACCAGCCATTGGGCGTTAAGCTACCCCCTTATTTTGATTTAACCCACTTTGACCAGATTGCTGAGGTACTCAATCAATTTCCACTGACCTTTATCAATACGGTCAATAGCATTGGCAATGCTCTCTATATCGAAGACGAGACGGTGGTCATCAAGCCTAAGAATGGCTTTGGCGGCCTGGGCGGTGCTTATATTAAGCCGACAGCCTTAGCCAATGTTCACGCTTTTTACCAACGGCTTGACCCTTCTATCGCCATTATTGGCACAGGTGGTGTCACTAGTGGTCGCGATGTTTTTGAGCACATCCTTTGTGGGGCTCGTCTGGTTCAGGTGGGAACGGCCTTGCAGGAAGAAGGGCCAGCCATCTTTGACCGCCTTCAGGCAGAGTTGCTGGCCATTATGGCAACAAAAGGCTATCAGAGCCTAGACGATTTTCGTGGGAAGTTGCAGTATCTATAATTTGGCGAGAGGGATTTAGAGATAGCGATAGTAGACTGGCTGGATAGGCCAGTCTATTTGGCTGTTGTTTATTGAGCCAAATTATGTTTGCAGATGTAGCAGTTATCTCAGTAGTTTTTGGGGAATAAGCCGTTGAGCTCAGTAGCGTATTCGCTTAGAATTTTGCTATAATAGTAGGTAAGAGATCTTTCGAAGGAGTTATCATGTATTCAACAACAAGTATCAAGCAGAAAGTCTTTTTGTTCGTAACGATTTTTCTGCCGATCTTGATATATCAGCTGGCTAATTATTCAGCCTCCTTTATTGACACCATGATGACGGGCCAGTACAGCACCGTAGACTTGGCTGGGGTATCCATGGCGACCAGCTTTTGGAATCCTCTTTTTTCCTTCTTGACAGGTATTGTCTCTGCTCTTGTCCCGATCATTGGTCAGCATTTAGGGAAGGGCGATCGGTCTAAGATTCGCCAAGAATTTCATCAATTCGTCTATATGAGTTTGCTGTTGTCGCTTCTTCTTTTGGTTTTGGTTCTTTTGTTTGCCCGGCCAGTTTTGGCGACACTTGATTTGGAACCAGCTGTTTTTAAAGTATCCAGAGCTTATCTGGCCTACCTTTCGTTAGGGATTTTTCCTCTTTTTCTTTTCAGTGTGTGCCGAGGATTCTTTGATGCCTTAGGTTTGACTAAACTATCCATGTACCTGATGCTGCTTTTGGTCCCCTTTAATACAGGACTAAACTATTTACTTATTTATGGAAAGTTTGGCCTGCCAGAGATGGGAGGAGCAGGAGCGGGGCTTGGGACAGCTTTAGCCTATTGGCTTTTAATGATAGTCGTAGGAGGAGTGATGATTACCCACCCACGCATTCGTCCCTATCGTTTAGGCCAATTATCTGCCTTTGATGGTCAGTTGCTCTGGTCGGGTTTTCTACTTGGTTTGCCGATTGGAGGGAGCATTTTTGCTGAAGTTGCTATTTTTGCCGTAGTTGGCTTATTGATGGCGAATTACAGTACTCAAATGATTGCCGCCCATCAATCAGCCATGAATTTTGCAACCTTGATGTATGCCTTCCCTATGAGTATCGCAACAGCTTTGCCGATTACCGTATCCTACGAAATCGGTGCTGGTCGCTTGGAAGGAGCCCGTCACTATGCGCGGATCGGACGCCTATTGGCTTTGGCTTTTGCTGGATTTACCCTGACTTTTCTCTATCTTTTCAGACAGTGGATTGCTAGCTTATATGGGACAGACACAGACTTTATCCAGCTGACAGGTGTTTTTCTTACCTATAGCCTTTGTTTCCAGCTAGCGGATGCCTATACGGCACCGATTCAAGGTATTTTACGGGGCTACAAGGATACTCGCCTGCCTTTTATCTTAGGCGTGACAGCTTACTGGGGAGTTTCGCTTCCCGTTGCTTTGATATTGGAGCATTGGACGAGTTTGGGTCCCTATAGCTATTGGATTGGTTTGATTTTAGGCATTGTCGCCAGTGGCGCCTTGCTAGCGCTGAGATTGAAAAAAGTACAGGCTAATCTTGAAGTCATCAAGGTGGAGCAGGTACCTGATGCCTTCATTTAAGAAGAAAGTATAAAGGAGACTGTCATGACAGAAATCATTTTAGTAACAGGAGCTTCAGCTGGTTTTGGTCAGGCGATTTGCCGCTTGTTAGTTGATAAGGGCTACCGAGTGATCGGAGCGGCTAGACGTTTAGAGAAACTACAGGAACTTCAAGGAGAACTGGGAGATTGCTTTTACCCTTTGAAAATGGATGTTTCAAAGACCGATTCGATTGATGAGGCCCTGGCCAGCTTGCCTGAGGATTGGCAAGCACTAACTGGTTTGGTTAATAATGCAGGCTTGGCTTTGGGATTAGAGCCAGCCCATCAAGCAGACTTTCAAGATTGGTTAACCATGATTGAGACCAATATTATCGGCTTGACCTACCTCACGAAAAACGTTCTTCCAGGCATGGTTGACAGAAATCATGGCCATATCATTAACCTTGGATCCACTGCTGGGACCGTCCCATACCCAGGAGCGAATGTTTACGGAGCTAGTAAGGCTTTTGTCAAACAGTTCAGTTTAAATTTACGGGCGGATTTAGCTGGAACACGCTTACGTGTGACCAATATTGAACCTGGACTTTGTGGAGGAACAGAATTTTCCGCAGTTCGCTTTAAGGGAGACCAAGAACGCGTTGATAAACTTTATGATGGTGCGGGCAGTATTCAGCCAGAAGATATTGCACAAAGCGTCCTTTGGGTGTTGCAACAACCAGCTCATGTCAATATCAACCGTATCGAATTAATGCCTGTCTCTCAAACCTTCGGTCCCCAACCCATTCATCGTGACCTATGGGATTAAAACATTCCAGTGGCATGATTCAACCGCCCTCTCGAAATAAGAGAGGAGTGTGACTCCAGTGGTGCGATCGTCTCTTTTCCTGAAGATGAAGAATGGACCTGATCAGTGCATTCGTATCGAAGAGATCAAGTTAGTCTTTGGAGCAGATTCCTACTTAAGGGTTCAATTTTTTTGTCCATCAGGGCTTTAAATATCACTGATGACTAACTGACCATCAAAATCGGAGTGATTTGGTGAGTATTGAGTAAGTATTTTTTGACTAAGGTAGCAAGGCCCCAAAACCTCTTTGAAGTGGCCCTATGTTCAGGTTTAGAATTTAAATAAGTATCAGTAAGGTAGGGCAGCAATCGCGAAAGCGTGGTTGCTGTTTTGCTCTATTAAAAAGGAGATGGAACATTATAGGGACAATTTATCTCCGAATAAGAAAATGTGTTTGGTTTTTTTGAAAAAATCAGAAAATTCCACCTAAACTATTGACAGAAAATTTTGAAGATGGTAGAATAGATACCATCAAAACTAGGGAGCCAACTGATGACAAAACTGACAACCGTTCTTTTGTTACGACCCGAGGGCTAGTGCAATTGCATTAGTCCTGTTTGGTTTACCAAGCGGGAGGGAGGTGTCTCGCAAATGAGATGCCTCCTTTTGACTTAAGAAAAGAATTTGAAAGGGAATTTAAGATGAGAACAGTTCAATTTTTAGACACCACTCTTCGAGATGGAGAGCAGACACCTGGGGTAAATTTTTCCATTCGTGAGAAAGTAACCATCGCTAAGCAGCTAGAAAAGTGGGGGATTTCTGCTATTGAAGCAGGGTTCCCGGCTGCTAGTCCAGATTCTTTTGAAGCTGTCAAGGCGATTGCTGAGACGATTACCAGTGCAGCAGTCACAGGTCTTGCACGGTCAGTCAAGTCTGACATTGATATTGCGTACGAAGCCCTGAAAGATGCCAAATACCCTCAGATTCATGTCTTTATCGCCACTAGTCCCATTCATAGGGAATTCAAGCTTAAAAAGTCTAAGCAAGAAATTTTGCAAGCCATCAAAGAGCACGTTTCCTATGCGCGCTCAAAGTTTGACGTGGTTGAGTTTTCGCCAGAAGATGCGACACGGACTGAGCTCGATTTTCTTTTGGAGGTAGTCCAGACGGCTGTTGATGCGGGAGCAACCTATATCAATATTCCAGACACAGTTGGCTTTACTACTCCAGAAGCTTATGGCGCTATTTTTAAGATGCTGACAGAGAATATTCGATCAGAGCGAGAGATTATTTTTAGCCCTCACTGCCATGATGATTTGGGAATGGCTGTCGCTAATACCTTGGCTGCTATTAAAAATGGCGCAGGCAGGGTGGAAGGAACTATCAACGGTATCGGGGAGAGGGCTGGTAATGCTGCGCTGGAGGAAGTGGCTGTGGCTCTTAAGATTCGAGAGGATTATTTCCAAGTAACTAGCCCGATTGTCCTTAAGGAGACCATGGCTTTGGCAGAACTCGTCTCGCAGGCGTCAGGTCTTCCCTTGCCTAAGAACAAGGCAGTGGTTGGTGGCAATGCCTTTTCACATGAGTCAGGCATCCATCAAGATGGGGTCCTGAAAAACCCATTGACCTATGAGATCATCACGCCAGAATTAGTCGGTGTAATGAAAAATTCTCTTCCATTAGGGAAATTATCTGGGCGTCATGCTTTTGTTGACAAATTAAAAGAGCTCAGTCTTGAGGTTGAGGAAGCGGAAGTATCTGCTTTATTTGCTAAATTCAAGGCCTTGGCAGACAAGAAGCAGGAAATAACCGATGCAGATATCAGAGCCCTGGTCCTAGACCGTGAGGTGCAGGACTTGGAAGGCTTCCAGTTTGAGGATTTGAAAGTAAGGACCTTGGAAGACAAGACTGTTGAAGCTCAAGTCTTTATGGTCAATCAAAAACAGGAGCAGGAAATGTTGACTGCTAGAGGGAAAGGATCGGTTGAAGCAATCTTTAACGCTGTTGACCACTTCTTTCAACAGGCTGTTCGCTTAGAGCGTTACCTGATTGAGGCGGTTACAGAAGGAATTGATGCCCAGGCCTCTGTACATGTGACTGTGGAGAATTTAGAGACAGGTCGTCTTTTTAATGCCACGGGTGTTGATTTTGATGTTTTGAAAGCTTCGGCAGAGGCCTATATCAAGGCCAATGCCCTCATTCAAAAAGAACAGGCTGGCTTGATGGGGCAGCCCTTATCGGAGAAAGCGTAATGACAAAGAGAATTATAACCTTGGCTGGAGATGGTATTGGGCCTGAAATTATGGCGGCAGGCTTAGAAGTTCTGAAGGCTACAGCTCCTCATTTATCCTTTGATTACCAGACAGAGGCGATGCCTTTTGGTGGAGCAGGTATTGATGCCTGTGGTCATCCGCTTCCGGCAGAGACCTTGTCAGCTGCTCGTGAGGCGGATGCTATCTTACTGGCGGCTATCGGAAGTCCTAAGTACGATCAGGCGCCGATCAGACCGGAACAAGGTCTGTTGGCCTTGAGGCAGGAGTTGGGGTTATTTGCTAATGTTAGACCTGTCAAACTGTTTTCAGGGCTCAAGCATTTGTCGCCTTTGAAACCAGAGCGGATTGATGGTGTTGATTTTGTTGTTGTTCGGGAATTGACAGGTGGTATTTATTTTGGTCGGCACCGCTTAGAGGTAGACTGGGCGGATGATCTTAACTATTATTCCAGAAAAGAGATTGAGCGTATCTTGCGTGTAGCCTTTTCGTTAGCCCAACAACGTTCTGGCAAGGTCACTAGTATTGACAAGCAAAACGTTCTGGCCACTTCTAAGCTCTGGCGTCAGGTAGCCGAAGAAGTTGCTAAAGATTTTCCAGATGTGACTTTAGAGCATCAGCTGGTGGATTCAGCTGCCATGTTATTGGTTACTAATCCTGCCCGATTTGATGTGATTGTGACTGAAAATCTGTTTGGGGATATTCTATCAGATGAGGCCTCTGTCCTATCGGGAAGTTTGGGTGTCATGCCGTCTGCGAGCCATTCGGTTCAGGGGCCAAGTCTATATGAACCCATTCATGGCTCAGCACCGGATATTGCTGGAAAAGGAATCGCAAATCCTATCTCCATGATTTTATCCGTTGCCATGATGTTACGGTCTTCCTTTGGTGAAGAAGCTGTCGCCAGTCGGATTGAACAGGCGGTTGAGTCGGTTCTTGAAGCAGGAATCTTGACTCCAGACTTAGGCGGCAGTGCGACAACTCAAGCTATGACACGAGCGATTGTGGAGGCTTTATGAAGATTCAAGAGGTTTTGACCTTAATGGTATTGACATGGAATGCCTTGGTATACAGTGTTTATGCCTGGGACAAATATTGTGCAACCCATCAGCGCTGGCGCGTGTCAGAACGGGTTTTGCTAAGCTTAGCATTGGGGCTAGGGGGACTCGGTGCGCTCTTAGCTGGGCATTCCTTACGCCATAAGGTACGCAAGTGGTATTTTCAATTAACGTGGTGGTTAGGGTTCGTTGTGCTTCTAGCTTGCCTTTATATGATCTGGTTTGGAGGTTATCTATGAGCGGACAAACAATTTTTGATAAGATCTGGGAGCGACATGTCATTACAGGCGATCTTGGCCAACCCCAGCTCCTATATATTGATCAACACTATATTCATGAGGTGACAACACCTCAGGCTTTTGATGGTTTGCGAGAAGCAGGACGACGTGTGCGCAGACCAGATTTGACCTTTGGAACCATTGACCATAATGTCCCAACCAAAGATATTTTTAACATTCGGGATTTGATTTCCAAAAAG
The DNA here is from genome assembly GCF_012396585.1 of Streptococcus ovuberis. Lineage (GTDB taxonomy): Bacteria > Bacillota > Bacilli > Lactobacillales > Streptococcaceae > Streptococcus > Streptococcus ovuberis. The sequence continues at coordinate 20,592 of NZ_JAAXPR010000014.1, forward strand.
CAGATTGACACCTTGACACGTAATGTGGAAGAATTTGGGATAGAGACAGCGGTTCACGGGAGTGAAAAACAAGGGATTGTTCATGTGGTTGGGCCAGAGACCGGGCGGACTCAGCCTGGAAAAATCATCGTCTGTGGAGATAGTCATACCGCAACTCACGGCGCATTTGGCGCAATTGGTTTTGGAATTGGGACCTCTGAAGTTGAGCATGTCTTTGCCACCCAAACGCTCTGGCAGGTCAAACCCAAGCAAATGAAGGTCGAGTTTATGGGCAAACCACAAGCAGGGGTTTACTCCAAAGATTTTGTCATGGCACTTATCGCCCGGTATGGGGTGGGAGCAGGTGTTGGCTATGCTGTTGAATACACTGGTGAAGCGATTGAGCGACTCAGCATGGAAGAGCGCATGTCTATCTGCAACATGACCATCGAATTTGGTGCCAAGTATGGCATTATTGCGCCTGATGAGACAACTTTTGCCTACATGAGAGGCAGAGAATGCGTGCCAGAAGCGTTTGATGAGGCTGTTGCAGACTGGAAGACCCTGGTTTCCGACCCTGATGCGGTCTATGACAAGGTAATCACAATTGATGTGTCAGAGTTAGCTCCTATGGTGTCCTGGGGAACCAATCCAGAAATGGCTGTCGCTTTTAATGAACCTTTCCCAGACATTCGAGATATGAATGATGAACGGGCCTACACCTACATGGACATTAAACCAGGTCAGACTGCCGAAGACATCCAAATTGGTTACGTGTTTATTGGGTCTTGTACCAATGCTAGGCTCAGTGATCTGCAGCTGGCGGCTAAATTTGTCCAAGGTAAGAAGATTGCAGATCATGTGACGGCTATTGTGGTTCCAGGAAGCCGGCCGGTTAAGCGGGCTGCTGAAGCAGAGGGCTTAGATAAGATTTTTCTAGAAGCTGGTTTTGAATGGCGCGATCCAGGTTGCTCCATGTGCTTAGGGATGAATGAGGATAAGGTCCCAGAAGGAATTCACTGCGCTTCAACCAGTAATCGTAACTTTGAAGGCCGCCAAGGTTTTGGCTCAAGGACCCATCTTTGCAGCCCTGCCATGGCCGCTGCAGCAGCTATTGCAGGACGTTTTGTGGATGTCCGCTTGATGACAGATATAGTAGGAGGTTAGGATGGAACCCTTTACGATTTACAGCGGGAAAACAGTCCCAATCATGTACGATAACATTGACACGGATCAACTTTTGCCCAAACAATTCCTAAAATTGATTGATAAAAAAGGCTTTGGGAAGTACCTGTTCTTCGATTGGCGGTACACGGACAAAAACTACACAGATGACCCCGATTTTATCCTCAATCAACCAGCCTATCAGGCGGCAACTATCCTAATTTCAGGTGACAATTTCGGGGCTGGTTCATCACGAGAGCACGCTGCTTGGGCCCTGGCGGATTATGGGTTTAAGGTAGTGATTGCGGGGTCTTTTGGGGATATCCACTACAATAATGAACTCAATAATGGCATGTTACCGATTGTTCAACAAAAGGAAGTGAGGGAGCAGTTGGCCCAGTTAGCGCCTGACCAGGAGATTACTATTAATCTGCCTGAGCAGAAACTCCTGACCCCTTTTGGAGATTTTGAGTTTGAGATTGATGGGCAATGGAAGCACAAGCTACTCAATGGTTTGGATGATATTGGCATCACCCTTCAGTACGAAGAACTCATTACCGCCTACGAGCAAAACCGACCGAGTTATTGGCTCTAGGCAAACACGAAGCACCCCGATAACTTTATCAAAGACTTAAGCGAAGTGTCGTTTGATTTCGACACTTTTATCATTGTTGCGTTTTTATTGAGCAATCTTTGCAAGAAGGTTGTGCTTCCTGATACACCAGCGTCTTTGGCGATAATAGGCTTGCATTCTTCCAAAGGGGAGACGTTTAGTTTGGGTTTCTTGGGAATTGAGTAATGCGCACCCCATGCAGGTAGCACATAGATTATTTTGAGTTTCTGTTGGTCAAACTAGAATTAGCTGCCAAATAGGGCTGGAAAACTGGCGAACATCAAAAATAAATGCATCTAAAACGCAACTGTTACGGCTACGCCTAAAAGAACAACGGAGACCTTTTTTAGAATGAAAGATATGTCTATCAAAAATCCCCAATACAGGAAAAATGTTCTGCAATACAAAGGGGTATATCGGAAAACTTCCTAACTGAAGGTCCCAAGGAAGAAATAAGGTAGTGCCCCACAAACAAACGACAACGATTAGGTAGTAGGGGAATAAGTCTCGATGAAACGTCTCATTTTTAACCTCCTGTGGGATTTACTGTCTCAAAATGAAAGAATCTGATTTATCATATAAGGCTTATGAGTTGCAATAAACTAAATTAATTGTCCCTTGCAATCACAGTTTTGTCCAAGGCTAGAATGTTTGTAGCATCTATCGTAGTCACGACAGTCCCAGTCTAATAAGTCGATAGGCTCTAAAGTAAAGTTGTTGCCCGTATGTCCAGGACCACAATACCTGCCGTGCAGAGCTGGTCACGGAGCAGAGCGGAAATAGCTTGCAGGAATAAACGTTTGGTTTGAGTAATTCTCACTGACGGTTTCAATCATTAAGCTAGTATAAAACGCTTCTCCAGAAATCCCTGCGGTTTAAGCGGATTCAAAATCAAAGGATAATCGCTCTCCAGAACGCCATAAACTGCAAGGCAATATAGGCGTTTGTTCGACAATCTAAGCAAAAGGCTTATCAGTTGATTAGACACTTAACGTGCTGGATTTGGTTCATCTATTGTCCCATTAGTGGGGGCAGTGCCTAGCGATTTTTCTTTTATTTCTAACGTTCATCAACGACTGATGGGATCTCGGTATCATCATTTCAAATCTTTTGCGAGAAAGTTTAGCTTTAAATGTGTTATAATGAGCTCTAAACAATTTAAGGAGAACATTACTTTTGATTAAATCTATTGAACTTTACCTGGTGACTGACGGAAATGGCTTAGAAGCTGTTGACTTTTACAAAGATGTTTTTGATGCTGAAGTGGTAGCAGTGACGACCTTTGGTCAAGCCATTCCAAATACACCAGAAGAAAAACGTCATTTAGTCCTCAACGCCAACCTTAATATCAATGGCATTCGTTTGCAGATTTCAGATAACAATCCTGACTACCCTTATATCCAAGGGACTAATATGACCGCCTGCATTCAGCTAGATAGTGCTGAAACAGCGACTGCGCTTTACAAAAAACTTAGCCAAGACGCCAAGGAAATTCAGCTGGAACTTCAAGAGACGCCTTGGAGCCCAGCCTATGGCATTGTGGTCGATCAGTTTGGGATGACCTGGCAGATCAACACTGACATCGCAGGCTTTGTGTCACAAACTGTCCAATTTTAAGGAGGGGTCATGTTTACAGAACAGTTTTCGCTGATGCTTTATGTTGCTGATGTGGCTGCCGAACAAGCCTTTTGGGAGGCGGTTGGTTTTGAGATTTTAGCAACAAGTGAGCAGATGGGCTACCAGAGCTTTGAGATGCGCTCACATGCCAAAAGTAGCACAACCATTACGGTATACGACAAGGCCTTTATCCAACAGGTCTCGCCTGAGGTAGCGAACCATGTGCCTAGCATTCTCTTTGAGAGCGACGACATTTATGCCTTGCAGGCAAAAATAGCAGAGCAGACCGACACCGCAAGCCCTGTCCAAACGGAACCTTTTTTGACCTTTAACTTTGCCAGCCCAAGTGGGCAGTATTTTGCGGTTAAAGGGCGCTCATCAGATGGGTCAACCACCAACTAAGGGAAATTTAAAGAGCGTTTCGATAACGGCAGCTTGCTATCCTAGTCGCTGGTTTTTCCACGATAGTCTGTTCGGAAGTTGTAAGGTCAAACCATGTACTAGTCCTTCTGGAGCTCCTTATTGTGCCTAAGAGGCTCGTCCATGAGTAAAAATGGTTCATTTTAGCGATTTTACTTTTTATTCTAGGTATTCCATGGTCAAATAATAAGGTAATTATAAGAACGAGGAGAATACCCTGATGGAATCACATTTGGTAAGAATCATTAATCGCTTAGAGCTTATGGTGACTGATGGTGGTAACTTAAAATGTAATTTGAGCGTGACGATGTTGTGGTGGCAGAAGTGGCTTTCAGCAACGCCCCTGAAAATGGTCCGACCTTTACCTTGCGTGATGTTGTGGCTCGCGAAACCTATACCTTTGACAGCATTGACCTCATTGCGATGGAAATCTACGACTTGCTGTATTAAGCAAAGATGAGACGACTGGGCTGTGGCACTAGCCCCTAAAAATGAGACACAAGAAAAACACTCCTGTTGAAATCTAGTAAACTAGAAACAGGAGTGTTTTATTATGGTTACACAAGCCTATTCGGTAGAAACTAAGTTAGCCTGTGTCGAGATGAAAAAAGTAGGCAAAAGCAATAAGGTCATCAAAGAGACTCTAGGGATTAAAAATAAGAGTCAAATCTATACTTGGATGAAGTGGCATAAACAGGATGAAATGCACCGTCTTCATTAACCTGTAGGAAAACAATATACCTACGGCAAAGGGATGAAGCAACTGTCTGAAGTAGAACAGTTGAGATTACAGTGGAACTGCTAAAAAAGTATCGAAGCTTGATAAGAAACTCGACAAAGTAAGTCTTATCAAGCTAGTGGAAGAATACAAGAAACTGTATCCAGTGTCCCTTATTCTAGAATGCTTCGATGTCAAACGCTCCACCTTCTACCGTTGGAAATCTGAAGGGATGAGGACACAACAAAGAGAGGAAGTGATAGATAAAATCGAGTATCTCTGTATGGAAAGTCAGTTCATCTACGGTTATCGTACCATCACTCGACTGCTCAAGAAGAGTTTTGATCTCGTCGTGAATCGTAAGAAAGTCTATCGTATCATGAAGGAAAAGGGCTGGCTCTGTCGAACACGGCCTAAGAAGACGCCCAATTTAGGAAAGCCATACTACTATGTGACAGAAAATAAGCTAGACCGCGACTTTCAGGCAGATAAACCAATGCAGAAGCTTGTCACAGATATCACTTATCTCTACTTTGGCAACTGTAAGCTCTATTTATCCTCTATCATGGACCTCCATAACCGTGAAATTGTGGCTGATACCATTTCGGATTGCCAAGATACGGAGGTCGTATTAGATACGCTTAATCAGCTAGAATTACCTCAAGGTGCACTATTACACAGCGACCAAGGCTCTGTCTATACCTCGAAGGCCTGCTTTCGGGCTTGTACAGAAAAAGGCATTACCCGCTCCATGTCCCGTAAGGGAACACCAGCGGACAATGCCTGCATCGAATGGTTTCATTCCGTCCTAAAGTCTGAAACCTTCTATCTCCACAAGTGGAGAAATCTAACTAAGAATAGTATAACAGATATTGTGCAAAATTACATCATATTTTATAATAAATGAGAATTCAACAGAGATTAAACGACCAGTCTCCTGTTCAATACAGAAAACTGGCCACCTAAAGAGTGTTTTCTACTGTCCCATTAGTGGGGTGCAGTGCCTAAACCGTTGTTTGTTAATTGAGTCAGAGAAGCCTTTACTCTCGGATTATAACTGATGGGTTTGTGCCTTTTCTTGGTAGACATCTTGGAGAAGTTTGATGAAATCAGTGATGGTTTGACGTTGGTCATCCTTATGGCTGACTAAAACACAGTCAAATGTTTCCTCAGTGTCAAAGGGAATCCAACGGAATTCTCTTGAAAAATCTTTGAGATAACCAGGACTCAGGCAGACTGCCTGCTCTGAAGCGACACTAACCATCGTAAAATCATGAGTTGGACTATTGAGAGTCTGGAGTTTGACTTGATCAAGGACTTTTTTTTGTACCCGTCTAAGGGTTTGGCTAGATCCTCCGTTGACGAGGAGTGTCCGATCAATGAGGTCCTGAGCCCCTGCTAGAGTGAGTTGGGCAAGAGGATCGTGGGGATTGACTAAGAGATAAATATGGCTAGTGTAGAGGGGATGGATAAAGGCATTTGGCAATTTTTCAGCCATTTCTCTGGTGGTGAAAATAAGGTCTACTTGCTTTTCTCGAAAACGTGTAAGCCAATCTTTTTGGGCGATGTCTGGTGTGACGAGAACATCTTTATGCTGTTTTCGAAAGGTTTTGATAGCCTGTGGTAGAAAATGGAGGTGAGAGCGAAAAGGATAGCCGATCGTAATATTATCACTGTATTGGCTGGAAAAATTTTGTCCCTGCTCGATAGCCCCCAGTAACTGTTGGCGGATGCCCAAGAGTTGTTGATAAAAGCCTTGCCCAGCAGGGGTGAGGCGTATAGATTTCCCGAGGCGTTCAAAGATAAGAAAGCCGATTTCTTCCTCAACACTCTTGATCTGATAGGAAAGTGCTGGTTGTGAAATAAATAGATTTTCGGCGGCACGGTTAAAATTCAGGGTCTGAGCTGCTTCAATCACGTAGTCCATTTGTTTACTGTTCATCACCATCTCCTTATAAAATTATTTTATTGATTATAAAAATAATGTATTGGATAATTTTATTATAAACCCTTATACTGATTTTAACAATAAAAAGACAAACGGGAATCAGCTTTAAAAGCGATTTCGAGATGTTAAGGAGAATGTTAAATGACAGATTTAGAGCAGTTAATGGCAGAACGAGAGATTCGTTATCTTGTGGATCATTCAGCATATCTGGCTGATCAACGGAATGTTGAAGGCGTTTTGGCTTATTATCATCCAGATGCTATCCTTCAAGCAGGTGATATGCAAATTAGAGGGCATGAAGCACTGGAACAACTGTTTAACCAGTTGCTATCAACACCCAAAGTGGTATCTCATCAAAACGGGCAGCTGATCTTACTGATTGAGTCTGAAACATTGGCTAGAGGTATCAGTTATTGTCAGTCGGTTTATGTAAATGTCTTAGATGGCAAGCTTCAAAGGCAAACCAGCCAAATCGTCTATTACGATACTTATGCTAAGGTGGACGGTAAATGGGTCATCAAGCATCGGATTAGTGAAACTATTTGGCAAACACATCTTAATATAGAGGAGGACTGAGAATGGAATACGTGAATTTGGGAAGGACAGGGCTAAAGGTATCACGAGTTGGTCTTGGTTGTATGAGTTTTGGGACACCGGATGCTGGAGGGATTCCAGGAAAGGTCACTGAAAAAGAGGCGCGTGGCATTGTAAAGTATGCTCTTGATGCAGGGATTAACTTTTTTGATACGGCCAACTATTATTCATTGGGCTTGAGTGAGGAAATTCTCGGACGCGCCCTAAAAGACTTTGCCAATAGGGAAGAAGTGATCATCTCGACCAAGCTTTATTACCCTATGTTTGATGGGGCAAATGCCAAAGGTTTATCGCGTAAGGCTATTTTTGACCAAGTAGAAAACTCGCTCAAGCGATTAGGAACGGATTATATCGATCTTTATGTTATCCATCGGTGGGATTATACCACGCCAATTGAGGAAGTAATGGAGGCGCTTAATGATTTGGTTCGTATGGGAAAAGTCCGTTACATTGGTGCTTCGAGCATGTATGCCTGGCAATTTGTAAAAGCTAATAGTATCGCTGACAAGAGAGGTTGGGCAAAATTTGTTTCTATGCAAAATACCATAAACTTAATTTACCGGGAAGAGGAAAAGGAGATGTTTCCGATGTGCCTTTCTGAAGGTATCGCTGTAACCCCCTATTCACCGATTGCTCACGGTGCCTTGACTCGCCCCCCAGAGGAACTTGGAAGGTCATCTAGTAGTCAATTGCAAAGTCCCTATGTTTTAGAACATGACAGAGAAATTATCAGACGAACCAGAGAAATAGCGGCTAAGTACCAGGTTAGTCCTGGACAGGTTGCTCTTGCTTGGGTTTATGCTAAACCAGGTGTCACAGCACCGCTTATTGGTGGTTCCAAGATTGCCTATGTCCAAGAAGCGATTGATGCGCTTGAGTTGGTTCTATCCGCTGAGGACATTGCTTATCTGGAAGCACCTTATGTGCCTCACAAACAATACGGATTTCGTTAGATGAAACGCCAGAAAACGATAGTCATCATCATCCCCTTAGCTATGCTTGCCTGTTCTCATGCAAGGTCAATGGTCAGGCTGGTTAGTGAGCAGTGCGATTGGGGTAGAGGACTTACGACTCAGTCAAGGAGAAGGAGAAACAATGACCGAGCAATTACTAGAAAAGCATTTTAGACAAGTTAACCGTGCTATGGTTGACCAAGATATTGACACCTTAGAAGTACTCCTTGATAAGGAGATGAGCTTGATCCATATGACCGGCTATGTGCAGCCTAAGGCCGAATGGTTGGCAGATATTGCTTCAGGTCAAATGAGCTATTTTAGCTCTACGCATGAAAAAGTAGAAAACGTTAAGATTGAAGGAAATCGTGCAAAGATGACGAGCTATGATTTGGTAGAAGCGTCTATCTGGGGAAGTACCCGCCATACTTGGCGCTTGAAGATGGACGTCCATTTCGAAAAGAAAGACGGGGATTGGAAGATTGTGAAGCAAATTGCTTCAACTTTCTGAATGATGCGCTACGTCAAAAAAGACCTTTCGATCATTAGTTCTAAGCTGTAGATAAGTCTACTGAGAGATAAGTAGCGCTAATGGTTTGTGATTTTTAGTTTTGATGTCAAATAAATCGACTGGTAAGAACATTTAGTGCCAATAAGCAGAAGGTAAGTACAGCGCGTCTTAATGGTTTGGTAATCATCGCATTGGTTTAAATGCTGGCCATCCTAAAAAATAAGGTTGCTGGTCAAAGAACAATTTTGTAGAGAAGCCTCACTGGGAAGGTTAAGTATAGTGAAAAGGCTTGCTATCAAGATCCTGGGAATAACTCTTGAAGTGAAATGGTTTTCAGGTGCATAAGGTGAAAAGCCTTAGAACCTGTATTCACAATAGAAATACTGACTAGAATGGGCGAATTTTAGCTTACTCACTATCAGATGTTCTGGTAGTACGGCCATTATGCCCGCAAAAATTGTCCTCAGTTGGCCAAAAACTAGCCTAATTAACTTAGTATTCCTATTATGAATACAGGTTCTTATATCCGCACCCAATTCTTGCCTAAGGTATTCGGTTTACTAGATGCCTTGCCAGTCTTGTTTTAGGACTAGGGGCGCTTGCCATTGAGTATCAACACAAGCTACTCAATGGCTTGGATACTATTGGCATCCCCCTTCCGTATGAAGAAGTCATTACCGCCTACGAGCAAAATTAGATGAGGTATTGGTTGTAGGCAGAAAAATATCTCCAAAAATGCTACAATAGGATTCAAAGAGGAGGTGACCCGTAATGTCACGAACGGTTTATTTTTCTACACGTCAACAGCAAGGTGGCTGTGGTTGTTTAGCATTTGGATTAATCTTGGGGTTGTTAGTTCTTAAATCTTTTTGGCGACCAGTTCTACTGTTCTTATTAGTGGTGACAGTCAGTGGTTGGATTCGGTCTGTCGTTATCAGCCAAAAGTCCCAATCCTTCTATGAGGAGCAGACTTACTTTGAAGATGAGGTTGGTTCTTACAAGAGCGACCCTTACCAATCGCGTAAGCGCAAAGAAGCAGATGTTATTGAAGAAGATTAAGGAAGTGAAAGAGGCATATAGCATTCAAGCGTAAGGGATGGTTTTAATGAGCAAGTCTGCTAGATTTTAAAAATGGAACGAGTTTTGATACTTCAGAGAAAGGTGTGCCTCAACAGTAAGAAAGGACTGAAATCGTTGTTTAAATTTCAGGGGCTATTCTTAAGGCATGGTGGTCAAATTCTTGTTTGAGAAGTCTACCTGTATACGCTTTTAGACATTTTTAGCCACTATAAAGGAAGACTAGTCAAAGCAGTCCTGAATGGCTAGAGTAAAAAGGAAGTAGCAGTTGATAGAGCCAGAAGGACCTTGCTAAGGGTTCTCCTTGGCTTTTTTTATTATGGCCAAGTTTATCTTATTTCCATTTTAAAATGGAAAATAAATAACTTTAAAAGCGTTTACATAGTTGGTAAAAAGGTGTATGATAAAACCAAAGAGAACAAGGAGGTTTTGACATGCTAACGTTTCCGAATCAGTTTTTATGGGGCAGTTCAACCTCAGGGCCTCAATCTGAGGGGCGGATTGCTGGAGATGGAAAGGGAGACAATACCTGGGACCATTGGTTTCGGACTAATCCTGAAAAATTCCATGGCGGGGTAGGGCCTGAGGTTACGTCGAGCTTTTACCAGAATTATGCGAGCGATTTGGACCTCTTGGTAGAGACAGGGCATACGGCCTTTCGAACGTCAATCCAATGGTCGCGCTTGATTCCCGATGGAGATGGAGTGATCAACGAATTAGCTGTTGAATTCTATAGAAAGGTCTTTCAGGGGGTTAAGGATCGCAAGATTGAGCTTTTGGTCAATCTGTACCACTTTGATTTACCCATGGCTTTAGAAGAAAAAGGAGGCTGGACCCAACGTGCAACCGTAGAAGCTTACGAGCGCTACGCTAGGACTTGCTTTGAAAGGTTTGGTGACTTAGTAGACCGCTGGATTACCTTCAATGAGCCCATTGTCCCTGTTGAATGTGGCTATTTTTACCAACTTCATTATCCAGCAACGGTAGATCCCAAAGCAGGTATTCAGGTGGCTTATCATACCCAGCTGGCTAGTAGTTTAGCTGTTAGAGCTAGCCATGAGATCAATCCAGATGCTCCTATTGGCATTGTCTTGAACTTGACACCAGCTTATCCAAGAAGCCAACATCCAGCTGATCTTAAGGCGGCTCGAATCGCAGAACTTTTTCAAGCTAAGTCATTCTTGGATCCTTCTGTTAAGGGAGAATACCCTGCCGAGTTAGTGTCCATAATCAAAGAACATGATTTGCTGCCGACCTACCAGTCAGAAGACTTGGACATTATCCGTCAAAACACTGTAGATTATTTGGGGGTCAACTATTACCAACCGCTCCGTGTGGCTGCACCTAAATACCAACCACACCCAGACTCGCCCTTCTTTCCAGAGGTTTACTTTGACCATTATGTCATGCCTGGTCGCAAGATGAATCCCCACCGTGGCTGGGAGATTTATGAGCGTGGAATTTATGACATTGCTCTTGATATCAAGGAAAATTATGGCAATATTGAGTGGATTCTGACGGAGAATGGTATGGGTGTTGAAGGAGAAGAAAAATTCCGCCAGAACGGCATTATTCAAGACGATTATAGAATTGAGTTTATCAAGGGCCATCTGGAAGAACTGTACCGTGCAATCCAAGAAGGGGCCAACTGCCAAGGTTACCTGCTTTGGACCTTTATTGACTGTTGGTCCTGGCTCAACAGTTATAAAAACCGTTATGGCTTGGTCGAGCTGGACCTAGCAGACCAGAGCAGACGGCTGAAGAAGTCTGGTTACTGGTTTAAGGAACTGAGCCAGAACAATGGGTTTTAGGAGGGGCAAATGGTCAAATTAGGATTTTCACTCTACCCTGAGGGGCAAGATTTAGAGAGGATGTTTGCTTACATTGATGGCTTTAAAGGCTACGATTGTGAGCGTGTCTTTCTCAGCCTGCTACAATTAGGTGTTGATGACAAGGAGACCTTTGACCACTACCGTCGGATCGTCGCCTATTGTCAGCAAGCAGGTTTTAGGGTGTTTGCGGATCTTAACCCAGACTTTATTAAAAAGATGGGCTGGGAGGACGATTTAATTGGGAGAGCAGCGGCATTTGGCTTGTCCGGCATTCGCTTGGATGAATCCTACGACGATGACCAGCTGGTAGAGCTGACCAAAAATGCTTTAGGCATCCAAATCGAACTAAACATGAGTACCGAGCCTGATCTGCTGGATCGTTTAAGAACAAAAGGAGCTAATTTCAGCCAAATAACAGCTTGCCACAATTTTTATCCACGGCGGTTTACAGGTCTTGGAACGACCTATTTCCAAAACATCAGTCAGGCTTATAGTAACTATGGCATTGAACGAGCTGCTTTTATCAGTGCTAAAACCGCAACTACGGGTCCTTGGCCAGTGTTTGAGGGGTTGCCGACTCTTGAGATGCATCGGGATCTCCCGATTCATGCCCAGTACAAATGGTTGGCAGCAACCGGTTTGGTTGACCACATCATCATTTCCAACCAATTTATTTCAGCTGAAGAGTTAGCTAGTATTGTCCAAAATGATACGATGACCTTTGACGTCCAACTGAGTGAGGGCCTTTCTGAAGTGGAAGTTGCAATTGTGACAGAGCCTCATGCTTATCGTGGGGATGTTTCAGATTATGTGGTTCGCTCGACCGGGCATCGGGCACGTTACAGCCAGGCAAGGATTTTACCAAGACAAGCTGGCCAGGCTGTGAAACGAGGGACGATTTTGATTGATAATCAGGATTATGCGCGTTACTGTGGGGAATTACAACTGGCTTTGATGGAGTTTACAGCAAGTCATAAAACCAATCTTGTTGGTCAAATCTGTGATTATGATTTGCCCCTTCTAGATCTGTTGTTACCGTGGCAGGCATTTTCCTTAAATCCAGTTATTCAAGGAGACAGCCATGCTGACGAATAAGGAGTGGCGTCTCCTGCAACTCTTGTACCGAGCGACAGATTTTCAAACCAGTCAACTTCTGGCTGAACAGCTAGGTTTATCAGAACGCACGGTGAGAACCTATTTGAAACAGTTAGAATCGTTACTGCCTCAGTATGGGGCAAAGTTGACCTACAAGTACGGGCAGGGAGTGAGATTAACCATTCAGTGGAGCGAAACCTTTCAGGACTTTTATAATCAAGGAAAGGAAATTAACCATCCTATTCATCTAAACGATAGTCAGGAACGGCAACGTTATCTCCTCAACCAACTCTTTTTTGAAGATCAGGTTATTCAGGTGGCTGAGTTACAAGAAAGCTTCTATATCAGCAAGAGCAGTATGGCTCAGTTACTTGGTCAAGTTCGCCACCAATTGGCGGCCTATGAGTTAACATTAGAGCGTCTGGCACCGTCTACTTATCAGGTTTCAGGCGAGGAGCGCAAGAAGCGCCAGTTTATAGCTGATTATTTTTTAGCGGATGCCTTTCAGGAAGTGCTAAGATCTGAGAGTAATACTAGTTCACTGTTAGAGGCCCTTGATTTATCTGTTTTGACAGAAGTGATTTTGCAAGAGTGTCGAAAAGGGCAGGTCAGCTTGTCTGATTTTACCTTGACGAATTTGGTGCTTCATCTGGGACTTAGCATTTTGCGGCAACGATCGGGTCACATACTGTCTGATTTTCCCTTAGAAGATAGGGTGATAGAGAGTTTGGAATACGAGGTAGCTGCCAGGATTCTGAAAGGTTTAGAGGAAAAACTCGACCTAACCTTCCCAGCTGGAGAGACCCAGTATCTAGCTCTGCACTTGTTGACGAAGTTTCATCAAAGACAAGGAGTTAAAGAAGCGCAACCAGCACATAAAAACGCAATAGTGGCTATCTTGCAAGATTTAGACAAGCAGTTAGGAAGCAAGCTGGCTCAGGATTATCGCCTGCTAGAGGGGCTGACCACCCATCTTAATCCCTTGCTGTTACGTCTTCAGTACGGTATCCGTTTGGAAAATCCTTTGTTAGAGGATATTTTGCGAGACTACGGATGGCTGTTTGAGGTAACCAAGCGCTCTTTCGCCTCTCTAGAATGTTTCGCATCTTACGAGATCAGCGATGATGAGTGGGCTTATATGACTTTACATGTGATTGGAGCCCTTGACCGTCAAGCGTCTCAAAAGAAACTCAAGGTTCTGGTTGTGTGTGCGACAGGACTAGGGAGTGCCCAGGTCCTTCGTTACCGCTTGGAAAGTCAGTTTGGCCAGCGGCTTAGTATTGTGGCCTGCATTAGTTACCACGAATTATCGGATAGCTATCTTTCGGGGATTGATTTGTTGATTTCTTCAGTTGACTTGGGACAACTGATTTTCAGGGTTCCAGTTGTGGTTGTCAGCGTCTTTTTACGGCCGGAAGATAAGGCTCTCCTCAATGAAACCATAGATGCTCTTACGTTAGGGCAGGTGGATGGTGGTCAAACCTGGTCGAACAAGGAGCTTGACCAGGACCTATTAGCGAGTTTCGAAGCTTCTTGCTCAGAGGGGCAGTTTCTGGTCATAGCAGAGCCTCAGACCAAGGAGGGCTTGCTTAAAACGATGTTAGCCTGTCTGGACGATGTCAGATCAGAGCAGGATTTGCAGGAGTTTTATCATCAGGTTTGTTTAAGAGAACAACTAAGCTCAACGGCTTTTTCAGATAGCATGGCCTTCCCTCATCTAATGGAATCCTTGGGGCAACGTGGGCAAGTGGTCGTAGCGGTTCTTAGAGATCATCTGTTCTGGGACGAGGCTCATCCAGCTATCCGTTTGGTCTTTCTCTTGTCGCCTTCGCGCTATCGCAATCAGGACTTAAAACGGATCTCACACATTTTAGCGAGATGGGTAGATCGAGAAGACTTTGTGCAGGATCTTCTGGCTCAACCAACCTATCAAAATTTTAAACAGTTAATTCTAAACACATCATCAAAGGAGGAATCATGATGAAACATATTATGTTAGTTTGTAATGCAGGGATGTCAACCAGTCTTTTGGTGACAAAAATGGAAAAAGCTGCGGCAGATCAGGGGTATGAAGCAACTATCTGGGCGGTTCCTGTCTCAGAAGTTGCTCAAGAAATGGCCAACAAGCGCATTGACGTCTTGATGGTCGGTCCTCAAGTACGTTTCATGTTGGACGAATACAAGCAAAACTTTGAACCAGATACAAAGGTCGTTGATATCAATATGATGGATTATGGCATTATGAATGGGGAAGCCGTCTTTAACCAGGCGCGTGCCTTGATAGGTGACTAGCATGACAGAAGAGACACCCTTGTTAGAAGTCATCATGCAACTGATCATGTACGGCGGTGATGCCAAGAGCAAGGCTATGGAAGCCATTCACCTGGCCAAGCAAGGTCAGTTTGAATCAGCTCAAGCCAAGATAGCTGAAGCGAACGCCTCATTGAGCCAGGCTCACCATGCGCAAACGGGTCTATTAACCAAGGAAGCTAGTGGAGAACATATTCAGGCCAGTCTTCTTATGATTCACGGTCAAGATCACTTGATGAATGCCATCACTTTTATTGATCTAGCCAAGGAAGTGATTGCGCTTTATCAGGAGATGCAGGAATTGAAAGAGGCCAGCCATGAAGCTTAACCAACAGGTTCCCGTTTCAGCCTCGACCTTTTATCGCTTTCTGCTGGAGTCTCTCAGAGAGGACTACAAGGCTGCTAACAAAGCTCCGGTGAAAGACTCTGATCTTAAGCCTGGTCTGAGCTTTCAAAAGCGCTTTGGGAAGAAACAAGAAAGCACTATGGACATCAGGGTGGTTGATTTGATTGAAAATGAGTGTTATGCGTTAGCTTTTCAATCAAGTCGAGGCACCCAGTGGGTTACTTATCACTTAACAGCCGTTGAGGAGAATACCTGTCAGGTGACCTATACCGAAGAGTATTCCCCAAAGGGGAAGTTTAACGCTTGGAATTATAAATTGCTATTTCCCTTGATGCAAAAATCGTTGGAGCGTCGCATGCGCCTTCAAATTGAGAAAATAGCAGAATTCGCTAAAAATAAGGAGGATTTACACCATGAATAATGCGTTCATGAACAAGTTTATGCAGATTGCTGGGAAGTTGAGTTCTCAGAAACATCTGGTCGTTATCAGGGATTCCTTTATCGCTATGATGCCATTAACTATGGCGGGATCTATTGCTGTATTGCTGAATGTTTTCTTTCGAGATGTTCCCAACAACCTGGGTTGGACTGGAGTTGCAAAGGCACTGGAGCCCCTGATCACCTTGAACGGCTATGTCTACTTTGGAACGATTGCCATTACAGCTCTTATTTTTTCGTTTGCGGTTGGTTATAATTATTCTTCAATTGAAAAAGTTAATCCGATTGCAGGTGGTCTGATTTCCTTTGCTTCTTTTGTTGCAACCATTCCCCAAACTATTACTATTGCAACAGACTTAACGGGATTGGATAAATCTGTCTTATCTCCCTTGGCAGATTTAGGTCTATCTCTTAATGGGTCTACTCTAGAAGTTTCTGAATGGGGTGCCATTAAAACAGCCTATGCTGGTGCGACAGGTCTCTTTGCAGCGTTGTTGATCAGTATGTTAGCATCAATGATTTATTGCTATTTGATGAAGAAGAATGTTACCATCAAAATGCCTGATAACGTTCCACCTGCTGTGAATAAGGCCTTTGCAGCCATCATCCCAGGTACTGTTGCTATTTATGTGTCTGCACTGATTGGTTACTTGCCAGTGCTTTTAGCCAACACACCATTAAATGATTTGATTTCAACCTATATCCAAAGACCGTTAATGAACCTTTCTCAAGGCAGCTTCAGTGTCTTGCTGTTATCTTTCTTAGTGCAGTTGTTCTGGTTCTTTGGCCTTCACGGTCACAATGTTCTTGCGCCAATCATGGATGGGGTATATGGGCCTGCCCTTCTTGAGAATACAACCGTCTATGAGGCTACTAAGGATGTGACCCAACTGCCATGGTTGTGGACACGTGGTTCCTTTGACGCCTATGCACAGATGGGTGGTTCAGGTGTGACTATTGCGCTCATTATTGCCATCTTTATTTTCTCTAAACGTAAGGAATACCGCACTGTTGCCAAGTTGTCGGCTCCAATGGGGGTCTTCAATATCAATGAACCGATAACCTTTGGGATTCCGATGGTGCTTAACCCCCTCTTTGCCATCCCGTGGCTAATCGTTCCACCAATTTGCTGTGCCATCGGTTACTTTGCAACATATACAGGATTGGTTCCTCCAGTTTACTTGACAGTTCCATGGATTACTCCTCCAGGCCTCTATGCTTTTCTAGCAACTGGGAACAACCTCATGGCTGGTCTGGTTTCTCTCTTTAATGTCTTTGTTGCCTTCTTGATTTGGGCACCATTTGTCATTGCGGCTAATCGTGTCAAAGCAGAAAACGAGTAAGATTAGATCAAAAAAGAGAGTCCCATCCCTTCGCACTCCAATAGCAGAGCAAGGCTCAAGTGTTAGAGTGGGAAGGGAGTTTTAGGTTGGTTGCGGGAAGACTACTAGCCTGCGTAGCTATACTTGTGATCATTTAGCGGTGAAAACGTGTCCTCATTGCTGACAACAAAGAAGACTCCGCGTTTGTCCGCCGCTCAGTAGTCCCTGTGAATGACCTAGAAAGCATGCGCGAAAAATGAAAAACCGAGTCTGGCTCATTTAGCCGAACTCGGTTTTTGTTAGGAAAGGACCCTAGAGGAATGCTTCAAGTATCGGTGCTAGGGAGAAGCGGTGGTGACGTTCGCCTGTTCCTCTGTCGTGCTTGAAGGATTCGTTGAGCTTGAAGGATCTGAAGAAGATTCTTTGGGCTCTGCATCAGTTGGTTCAGGGTGCAAGGCGCGATAGCTTGGAGCCTCAAAGAGCGACAAGGTCGTTTTCTTACCATTTTGACTGTAGATGCTGGTTGAAGCATCACCAAGGGATTGCTCAATGGCAATTTGCTGGTCTAAAGAGTTTTGATAAGAAATCTTCTCTAGGTCAATCGCTTGTAAACCACTTCCTTGATAGAAGCGTAGCAGGTCTCCGGTCTGGATGGCATCGCTAGTTTGAAGTTGGAGGTTAGCTGCCTCCCGAGCCACTTGCAGTTCTGCAGTGGTTGATTCATCTGGGAGTGTGATTTCTTCACCTGTGTCACTATAGTAGGTGCGACCACTGTAGCTAGTGTATTTGGGCGTGATAAATTGTCCCGAGGTTCTCAGAGCAACCACTTGATTATGGTCAGGGGAGAGGATATCTTGACCGACTTGGAGATACTTGCTGGCATCAATACCTAAGAGATGGAGAAGGGTTGGCAAAGCATCCACTTGACCTGAATAGGTATCGATAATTTTGCCCTTGTTCATGCCAGGAATGACAATCATATAAGGGACACGCTGGAGCATGGCATTGTCATAGGCGGACCAGGTTTCTGGGTTTTTACCGATGAGAGGGGCCAGATTTGGATTCCGAGAGTTGGAGATGCCATAATGGTCACCGTAAAGGACGATAATGGAATTGTCATAGACACCAGCAGCCTTCAAGTAATTGAAAAAGGCCTCAACTGCAGAATCTAGATAATTAGCAGTTGCAAAGTAACCATTGATGGTTTCGTCCTCTGTCTGGGCTAATGGAAAGCCGACCTCATCACCGACTAGACTAGTCGTGTAAGGGTAATGGTTGGAGACCGTGATGTACTTAACGTAGAATGGTTGCTGGAGGCGTTCCAAGTACTGAATGGAATCTTTGAGCATGATTTTATCATTGAGACCGTACTGGAAGGAATTATCCTCAGTTTGTTTTGAAAAATAGGAGGCATCAAAGAAATAATCATAGCCCCATTGTTTATAGGTCTGGTTTCGGTTCCAGAAGCTGCCACTATTACCGTGAAAAACAGCGCTAGTATATCCTTCTGTTTGATTGAGAATGCGTGGGGCAGCGTCCTGGGTGTTGGTACCGCCGTAAGTTACCATGAATGAGCCTTGAGACAGGCCAAAGAGACCCGTTTCTAAGAGGGTTTCTGCATCAGACGTCTTACCTGCCTTGACCTGATTAAAAAAATTGGAAAAGGACAGGGTCGTGTCAGAATGGTAGAGCGAGTTTAGAAAAGGAGTCACTTCGTGAGATTGCCCGTCTACTTCCAGATGGTAGTCAATCAAGAATTGCTGGAAACTTTCCAAGTGAACGTAGATGACATTGCGACCTTTGGCAATGCCGTAATACTCACTGTTAGGCTTGGCATAGTGTTCGCTGACGTAGGACTGGATTGGAACGATGTCTTCGGCACTGGCGCCGGCTCGATCCTTGCTGGTCTTGTAAGTTTGATTGCCACTGTAAGCTAAAAAGGCATTCAGACCGATACTGCGAACGATATAAGTGCTAGAGAATCCTCTACTCAATAGCTCAGGGCGGTCAATCTCTGCCAAGAAGAGATTGGCAGAAAAGACCATGGTCGAAAGAGCTGTGACAGCAAAACTGGCTCGTGGATTGAAGGGACGATGATCCATTCGGATCTTTTTCTTGATGGCTAGATAGGCCAATAAAATAAAGTCAAAGAAGTAGATGATGTCCTGAAAGCGAAAGAGCTTGATAAAGGCTTCGCCAAGTCCTGCAGAAACACTTGAAGATGCCAAAATGGTATTAACGGTGATAAAATCGGAGAACTCCCGGTAGTAGGTCACATTGGCAAAGAGCCAGGCAAAGATGATTCCATAGAGGATCAGGGCAGTGATATAAAAGGGTTTGGTAGGTTTTATATAGAGGGCTAGACCGATGAAAAAGAGACTGGTTGCAATTGGGCTAACCAGAGCAAGAAAGTTCTGATAAATCCCAGCAGTATCCAGACTAAAGTCTAGTAGATAGGCCGTCATGGTTTTGAACCAGACTAGAAAAACGAGCGCTAGCACGAAGCCTAGTCTCGTTTGGAGTATACGTACAAGATGAGTTAACAATTTTTTCATTTTTTAATGGTAGT
Source organism: Streptococcus ovuberis (assembly GCF_012396585.1). Lineage (GTDB taxonomy): Bacteria > Bacillota > Bacilli > Lactobacillales > Streptococcaceae > Streptococcus > Streptococcus ovuberis. Next base: position 40,098 of record NZ_JAAXPR010000014.1, read on the forward strand.
TTCCTTAAGCCATAAGTTTCTAAATGTTTCAAATGTCTTCTTCCAATTATATCATATTTTTAAAAATTGCCGGAATCTAACCTTCACTTTGAGAAAAAATGTAAATTTTGGTATAATATGTTTTATGAAGAAACTGACCCTTAATCCAGAGGCAAAACGCGCGATTTGTAATGGCATTTGCCTTTTGGATCGCAATCATTTTTCTGATCTGCAGTTGACGGATGGCTGGGCTCATCTTTATGACAAGGATGGGACCTTTTTAGCTCTGGCTTATTTTTCCAAACAACATAAGGGGATAGGATGGGTGGTTAGCAAGCAACCCATTACGATTGATCAATCCTTTTTTGAAAGTCTATTTTTGAAAGCCTGGGAAAAGCGCCAGATATACCATCAGTCAGGACATACGACAGCTTATCGGATATTTAACCAGGATGGTGATGGCTTTGGTGGCTTGACCGTTGATTATTACCAAGGGCAGTTGGTCTTTTCTTGGTATAATTCGTTCGTTTACAGCCTTCGTGACCAAATAATCACAGCAGCAAGGGCAGTCTTACCAGATATTGTGGCTGCCTATGAGAAGATCCGTTTTCAAGGTTTAGCGTTTGAAAGCAGGCAGATTTTTGGACCCGCAGGCATAGATCGATTGGTCATTAAAGAAAATGGCGTAGCCTTTGACGTTTTCTTGAATGATGGCTTGATGACAGGAATCTTTCTGGATCAGCACGAGATCAGAGGTTTATTAGTGGATGGCCTTGCCAGTGGAAAATCTGTTCTCAATATGTTTTCTTATACTGCAGCCTTTTCAGTTGCTGCAGCGATGGGAGGAGCTAGAGCGACGACCTCGGTTGACTTGGCTAAACGTAGCCGAGACTTATCTCGGGCTCATTTTGAAGCCAATCAGCTAGATGTCAGTGACCACCAATTTGTGGTCATGGATGTGTTTGAGTATTTTAAGTACGCTAAGCGCCATCAGATGAGGTTTGACTTGATCATCCTGGATCCGCCTAGTTTCGCACGCAATAAGAAACAAACGTTTTCGGTAGCCAAAGACTACCACCTCTTAGTGTCCCAAAGTTTGGACCTATTGGCAGAAGGTGGAACGATAATCGCCTCAACCAACGCAAGTAATGTGACACTAGAAAAATTTAAACAACAAATTGAAAAAGGCTTTGGGAAGCAAAAACCGGTCTATTTTGGGACCTACCGTCTTCCTGATGATTTTCAAATCAATAAAAAAGATGAAAGCAGTAACTACCTCAAGGTAGTTATCATTAGGGCTTAGAAGATGCAAATAGTTGTACCGATTATGCCAGAGTCATTGGAAGATGCGCTGGCTCTTGATGTTGACAAATACCAAGACGCTGACCTGATTGAGTGGCGGGCGGATTATTTGCCTAAGGAAGAGATTTTGCAGGTAGCACCAGCTATTTTTGAAAAATTTTCAGGGCGAGAGGTGATTTTTACCCTGCGCACCGTTAAAGAAGGTGGCCGCATTGAGCTTTCTGATGAGGAATATGTTGGCCTAATCAAGGAAATCAATCATTTGTATGAACCAGACTACTTGGACTTTGAGTATTTCTCTTACCCGTCTGTCTTTGATCAAATGTTAGATTCTTCTAATCTGGTTCTCAGTTACCATAATTTCAAGGAGACGCCAGACAACTTGATGGAAATCATGTCAGAATTGACAGCTCTTGCGCCTAAAATGGTGAAATTAGCGGTCATGCCGAACCGTGAACAGGATGTGTTGGACCTGATGAATTTCACCCGAGGTTTCAAGGGCCTGAATCCTGAGCAAAATTTTGCGACCATGTCCATGGGTAAACTAGGAAGAGTGACTCGCTTGTCTGCGCTCTTGACGGGATCTTCGTGGACCTTTGCCTGTGTGGATGAGCAAAGTGCGCCAGGTCAAGTCCAACTCAAAGACATGGTCAAGATCCGAGAGGTCCTCAATGAGGATTGACGGTCATACACGACTGGCTGCTGTGGTGGCTGACCCCATCAAGCATAGCCTGTCGCCTTTTATTCACAATAAAGCCTTTGAGCAGACGGGGGTAAATGGGGTTTATCTGGCCTTTGAGATCAAGGAAGAGGATCTTGCCGAGACGGTCTTGAACATCAAGCGTTATGATATGTTTGGCATTAATCTCTCCATGCCCTACAAGGAAAAAGTCCTTCCCTACTTAGACGAGCTTAGTCCAGAAGCAGCCTTGATTGGTGCGGTCAATACCGTGGTCAATCAAGGTGGAAAATTAGTCGGCTATAATACAGATGGGCTGGGTTTTTTTGCTAGTCTGGGAGACTTTGTCGTTAAAGACAAGGAAATGACCTTGTTAGGGGCAGGTGGTGCTGCCATGGCTATTGCTGCTCAAGCGGCATTGAATGGAGCTAAGGCAATCCATATTGTTACCCGTTCAACCTCTATTGACAAGGCCAAACATAAGTTGGATTCGATTGCCAAAGAAACTGGGATAAGGCTGACCTTTTCTGCCTTAGAAGACCAAATAGCTGTGCAGAACTGCCTTGAGCAGTCAGCCCTCTTGGTCAATGCGACTAGTGTCGGAATGGATGGGCAGTCCAATCCCTTACCAGAGGGGTGTTCGTTAGATGCTTCTCTCTTAGTGGCAGACATTATTTACCGACCGCTAGAAACCCCCTTGCTAGTTAGAGCCAAGAAAGAAGGCCTGATAGCTGTTAATGGCTTAGGCATGCTTTTACATCAGGCGGCGATTGCCTTTGAACTCTGGACCGGACAGCCGATGCCGGTCGAGGACATTTGGCCAGACCTCCTTACCTTGCTATAGGTTGGTCTTGTATGTCCATCTATAAAAGGCATATTAGGCTAAAATAAATAACACTTGTCAGAGCTTATAAACCTTCTAGCAGAGGGGGTGGTTTTCCAGAAACATCTCTGTTTGCTCTAAAAACATCAGAACATCAAAACAATGAAAAAGGAGTGACTATGAAAGTATCTGTTAACCTCCCTCAACACCCCTATGATATTGTCATTGAGAGAGGTAGCCTGGACCAGTGTGGTCAATGGGTCTCTTTGCTTTGGAAACCCCAAAAGATTGCCATCATTACGGATAACCATGTTGGTTCCCTCTATGCGGAGCGTGTGGTCAAAAGTCTGGAAGCCAGAGGGTTTGAAGTTTCGGTATTTGATTTTCCAGAGGGGGAAGCCCAGAAAAACTTAGAAGTGGTTAATCAAGCGTATGCCTTTTTAGTTGATCAAGGACTTACCCGTTCGGACGGGATTATTGCTTTGGGTGGTGGGGTTGTCGGAGACCTTGCTGGCTTTGTGGCTTCAACCTACATGCGGGGTATCCATTTCTTGCAAATTCCGACCAGTTTAACAGCTCAGGTAGACTCATCGATTGGTGGGAAGACGGGTGTCAACACGCCTTTTGCTAAAAATATGGTTGGTACTTTTGCCCAGCCAGATGGTGTCTTGATTGATCCAGATGTCCTTGCCACCCTTGGTCGTAGGGAATTGATCGAAGGCATGGGTGAAGTCATCAAGTATGGCTTGATTGCTGATGTTGCCCTGTGGCAAATGTTGTCCAAGATGAATGGTCCAGATGAAATTCTGCAAAACGCAGAGCAGATTATCTACCGTTCCTGTCAGGTCAAACGCCAGCATGTTGTAGAGGACGAGTTGGATAATGGCATCCGCCTTTATCTGAATTTTGGTCATACCATTGGCCATGCGATTGAACAAACCGCTGGTTATGGTCAGGTCATGCACGGAGAAGCGGTCGCTATCGGGATGGTCCAACTATCTCGTGTCGCTGAACAAAAAGGCTTGATGCCAGAGGGGATAACAGAACAAATTAGCCGTATGTGCCAAAAATTTGGTCTACCAGTTAGCCATGAACCTTGGAATGTCGAGGCCCTTCATCAAGCCCTATCCCACGATAAGAAGGCGCGCGGCAGTAAGATTAAAACAGTGATTGTGCCTGAATTGGGGAAGGCTGCTATCAACGAGGTTAGCCTGGATGAAATGAGAGAGTATTTGGTGAAGTAAATGAGGTATTTAACAGCAGGAGAGTCACATGGCCCACGATTGACAGCCATCATTGAAGGAGTACCAGCAGGTCTTCCTTTGACCGCAGCTGACATCAATGTCGAATTAAAGCGCCGTCAAGGGGGCTATGGGCGCGGTGGTCGGATGAAGATTGAGAGCGACCAAGTGGAGATCACATCAGGGGTTCGCCATGGAGTGACCATGGGAGGACCGATTACCCTGAATGTTACCAACAAGGATCATGAAAAATGGTTGGATATTATGGCGGTTGAGGATATTGAGGACCGCCTTAAAACCAAGCGCAAAATCACTAAGCCTAGGCCTGGTCATGCAGATTTGGTCGGTGGAATCAAGTACCGTTTCAATGATTTGCGAAATTCTCTAGAGCGTTCATCAGCGCGTGAAACCACCATGCGGGTAGCTGTTGGTGCGGTGGCGAAACGTCTCCTAGAAGAAATTGGTGTTGAAATTGCAAGTCATATCGTGACCTTTGGTGGGATTGAGGTAGAAATACCAGACGGTTTGACGGTTAGACAAATTAAAGAACTGAGCAGTCAATCAGAGGTCTCTATTGTCAATTCCAAACACGAGGACGCGATCAAGACCTATATTGACCAAATCAAAAAGGATGGTGACACCATCGGCGGTGTTATCGAATGCGTGGTTGGTGGTGTTCCAGTCGGTCTAGGGTCCTTTGTGCAATGGGATAAAAAGCTGGATGCTAAATTAGCCCAAGGGGTGGTTTCTATCAATGCCTTCAAGGGGGTCGAATTCGGGGTTGGTTTTAAGGCAGGAAGCCTCAAGGGCAGTCAGGTGATGGATGAAATCCTCTGGTCAGAAGCAGAAGGATATACCAGAAGGACCAATAACCTAGGTGGTTTTGAAGGTGGGATGACCAATGGCCAACCTCTGGTCATTCGTGGGGTCATGAAGCCAATTCCAACCCTTTACAAGCCCTTAATGAGTGTCGATATTGCCACCCATGAGCCCTATAAGGCAACCGTCGAACGCTCAGATCCGACGGCTGTTCCAGCTGCTGCCGTTGTTATGGAATCTGTTGTGGCAACTGTCTTGGCAACCGAAATCCTCGATAAATTTTCTTCGGATAATTTGGAGGAATTGAAAGCTGCCGTTGAAGCCCATAGGCGTTACACGAAAGAATTTTAACCATGAGCAAGACCGTATATATTGCAGGGTTGGGCTTGATAGGGGCTTCTATGGCCCTTGGCATCAGGCGAGGACATCCGGATTACCGCCTTTTAGGGTATAACCGCGGGGAACAGTCTCGTAAGATCGCTCTTGACCGTCAGATGGTAGATGAGGTAACAGATGATTTTGCGAGTTTTGCTCCCTTAGCAGATGTGATTATCTTGGCAGTTCCGATCAAGCAAACCATGGCCTTTCTTAAAGAACTGGCTCAGCTGGACCTCAAACCTAATGTCCTTATTACAGATGCTGGTTCAACCAAGCAGGCCATTGTTGATGTGGCTGACAGCTACTTGGATCCGACAAAGGTCCGATTTATCGGGAGTCATCCGATGGCAGGGAGCCATAAGTCTGGTGCTCAGGCAGCGGATGTTAACCTATTTGAAAATGCTTATTACATTCTGACCCCGTCGCGCCTAACGACTCCTGATACGATTGAAGAATTGGGCGATTTGCTCAAGGGACTTCATGTCCGCCTAATCCAGATGGATCCAAGCGAGCACGATCGGGTGACGGGACAGGTGAGCCATTTCCCACATCTTTTGGCCTCAAGTCTGATGCTTCAGGCTGGTGATTATCGAGAAAGGTATGCCTTGACTCAGCACTTAGCAGCCGGTGGTTTCAGGGATATGACGCGGATCGCAGAAGCAGAACCCGGCATGTGGACGAGTATCTTATTGACTAATCAAGCGGTGATGTTAGACCGGATTGAGGATTTCAAGGAGCGGTTAGACCAGGTGGCAACTCTTTTAAAAACCGGTAACGAAGACGCTTTATGGACTTTTTTTGATCAGGGCAGAGCAACCCGAAAAGAAATGGAAATTCACAAGCGTGGTGGAGTTGATAGTTTCTACGATCTCTATGTCAACATCCCTGATGAAGAAGATGAAATCCTTAAGATCATGGAATTGCTCAGAGGAACTTCACTAATGAATCTACGCATCAACGAAGAAAACCGAGAAGATATCCATGGCATTTTACAGATTACCTTCAAGACTCAGGCAGACCAGTTGCGCTCCAAGGAAATCATTGAGGCAGCAACAGATTATCAGGTCTTTATTGACCACTAAATGAAAAGGAGAGGAATATGTCAGAAAACATTTATGATTTAGCCAATCATTTGGAACGTGCCATTCGCAAGTTGCCAGAATATGAAGCGGTGGCCAGTGCTAAAAAAGAAATTGAACAGAATCCTGAAGCGGCAACCCTGTTCAAAGAATACACAGACTTTCAGGCTGAATTACAGGGCTTGATGCAGACAGGACAACTGCCCAGTCAAGACTTGCAAGATCGGATGAAAGAGTTGAGCCAGCGTTTGGAAGCTAATGCAATCGTGTCAAACTATTTGGTTAAGCAACAGCAATTATCGGTCTATTTGTCAGATATTGAACGTATTGTCTTCAAGCCTTTGCAGGACTTGATTTAAGAAGAAGCAGATAGGATTTCCTGTCTGTTTTTATTTTGATTAAATTATCTGAAAACTTTAATTTTATCTTTTCTTTTTTCGAAAGATGTGCTAAACTAAGGATAGACTATCTTATATGAAACGGATCAAGGAGGTAAGATGTCAAGGATTCAATCAGAAAACTTAACAGTTGCCTATGCCGAACAGCACATTTTATCAGACTTAACCCTAGCCATAGAGGATGGGAAAATCACAACCATCATTGGAGCAAATGGTTGTGGCAAGTCTACTTTGCTTAAGGCTTTGACACGCATCATACCTGCTAGAGCAGGACATGTTTATTTAGATGGCCAAATCATTGCGGAGATGCCGACGCAGTTGGTCGCTCAAAAAATGGCTCTGCTTCCTCAGGTTTTAGAAGCCACTGCAGGGATATCCGTTTACGAACTGGTATCTTATGGACGTTTTCCGCATCAGTCAGGTTTGGGGAGATTGACGGATGTTGACCGCGAACGGATTGACTGGGCGCTAGAGGCAACAGGGACGAAGAGCTATTCTCAACTTCATGTGGATAGTTTGTCCGGTGGTCAAAGGCAGCGGGTTTGGATTGCCATGGCATTGGCGCAGGACACCGACATTATCTTTCTGGATGAACCAACCACCTATTTGGATATGAACCATCAATTGGAGGTTTTAGACCTGCTCAAGCACTTAAACCAAACTATGGGAAAAACGATTGTCATGGTGTTGCATGATCTTAATTTAGCAGCCCGTTATTCAGACCGGTTGATTGCCATGAAGGATGGAAAAATCAAACTACATGGGCAGGTTGCTGAGGTGATGACCAAGGAAATCCTGAAAGACCTATTTAAGGTGGAGGTTGAAATTGTTCAAGATCCGATTCACCATTGTCCAATCCTGCTAACCTACCGCTTAGACAAATCCTGAAGTTATGATCGAAAAATGAGAAACATGCCTCAGCGCGTGACGGATGGTTGCCTTGCGTCTCATTCATCAATCGTTTTTACAACTTTGGTTGACTTGGGTTAAGGAAATGGATGTTGATTGAGACGAGAATGAGCAATAATGAGCAGTTTAGCCAAGACCTTTACTGCTAAGGACAGTTTTTAAGAAAAGAGAAAAGGAGTTTTTATGAAAAAATATTTGATGTTAGTAGTGACATTTTTTTCCTGTTTATGTCTAGTGGCTTGTGGTCAAGCAAAACCAACGAAGGACGTATCGACAGCCCAAGTTACCTTGTCGAAAAAGCCTGAAATCAAAGGGTTTACCTATTACGGCGATGTGCCTGCAAATCCTCAGCGAGTCGTTGTTGTGTCGTCAACCTATACAGGTTATCTCTTGAATTTGGACTTGAATTTGGTTGGGGTGACCTCTTACGACAAGAAAAATCCTGTTTTGAAGGACCATCTGACCCAAGCTAAGGAAGTCGCGGCGACTGATTTAGAAGCTATTTTAGCATTAGAGCCTGACCTTATTGTGGTAGGGACAACCGAAGAAAATGTATCAGAACTGGCAGAGATTGCCCCTGTTGTTGCTATTGATTATGGCGCTAGAAGTTACCTTGAATTGGTAACAGACTTTGGAGCAATCTTTGATCAGGAAGAGGCTTCTGCTAAGTGGTTAAGCGATTGGGAAACTAAGACCAAAGCAATTGCCGAGGAACTCAAGGCAGCCATCGGTGAAGACTCGACCTTTACGATCATGGGGCTCTATGAGAAGGAAATCTACCTCTTTGGAGAAAATTGGGGCAGAGGTGGCGAGATTGTCCACCAAGCTTTAGGGTTTAAAGCCCCTCAAAAGGTCGTTGATGAAGTCTTTGGACCTGGGTATTTGGCGATTTCGCAAGAAGTGGTTGGCGACTATGCTGGAGATTATCTGGTGGTCGCAGCAGAAGACGATCAGACAGGGACTGCTCTTTATGAAAGCGACGTTTGGCAGGCCATTCCTGCCGTTAAAAACGGTCATGTGATCCGTGTAGATGCTAATGCCTTCTATTTCAACGATCCTATGTCCTTGGAATATGAATTAGAAACCTTGAGAGAAGCTATTTTAGCAACTGTAAAATAAGATGAGCCGAACGTTTAATCCTTTTAAAGCTGATCAATCACTGATAAAAAGCGAGTCGAGAGCAGGCTATTTAGTGCCGTCTCGACTTTCTTTCCAAAGCAATCCTTCTAAAGCCAAAGGGCCTATCCGACTTTTTCTTGTCCTGCTGGTGCTTTTTACCATTGGCTTTTACCTATCCTTACGTTTTGGAGCAGTGAGCTATAGCCATGCAGAGATTTGGTCAGTCTTACGACAGCCCTTGGTCTCCAACGAATTACAGGATGTTATCATCGACCTGCGCCTGCCAAGAATGGTGGCGGCCATTTTGGTTGGTGCGGCCATGGCCACTGCTGGTCTCATGATGCAAGGAATCACCCGAAATCCTATCGCTGATCCAGGTTTTTTAGGGATTAACGCAGGGGCTGGACTGGCATTGGTAATTGGTTACGCGCTTTTTGGCAGCATGCATTATAGCGGGATATTGCTGTTGTGCCTGTTAGGCTCTGTCCTTTCGAGTGCCTTGGTTTATGGGTTATCTTATGTGCCTGGGAGAGGTTACAACCAGTTACGTCTGCTCTTAGCCGGCGCTATGGTGTCTTCGCTGTTTTCAGCCATCGGCCAAGCGATCACTATCTACTTTAAATTATCGACAGCAGTGATTGGTTGGCAGGCTGGTGGTCTGATCGGTGTTAATTGGGGGATGATTCGAATCATCGGACCGATTATCATAGTAGGGCTTAGTCTTGCTCAACTTTTCGCCCATCAGTTAACCATCCTTAGCTTTAACGAAACGATAGCCAAATCCTTGGGGCAGAGAACTAACCTTATGACCGTTGTTCTACTGGGGATCACTTTGCTCTTATCTGCAGCTGGAGTAGCTATGATTGGGGCAATTGCTTTTGTAGGGCTGATTATACCGCATGCTGTCAAACATTTTGTGGTCAAAGATTATCGCATCTTGCTCCCTTTAACCCTGTTTGGTGGTGCCACCTTTATGCTTTGGGTGGATCTGGTTTGTCGTATCTACAATCCTCCCTATGAGACCCCTTTGAATGCAATTATTAGCCTTGTCGGCTTGCCATGCTTCTTGTGGCTGGTCCGAAAGGGGGATCAGTTATGATAAAACCAAAAAACCATTTGTGGCTCTTTGGGATTCTGACTATCCTACTTTTTGTTAGTTTTATTTTTTCCTTGTCTTTGGGGGATAGCGGAGCAGATTTTTCGGATGTCCTAAGGGTCTTTTCTGGCAAAGCGAGCCAGCAAGTTTATCAGATTATTATGAGGATTCGTCTGCCCCGTATCTTGGCCTATATGGTGGCTGGAGGATCTCTTGCCCTCAGTGGTAGCCTCTTACAGACCCTGACGAGGAATCCTCTGGCAGATTCGGGAATTTTGGGGATCAATGCAGGGGCAGGTCTCGTGGTGGCGATTGTCATTGCTTACTTTTCCTTAGAAAGCCGATGGATGATTCGCCTTATGCCAATGTTAGCCATGTTGGGAGGGTGTTTGGTCATCGTTATTGTTTACCATATTGCGAAAAAAGGAGACCAAGGATTAAGTCCTGTTCGTTTGATTATTACAGGCGTAGGGTTAAGCAGTATGATTTCTGGAACGATGGTTTCTATAGTCGGCAATGTTAACCCGTATAAGGTCGAGGCTATTGTCAATTGGCTGAGCGGCCGAGGAACTGGGGGAAATTGGCGAACCGTAACGGTTATGGTGCCTCTTCTCATAGTCTTATGGTGTTTGACTTATTATTTTAGCCATAAACTCAATGTGCTCAGTTTACATGAGCAAACAGCTCTTGCTTTAGGGCTTGATGTGCCTAAGGAACGGTTAAGGGTGCTTGTTTTAGCCACAGGCCTCGCAGCCTTGAGTGTTGTTTTGGTCGGGAATGTCACCTTTGTCGGCCTAGTTTCAGGTCATGTCAGCCGACGGCTGATAGGAGCCAATCATCGGCTGTCTCTTCCTGCCAGCCTTATGTTTGGCATGTTGCTCTTACTAGTAGCTGATTCTATTGGTCGAATTCTGTTAGTGGGCACTGGTATTCCCACAGGGCTGATTGTCGCTAGTTTAGGTGCTCCTTATTTCCTTTATTTGATGGCCCAACTTCGGTCTTAAGTTATTTAAAAAAGACAGTCATCCCATAAAGATGGCTGTCTTTTTGGTGCGATTTATCCCGTGAGATCTCATGAGCGTCCTAGAGGTAGTAACAGCGAATCATGAGAAATATCCGAACCAATTGGTGTCTAAAACTCAATCTTCGCTGGACAACAATGGCTGGGGCAGCTCTTCAACAGACCACCATAGTCGTGATAACGTTTCTTCAATGACAGTATTTGAAGTCTGGTGTAGATAGTATAAAACAGCGGATAAGAACTGCTTAAATACGAGTTGCCCATTTCAATTCGTAGTCTGAAAAGGCACTAGATTGGTAGCATAAATGATGGCTATTGTTTACAAATAGGAAATTGCGCTTTATGTGTGTGGTACATTTTTATTGAGATCAAATATTTGACAAAAACTCGGGGGGGGGGTATTATATTGTGGGATACTATTCCTTAAATGAAATAAAAAATATGGGAGAATTTATGCGACATAATTCATCAGAACAGCCTGATAAAAGATTGCGCTTTTCAATTCGTAAATTTAATGTTGGGGTAGCTTCCGTTGCGGTAGCGGCCTTTTTCATGGCTGGCGGTACCGTATCGGCTGATACCCTGGCTACTGTGTCTTCTAGTGCGGATATTGTAACGCCACAAGACCAGATAGGGCAACTTAACTCAGAGGAGTCAAATGCGATTGAAGCGCCAACAATGACGAGTGAGCCGGAATCGCCATCGGAAGTAGCGGCTTCTATCAGTGAGGATTCTACGCAAGCAGTCGTTGAGACTGGAGCACCAACCGAGGCGTCTCATTTAGAAACACTAGCGGAAGAGACAGTGGCAAATGAGCCTGTTATAGTACGTACTGCTGCGACAACCTACAAAGTCACCTATACAGATGTGGACACCAGTGAGGTGGTTTATAGTCGTAGCCACTCTGTCAGTGAGCAGACGACTCAACCCAAAGAAGAGCCTGTTCAGTTTAATGTTGTGGTCAATAGCGAAATGGCAACAGCGCCTGCTTTGGCGAACTACCGCTTGGTTAATGAACAAGACACTGCTAAGGCAGCTGTAGTTGTGGAACGTGGTGGCAAGAACAATCTGGTCAACTTTGATGTGCGCAAAGAAGTATTCGATTCAAACATTGATAATTCTTTGACCAATGAGTCTAGTGCCTTTTATGCAACGGATAATGCAACATTAACAGGATCAAATTCTCGAGAACGCTGGGGGCAAGTCACGAAAGCAACAGCTATAGATGCTGAGGGTAAAGAAGTTTCAATATCCTCTCTTGCATCAGCAATTAACTGGATTGATTTTTCTAGTCCAACTGCTGTGATTACTAATTTAGATAAGGGAACACTTGAGCCAGGTAAGGAAATTTTAAAAGTTGGGACTAAATATGTTAATGAGATTGGTCCGGGTTATGTAGTTACCGCAGAGGTTGTGGAGCTAAAGCCATTCCGTATTAATGCAACAAATACTATGCGGCCAGACGCGAGTGATTATAAAGGAAAAAAAGTTGCAAATCTACCAGTGGGAGTGTCTATTCAAACACCGAGTGAGGAGTGGTCACACTTACGTGTAGCAGGAGTTTTAGGTAATGAGAAGGCAGCTTTTGGCTCAGAAATTGATGGTGCAAATATTGGTTTTACTTTAAAAATCACTGCTAAATATAACGGTAAACCAGTAGCGCCTACAGTTGTTGTGGCAGATGGTGAAGAACAAGGTGATCGAGAGGTTCTGATTTTTAAAACCAGTGGTACACCGTTTAAGCTCTTTGCTAATGTAAAAACAGATGTAGCAAAAGGGGATCCAACTGCTCCTGATTTAGCAATGCATGACGGAACTTATGCAACTGGTAACTTTGCACCGATTACAGCTAATACACTTTATAGTGAAAACCAAGGGAATGGTTTTTATCATCCAGTTTATTTAGGAAGTAAAGACTACTCTTATGCAGAAGCTGAGAAGTGGATTAATCCAGATAAGGTGACTGGAGGCTTGGGGACTCAAGTGTTTGGTCCTGTGCGAACCAATATTGATGGCAATTCTGTTCCAATACTAACAACGACAGGTACAGCTGAACAAGGTTTAACAATAACGACATATGTCAATACTCGAGGTTCACAACACGCTGTCATTGGATTTATTCTTCCAGATATGGGAGATGCACCTGATTCTTATGGCGTTGCAACCCACTATATAAACAAAACAAAAAATCCTAATCCTCCGTACTTAGGTACTGTTCCGGGAGACGTTGATATTTCGGCTGGTATGGGATGGAATTCTGATGACTTAGTAGGCGGAGATGAGGGGAATCAGCAGTTAACTGGACGTACTACTTTGCCACAAGTTGATGGGCATGGAAAAACATATAATTTAACAATCCTTGCTAATGGCAATGGTGAAACAGCTTATACACGTGGTTTTATTGACTTTAACAATAATGGTGTTTTTGATGAGAATGAAGCGTCTGACATTGTTACGGTTAATCAAAATGGTAGCTACACATTGTCTTGGAATAAGCCAGATATCAAAGATACTAATTTAGCGAAATTAGGTGCGCGTATTCGTATTTCGCGTGTAGCAGATGAGATTAGTTCCCCAGTAGGTGTAGCAGGGACGGGAGAAGTTGAAGATTTTCAAATTCCTTTAGGATTCCCACCAATCGGTGAACGAAAAGAGACAGAAGGATTAAGAGGTCAGGAACAGAAGAGCAAAGTCAATTTTACTGCTTACGGTAAACTGATTTCTGACGGTACGACAGATAATAGTATCAATAGTAATGTAGCTGTTCAAATTGTAAATCCTTCAGGTCAACTTGTTAGCACTTGGAAAGAACCTGGTCAAGGAACCTACACAGTAAAAGCAGATGGCACTGTCACTTTTATTCCTGAAGCGAGTTTCACAGGTACAGCTAAAGGGATTGTTCTTCGAGCGACAGATAAAAATGGTTTTAACAGTGGTTGGACGGCAGATAAGGATTATCACGGACAAGATAACGTAAATAATGGTACTCATACCGCTGTGAATAAATCCATGGACTCAGTCTATGTCCCAACGGTTAAGGACTTTAATGTTAAAGGAACGACAGCTAACACAACGGGTGTTCAAGGAGTAGCACAAAATAGTCCTTCTAACTTTGTTGCAACTATTGTTGACGATAATAATCGGCCAATTAGTCCTGAGAATATTACTATTACAAATTATACATTTGAGGGTGGAGTAACTAGACAAAAAATTGAAAACGAAGGAACTTATACTCTTGATTCAAAAACAGGTCAGGTAACGTTCACCCCAGAGCCAAGCTTTACAGGTACTGGTAGAGGTATTAAGGTTATTGCTACAGCAACAGTTACAAGTTCAGATGGAACAACAGCTACTAAAACAGCAACTAACATTTACACGCCAACGGTAACGCCAGTGAAACCGACTGGTAAGGATTCAGATACCACAAATGTTCAAGGTCAACCACAGACCTCTAATCTGATCTTCAAAGAAGGGGATAAGACTGCACCAATCACTATCACAGATAAGCAACCGGCCAAATTTATTGATCCAACAACAGGCAAGGAGACTGATCAGACTCAGTTGCCAGCCCTGAAAGATGGTCAAGAAGTTGGAACCTACACCATTGATCCTAAGACTGGTCAGGTAACCTTCCAACCAAAACTAAGCTTTGTTGGAACACCTGATGCAGTTATCGTTCAGGTCAAAGATAAGAATGGTACGCCAGCCAAGGCGATTTACACGCCAACGGTAACGCCAGTGAAACCGACAGGTGAGGCAGAAACGTCAACAGGCAAACAAGGTCAAGAACAAAGCCGTAAACTCGACTTCACCCCAGGTCACGCCGATGTACCGATGAAGATTGACACTGATCAGCCAGCCAAATTCTTGGATGAGGAGAACCAGCCAATTAACGAGACTACAGTTCCAGCTAAGGACACAGCTGGTAACGTCATCGGTGAATTTGAGCTGAATCCATTGACTGGAGATGTGACCTTCAAGCCAAATAAGGACTACACAGGAGAAGTTCCAGTTCAACCGATTAAGGTTCAAGCCAAGGACGTTAACGGCACCCCAGCCGAGTCAACTTACACGCCAACGGTAACGCCAGTGAAACCGACAGGTGAGGATTCAGATACCACAAATGTTCAAGGTCAACCACAGACCTCTAATCTGATCTTCAAAGAAGGGGATAAGACTGCACCAATCACTATCACAGATAAGCAACCGGCCAAATTTATTGATCCAACAACAGGCAAGGAGACTGATCGGACTCAGTTGCCAGCCCTAAAAGATGATCAAGAAGTTGGAACCTACACCATTGATCCTAAGACTGGTCAGGTAACCTTCCAACCAAAACCAAGCTTTGTTGGAACACCTGATGCAGTTATCGTTCAGGTCAAAGATAAGAATGGTACGCCAGCTACTGCAATTTACACGCCGACTGTCACTGCTGTTACCCCGACAGTCAAGCCTGCAACGACTAGTGATATTCAAGGTCAACCACAAAAAACGGATGCCGCAGCACTGTTCACTCCAGGTAGTGCGACAACTTCAATTAACCCAGATTCTATCTTCCTAGTTGGAAAAGATGGAGCGATTGAGGATGAGATTCCTGCTTTGGATAAAGATGGTAAACAAGTCGGAACTTATATTATCGACAATGATAACGTCATCACCTTCCAGCCAAATGCAGATTTCGTCGGTACCCCAGAACCAGCAATTATCCGTGCAAAAGATACAAATGGTACTGAGGTTAAGACGACCTACACGCCAACGGTAACTCCGGTTACACCAAGCGCAGAGTCTAAACAGACCACCGCTCCTCAAGGCAAACCGCAGTCAGCTAAGATTCCATTTACCCCAGGAAATGAGAAGGTTCCAATGGATGATAGTGTTCCAGCTACCTTCACAGATGGCACAACATCCAAGACCATCCAAGGTGAGGGAACTTATGAAGTTGCCCCAGATGGTACGGTAACTTTCACACCAGATTCAACCTTCACTGGTAAAGGCACAGGTGTCGAGGTGAAACGTGTTGATAAGAACGGAACGCCAGCCAAGGCGATTTACACGCCAACCGTAACGCCAGTGAAACCGACAGGTGAGGCAGAAACGTCAACAGGCAAACAAGGTCAAGAACAAAGCCGTAAACTCGACTTCACCCCAGGTCACGCCGATGTACCGATGAAGATTGACGCTGATCAGCCAGCCAAATTCTTGGATGAGAAGAATCAGCCAATTAACGAGACTAAAGTTCCAGCTAAGGACACAACTGGTAACGTCATCGGTGAATTTGAGCTGAATCCATTGACTGGAGATGTGACATTCAAGCCAAATAAGGACTACATAGGAGAAGTTCCAGTTCAACCGATTAAGGTTCAAGCCAAGGACGTTAACGGCACCCCAGCCGAGTCAACGTACACACCAACAGTAACGCCAGTAACACCAACAGCAGAACCAGCAACAACTAAGGACAAGCAAGGTGTGGCACAAAATACTGACGCTAAAGTCTTGTTCACAGCAGGTGATGCAGTTGCACCGATTAACAACGACAGTATTACGCTTCTTGATGCTCAAGGTAATCCGACTAACCAACCTGTTCCAGCGATGAAGGACGGCAAACAAGTTGGTACCTACACGCTTAATAAGGAAACAGGAACTATCACCTTCCAACCGAACCCAGACTTTGTCGGTACTCCAGAGCCGGTCAACGTCCAAGCAGCGGATAAAAATGGCACAACTGTTAAGACGACCTATACGCCAACGGTAACTCCGGTGAACCCGACTGGTAAGGATTCAGATACCACAAATGTTCAAGGTCAACCACAGACCTCTAATCTGATCTTCGAAGAAGGGGATAAGACTGCACCAATCACCATCACAGATAAGCAACCGGCCAAATTTATTGATCCAACAACAGGCAAGGAGACTGATCAGACTCAGTTGCCAGCCCTGAAAGATGATAAAGAAGTTGGAACCTACACCATTGATCCTAAGACTGGTCAGGTAACCTTCCAACCAAAACCAAGCTTTGTTGGAACACCTGATGCAGTTATCGTTCAGGTCAAAGATAAGAACGGTACGCCAGCTACTGCGATTTACACGCCGACTGTCACTGCTGTTACCCCGACAGTCAAGCCTGCAACGACTAGTGATATTCAAGGTCAACCACAAACAACGGATGCCACAGCACTGTTCACTCCAGGCAGTGCGACAACTTCAATTAATCCAGATTCCATCTTCCTAGTTGGAAAAGATGGAGCGATTGAGGATGAGATTCCTGCTTTGGATAAAGATGGTAAACAAGTCGGAACTTATATTATCGACAATAATAACGTCATCACCTTCCAGCCAAATACAGATTTCGTCGGTACTCCAGAACCAGCAATTATCCGTGCAAAAGATACAAATGGTACTGAGGTTAAGACGACCTACACGCCAATGGTAACTCCGGTTACACCAAGCGCAGAGTCTAAACAGACCACCGCTCCTCAAGGCAAACCGCAGTCAGCTAAGATTCCATTTACCCCAGGAAATGAGAAGGTTCCAATGGATGATAGTGTTCCAGCTACCTTCACAGATGGCACAACATCCAAGACCATCCAAGGTGAGGGAACTTATAAAGTTGCCCCAGATGGTACGGTAACCTTCACACCAGATTCAACCTTCACTGGTAAAGGCACAGGTGTCGAGGTGAAACGTGTTGATAAGAACGGAACGCCAGCCAAGGCGATTTACACGCCAACCGTAACGCCAGTAACACCAAAAGCAACCCCGGCAACAACTGAGGACAAGCAAGGTGTGGCACAAAATACTGACGCTAAAGTCTTATTCACAGCAGGTGATGCAGTTGCACCGATTAACAACGACAGTATTACGCTTCTTGACGCTCAAGGTAATCCGACTAACCAACCTGTTCCGGCGATGAAGGACGGCAAACAAGTTGGTACCTACACGCTTAATAAGGAAACAGGAAATATCACCTTCCAACCGAACCCAGACTTTATTGGCACTCCAGAGTCGGTCAACGTCCAAGCAGCGGATAAAAATGGCACAACTGTTAAGACGACCTACACGCCAACGGTGACACCGGTGAACCCGACTGGTAAGGATTCAGATACCACAAATGTTCAAGGTCAACCACAGACCTCTAATCTGATCTTCAAAGAAGGGGATAAGACTGCACCAATCACCATCACAGATAAGCAACCGGCCAAATTTATTGATCCAACAACAGGCAAGGAGACTGATCGAACTCAGTTGCCAGCCCTGAGAGATGGTCAAGAAGTTGGAACCTACACCATTGATCCTAAGACTGGTCAGGTAACCTTCCAACCAAAACCAAGCTTTGTTGGAACACCTGATGCAATTATCGTTCAGGTCAAAGATAAGAACGGTACGCCAGCTACTGCAATTTACACGCCAACCGTAACGCCGGTAACACCAACAGCGACTCCAGCAACAACTGAGGACAAGCAAGGTGTGGCACAAAATACTGACGCTAAAGTCTTGTTCACAGCAGGTGATGCAGTTGCACCGATTAACAGCAGTACCATCACGCTTGTGAATGCAGCTGGTGAAGAAGTTAAGGAAATTGTTGTTCCAGGTGAAGGCACTTACACGCTTAAAGAAGATGGAACAATCGACTTCACGCCAGAACCACAATTCACAGGAGTAGCTAAGCCAGTTACTGTTAAGGCACAGGACAAGAACGGTACGCCAGTTAAGACGACCTACACGCCAACGGTAACGCCGGTAACACCAACAGCGACTCCAGCAATAACTGAGGACAAGCAAGGTGTGGCACAAACTACTGACGCTAAAGTCTTGTTCACAGCAGGTGATGCAGTTGCACCGATTAACGCCGACAGTATTACGCTTCTTGACGCTCAAGGTAATCCGACTAACCAACCTGTTCCGGCGATGAAGGACGGCCAACAAGTTGGTACCTACACGCTTGACAAGGAAACAGGAACTATCACCTTCCAACCGAACCCAGACTTTATTGGCACTCCAGAGTCGGTCAACGTCCAAGCAGCGGATAAAAATGGCACAACTGTTAAGACGACCTATACGCCAACGGTGACTCCATTGAAGACCTCTTATATCACCGATAAGGGACAGGAATTGGCGCCGACAGAAGAGGGGATCCTAAATCCTAAGACCTTTGACGCTTATTACCTGAAAGGGACAGAAAAAGATTCAGATGGTAATATGACTCATATTTATGTACCAAAGATAACTAACTTTGTCGATGAGAACGGCACGGCAATCAAGCCATCAGAATCAGGATCTAAACCAAATGAGCCAATTTCAGGTTACGAGATTGTGTCGACCACGACGGACAAAGATGGCAATGTGACCAACATTTACCGTCAGGTAACACCTCCAGTTAAGACACCACTCACTAACTTTGTTGATGAGAACGGCACACCAATCAAGGATCCAGAAGAGGGCTCTAAACCAAATGAGCCACTTTCAGGTTATGAGCTTGTGTCGACCACGACGGACAAAGATGGCAATGTGACCAACATTTACCGTCAGGTAACACCTCCAGTTAAGACACCACTCACTAACTTTGTTGATGAGAACGGCACACCAATCAAGGATCCAGAAGA